>NZ_MWPY01000030.1:0-618272 GCF_002148625.1 Enterobacter sp. J49
GGGCTGCGCTGCGGCCCAGTACCTGGCCGCGGCGGGGGTGGGCAATATGACGCTGCTGGATTTCGATACCGTGTCGGTGTCGAACCTTCAGCGCCAGACGCTGCACAGCGACGCGACCCTCGGCCAGCCAAAAGTGGAATCTGCCCGTGCGGCGCTGGCGCGCATCAATCCTAACGTGAAGTTCACCCTGATTGACGCCCTGCTGGATGATGAGGCGCTGTCGGCACAGATAGCACGACACGATCTGGTGCTGGACTGCACCGATAACGTCACCATTCGCAATCAGTTGAATGCAGGATGTTTTGCCCACAAAACGCCGCTGGTCTCCGGTGCCGCCATTCGCATGGAAGGCCAAATCAGCGTCTTTACCTACGCCGGGGGCGAACCGTGCTATCGCTGCCTGAGCCGTCTGTTTGGCGAGAACGCCCTCACCTGCGTGGAGGCGGGCGTCATGGCTCCGTTAGTCGGTGTCATAGGTTCGTTGCAGGCCATGGAAGCGATCAAAGTGCTGGCGCATTACGGTACGCCTGCCGCGGGGAAAATCGTGATGTATGACGCGATGACCTGCCAGTTCCGCGAGATGAAACTGATGCGCAACCCCGGCTGTGAGGTATGCGGACGCTAAATGGTTGCCGGGCAAGCGTTAGCATAACCCGGCAACCGTATCAGAGCGTCGTTCTGCCAAACGCCCCTTGCCAGTCCTGCTCAAACTTTACTATTGCCGCATCCACCGCAGGCGAAGTAATAAACTGCTGAGCAACATCCAGCGGCAGGGTGATGGATTCACAACCTGCCAGCAGGCAGTCCAGTGCCTGACGCGGCGTTTTGAAGCTCGCGGCCAGCACTTTTGACTGCGGGGCATGCAGCGTCAGAAGCTGCTGCAGTTCAACTACCGTCTGGATCCCGTCCCCGCCCTGCGCGTCCACGCGGTTAACGTAAGGGGCAACATACTCAGCGCCCGCCAGCGCGGACAGCATCCCTTGTGCTGCACCGTACACCGCCGTACCCAGCGTCGGGATCCCTTCCGCTTTCAGCATTTTGATCGCCGCCAGACCTTCCGCCGTTACCGGCACTTTAACCACCAGATCGTTGATAATGGTGCGCAGTTTACGCGCCTCTTCCACCATCCCTTCAGCGGTGGTCGCCATGACCTGCGCGAACAGGCGACCTTTCCCGCCGAGCGCATCCTGCAGCGCCGGTAGCAGCGCCTCGAGCGGCGTTTTCCCTGCCGCCACGATACTGGGGTTCGTGGTCACGCCCGCCAGCGGGAAGATACGCGCCAGCCGTTTCACTGCCGCGACGTCAGAAGTATCGAGATAAAGTTCCATGATGTAACCCTCAAATTTAGCCTGCATTTACCCTATCACGACAAAACCTGCTCAGGAGTTGACCTGCATCAAGATAACTTTCATTCGAAAGTAATTTAATCTTCATATGCAAGATGAGAGGCGAAAACATGATCTTCAATATTCAGCGTTACTCTACCCACGATGGCCCCGGTATTCGTACCGTGGTGTTCCTGAAAGGCTGCTCGCTGGGCTGTCGCTGGTGCCAGAATCCGGAAAGCCGCTCCCGCCACCGGGATGTGCTCTTTGACGCACGGCTGTGCCTGGAAGGCTGCGAACTGTGCCAGAAAGCGGCGCCGGGCATTATCGATCGTGCGCTGAATGGGCTGGTTATCCACCGTGAAAAGCTTAACGAAGAGACTCTCAACGCCCTCACCGACTGCTGCCCAACGCAGGCGCTCACCGTCTGTGGTGAAGAAAAGCAGGTCGAAGAGATTATGTCCACCGTACTGCGCGACAAGCCGTTCTATGACCGCAGCGGCGGCGGGATAACCCTGTCCGGCGGTGAACCGTTTATGAATCCCGATCTGGCTCATGCCCTGTTTAAAGCCAGCCATGAGCAAGGCATACATACCGCCGTGGAAACCTGTCTCCACGTGCCATGGCATTATATTGCACCGTCATTACCGTATGTCGATCTGTTCCTGGCGGACCTGAAACACGTTGATGGCAGGACGTTCAAACAGTGGACCGACGGTTCCGCCAAACGGATCCTTGATAACCTGAAACGCCTGGCCGCCGCCGGTAAACAGGTCACCATCCGCGTACCGCTGATTCAGGGCTTCAACGCCGATGAAGCGTCGATTACCGCCATCACCAATTTTGCCGCAGACGAACTCAACGTCCGCGAGATCCATTTTCTGCCGTACCACACGCTGGGCATGAACAAATATACCCTGCTCGGCCAACCCTACTCTGCCCCTGATAAACCGCTGGATGATCCTGCGCTTCTGGACTTCGCACAGCAGTACGCCTGCCAGAAAGGGTTAACCGCGACCTTACGAGGATAAACTTATGACGACCCTGAATCTCAACACCCTTAGCGAGCGCATAAAAGCACACAAAACGGCCCTCGTGCATATCGTGAAGCCGCCGGTCTGTACCGAGCGCGCCCTGCATTACACCGAGATGTACCAGCAGCATATGGACAAGCCGATCCCGGTGCGTCGCGCGCTGGCGCTGGCGCATCACCTCGCGCAGCGCACCATCTGGATAAAACACGATGAGCTGATCATCGGTAACCAGGCCAGTGAAGTCCGCGCCGCGCCAATTTTCCCGGAATACACCGTCTCGTGGATTGAAAAAGAGATTGACGATCTGGCGGACCGTCCGGGCGCAGGCTTTGCGGTGAGCGAAGAAAACAAGCGCGTATTGCATGAGATCTGCCCATGGTGGCGCGGCCAGACGGTGCAGGATCGCTGCTACGGCATGTTCACCGACGAGCAAAAAGGGCTGCTGGAAACCGGCATTATCAAAGCGGAAGGCAACATGACCTCCGGCGACGCACACCTGGCGGTTAACTTCCCGCTGCTGCTGGAGAAAGGCCTCGATGGTCTGCGCGACAAAGTGGCCGAGCGTCGTTCGCGTATCAACCTGACGGTGCTCGACGACCTTCACGGGGAACAGTTCCTGAAAGCGATCGATATTGTGCTGGAAGCGGTCAGCCTGCACATCGAACGTTTCGCCGCGCTGGCGCGTGAAATGGCGGCAACCGAATCCCGTGAAAGCCGTCGCGACGAGCTGCTGGCGATGGCAGAAAACTGTGATGTGATTGCCCATCAGCCGCCAACAACCTTCTGGCAGGCGCTGCAGCTGTGCTACTTCATCCAGCTTATTCTGCAGATTGAGTCCAACGGCCACTCCGTCTCGTTTGCCCGCATGGACCAGTACCTCTATCCGTACTACCGCCGCGACGTGGAGCTGAACCAGAGCCTCGACCGCGAACATGCCATCGAGCTGCTGCACAGCTGCTGGCTAAAGCTGCTGGAAGTGAACAAAATCCGCTCCGGCTCGCACTCCAAAGCCTCAGCGGGTAGCCCGCTGTATCAGAACGTCACCATCGGTGGACAGACGCTGATCAACGGTGAGCCTATGGACGCAGTCAATCCGCTCAGCTACGCGATTCTGGAATCCTGCGGTCGTCTGCGCTCCACGCAGCCAAACCTGAGCGTGCGTTATCATGCGGGCATGAGCAATGACTTCCTCGACGCCTGCGTGCAGGTGATCCGCTGCGGCTTTGGTATGCCCGCGTTCAACAACGATGAGATTGTCATTCCGGAATTCATCAAGCTCGGCGTCGAAAAAGAGGATGCCTATGACTATGCCGCGATTGGCTGCATCGAAACCGCAGTAGGTGGCAAATGGGGTTATCGCTGCACCGGCATGAGCTTTATCAACTTCGCCCGCGTGATGCTGGCAGCGCTGGAAGGCGGCCGCGATGCCACCAGCGGTAAGGTATTCCTGCCACAGGAGAAAGCACTCTCTGCCGGTAACTTCGATAACTTCGAAGAGGTGATGGCAGCGTGGGATACCCAGATCCGCTACTACACCCGCAAATCTATCGAGATTGAGTATGTGGTGGACACGATGCTGGAAGAGAACGTCCCCGATATTCTCTGCTCAGCGCTGGTGGATGATTGCATAGAACGCGCGAAAAGCATCAAACAAGGCGGCGCGAAGTATGACTGGGTGTCAGGCCTGCAGGTGGGTATTGCTAACCTGGGCAACAGCCTGGCCGCGGTGAAAAAACTGGTCTTCGAACAGGGTACGATAGGTCAGCAACAGCTGGCCGCCGCTCTGGCCGATGATTTCGACGGGCTGACCCACGAGCAGCTGCGTCAGCGGCTGATCAACGGCGCGCCAAAATACGGTAACGATGACGACAGCGTGGATATGCTGCTGACCCGTGCCTACGAAACCTATATTGCCGAGCTGAAGCAGTACCATAACCCGCGCTATGGCCGTGGTCCGATTGGCGGTAACTACTATGCCGGCACGTCATCTATCTCCGCGAACGTGCCGTTTGGCGCGGCAACGATGGCAACCCCGGATGGACGTAAGGCGCATACTCCGCTGGCAGAAGGAGCCAGCCCGGCCTCCGGTACTGACCACCTCGGCCCGACGGCGGTAATTGGCTCTGTCGGCAAACTGCCAACCGAAGCGATCCTCGGCGGGGTACTGTTAAACCAGAAGCTCAATCCGTCGACGCTGGAAAATGACAGTGACCGTCAGAAACTGATGGTGCTTCTGCGTACCTTCTTTGAAGTGCACAAGGGCTGGCATATTCAGTACAACATCGTTTCGCGTGAAACGCTGCTGGAAGCGAAGAAACACCCGGACCAGTATCGTGACCTGGTGGTGCGCGTCGCAGGGTACTCCGCGTTCTTTACCGCCCTGTCGCCGGATGCGCAGGACGATATTATTGCGCGTACCGAGCACACGCTTTAACTCTCTTCAGACTTATGCCCTCTCCCATCAAGGAGAGGGAACCTGTCTTTAAGCGGCAATTTCGGTTGCCGCTTTGCTTTGACTTTCGAATGAAATTAAATTTGTGCTCTCCGTCACCTTGTTATTAGAATGTTTCAAACGCAGTGACTCAGGAGCACAGTATGACCGTAAAAGTTATCGTCACCGATATGGACGGAACTTTCCTTGATGATGCCAAGCAGTACGACCGCGACCGCTTTCAGGCACAGTTTGAGCAGCTTAAAGCCCGTGATATTGAATTTGTTGTCGCCAGCGGCAACCAGTATTACCAGCTCATCTCCTTCTTCCCGGAACTGAAAGATCAGATCTCCTTCGTGGCGGAAAATGGCGCGCTGGTGTTCGATCACGGTGAGCAGATTTTTCACGGTGAACTGACCCGCCATGAGTCGCAAATTGTCATTGGCGAGTTGCTGAAAGACAACGCGCTCAACTTTGTGGCCTGTGGGCTGGAGAGCGCCTACGTCAGCGAACGGGCGCCGGACGCGTTTGTGGCGCTCATGTCAAAGCACTACCACCGCTTAAAACGCATCCGTGATTACCGCGAAATTGACGACGTGCTGTTCAAATTCTCCCTGAATCTGCCGGACAGCGATATCCCGAATCTTGTCGACAAACTGCACGTCTCCCTCGACGGGATTATGAAACCCGTCACCAGCGGTTTTGGGTTTGTCGATTTGATTATCCCGGGCCTGCACAAAGCCAACGGTATTAGCCGTCTGCTGAAGCGCTGGAAAATCTCGCCGCAGGCGTGCGTGGCAATCGGGGACAGCGGCAACGATGCTGAAATGCTGAAGCTGGTGAAATACAATTTTGCCATGGGCAACGCGGCGCAGAGCATCAAAACGATCTGCCGCTACAGCACGGATGACAACAACCATCAGGGCGCACTGAATGTGATTCAGGCCGTGCTTGACGACCACTCCCCGTTCGACGCGTAATCTCTCTCTTGCCGGAGCACTGCTCCGGCACCTCACTCTTTTTCCATCCTGTGGCACACGTCAAATATTTAAACTTGCATTAACTAATTTTTAACTTAAAGTATCACTTGTAGATATTTTTACTTTCGAATGAAAGATGCGAGGCAGTTATGACGTTTACCAGTGAAAGTTTGCCTGCGGACCATAAAGCAGCGATTCGTCAGTTGAAGCGTGAATTACGTGCGCAGATCGGAGACGTTCAGGCGGTATTCGACACGCTCAGCGATAAAATCGCGACCCGCGTGGCGGAAATTAATGCCCTGAAGAACAAAGGTGAAACCGTCTGGCCGGTTATCCCGTTTGCGGATGTGAAAAACGGGACGATCACCCAGGCACAGCGTGACGCGGTCAAACGCCGTGGCTGCGCGGTGATTAAAGGTCACTTCCCTCGCGAGCAGGCGCTGGCGTGGGATCAATCGATGCTCGACTACCTCGATCTCAACCGGTTTGATGAGGTCTATAAAGGTCCGGGCGATAACTTCTTTGGTACCTTAACCGCCTCACGTCCGGAAATTTATCCTATCTACTGGTCGCAGGCGCAAATGCAGGCCCGCCAGAGTGAAGAGATGGCGCAGGTACAGTCGTTCCTGAACCGTTTATGGACCTTCGAGAGTAATGGCAAACAGTGGTTCGATCCGGACGTCAGCGTCATTTATCCGGACCGTATTCGTCGTCGCCCACCGGGTACCACCTCTAAAGGGCTGGGTGCGCATACCGATTCCGGCGCGCTGGAGCGCTGGCTGCTGCCGGCCTATCAGCAGGTCTTTGCCCGCGTTTTTGACGGCAACGTGGATAAATACGATCCGTGGAACGCCGCACACCGTACCGAAGTGGAAGAGTACACCGTGGATAACACCACAAAATGTTCTGTATTCCGTACCTTCCAGGGCTGGACGGCGCTGTCAGATATGATCCCGGGTCAGGGGTTGCTGCATGTGGTGCCTATTCCGGAAGCGATGGCCTACATTCTGCTGCGTCCGCTGCTGGATGATGTCCCGGAAGATGAACTCTGCGGCGTCGCGCCGGGACGTGTCCTGCCGGTCTCCGAGAAATGGCATCCGCTGTTAATCGAAGCGCTGAGCAGCATCCCTGCACTGGAAGCAGGCGATTCCGTGTGGTGGCACTGTGACGTCATCCACTCCGTTGCACCGGTGGAAAATCAGCAAGGCTGGGGCAACGTAATGTATATCCCTGCCGCCCCGATGTGCGAGAAAAACCTCGCCTATGCGAAAAAAGTGAAAGCAGCGCTGGAAACCGGTGCATCGCCGGGCGATTTCCCGCGCGAAGATTATGAAAAAAACTGGCAGGACCGCTTTACCGTGAACGATCTGAATATTCACGGCAAGCGTGCATTGGGTATGGCTTAACTGTCGTATAACCCTTCCCGCTCCACGGCGGTGCGTCGTTTCCCCTGACGTATCCGCCGGACAGATCCCCGCACGGCCAGCGTGCCGTTAAGCAATAACGTTCCCACCGGCGCATCCGGGCGCATCAGCCGTTGCTGAAGCATATGCACCGCTTCGGTTCCCAGTTCATCGCGCGGTACGTGCACCGCCGTGAGCGGAACATCCTGAATGGCCGCCAGATTAAACCCGTCAATGCTCATCACCGAGATATCCTGCGGCACGCGCAAGCCCTGTTTTTGCAGCGCACTGATGGTGCCCGCCGCCATAAAATCGCCGCCGACCAAAAATGCGGTGGGCAGATCCTTACCCTGCATTTGACGGAGCCAGGAGGTGACCAGCTCTTCCGTTTCGCGCGCGCTGAAGCTCGGAGCCACCAGCAGATCGCGTTTATCGTTGAATTTCAGGTTGTGAGATTGCCACGCATCGCGGATCCCGGCCAGACGCAGTTCCATGGTGTAACGCCGCAGGCAGAGGACATTCATCACCTCACGGTGTCCCATTTCAAACAGATAGTCCGCGGCCCGCTCACCTATCGAGCGGTGGTCCGGTGCCACTGCAGGCAGGCGCATATGCCGGTCGCGGCAGTTAATCAGCATGCAGGGTTTACCCACATCCACCGCCAGATCGTGGATATGCGGATCGTCGATACCGAGAAGAATAGCGGCCTGTGTCTCCGGCTCGTTCATCCGTGCCAGAAAAAGCTGTGCGTCGCTGTCATTTTCTTCCAGCGCGCAATAACGCAGACGGACATCGTGGGAAGCAAGGCCTTTACTCACGCTCTGAATCACGCGGTAGTAAAAGATGTCGGACCGCTCGTCAAAGGCGCGCTGTGGCGCAAAAACCACCAGGCTGTTGAGCAGCAGACGCCCCGCCGCCAGACCGTCCATCACCCCCAACTCCCGCGCACAAGCCAGTACTCTGGCGCGCGCTTTTTCACTGGTGTTCGCTTTTCCTGCCAGCACCCGCGACACGGTGCTGATGGAGAGCTGTGTGCGGGCGGCAATTTCGGTGATTTTTAGCCTTTTGTCCATTTTGTGATCTGGCTCCATTTGCGAAATGAAAAAATTTTCATAGCGTACTCATCAGGCAGTAACTGGCATGAAAAGCATCATGCCAGATGATTTATGTCATTGATGAGAAATTTTGCACAAAATCCACTATTGCCCGCTCATTTTCTCCCTTAAGGTGAATTTGTCACACCACTTCCATACTAGTTGTATAGCAACTTCGAAATTAAAACGGATAGAAATCAAAGCCATAAAAATCTGTGTGACACCTGAACCTCCGTCCCCTTACCGTCCGTCTTGTGGAGAGTAAAATGAGTCAGGACATCAATAACACCGTTGCGACAAGCAAAACCCGTCGCGTCATTAAGAACCTGCGCTGGTATGTGCTGGTGCTGTTCTTACTGGGCGTCACCGTTAACTACATCACCCGAAACTCGCTGGGTATTCTCGCCCCTGAGTTGAAAGAGAGCCTTGGGATCACCACCGAGCAATACTCCTGGATCGTCGGGGCATTTCAGATTGCCTACACCATTTTCCAGCCTCTGTGCGGCTGGTTGATCGACGTGATTGGTCTGAAGATTGGCTTTATGGTCTGCGCCGGGATCTGGGCGCTGATGTGTATTTTCCACGCCGGGGCGGGCAGCTGGCTGCACCTGGCTATCTTACGCTTCTTTATGGGTGCTTCTGAAGCGGCCGCCACGCCGGCGAATGCGAAAACCATTGGCGAGTGGTTCCCGAAATCGGAACGTCCTGTCGCGGCCGGTTGGGCGGGCGTAGGGTTCTCCATTGGCGCGATGCTGGCACCGCCCATCATCTATTTCGCGCACGCCTCGTTTGGCTGGCAGGGCGCATTTATGTTTACCGGCGTGCTGGCGCTGCTGTGGGTGATCCTCTGGTGGGCTTTTTACCACAACCCGGAACAGCATCCGAACCTGAGCAAGGACGAACTGGCGTTTATCAAGCAGGATAACGAACCGCCTGCGGTAAAACTGCCCTTCCTCACCGCGCTGAAAAATGTCTCCAAAAATAAGCGCTTCTACGGTATCGCCCTTCCGGCGTTTATGGCCGAACCGGCCTGGGCCGTGCTGAGCTTCTGGGTTCCGCTGTATCTCGCCAAAGAGCACGGCATGGATTTGAAGCAGATTGCGATGTTTGCCTGGCTGCCGTTCCTTGCCGCGGACCTCGGCAGCGTGGCAAGCGGCTACCTCACCCGTCTGTATGCGCGACTGTTCGGCTGCAGCCGTGTGAACTCGGTGGTGGCCAGCTCCGTCACCGGCGCATTCCTGATGATCTCCCTGGCCGTCGTGGCCATTACCCGCGACCCGTATATCACCATCGTGCTGATCTCCATCGGCGGTTTTGGGCATCAGATCATCTCCTGCATGCTCAGCGCCCTGGTCGTGGAGTCATTTGATAAAGGTCAGATGGCGACCGTTAACGGCATGCGCGGCTCGGCGGCCTGGATCGCCAGCTTCCTGTTCTCCCTGTTAATTGGGGTGACCGCCGACAAAATCGGCTTTAACCCGCTCTTTATTGCCATGGGGTTCTTTGACCTGATTGGCGCTGTTTTCCTGGTGGCATTTATTGCTGAACGTCGCGCCAAGCGCGCCTGATAGTGGATGTATTGCATATGAAAACCCTGAAAAACTGGACCGTTGATAAGCAGTCGGCAAATCATCTGGAACTGCTGGTCGATAACCAGCATCGTCTGTGCCTGTATGTGCTGGAAGAAAATCTGTTCCGCGTGCTGATTAAACGCAAAGGTGAGCTGACGCTGGATCGCACCTGGAGCATCGCCCCGCAGCAAGATGTGCCGTGGGAAGGTCGCCGCCGCGACGACCTGAGTGGTTTCACCTGCCCCGCCTGGACGCTGACGCAGCAGGACGACGTGCTGACGGTTGCCACCGAACAGCTGCGTGTGACCGTGCATCAGCCGCTGTGGCTGGAGTGGCACTACCGCAATGAGGCGGGTGAGTGGCAGCCGCTGGTCAACGACCGTCCAACCAGTGCCTATCTGCTGAATGCCCATGGCGACGGTGCGGCGCACTACCTGAGCCGTCGCAAGGATGAACGCTTCTACGGTCTGGGTGAGAAAGCCGGCGATCTGCAGCGTAACGGTAAACGCTACGAGATGCGCAACCTCGATGCAATGGGCTACAACGCGGCCAGCACCGATCCTCTGTACAAACATATTCCGTTCACCCTCACCCGTCGCGATGACGTGAGCTACGGGCTCTTCTACGACAACCTGAGCAGCTGCTGGCTGGATCTGGGCAACGAGATTGACAACTATCACACTGCCTATCGTCGCTGGCAGGCGGAAGCGGGCGACATCGATTACTACCTGTTCACGGGAAAACGGGCGCTGGACGTGACCAAAGCTTTCGTGCGTCTGACCGGGAAAACGCTCTTCGGGCCGAAATGGAGCCTGGGCTACAGCGGTTCGACCATGCATTACACCGACGCGCCGGATGCGCAGAACCAGCTGATGAACTTTATTCGTCTGTGCGAAGAACATGCTATTCCCTGCGACTCATTCCAGCTCTCTTCGGGCTATACCTCGATCAACGGCAAGCGCTACGTCTTTAACTGGAACCACGACAAGGTGCCGCAGCCGAAGGTGATGACCCAGGCTTTCCACGACGCGGGGTTAAAGCTGGCGGCCAACATCAAGCCATGCCTGCTGCAGGATCACCCGCGCTATAACGAAGTTGCGGAAAACGGGTTGTTCATCCGCGATTCAGAAACCGACGCGCCAGAACGCTCTAGCTTCTGGGATGACGAAGGTTCTCACCTCGATTTTACCAACCCACAGACGGTGAAATGGTGGCAGGAAGGGGTAACCACGCAGCTGCTTGAGATGGGGATCGACTCCACCTGGAACGACAACAACGAATATGAAGTGTGGGATGGCGAAGCCCGCTGCCACGGCTTTGGCAAGGAAATCGCGATCAAGCACATTCGCCCGGTGATGCCGTTGCTGATGATGCGTGCCTCGCTGGAAGCGCAGCAGCGTTTTGCCCCGGAAAAACGTCCGTATCTCATTTCCCGCTCCGGCTGCGCGGGCATGCAACGTTACGTCCAGACCTGGAGCGGCGATAACCGTACCAGCTGGGATACCCTGCGCTATAACACCCGCATGGGTCTGGGAATGAGCCTGTCCGGGCTGTTTAATGTGGGCCATGATGTCGGTGGTTTTTCCGGCGACAAACCCGACGCGGAACTGTTCGTACGCTGGGTGCAAAACGGCGTGATGCATCCGCGCTTTACCATTCACTCATGGAATGATGACCACACCGTTAACGAGCCGTGGATGTATCCGGGCGTGACGCCGGCTATTCGTGGTGCCATTGAATTACGTTATCGTCTGCTGCCGTACCTTTATACCCTGCTCTGGCAGGCGCATACCGACGACGAACCGATGCTACGCCCGACCTTCCTCGACCACGAACACGATGCGCAGACGTTTGAGGAGAACGATGATTTCCTGCTGGGTCGCGACCTGCTGGTGGCCAGCGTGGTGGAGGCCGGGCAGCGCGAGCGATGCGTCTGGCTGCCGGATAACGAAACGGGCTGGTACGATTTTTACACCCACGAGTGGTTCGCTGGCGGGCAGTGGATCGTACGTGATGCGCCGCTGGAGAAATTGCCGCTGCTGGTACGTGCCGGTGCGGGTCTGCCGCTCAGCGAACGCATTACGCATGTCAGCGCGGAAAAAGACACTACCCGTGAGCTGAAACTGTTCCCGGTGAAAGGCGTCGGTTCAACCGCGGGCCTGCTGTTTGAAGACGATGGTGAAAGCTGGGGCTATCAGAACGGCAATGCGCTGTGGGTGGAATGGGACATGGCATGCGACGGTGCCACCATCAACCTGAAGGTCAGTGCGCGGGGAGATTATCGTCCGGCGTGGAAAGCGCTGAAGATATCGTTACCGGCCGGGGAAAAACGCACGCTGCTGGTGAATGGTATTGAAGGGAATGAGTGGGCAGTGTAGTGCGGCCTGATGCCCGCTCCCACAGGGAGAGGGCATCAAACACAGGCCCGGTAGGCGTAGCGCCACCGGGCTTTTTTTAACTCTCGATACCTTTACTGCGCAGGTAATCTTCGTAGTTACCGGTGAAGTCCACCACGCGCTCAGGCGTAATTTCGATCACGCGGGTCGCCAGCGAGCTGACGAATTCACGGTCGTGAGAGACGAAGATCAGGGTCCCCTGATACATCTCCAGCGCCATGTTCAGCGATTCGATAGATTCCATATCCAGGTGGTTAGTCGGTTCATCCATCACCAGGATATTAGGTTTTTCCATCATCAGCTTGCCGAACAGCATGCGCCCTTTTTCACCACCGGACAGCACTTTAGCAGGCTTCTTGATGTCGTCCTGGCTGAACAGCAGACGACCCAGAATGCTGCGCACCGCCTGCTCGTCATCGCCTTCTTGCTTCCACTGGCTCATCCAGTCGAAGACGGTCAGGTCGTTTTCGAACTCGTATTCATGGTCCTGTGCGTAGTAACCAATCTGCGCGTTTTCAGACCACTTCACGGTACCGTTATCCGGCTGCAGTTCGCCGACCAGGGTTTTCAGCAGAGTGGATTTACCCACGCCGTTGGCACCCAGAATGGCAATCTTCTCGCCCACTTCCAACAGCAGGTTAAAGTTTTTAAACAGCGGACCGTTTTCAAAACCTTTAGCCAGGGCTTCCACTTCCAGCGCATTACGGAACAGTTTCTTGTCCTGCTCGAAGCGGATGAATGGGTTCTGACGGCTGGACGCTTTCACTTCATCAAGCTTGATCTTGTCAATCTGACGCGCACGAGAGGTCGCCTGGCGAGATTTAGAGGCGTTCGCGCTGAAGCGGCTGACGAAAGACTGCAGATCAGCAATCTGGGCTTTCTTCTTGGCGTTATCCGCCAGCAGACGTTCACGCGCCTGCGTGGCTGCCGTCATGTACTCGTCGTAGTTGCCCGGATAAACGCGCAGCTCGCCGTAGTCCAGGTCCGCCATGTGTGTACACACCATGTTCAGGAAGTGACGGTCGTGCGAGATGATGATCATGGTGCTGTCGCGATCGTTCAGCGTCTGCTCCAGCCAGCGGATGGTGTCGATGTCCAGGTTGTTCGTTGGTTCGTCGAGCAGCAGGATATCCGGATTAGAGAACAGCGCCTGCGCCAGCAGAACACGCAGTTTCCAGCCTGGCGCGACTTCGCTCATCGGGCCGTAATGTTGTTCTACCGGAATACCCACACCCAGCAGCAGCTCGCCCGCACGCGCTTCCGCAGAGTAGCCATCCATTTCGCCGTACAGCACTTCGAGATCGGCCACTTTGTAGCCATCTTCTTCGCTCATCTCCGCCAGAGCGTAGATGCGATCGCGCTCCTGCTTCACTTCCCACAGCTCCGCGTGTCCCATGATAACGGTGTCAAGCACGGTGAACTCTTCAAAGGCGAACTGATCCTGACGCAGCTTACCGATGCGCTCGTTTGGATCGAGCGAAACGTTGCCCAGCGTCGGCTCTAAATCACCGCCGAGGATTTTCATAAAAGTAGATTTACCGCTACCGTTGGCGCCAATCAGGCCGTAACGGTTGCCGCCGCCAAATTTGACGGAAATGTTTTCGAACAGCGGCTTACTGCCAAACTGCATAGTGACGTTGCTGGTAACTAACACGGGGAGATTCCTGCGAAAAGTGTGATAAACACGGCATTATGCCACAATTCCGAATTGAGATCCCGCGTTGCGGCAATCCGCTAAACTTTAACAAAATCGAAAAAAATGTGATTTCGTACACATCTGAATTCCCTGTTAGCGGGAATGCACATATAATGCGCTCCCATCAAGATTCAGACTTATCAACTCATCGCCGGAATGGCTTAGATACCTCGCACAACATGAACATGAAATTAACAACGCTTTTTGCGGCGGCGTTAGCCGTAGTAGGTTTTTGCAAAACCGCTTCTGCGGTGACTTATCCGCTGCCGACAGACGGTAGCCGTCTGGTTGGTCAAAACCAGGTGGTCACGGTGCCTGAAGGTAACGCTCAGCCACTGGAATATTTCGCGGCGCAGTACCAGTTGGGCCTGTCTAACATGCTGGAAGCGAATCCGGGTGTTGACCCGTATCTGCCTAAAGCCGGTACCGTGCTGAACATTCCTCAGCAGCTGATCCTGCCGGATACCGTCCATGAAGGTATCGTCATCAACAGCGCGGAAATGCGTCTGTATTACTACCCGAAAGGCACCAACACGGTTATCGTGCTGCCAATCGGTATCGGCCAGCTGGGTAAAGACACCCCAATGAACTGGACGACCAAAGTTGAGCGTAAGAAAGCAGGCCCAACCTGGACGCCAACCGCCAAAATGCACGCAGAGTACATCGCTGCGGGTGAACCCCTGCCAGCCGTTGTACCGGCAGGCCCGGATAACCCAATGGGTCTGTACGCGCTGTACATTGGCCGTCTGTACGCGATTCACGGGACCAACGCCAACTTCGGTATCGGCCTGCGCGTAAGCCACGGCTGCGTACGTCTGCGTAACGAAGACATCAAATTCCTGTTCGAAAACGTGCCGGTCGGTACCCGCGTCCAGTTCATCAACGAACCGGTTAAAGCGACGTCTGAGCCGGATGGCAGCCGTTACATTGAAGTACATAACCCGCTGTCCACCAGCGAAGACCAGATCAACAACAACGAAATCGTTCCGGTTACGCTGAACAGCGCGGTGCAGTCCGTGACCTCTCAGCCGGATGTAGAGACAGCGATTGTTGACCAGGCCGTTCAGAACCGTTCTGGTATGCCAGTGCGTCTGAACTGACCCTCTGCCCGGTGGCGCTTTGCTGACCGGGTCTGAGAATAAGAAAGCGGGCTCTGATGCCCGCTTTTTTTTATCCGTTATTGACGATAACTATCCCGCCGTGGTCGTAACGGTAGTGACAGTGGGCATACTCAAGCGGTGTGCCATCCTCCAGATAGATAACCTGCTCCACCTCCAGCACCGGATCGGTCTGCTCGCAGATAAGGTGTTGCATATCCAGCGCGTTCGGTTTTAGCGCCCGCACCACCCGGTACGACCCCATGATTTTCAGCCCCAGCGTCTCCTGCACGTAGCGGAACACGGAGCCTTCAAGATGGCTTTTATTCAGACCGGGCACCAGATTAAGCGGCATTACGGTGGAGTCCAGCGACATCGGCTCACCGTTGAGCAGACGCAAACGAACAAAGTCATAGACAGGCGCATCGGCGTTAATCATCAGCGAGGCCTGCTCCTTCTCGTTCGGAAAGCGCAGCTCGAAATGGACCACGACGCTGGAAACGGTGCCCAGATGCTCCCAGGTTTTTGTTGCGCCGAAGTAGTCGCTGCCGGAAAGATCCCACTGCGAGAGTTGCAGGAAATTTTTGCGGATAAACGTCCCCTGCCCCTGACGGGTATAGATCAGCCCTTCCACAATTAACTGGCGTATGGCCTGCTGTATGGTCATCCGGCTGGTGCTGAACTCCGCCGCCAGGGCAAACTGGTCCGGGAGCGGTTCGTTGGCGGAGTATTGCGAGCTAATAATGCGTTTCTTAATTTCCCGCGCTATGGTGATGTACTTCGCCGCCATCGTCCTTCCTTTCTGTTAGTTTTCTGTCCCGCTGTTTTTTAATGCCACTCTCTCGGCAATTTTGAGGAAAGGCAGGTAGAAGAATACACCAAATACAATGATTGCCAACTGCACGACCACGGCGCGCCAGTCCCCTGCCGTTGCCAGCCAGGCGCTCAGAATGGGCGGAGTTGTCCACGGGATCATAACCACACAGCGCGACATTAACCCCAGGGTAGTACAGAACCACGCAAACCAGATACCTATGGCAGGTAGCAGCACAAAGGGGATCATCAGCGGCAGGTTGAACACAATCGGCAGGCCAAAAATGACCGGCTCGTTGATGTTAAACAGGCCCGGCGCCAGCGACAAACGGGCCACCTGTTTCGCCGATTTTTGCCGTGAGAAGATGAAAATGGCAATCAGCAGGGAAATCGTGCTGCCGGTGCCCCCCACCATACCAAAGGTCGGTACAAAGATATTATTGATGATATGTGGGACAGGCTGACCGTTGGCAAAGGCCAGCATATTCTCGTTGGTGTTGATCAGCAGAAACGGCTCCAGCACCACGCTGTTAACCACCGACTGATGGATCCCAAGCGTGAACAGGAAGTTACCAAAGCTATAGATAAAAATCGTGCCCGGCAGGCTGGTGTTGATCAGGCGCAGCGGCTGCTGAATAAAAGTGGTGATCAGGTGGATGAGATCCGTGTGCAACACGTTCGCCAGAAGCGCGGCCAGTATGGCAAACAGGGAAAGCGTCAGGATCGTCGGGATCAGCGCGGTAAACGATTTACTGACCGCCGGCGGTACATTTTCACCTAAAGAAATGTGCAGCGCTTTCAGACGAGAAATGGCGATAAACAGTTCCGTTGAGAGCAGACCAATCAGCACCCCGGCAAAAATGCCGGTTGAGCCAATATTGGAGAACGTCAGCACCTGCGTGACGTTCACCGTGGCGTCACTGCCGACGGGCGTAAGCTGTAAGCGCATCGGCATCATAATGATAAAACTGCTGATGGCGATAACCACTGCCGAGACCGGGTTGTCGAAGTCTTTGTTGCGTGCCAGCGACCAGGCAATCATCGGTGCCAGCAACAGCGCGGCGATATTCAGCGTACCGTTAATAATCGCCTCGCCCCACACCTTAAAATGCGCCAGCGTGTCGCCTTCAAAAATCCATGGGAATACCACGTTATTCACCAGCACCGCCAGACCGGCAAGGATGAAAATGGGCATGACCGTGGCGAAGGCATCGCGCAGGGAACGCAGGTGCACCTGGTTTGCCAGGCGCGCCGAGAACTCAACAAATCTGTCGACAAAAGACTGCATATGCGGTGTTATTTTTGTTTCAGACATAGCGGATATTTCCCTTCAATCAGTCACAAAAACGGCCCGGCAGCGTACGGCTTACATCTCGCGTCCGTTGGTATGGATAACCTGTTTCAACCATGCGTAGCTCTTCTTCGGTACGCGCTTTAAGTCTTTCAGGTCGTGGTTTTCACGGTTCACATAGACCACGCCGTAACGCTTACGCATGTCTCCCTGTGAACTCAGAATGTCGATTAAGCCCCAGCCGAGGTAGCCGATCACCTCTGCGCCA
This sequence comes from Enterobacter sp. J49, assembly GCF_002148625.1. Lineage (NCBI taxonomy): Bacteria > Pseudomonadati > Pseudomonadota > Gammaproteobacteria > Enterobacterales > Enterobacteriaceae > Enterobacter > Enterobacter sp. J49. The sequence goes on from NZ_MWPY01000030.1 coordinate 17,400, forward strand.
TCCTCAAACATGGCTTGTTTCATCGCCTCGATATGCGCCCGGTGGTAGTCAATACGGTAGGTATCTTCAATCGGATTCACACCGTCCCAGGACTCGATCACCCCAATACCGTTTTCAATCGGGAATACCGGCATACGCCAGTCGTTGTAATAGCGGGTGATGATGGTGCGAAAGCCCAGCGGATCAATCTGCCAGTTCCATTCGGTCGCTTTCAGGTACGGGTTATTTTTATCACCGTGCAGAAGGTAATCGTTGACCGGCGTTCCTTCGGGGATCGCATCGCTGTCGAGGGTTTTACTGGCGTAGTAGCTGAAGGCCATATAGTCGTTTTTGGTACGCGCCAGCAGCGCAAGATCCTCAGCGCGGTAGATATCCGCAAAACCTTGCTGTTCAACGACCGCCATCACCGCCGGGCTGTAACCCTGGCCGGCAAAGACGCGCAGCAGGTTCTGGTTGAGGAATTCGTCATACTGCTGGGCGCAGAAGATATCACGCGGTTTACAGGTCGCCGGATAGACCAGCTGGTGCGCCAGCATACCGCCCATCAGCTGGCCCGGACGGGTCTGGTGCAGGTATTCGGTCAGGGTCATATGCGCGACCATGGTGTGGTGCTGCAGTTCATACAGCTCGCGCAGGGTTTTCTCGCCTTTCATATAGCCCGAGATCCGGAAGGCTTCCGGCATGTGGAAGATGTTCTGCTCGTTAAACGTCAGCCAGTACTTCACCCGGTCGCCGTAACAGTCGATCATCTTTTTGCCGTAGCGGATAAACGCGTCCATCACACGGCGATCGTTAAAGCCGTTGTACTCCTGCGCCAGCGCCAGCGGCATATCGAAGTGGTAGAGGCAGATCATCGGCTCAATGCCGCGGGCAATTAAATCGTTAATAAAGCGGTCATAAAAGGCGATACCTTCGTCGTTGAAGTCACCGTCGCCCTGTGGACATACGCGGCTCCAGGCGATCTGAAAGCGGTAGCAGTTCATGCCCAGATCCTGCATCAGGTCGAAATCTTCCCGATAGCGGTGGTAGGAATCGGTCGCGACTTTCCAGTCAGAAACGTTCTCCCCGGCTTCGCGAATGTCATATACCGACATTCCCTTTCCTCCCTCATTCCAGGCCCCTTCCGTCTGCATACTGGATACGGAATTGCCCCATAAAAAATTGGCTGGCAGAAATTGATTCATGATCGCTCCCTATATGACTAGTCATTTAAAATTTCATGACTAGTCATATAGGCGAAGACGAAAAATCAATCAAAGAGGAGGATCGTTTTTTGTGAGCAAGGCGGGAAAAAAACCCGGTCAGCGAAGCGAGACCGGGGGGAAGGACGGTTATTGTTGTGAGAGCTGATGACGACGATATTCACCCTGCCGCTCCAGCATCCAGCCCGGATATTCGCGCGGCAGCGCGCTGACGGCATCAAGCTGTTTAAGCTCGTCTTCGCTTAAACGGATCCCGGTGGCGGCAATGTTGTCGTCCAGCTGGTCGACACGTTTGGCACCAATAATGACGCTGGTTACGGCCTTCTGATGCAGCAACCACGCCAGCGCAATTTGCGCCACAGAGACACCTTTGCGCTCGGCCAGGGTGCGCATCACATCTACGCAATCGAAAGCACGCTCTTTATTCACCGGCGGGAAGTCAAATTCCAGGCGGCGACCGCCGGATTCGCTCTGCCCGTCACGACCATATTTTCCGCTAAGCAGACCGCCTGCCAGTGGGCTCCAGACCATCAACCCGACGCCTTCACTCTGCATCATCGGTATCAGTTCACGCTCCAGATCGCGCCCGGCGATGGTGTAATACGCCTGCAGCGAAGCAAAACGCGCCAGTCCAAGGCGTTCGGAAATGCCCAGCGCTTTGGCAATCTGCCACGCCGCCCAGTTAGAGACGCCGATATAACGCACGTGCCCATGCTGTACCAGGTTATCCAGCGCGTAGAGCATCTCTTCGACAGGGGTTGCCGGGTCAAAACCATGGAGCTGATACAGATCGATATGATCGAGCTGCAGCCGGCGCAGGCTCTCTTTGACACTACTGATGATGTGATAGCGCGAACTGCCGCGGGAGTTCACCCCGGCCGTGCCCGTTTCGCCAAACACTTTGGTGGCAACCACCACATTTTCGCGCGGAATTTTCAGGTTCTTCAGCGCCTGGCCGGTGATCTCCTCCGAGCGCCCTTCCGAATACACATCCGCGGTATCGATGAAATTAATTCCGGCATCCAGTGCACGGCCCACCAGCTGCTCGGCTTCACTTTGCTGCAGCTGACCAATCTTGCCCCACATGCCGCCTTCTCCGCCGAAGGTCATGGTGCCAAGGCACAGTTCAGACACAAACAGACCGGTATTGCCCAGTTTTTGATAACGCATAAGATAATCCTCGCATGTCGTTCGATGGGTACCCGATAGTTATACCCGCCCCATAGCCATCGCGAATGTGGTGTTCCTGTCCGTTTCTTGCCCAATCCTCTGAATCTTATCCGCGCGGAACCTCACCAAAGACCTTGTAATCCGGTAATTGCACCTGCTGATACGGCTCCCAGCCGCCGCCCAGCGCTTTGTAGAGCGCCACCAGATCGAGAGCGCTCTGCACCTGCGCCTGCGCGCGTTGCTGCTGCGCCTGCGCCAGCTGCCGCTGGGCATCCAGCACGTCAATAAAGCTGGCGATCCCCTGCCGGTAGCTGTCGCTTGCCAAATCAAACGCGTTTTGCAACGCATTGATGGTTTTAGCAAGGCCGGCTTCACGCTGCTGATCGGTGCGGTAGCTCACCAGCGCATTCTCTACGTCCCCGAGCGCGGTGAGCACTGTCTGGCGGTAGTCGAGCACTGCCGCGCCCTGCTGCGCACGCGCCACCTTCACGCTCGAGACCAGTCTTCCGCCCTGGAAAATCGGTATCGAGACCTGCGGGCCGAAGCTGTAGAAGTGGCTGCTCCAGTCCGTCAGCCAGTTGGTTTCGCTGTTTCGCAGACCAAACTGCCCGGAGAGGGTAAAGCTCGGGAACAGCTGCGCCACGGAAACGCCAATCTGCGCCGTGGCGGCGTGGAGATTGGCTTCCGCCTCGCGCACGTCAGGACGACGACGGGCCAGCGTGGATGGGATACCCGTTTGTACGATATCCGGCAGGGCGGGCATCGGCTGTGCCGACTGCAGCTCCGCATCCAGCGCCCCCGGCGGCTTGCCGAGTAAAATCGCGAGGCCATTCATTGCCTGCCGTGCCTGGGCCTGATACTGAGGAAGCTGCGCTTCGAGGTTCCCCAACTGGGCACGCGCGTTTTCAACGTCCATCTGCGGTGACAGCCCGCCCCGCTGGCGGCTTTCGGTGAGTTCCAGGGTTTGTTGCGCGCTCTTAATCTGGGTGTTCAGCGTGGCAATGATGCTCTGCGCCCCCCGCAGCTGCAGCCATGCGCGCGCCACTTCCGCCTCCAGCGACACCAGCGCGTCGTTACGCTGCTCTATCGCCGCTTTCTGCTGCGCTTCGGCAGCCTCTACCTGTCGGCGCACCTTGCCCCACAGGTCGATTTCCCACTGCGCGTCGAAACTCCCCTGGTAAAGATTGATCGGCTGCGTCAGCGGTCCTAGCGCGCCCCTGAGTTCAGGATCCACGTTATCAAGCTGGTCGTACACGCCGTGGGATTTCAGCTCCCCCTCCAGCCCAAGCTGCTGGCGCGTGGCCTGCAGATTACCGTTTACGGAAGGGTAAAACGCCCCACCCGCCTGGTTAATCTGTTCGCGCGCCCCGGCAATACGCAACACCGTCTGCTGCAGGGATAAATTTCCCGCGATCGCGCGCTCTATCAGGCTGTCCAGCTGCGGTGAACCGAAGGTTTTCCACCAGCGTGGGTTGGTTGCCGTCGAGGCCGTTTTTGACTTCACGCCGCTGTCACCCGGATCGTTCCAGTGTGTCGGGGTCTGCGACGCCGGCGGCTGGTAATCCGGCCCCACGGCGCAGCCTGCCAGCAGCATGATCATCAGGGGGGTTAAACGTCTGTGTATCATCAATGTGCTCCTGCACTCCCCTCGCTCTTAACCGGCGAGAGCAACAAACAAAACGGAATCAGTAACATGGCTACCACGCTCAGAATGGTGAACACGTCGATATACGCCAGGAAGCGCGACTGCTCGATCATGGTCTGGTACATGCGCCCGGTGGCGATACCGGTAGGGTCCCCGACCTGAGTGGTGAAGTTCTGGATTGCCTGCGCACTTTCGCGTATCGCCAGCTGGAACTGTTCATTAAACGGTGACGCGTGATAGGCCAGATGCGCGCTGTGCGCCTGGGAACGTTCGGTAATGGCCGCCGTAGAAAGCGAGATGCCAATTGAGCCCGCCACGTTGCGGAACATGGTAAACAGTGCCGCCGCATCGGCGTTCAGCCGCCTCGGTATCGAAATAAAAGCAATGGTGGTGAGAGGAACAAACAGGAACCCAAGCCCTATCGACTGGGCGCTGCGGAACAGCACCAGCGTTTCGAAATCGATATCCGGGGTCAGCGTACGTGACCAGAAGAACGACACCGCCAGGCAGGTAAAACCAAAAGCGATAATCCAGCGCGTCTGCACCACCGGCATCAGCTTCAGCACCAGCGGGATAGTCAATACGATCAACACGGCGCCCGGCGAAAGGACCAGCCCGGACCAGGTGGCGGTGTAGCCCAGATCCTGCTGTGCAAGCTGCGGAATCACCACCGAACTGCCGTACAGAATCATCGCCATGCCCGCCATCAGCAGGCTGGAGATGGCGAAGTTGCGATCTTTCATGCAGTGCAGATCTACCACCGGTTTTTTGGCATACATCAGCCAGTAAATCGCTCCAATAATGCCGATGAGCGTCAGCACGGCAAAGGTGCGAATAAAGTTCGAATAAAACCAGTCCTCATCTTCTCCCCGGTCGAGCATCACCTGCAGGCAGCCCAGCCCCAGCGCGATCAGGCCGATCCCCGTCCAGTCGATAGACAGCTTCTCTTTCGATTTGCTTTCCCATGGCGGGTCTTCCAGCAGCTGGTAGATCGCCAGCACCGTTACAATCCCCACCGGAATGTTGATGAAGAAAACCCAGCGCCAGGAGTAGTTATCGGTGATCCAGCCGCCCAGCGTAGGGCCAAGTACCGGCGCAACGATGATGGCGATTGACGACAGGCCAAACGCTTTACCCCGGTCCTCGGGTTTAAAGTAGTCGAGCAGCACCGACTGCTGCGTGGGCTGCAGCCCGCCGCCGAAAAAGCCCTGCATTACGCGAAAAAGAATGATTTGCCACAGCTCGGTGGCGATCCCGCACAGGAACGAACAGACCGTGAACATCACGATGCAGATCAGGAAGAACTGCTTGCGGCCAAAAACCCGACTCAGGAAAGCCGATATCGGCAGCACTATGCCGTTTGCCACCAGGTAGCTGGTCAATACCCAGGTGGATTCGTCGTAGCTGGACGAGAGCGACCCGGCCACATGCGGGAGCGCCACGTTAACGATAGTGGTGTCGAGGATCTCCATAAACACCGCCAGCGTGACCACAATCGCCACCGCCCACGGATTACTGGCAGGTCGCCAGTTGTCGTGGCTGTGATCCGTCATTCCACTGTCACCTTCGGTGCAACCGACAGCCCAAGCGGCAACGGTTTGTTGGGATCCAGCCCTTTATCAATCACGATCTTCACCGGCACGCGCTGAACGATTTTGACAAAGTTACCGGTAGCGTTTTCCGACGGGAAGGCGGAGAAGCGCGAGCCGCTGCCCTGTTGAATACTGTCAACATGGCCTTCGAGCGCCATATCCGGCCAGGCATCTACGGACACCTCGACCTTATCGCCCGGCTTCATGCGTTCGAGCTGCGACTCTTTAAAGTTCGCCACCACCCATACATTCGGCGAGACCAGTGAAAACAGCGCGGTACCCGCCTGCACCAGGGTGCCGGGCTGGACGTTGCGTTTAGTGACAAAACCGTCAAACGGGGCGCGGACTTCGGTGTAAGAGAGGTTCAGCGTCGCGGTTTCCAGCTGCGCTTTGGCCTGATCGACCTGGCGCTGACGCGCTTCCACATTGGTTTCCTGCTGGCGGATCTGCAGCTGTACCTGCTCCGCCACTTCAAGCTGCGCCTGCGCACTTGCCAGGCCCGCCTGGGCACTGCGCAGCTGGGCATTGGCGGTATCAATACTTTGCTGGGTGGTCGCTCGCGGATCAACGCCTCGCTGGCGGCGATACTCCGCCTGCGCATTGGCCAGATCGGCCTGCGCTTTAATCACCTGCGCTTTGGCTTCATCACGCTGAGCGGGATACTGGACTTTTGACAGCGCCAGCTGCGCCTGAGCCTGATGCAGCTGGGCTATCGCCAGCCCAAGCTGGGCCTGCGCCTGATCGCGCTGGGCGGTGGTATCACGCGGATCGATAACCACCAGCAGGTCGCCCTTTTTCACCCGCTGGTTATCGCGCACGCGCAGCTCGGTGACATAGCCTGCCGTTTTCGGGGCAATCGTCACCACATCACCGTCGGTAAAGGCGTCGTCAGTGGTCTCTTCGTTACGGGTTAAAAACCACCAGACCAGCGCCACGATAACCATCACCACCACGACAATGCCAAGGATGATTAACGGTTTTTTGCCCGGGCGCTTACGCTGTTTAGTGTTGTTTTCCTGCTCGTCAGCAGGCAGGTTTTGATCTTCAGCCATAGGTCAGCAACAGTCCTGTCAGTGAGCGGCATCACACTATGCCGTTCACTAAAGCTAGGACGTTGCTATACGTTTGCCAGGAAAAACTGACAAATTGCGCACTATATGAGAAGGAAAATTCCGAAACCGATCGCCGCGGCCCAAATCAGCATCGGGATCGACCAGACATGGAAACGCCACCAGATACGACGATCGTTAGCCATACGCAGGGCAATCAGGTTAGCAAGCGAACCGGGCAGCAGCCCAAACCCGCCGATATTCACCGCCCATGCCAGCAGCGTGTCAGGGGGAACGTAGTTGAGGAGTAAAATGGTGGAAGGCACGTTGCTGATGAACTGTGACAGACCAATCGCCGTGAGCCACAATCCCGGCTGCGACAGGCCACTGACGCTGTGCAGAACGTGTTGCAGTACCGGAAGCTGGATAAGCAGATGCACATCAATAAACATCACCATAAAGACCAGCAATAACGTCCAGTCCACGCTGACCAGCACGCGCCGCGCCAGGAATAAAAAACCGGCGGCGACGAGCAGTACGCCCGCCAGTTCATACTTCAGTTCCAGCGCGAACAGGAAAACGATGTACAGCGCCAGACAACTCCACACCAGACGCGGCTGCCACTGCGGGCCCGTGGTACCGCTGTGGTACTGCAGTTTTTTGACCGGGAATGCGAACCAGCAGACCGCCAGCAGCGACACCATCATCACCAGCGCCAGCGGAGCCATCTGCCAGGTAAAAGCGGCAAACGACAGCCCGGAGCGCCCCCAAAGGAGAATATTTTGTGGGTTGCCGATAGGGGTCAGAAGCGAACCGGCGTTAACGGCCAGCGCCTCGAAGATGATCAGCCGGCTAACCGGTATCTCGCAGAGCTTACGCAACGTGAGCGTGAGTGGCACGATGATAAACAGCGCCACGTCGTTGGTCAGAAACGTCGACAGCACCGCAGCAGAGAACACCATAAACAGCGCCAGGCGGCGTTCAGTGGCAAAGCGGCGCACCATTTTACGTCCCAGGACGTCAAAATAGCCGCTCAACTCTACCCCTTTGGTAAGCATCATCAGGCCACTGAGGGTAATGATGGTGCGCCAGTCAATCACCGCAGGCCAGGTGTGTGGCGCAAACGGCACAAAGATGCTTAATACTGCGCCAATGATGAATAAGAGATGGAAGAAACGATCGCGTGCCAGGGCCTGCAGTCCGGGGATGTTCATTCAGCGGAGGGACCATATTTAAGGGTAAATTCGCGAAACTTAACCAGCGTCTCTTCGCTGACGTGGTGTTCCATTCCTTCCGCGTCCCGGCGGGCAATTTCCGGGCTTACGCCCAGCACCAGTAAGAAGTTTTCGACGAGCTGGTGGCGCTCGCGACTCTCCTGGGCGAGTTTCTCCCCTTCCGGCGTCAGAAAGACGCCGCGCCAGGGGATCATTTCAATCAGGCCCACGGAGGCCAGACGTTTTAACATTTTTGCCACTGTCGGTTGGGAAACGCCCAGCCGTGCAGCCATATCCACCTGGCGCGCCTCCCCGACCTCGCGAATCAAATCGGAAATCAGTTCAACATAGTCATCAATCAGCTCACGACGGTGCGCTTCACGTACCTGGCGAAAACCTTCGACATGTTCTTCAACATTCACCAGTTGCGTCGTTTTTCTGATTGTTGGCTTACCTGCGCGACGGTTCATTGTACTTCCTCAGTGGGGTGACGCTTCCAGCGCCCGGTATCGAGAGCGCACATTGTAAACCATCCCTCTACAAGCACAAAAAATTAACGAAATAGCCATAGCTATACAATATAGCCTGTGCTATATCTGTATGTAATGCAGTCACCCTTCACGGATCGAAGGGATCAAAAATCAGGAGGTCTCATGAACGAATTCAAGAGGTGTATGAACGTGTTTACCCACTCCCCCTTTAAAGTACGCCTGATGCTGTTGAACATGCTGTGCGATATGTTTAACAACAAACCCCCGCATCAGGACGACAAACCTTCCCACTAAGCGGCGTTGCGGTACGCCGCTCCATTTTTCCGTCACAAACCCTCTGTACACTGGCTTTTAGCCGCCCTATTCCCGATCTTTTTTACGGATTTGCAATCCCCTTCGCAAAACATCTGCTTAGCAACTGTTGCTATTATTTAGCGCTCGCACTATCTTCTTGCAGCCCTGCACAATTTGCGGCTCGCTGAAGCGGACCCTCATTCCCTCTCCACGCACTGTCAGGCAGGTTATGACCCTTGACGCCAGGGTGAGCACATGGCGTTTTTATCCATGATAGTGACCTATGAATTTAACCCTGATAGACACCGTTGTTACCCGTAGCCGGGCCTTAAGCCCGTGGACGGGATTTTACTTTTTGCAGTCATTACTGATTAACTTTGCGCTGGGCTATCCCTTTAGCCTGCTCTATGCCGTGGCCTTTACCTGCATATTGCATGTGCTGTGGCGAACGGCTCCGCGCGCGCAAAAAACGTTAGTCGGAATCTGTTCTCTGGTCGCTGCACTCTATTTCCCGTTTGGTCAGGCTTACGGCTCGCCGAACTTTAATACCCTGCTGGCGCTGCACTCGACCAATATGGAAGAGTCAACAGAGATCCTGACGATCTTCCCCTGGTACAGCTACGTGGTCGGCCTCTTTATCTTTGCCCTTGGCGTGATAGCCGTTCGCCGTAAAGCGGAAGAGAAAAAAACGTGGGGAAAAATTGAGCACCTGTGCCTGGCGTTTAGCGTGGTGGCATTCTTTGTCGCACCAGTACAAAACCTGGCCTGGGGTGGGGTGTTCAAGCTGAAGGATACCGGCTATCCGGTGTTCCGTTTTGTGAAAGACGTCGTCGTTAACAATAAAGAGGTGCTCGACGAACAGGCACGTATGGCTGAGCTTTCAAATATGAAAGACACCTGGAACGTGCTGGCCGTGAAGCCCAAATATCACACCTATGTGGTGGTGATTGGTGAAAGTGCACGTCGCGACGCCATGGGAGCATTTGGCGGACACTGGGACAACACACCGTTCGCCAGTTCGGTCAAAGGCACCCTGTTTACCGATTATGTTGCGGCCAGCGGCTCAACGCAGAAATCTCTCGGCCTGACGCTGAACCGGGTGGTCGATGACAAACCCCAGTTTCAGGATAACTTTGTTACCCTGGCGAACCGCGCAGGTTTCCAGACCTGGTGGTTCTCCAATCAGGGCCAAATTGGCGAATACGATACAGCCATTGCCAGTATTGCCAGACGCGCCGACGAAGTGCAGTTCCTGAAGAACGGTGATTTTGAAGCGGACAAGAACACGAAAGATGAAGCGTTGCTGAAAATGACGGCGCAGGTCTTTGCCTCTCCGCGTACCCAGCCGCAGCTGATTGTTCTGCACCTGATGGGGTCTCACCCGCAGGCCTGCGATCGGACCGGCGGTAAATACGCAGAGTTTGTGCAATCCAAAGAGACCTCATGCTATCTCTACACCATGACGCAAACCGACGACCTGCTGAGCAAACTGTACGATCAGTTACGCAATACGGGTGACAGTTTCTCGATGGTCTACTTCTCGGATCACGGGCTGGCGTTTAAAGAGCGCGGTAAAGAGGTGCAGTATCTGGCGCACGACGATAAGTTCCAGCAGAACTTCCAGGTACCGTTTATGGTTGTGTCGAGTGATGATAAAACGCATCGCATTATTAAAGCGCGGCGTTCGGCCAATGATTTCCTGACCTTCTTCTCGCAGTGGACGGGGATTTCGGCACAGCAGATAAAAAATGCGTACCCGTTTGTCTCTAACAAGAAGGCTCCCCCAGTTTACGTTACCAACTTCAAGTTACAGAAAGTTGACTATAACCATCTGGGAACCGATATCTTCGATATTAAGAGTAAATAATCCGGGCAATCTGCTACCCTCTCCTGCAAGGCGAGGGATTAATGTAAAAAAAAATCCGCCACATTGGGCGGATTTTTTACTGGCTCACCGAAGTGATTAGAAGCGGTAACCTACGCCCGCGATCCAGGTGCCAACGTCAACGTTGCGGATACGGCTCTGCTCATAAGAGAAGTCCAGAGCGACGTCCTGGATTGGGTTGAACTGCAGACCCGCGCCATAGGAGAAGCCGTAGTCGCTGTTGCTTGCAGTGCGGTTCAGACCCTGGTTTTCGGTCTGCTGGAATTTACCGTAGCCAACACCTACAACACCGTAGATGCTTGCCCAGTCGTTCAGACGGTAAGCTGGACCAGCGGTGATGCCGTAGTACTGGCCTTTGTTGTATGCGCCGTTTTCAGAACGATCTTTCTCGGTGTAGGTGAAAGAACCGATCACGCCCAGTGGGTTGTTATCCTGCTCGTAACGATACTTCAGGTTGAAACCGTTAGCTTTGTTCATCACGCCCTGCATATCGCTCTGAGCGTAACCACCAGTTACAGTAGAAGTAGCAGCTACAGCGGTACCTGCGGAAACAGCCAGTACAGCGGCCAGTGCTGAAAGACATGCAATTTTTTTCATAACCACCTCAAATGTGCTTCAAGTAAGTCCGTAAGTTTTAAATATATCAAAAAAATTTGCGAAACTCTTTGTGATTCGTGATGTCTAACTGAACCTTTCCTGTAACAGAACGTTTCCAGCGTCAGCTATCTCATTCAAATCACATACAATTTTCGCTATAAAACGCTCATACTGCGCGCCTGCGCCGTTACATTCATCCAGATTATTCCTAATCTGACAGGCGATAAATCCACCAGCGCTTAACCATTTTACGGAATTTACACGTTTTTTTTTCAACGGTCTCTCAACCGTTGCAGCTTATTTCCTTTACACTGCAACCTTTACTTCATTTGACATAAGTTGACAGGAGAAAGGATGCCTGGGTTATCCCGCTCGTCGTCGGTCTGGTTGCCGGTTGTCGTCATACTCATCGCCATGTTGTCCATTCAAAGCGGTGCCTCGCTGGCCAAATCCCTCTTTCCGCTGGTCGGTGCGCCTGGGGTCACGGCCCTGCGTATTGCCCTCGGAACCGCGATCCTGGTGGTGATTTTCAAACCCTGGCGTTTACGCTTTAAAAAAGAACAACGCTTACCGCTGCTTTTTTACGGGCTGTCCCTGGGAGCGATGAACTACATGTTCTATCTCTCCATCCAGACAATTCCGTTGGGGATTGCCGTGGCACTGGAGTTTACTGGCCCGCTGGCGGTAGCGCTTTTCTCGTCCCGTCGTCCCGTTGACTTTATCTGGGTAATTTTAGCCGTTCTTGGCCTGTGGTTCCTGCTGCCGCTGGGTCAGAGCGTCTCAGAGATCGATCTCACAGGCGCGGCGCTGGCTCTGGGGGCGGGTGCCTGCTGGGCTATCTATATATTGACCGGACAGCGCGCCGGGGAAGAGCATGGCCCGGCGACGGTGGCAATCGGTTCATTGATTGCCGCTATCATCTTTGTGCCGGTGGGTATGGCTCAGGCCACCGAGTCCATCTGGCAATGGTCAGTCATGCCCATCGGGCTGGCGGTCGCCATTCTTTCCACAGCACTCCCCTACTCTTTAGAGATGATAGCCCTGACGCGCCTGCCGACGCGCATTTTCGGCACGCTGATGAGCATGGAGCCCGCGCTCGCCGCCCTGTCAGGGATGGTCTTCCTTGGGGAAACCCTGACCTTCACCCAGACGCTGGCCCTGTGTTCGATTATCGCCGCCTCAATGGGCTCAACGCTGACGATGCGCCCGGAACCTAAAGTTGAGAAAATTGACCTCAATTAGCGCCCTATATTCTGCGTGGCTTTATAGCCATGCAGAATAAAGGCCAGTTTCCCGTTTAAAATATTTTTTTACATACTTTGCACTCTTCGTGAAATATTTCCCCCGCTGTCTATAACGTTTTCCTGAATTAGGATTGATCTGCATCAATTTTAAATAATCCTTTTAATTTCATATCATTACAAACGCAACGTCCTTCTCGCTATTAAACTGATAGGCAGAGCCTCCCCGCAGGGAAAAAATCCGGTGCTATACTTAATCCCGCAATTACCTGGGACACAAACATCAAGAGGATATGAGATTATGAGTACCGCTAAACTGGTGAAAACGAAAGCGTCTAATCTGCTTTATACCCGTAACGATGTATCGGATAGCGACAAAAAAGCGACCATTGAGTTGCTGAATCGCCAGGTGATCCAGTTCATCGATCTTTCGCTGATCACCAAACAGGCCCACTGGAATATGCGCGGTGCAAACTTTATTGCCGTTCATGAAATGCTGGATGGCTTCCGCACAGCACTGGTTACCCACCTCGATACCATGGCCGAACGTGCCGTACAGTTAGGCGGTGTGGCACTGGGTACCACGCAGGTGATTAACAGTAAGACGCCACTGAAAAGTTATCCGCTGGATATCCATACCGTTCAGGATCACCTGAAAGAGCTGGCAGACCGCTACGCGATAGTGGCTAATGATGTGCGTAAAGCTATCGGCGAAGCGAAAGACGAAGATACAGCCGATATCTTCACCGCCGCTTCCCGCGACCTGGACCAGTTCCTGTGGTTCATTGAGTCCAACATCGAATAATTCATAAGAATTTCCTATACAACCCTCGCCCTCCGGTGAGGGTTTTGCACATCTATGGTGCACGTTTTTGGCCTGAGACGCTGCAAAAGTGAAAAAATTGTAATAATCACCTCACACAACCGTTAACGGAAGATTGTTTTTTCGTCAGAATTTACGCTAAATAACGCTTCGTCTGTTGAGCCAAATGACGCGCACCAAAACGGTGCTCCACTTTGGTGCAATAAAAGTTCATTGCCCCGTTTTCTGTGCAATGCATGACATCATCCCCTTTGTAAAACAACAGCTTGTAAAGTTGGCACGATTTTTTCATTGTGCCACTCGTTCTCGCAGGGGATCGCCCCGTGGATATAAAAGGAAATGCTATGAAGTCTGTATTAAAAGTTTCACTGGCTGCACTTACCCTGGCTTTTGCGGTCTCTTCCCAGGCTGCCGACAAACTGGTTGTGGCGACCGACACGGCGTTCGTTCCGTTTGAATTCAAACAGGGTGATAAGTACGTTGGCTTTGATGTTGATCTGTGGGCTGCTATCGCAAAAGAACTCAAACTGGATTACACCCTGAAGCCAATGGACTTCAGCGGCATCATCCCGGCACTGCAAACGAAAAACGTTGATCTGGCCCTGGCCGGTATCACCATTACTGAAGAACGTAAAAAAGCGATCGACTTCTCTGACGGCTACTACAAAAGCGGCCTGCTGGTGATGGTGAAAGCCGATAATAACGACGTAAAAAGCGTGAAAGACCTCGACGGTAAAGTCGTCGCGGTGAAAGGCGGTACCGGTTCTGTTGATTACGCGAAAGCAAACATCAAAACCAAAGATCTGCGTCAGTTCCCGAACATCGATAACGCCTACATGGAGCTGGGTACCAACCGTGCTGACGCGGTGCTGCACGATACCCCTAACATCCTGTACTTCATCAAAACGGCGGGCAACGGCAAGTTCAAAGCCGTCGGTGATTCTCTGGAAGCCCAGCAGTACGGTATTGCGTTCCCGAAAGGCAGCGACGACCTGCGTACGAAAGTTAACGGCGCGCTGAAAACCCTGAAAGAGAACGGCACCTACAACGAAATCTATAAAAAATGGTTCGGTACCGAGCCTAAATAATAATTCTTAAAAATGACGTTCACTCGGGGGCGACCTTTCGCCCCTGCTATTTTAGAAACACGGTAACAGTAACAGGAAACTATCATGCAGTTTGACTGGAGCGCCATCTGGCCTGCCATTCCTATCTTGCTTGAAGGCGCTAAAATGACCCTGTGGATTTCGGTCCTCGGTCTGGTTGGTGGGTTGATTATCGGTCTTGTCGCCGGTTTCGCCCGCACCTACGGCGGCTGGATTGCAAACCACATCGCACTGGTTTTCATCGAAGTGATCCGCGGCACCCCAATCGTCGTTCAGGTCATGTTCATCTACTTCGCCCTGCCAATGGCTTTCACCGACCTGCGCATTGACCCGTTCAGCGCCGCTGTCGTGACCATTATGATCAACTCAGGTGCCTATATCGCGGAAATTACCCGTGGTGCGGTCCTGTCGATTCATAAAGGTTTCAGTGAAGCGGGCCTGGCGTTAGGTCTTTCTCGTCGCGAAACGATCCGCCACGTCATTCTGCCGTTGGCCCTGCGCCGCATGCTGCCACCGCTGGGGAACCAGTGGATCATCAGTATTAAGGATACGTCGCTGTTCATCGTTATCGGCGTTGCTGAGCTGACCCGTCAGGGCCAGGAGATCATCGCGGGCAACTTCCGTGCGCTGGAAATCTGGAGTGCGGTAGCCGTTGTCTACCTGATCATCACTCTGGTTCTGAGTTTCGTTCTGCGTCGTCTTGAAAGAAGGATGAAAATCCTGTGATTGAATTTAAAAACGTTTCCAAGCACTTTGGCCCAACCCAGGTGCTGCACAATATCGATCTGAATATCAAACAGGGTGAAGTGGTGGTCATTATCGGGCCATCCGGTTCCGGTAAATCGACCCTGCTGCGCTGCATCAACAAGCTGGAAGAGATCACCAGCGGCGATCTGATTGTCGATGGCCTGAAGGTGAATGACCCGAAAGTCGACGACCGTCTGATTCGTCAGGAAGCCGGCATGGTGTTCCAGCAGTTCTACCTGTTCCCGCACCTGACGGCGCTGGAAAACGTAATGTTTGGTCCACTGCGCGTACGTGGCGCCAGCAAAGCGGCGGCGGAAACGCTGGCTAAAGATCTGCTGGCTAAAGTCGGCCTCGCGGAACGTGCTCATCACTACCCATCTGAGTTGTCCGGTGGACAGCAGCAGCGTGTGGCTATCGCCCGCGCACTGGCGGTAAAACCGAAGATGATGCTGTTCGATGAGCCAACCTCGGCGCTTGACCCGGAACTGCGTCACGAAGTGCTGAAAGTCATGCAGGATCTGGCTGAAGAAGGGATGACAATGGTCATCGTGACCCACGAAATCGGCTTTGCTGAGAAAGTGGCTTCCCGCCTGATCTTTATTGATAAGGGCCGTATCGCTGAAGACGGTAACCCACAAGCGCTGATCGCCAATCCACCGAGCCAGCGCCTGCAGGAGTTCCTGCAGCACGTATCCTGATAGCGCTTCAGCTACGCCATTCTGAGCCGGGCATGCCCGGCTTTTTTACGCCAGATTGTTCCCAAAAATCCTCCCGCGCGCCTCGCCCTCTATACTTATCTTTTTGTTCATTATTTTCACCGGAGGATGCCGTGCCGTGGATCTTGCTGTTGCTTAGCCTGTTTTGTGCGCCATCGTTCGCCGTTTCCATCCCCGGCGTCACCACCGGCACGACCGCCACACAGCAAACGACACCGCCCCCAGAGCCGGATGTTGAACAGAAAAAAGCCGCCTACAGTGCCCTTGCCGATGTGCTTGAAAACGATACTTCCCGGCAGGAGTTAATCGGACAGTTGCGAAAAGTCGCCGCCACGCCGCCGCAGGAGCCAGTGCCGACAATTACCCCTCCGCAAGTGGAAGAACAAAAAACGGTGCTGGAAAATGTTACCGACGTGAGCCGTCACTATGGAAGCGAGCTCTCCTCGCGCTTTGCTCAGCTCTATCGCAACCTGATTGGTTCGCCCCATAAACCGTTTAATCCCCATACGTTTACGACAGCCGCCACGCAGTTTTTGATGCTGGCGGGCGCTGTATTTCTGTTTTACTGGCTGGTACGCCTGTGCGCATGGCCGCTCTACCGTAAGATGGGGCAATGGGGGCGCAAGAAGAACCAGCAGAAAAGCAGCTGGTTACACCTGCCGCTGATGATAGCGTCGGCGTTTATCATCGATTTACTGCTGCTGGCGCTGACGCTGTTTATGGGCCAGGTCCTGGCCGACAGGCTTAACGCCGGCAATAAAACCATCGCTTTCCAGCAGGCGCTCTTCCTCAACGCCTTTGCGCTGATCGAGTTCTTTAAGGCGCTGCTGCGTTTGATATTTTGCCCGCACGTACCGGATCTTCGTCCCTTCTCGATTCGGGATGAGAGCGCCAGATACTGGGCGCTGCGCCTCAGCGTGCTCAGTGGATTGATTGGTTACGGTCTGCTGGTTGCCGTGCCGATCATCTCCAACCAGGTCAACGTGCAGTTTGGCGCCCTGGCGAATGTGCTGATTATGATCTGCATTACCGTCTGGGCGTTGTACCTTATCTTCCATAACAAAAAGACCATTACCCAAAGCTTGCTGCATCTGGCCGATCGTTCCCTGTCGTTTTTCAGTCTCTTTATCCGCGCCTTCGCGCTGGTGTGGCACTGGCTGGCGAGCGCCTACTTTATCGTGTTGTGCTTCTTCTCGCTGTTCGACCCGGGCAACAGCCTGAAATTTATGATGGGGGCGACGTTCAAGAGCCTGGCCATCATTGGCATTGCGGCATTTGTCTCTGGCCTGCTGTCGCGCTGGCTATCGAAAACCTTCACCCTCTCGCCACAGGTGCAGCGCAGTTATCCGGAACTGCAAAAAAGGGTCAACGGCTGGATCTCGGTATCACTGAAAGTGGCGCGCATTCTCACCGTCTGCGTGGCGATTATGCTGTTGCTTAACGCATGGGGATTGTTTGACTTCTGGAACTGGCTGCACAACGGCGCGGGCGAAAAGACCGTCGATATTTTAATTCGCATCGCGCTGATCCTCTTCTTCTCTGCGGTTGGCTGGACGTTGCTGGCGAGCCTTATCGAGAACCGTCTGGTCTCCGACATTCACGGCCGCCCCCTGCCCAGCGCCCGTGCCCGCACCCTGCTGACGCTGTTTCGCAATGCGCTGGCGGTTATTATCAGCACCATTACCATCATGATTGTGCTCTCGGAAATCGGCGTGAACATCGCGCCGCTGCTGGCAGGTGCCGGCGCGCTGGGGCTGGCTATCTCCTTTGGTTCGCAAACCCTGGTGAAGGATATAATCACCGGTGTCTTTATCCAGTTTGAGAACGGGATGAACACCGGGGATCTGGTCACGATTGGGCCGTTAACCGGCACGGTAGAGCGCATGTCCATTCGTTCCGTCGGCGTGCGCCAGGACACCGGGGCGTACCACATAATTCCGTGGTCATCGATAACCACCTTCGCTAACTTTGTCCGAGGCATTGGTTCGGTAGTGGCCAACTACGACGTTGACCGTCATGAAGATGCAGATAAAGCGAAACAGGCGCTACGGGATGCCGTGGAAGAGATGATGGCGATGGAGGATATTCGCGGGCTGGTGATTGGAGAGCCGTCGTTTGCCGGCATTGTCGGCCTGACGAACACGGCATTTACCCTGCGCGTGTCGTTCACCACGCAGCCACTGAAGCAGTGGACGGTGCGCTTTGCGCTCGACAGTATGGTGAAAAAACACTTTGACCTGGCCGCGGTGCGGATGCCGGTGCAGACCTATCAGGTATTACCCTCACCGGCGTCCCCCACACCGCCACAGAGCCCACCTTATAGCGTGGGGGCCGGGTAACGGCGTCGCCTTACCCGGCCTGTCTGTGGGTTATTTACTGCGCTTGTTAGCGTCCATAAAAGACCAGGCGATAAAGCGGCTCTGCTTCTGGCCTTGCGCCATCTCTTTTTTCACCACGTTAACGGCACCCACGTCGGTCAGTGCACGGTAGAGGGGTGGCAGGTTATCCCCACGGGATACCAGCGTCGTGAACCATTTAACCTGACGGCCAAATACTTTACTTTCCTCAATCATTCGCAGGATGAATGCCACTTCTCCCCCCTCGCACCACAGTTCCTGTTGCTGCCCCCCAAAGTTCAGCGCGGCATCTTCCGCCTGACCGAGATTGCGGCGTTTGCGCTCGCTGCCCGCACGGGCGGTGGCCGCGGAGTCATGGAACGGTGGGTTACACAGGGTGGCATCGTAGCTTTCGTTCTTGTGGATAATCCCGTTGAAGATCGATGCGGCATCTTTCTGCCGACGCAAGCGGACAGACCGGCTTAACCCAGGGTTGGCGTTGATAATCGCCTGTGCGCTGGAAAACGCCTCATTACCGATTTCACTGCCGGTAAAGCGCCAGTGATATTCATGAACGCCAATCAACGGATAAATCAGGTTCGCCCCGGTACCGATATCAAGCACGGATGCTTGCTCAGGGATGACACCGTTGCGATCGCCAGCGAGAAGATCGGCAAGATGGTGGAGATAATCGGCCCGCCCCGGCACGGGTGGGCAGAGAAAGCCTTCCGGAATATCCCAGTGCGCCACACCGTAATAGTGTGCCAGCAGGGCTTTATTGAGCATTTTAACCGCCTGCGGATCGGCAAAGTTGACCGAAGGTTCACCGGCAGGTGTCTGCACAATGTAGTCCTGCAGCGAAGGACAGCTCTGACATAACGCATTCATGTCATAGCGGTTACGATGGCGATTTCGTGGGTGCAATCCCGGCTTTTGGGAAGTCATGGCTTTCTCCTTTAAACAGCGGCGTAAGATACCCTTTGCAGGCTCAACGGTAAATATTTCTCTGCGACGCTCAAAAACCCGTCATAAATCAAACACCTTTATGTCTATGATCTGTCAGTAAAACGTCAGTTTATATCGTTCAAAAAATAAGCAGATCATCATCAAATTTTTGCGCTAAATCACACTCGCCAGGCTTCTAAACTTAAAGGGAATCACCTGTTGTTTCCTCATGAGGATGTGATTATGAAAAAATACCTGACCCTTGTTGTTCTCGCGGGTGCACTGGCTACCGCGTCATTCTCTGCCATGGCGGTACAGTCATTGACCGACAATACAGATACCAGCCAGCTTAAGCCTGCGGGCACCGTCTCGGTAAGCCGCGCAAGTAACCTTGACGATCTCCAGAATAAACTCGCCGAAAAAGCCCGCCAGGAAGGGGCTAAAGGTTTCGTGGTTAACGCCGCGGGCGGGGATAACCATATGTATGGCACGGCGACCATTTATAAATAACGTCTCTTTCTATAAACAAACTGCATCTGCCTGACAGATGCAGTTCCTCTCTGCCTTGACTGCACGTTTTTTCACCCCATAGTAAAAACAGGGCTTAACAGATCCCAGGAGTAAACCATGGCTTCGGGTTGGGCGAATGATGACGCCGTTAACGAACAAATCAACAGTACAATTGAAGATGCGGTTGCGCGCGCTCGCGGTGAAATTCCGCGCGGTGAAAGTCTCTATGAATGTGAGGAGTGTGGAGAAGTGATCCCGGAAGCGCGGCGCAAAGCCATACCGGGCGTGCGGTTATGCATCGCCTGCCAGCAGGAGAAAGATTCGAAAAATAGCGCACACTCAGGATATAATCGCAGAGGATCGAAAGACAGCCAGCTACGTTGACTTTCCTTTACCGAAGTTAACGGCGCAAGCGGTTACCTTTACGCTCACGGTTTTTTGTGAACCGCGTAGCAAAATGTGCCCTTCTCGTCGCTTCTGTAAAGCGCAGCTACAAGAAGTGTAAAGTCGTCCTCTGAATTTATTAATATTCAATAAGTTATTTGTCATTCAATTTTTTTGAGCAACCACGTCAATTCTCTTCGATTTTCTCTCGCATAAAAAAACGTGATACTTATCACATCGACGGAACATCGTCCCCTTAACAGAATCACCTGCGAGAGATTAATTATGAAAACCATCAAATATGCTGTTGCTGCTGTTGCCCTGTCCGCTCTGTCTTTCGGCGCTTTTGCTGCAGAACCTGTGTCTCCATCTCAGGCGCAGAGCATGAACAAACTCGGTGTGGTAAGTGCTGAAGGCGCGACCACTCTGGACGGTCTGGAAGCGAAACTGGCTGAGAAAGCTGCTGCTGCCGGTGCAAGCGGATACACCATCACCTCCGCGAACACCAATAACAAACTGAGCGGTACTGCGGTTATCTATAAGTAATTGACTGAATGCTCCACCCTCGCCATACCCTCTGGTGAGCTGCTCCAACCCTCATTGACCCTGTTGTTGTTACCCTTGCTTGCCCGTCCGCCACTGGACGGGCTTTTTTTTGGGCTTAAAACATCTCCCCGACGCGTTCCATCCCTGCCTCTACGGATTCAACTTCACCGGTCGCCAGCAGGCAACAGGCCATCTGCAACTTGATCGCGTGCGGTACCGGAACCTTTCCGGCCAGGCACTGCTCAATCCAGTGGGCGGTGGTATGCGGATCTTTTGCGTCAGGCAGGATCGCGTCGGAACGCTCTTCCCCTCGCTCGAGAATGGCGCGCGTGCCAGCGGAATCAATCAGCATCATCTGTGGGCAGCGCTGCGGGTTAGCATACACCTCGCCTTCCGTGCCGTGCATCAACAAGGCCCTGCCGCCTATGTCTTCAAAGAATTTCCCCACGCGCGTCACGTACTCCGGGTGAGAGACGCTGGAAAGACGCAGAGCCGCGTCTTCGCCAAACGGCGTAGCCAGTTTCGCCAGCGTATGCGCGCTGTTACGCACGCCCATGCGCCAGCGCATATCCAGCTGCTTCTCCAGCGGGGGGCAAAGGGCTCCGACAGGGATATAAACCGGCTGATGGCCATCAAGCTTCGCCTGTGCCTGGCCGGCATGCCGTGTGGGTTCGATACCCAGCATGCCGAAAATCGTTTCGGTCAGCACGCGGGTTGGATCTTCGCTTACACCATGCACCACCACCGGGAAGCCCAGCTTGTGCAATAAAATAGCGAGCAGCGGCGTCAGGTTGGCCTGCTTGCGTGCCCCGTTATAGCTCGGGATCACAATCGGCATCGGTTTTGCCACTGGCGCGTTTAAGCGCAGGGTCTGCGCCTGCATTGCTTCGTAGAAGCCACGCATCTCCGCTTCGCCTTCTCCTTTGATACGCAGCGCTATCAGGATACCGCCCATTTCAAGGTCGGGTACGTCACCGTTGAGCATATGCGTATAGAGCGCACGAGCGGTTTCATGGTCCAGATCGCGGGCATGATTTTTCCCTCGTCCTACCTCTTTGATAATTTTGCGATAGTCCACGACATCTCTCCTGACAGCTTCATCTTGTTAACAATATAGCCCTGAAGAACGTCTGGCCGTTAGTGTTTTTGAACCGGATCATCCTTCTGTTTTTATGACGAAAAAAGAAACTCAAGCACTATTTCAATTATTTGTGATTGCCGTTGAAGATTCTTACCCCACCCGTTTCTGATTAAATAACCAACGGAAAATCATTTAAGGTCAACGGTGAAAACGTCCAGGCAACGTTCTCACCAGAAACATACCAGGATTTGTTATGAACAAGGTTGCTATAGGTTTATTTATCGCCGCAACGGCAGGATGTTCTGCATCCGCATTTGCGGCAACAAACGGTGAAGGTCAGATTAACTTCACCGGTGAAATTATTGATTCTGCTTGTCAGGTAGTGAACGGGTTAAGTAATCCATTAAATGTTCAGTTAGGCAAAGTGTCTAAAACGGTATTTACCGGGGCTGGATCTACCAGCACATTAACGAAGTTTGATATTCAATTAAAGAATTGCCCGGAGACCGTGACATCTGCCGCCATTAACTTCGGCGGCACGCCGGATCCGGATAACAACACTACGCTTGCATTAACGCCGGATGTAGACGCTGCAACAGGTGTCGCTATTCAGCTGGTGGACGCGTCTGAGCAACCGGTGAGTCTGTATACGCCCTCTCAGCAATATCCGTTAGCCTCCGGTACGGCGGTCAATAACCTGGAGTTTGGAGCCCGTTATATTCAGACCCAGGCCGCAATCACCGCAGGCCTGGCAAACGCCGTGTCGACCTTCACCGTTATTTATAACTGATATTATCCATCCTGAGATATTAGCTTTGCTCTGAGAGTTAATATCTCTTCTTTTATTGAGATACCTTTATGCGCCACGGTTATTTACTGAGTGCTCTTTTACTGGTAGCCGCCACTTCCCATGCCGGTGTCGTTATTAATGGCACACGCCTGGTCTATCAGGGCGACAAAAAGGAGTCGTCTCTGGGTCTTTCAAACCCAGATGCCACGGATTATCTGGTACAGTCCTGGGTTGATTCTGGCGGTAAAAACCCGGCTAAAGCCCCCTTCCTGATCACCCCACCGCTGTTTCGTCTCGATGCGAAAGAGGATAATGTCCTGCGTGTCGTGCGCACCGGCGGGAATTTGCCCGAGGATCGTGAGTCTCTCTACTGGCTTAATATCAAAGCTATTCCCTCGTCAAAGCACGTCGAAGGGGTAAATACCCTGCAGATTGCCATTAATACACGCATTAAATTGTTGTATCGCCCGTCAGCAATAACAGGAAAACCCGAAGCTGTGGCGGACAAGCTTCAGTGGCATCGTGAAGGTCACGACCTGGTTGTGAATAACCCGACGCCTTTCTATATGAATTTCCAGACGGTGATGTTTAACGGCCATAAAGTGGATAAAGCCACCTGGGCAGTCCCCAAAACGGAAACGCATTTTGCCTTACCCGATAATGCCAGCGGGTCGACCGTCACCTACTCCATTATTACTGATTACGGCAGCATCAGTCAGACCTGGTCGGCATCCGTTCATTAACACCCACTCAGGCTATTAATATCATCATGTACAGCCATAAAAAGCCGTTCATCCATCGCCTTTCTTCAATGCTGGTCATTTTATGTGGCCTGGCACTGGCGATCTTTGCGCAGCAGGTTATGGCTGATGATTATTTCAACCCGGCATTACTGGATATTGATAATCCTCAACAGGGGAAAACCGACCTGTCTGTTTATGAAAAAGGACCGGGACAAGCCCCCGGGAAATATCAGGTCAACATTTTCATCAACAATAATAAAATTGATACCCGTGATGTCACGTTCAAATTAATAAAAGACGCTCAGGGCAATCATTCTCTTCAACCCTGCTTTAGCCTGGATGAGCTAAAAAACCTTGGGATCAAAACCCGGCAGTATCCCGCGCTGATGGCTAAAGGCCAGTGCGCCGATATAAGCGCCATTCCCGCGGCATCCGCAACGTTTCAGGTTCGTCATCAGCAACTGTTACTCAGTATTCCACAAACGGCGCTGGGCCAGGTCCCACGCGGGTATATCGACCCGAAAACGTTCGACGAAGGGATCACCGCAGGTCTGCTGAACTACAGCGCCACCGCCAGCCAGAGCCATGCCCGTGTGCAGGGAGAGCAGGATAACAGCAGCCAGTACGTTAATCTGCGCCCGGGCCTCAATGTGGGGGCCTGGCGCATACGCAATTATTCCACGTGGAATCGCAGTACAACGGGCAACGAGGAAGAGCACAGGTTCTCCTCCGTCTACACCTATGCTCAACGCGATATCGTGGCGATGAAAAGCGATATGACCGTCGGGCAAAGCACCTCCCCGTCGGACGTTTTCGACAGCGTGCCCTATACCGGGGTTGAGCTGAAATCCGATACCGACATGCTCCCGGACAGTGAAAAAGGCTATGCGCCGATTATTCGCGGCACTGCCCACAGCAATGCGCTGGTGATGGTTCGTCAGAACGGTTACGTCATTTATCAGAACACGGTTGCACCCGGTGCGTTTGAAATTAACGATCTCTATCCCACCGGCAGCAGCGGCGATCTGCAGGTCACCGTGAAAGAGACCGACGGCAGCGAAAGTCACTTTGTCGTGCCCTACGCCTCGGTCCCGGTACTGCAGCGTGAAAAGAATCTCCGCTACAGCGTGACCGCCGGGCGTTACCGGTCTTACGACAAGGACGTCGAACAAACCCCGTTTGCCCAGGGCAGCGCCATCTACGGCATGCCATTGGGTTTCACCGCCTACGGTGGTGCGCAGCAGAGTCGCCATTATCAGTCCCGGGCGCTGGGCGTCGGGAAAAACCTGGGCGATTTGGGTGCTTTCTCCCTTGATGTCACCCGCGCCAAAGCGCTGCTGAAAAAACAGCAGACCAGCAAAGGCCGCTCCTGGCGCGTTCGCTACAGCAAAGATTTTGTCGCCTCGGGCACTCACTTCTCCCTGGCGGGCTATCGCTACAACAGCAAAGGGTTTTACACCCTGGAAGACACGATGGAGTCTTACACCCGTTCAGATGACGGGTCTGCGCCGCAGCAGCGACGTGCCCGAACGGAAGCCACCGTCGACCAGACGCTGCCCGCGGGCTGGGGCTCTGTCACCCTGAGCCTGGTCAAAGAGACCTACTGGAGCCAGAGCCAGGATATGACCTCCATGAGCGTCAGCTACAACAATAGCTGGCACGGCGTCAGCTACAGCCTGAGCTACAGCATGAACAAAAACACCCAGGACAGCGATGCGAACGGTGAGGATGTGATGAACGACAACCAGTTCTCGTTAAACGTCTCCGTTCCACTGGATCGCTGGATGCATAACACCTGGGCCACCTACAACCTCAACAACACCAAAGACGGTACGACGCAGAACATCGGCCTTAACGGTACCGCGCTGAAGGGAGACAACCTGAACTGGAATATTCAGGAGGGGCTGAGCAGCACCGGTAGCCGAAACTCCACAAGCATGAACGCCGATTATAAAGCGACCTATGGCGAAGTGAGCGGCGGGGTAAGCCAGGATAAATATCAGCAAACCGTAAACGTCGGGCTGCAGGGTGGCGCGATCGTGCACGCCAACGGGATAACCCTGAGCCAGCCGCTCGGAGAGACCATTGCGCTGGTGAAAGCACCGGGAACACACGGTACCCATATCGCCAATCAGACGGGCGTTGAGACCGACTTCCGCGGCTATACCGTCGTGCCGTTTGTTACCCCTTATCGCCACAATACCATTGCGCTGGATACCGAAACCCTGCCCGACGAGGCCGACGTGACGCACGCAGCGTTCGTTGTTACCCCGACACGCGGGGCCGTGGTGCGCGCCAGCTTTAATATCCGCGTGGGCAGCCGGGTCCTGATGACGCTGACGCACAACGGTAAACCGCTGCCCTTCGGTGCGACGGTAACAACGGAGGATAAGGACAGCGAATTTATTGTCGGCAATGACGGCCAGACCTATCTCTCCGGCCTGCCAAAGCAAGGGCATCTCGCCGTCACCTGGGGACAGGATGCGAGCGAGCACTGCGAGGCCGACTACGTCCTTACGGATGAGACAGAGAAAACCAACATCCTTAACGCTGCTGCGCAGTGCCACTGATTCACCGTTAGGCAAACCATTATGCAAATGATTAAACAGTGCTTTTTCTTCCTGGTCCTGGGAACCGCCGCGTTATTTATGCCTCATGCTAACGCGCTCTGTACCTCCTCCGATCTGCCAAAACAGATTAATGTGACCTCCGTATCCGTCTCGAGCACGTTGCCGGTAGGTGCCACCATTCCGGGCACCGAGCAGACCGTTCACGTGGCGGGCAACTGCTATAACCCTTCTGACTTCGGGCTTCCGATTGTTGCGTGCTATTACGGCGCAGGTCTGGAGATCCCCGGTCTTTCTGGGGTGTATGAATCAGGGCTGGAAGGAATTGGCGTAGCGCTGATGAATGACAAAGGCCAGCGAATTACCGGTGCCGGGGGAATTTACTGTAACTCAAGCGGCACGCCGCTGGGCTATGTCTCCAACGACATTTCTGAGTCCTTTAACTTTAATGTCACGCTGGAACTGGTGAAAACGAGCAATACGGTCAAATCAGGTTCGCTTTCTCAGGCGGAGTCTAAATTTGGTGTCGGGGTTTATCAGCATGAAGGCATCAGCGATCCCAATACGATTTCCTATGCGGGCAATGTGAACCTCGAAACGGTTACCTGCTCTGTCCTGCCCAAAAATCTCACCGTGAACCTGGGCGATTTTCCCGTCAGTGATTTTATCAGTATCGGGTTGCTATCCAGCCCTGCACAAAACTTTGACGTCACGATTAATTGCGACAGCACCGTCCAGCCTGAGCTAAAGGTGACCAGCGCAAACGGCTACGAAACGGCATTCGAAGGGGTGATCAAATTGACTCAGCAGAACGGCATGGCAACCGGCGTGGGCGTGAGAATGCTCTTTGATGACCATCTCGCCACCTTTGACACCTATGTCAGCACCCGAAGCCAGGCCATCGCCAACGAAACCCTGCGAATACCGTTCGAGGTTCGTTACGAACAGGTCAACAACGTGGTGACACCGGGGCCGGCCAATACCGTGGCGACGATCACTCTGGCTTATAAGTGACCAACATGAAAAAGACACTTGCGATCCTGATTCTCGGCTTGATTGCCCGGGCACAGGCGGACGATATTCAGATCCAGATGACAGGCAATATTTACGCCAACACCTGCATTATTGACAGCGCCAGCCGCAACCTGACGGTGGATTTAGGCCAGGCGGTATCAGGGGATTTTAAAAATGTGGGCGATACCGGCGCGTGGAAAGACTTTACGCTCTCGGTCTCGCATTGCCCTCCCACACTTGCGCTGGCGACCGCCTTTTTCTATGGTCAGGCCGACAGTACGCACCCGACAAAATTCGCCAATATCGGCAGTGCGAAAGGGTTAGCACTGGAACTGGCAGACCGCCAGGACAATATACTCATTGCCCCGCAGGCAGCCTTTAACGTTCCGGTTAACTCAGCGGACCACACGGCAACGTTTCCTCTGGCTGCCCGCTATTATGCCAGCGCATTGCCCGTCACCGCCGGAACGTTTAACAGCGTGGTCCAGGTGACCTTTACTTACCAGTAGGCCCGCGCCCCTTCGTACGGATGCTTTTACGCCGTCCGGCGGCAGGTTTTGCCGGACGTTTTTTAACGTCGGGCACGTCCGGCTGTTCAATCGGAAAAACAGGCAGAGCGTTGAGTAACCGCTGGCCGTAATTTTTGGTGAGCAGACGTTTGTCATAAATCACCACCTCTCCCCAGCAGCTGTGGCTACGGATGAGACGCCCCACCTGCTGAATCAGATTAAACGACGCCGCGGGTAAGCTTTGGACCTCGAACGGATAGCGATTGAGGCTTTTGAGCCATTCACCTTCGGTGATGACGACCGGGCTGTCGATGGGCGGGAAGGCGATTTTATGGATATGCACCTGCGTCAGGTAATCCCCCTTCAGATCCAGCCCCTCCGCGAATGATTGCAGCCCGATCAGCACGCTACGTTCCCCGTTATCAATGCGTTTGCGGTGCAGCTCTACCAGCCGGTAGCGGGGCTGATCGCCCTGCACCAGCAACAGCAATCGCAGGTCGGTAACGTGCTCCAGAAAACGCTGCATCGCCCTTCCACTGGCAAACAGGACCAGCATGCCGGGATATTTTTCACTCTCCAGCTGCTCGCGGAAATACGCTGCCATTTCGGCAATGTGCTGTTCTTCGTTGTCGATAAGCGGCTCATACTTCATGCGCGGAATGACCAGCTTGCCCTGTTCACAGTGGTTAAACGGCGAATCCAGCGCCACAAAACGGTCGCCGGCTTTCTCTTTCAGCCCGCTCATCTCTTGTAAACGGGAGAAACTGTTCAGGGAACGCAACGTCGCGGAAGTCACTACCACGTGCGGCACGCTGCGCCAGATAAGCTTTTCCAGCTGATCGGCAACACGAATCCCCACGCAGTGGAAAAACAGGTGCGCCTGTCCGTCTTTCACGTCACGGGTTGCCCATTTGGTGACCGGCGCACCGGACGCCTGCGCCATCGAGGCCAGACGCCAGAGCTTGCTCTGGGCTTCGAACATGCCCAACGCACGGTTCATCTGCAGCAGAATGCGGTGCAAACGCACCACGTCGTGGGTACCGGTTTTCTCACTGAGATCGTTTAAGAACATCTCCGCCAGCCCGCGCAGCTTTTCAAGGTGCTTCGCCAGCTGCTGGCAGATCTCCATTACTTCGTCGGGCAGCTCTCCCATCGCAAAGCGGTGCTCTGCTTCCTGGGTCGCCGGGAGATAAAGATTGAGAATGTTATTAAGGGAAGCAATAAGGCTGTAGACCGCTTCGCAATGTTCGCTCAGCCGCTCGGGCACCGCCAGCGGCGGCGTGGTTTTCGGGCGGAACTGCTCCATGCAGGTCGCCACCAGCTTGCAGAACAGATCCAGCTGCAGGCGGAACCACGGCGCGGTGATTTCGGCGCTCATCTCCAGCGCATCCCGCGCCACATCGGGCAAATGGTGGCCTTCATCGAGCACCAGCAGCAGGTTTTTGGGCTCCGGCAGGACGGCCTCACTCTCCAGCGCGGCCATGACCAGCGCGTGGTTAGCGACAACCACCTCCGCTTCCTGAATCTCCCGCCGTGCGACAAAGAACGGGCACTCGCGGTAGTAGTGGCAGTTGCGGTTAAGGCAACTGGCTTTATCGGTGCTGAGCCTGCGCCACAAATCATCGCTGATGGCATGGCTGGTGTGATCGCGAAGGCCGTCCCACTTGTAGCTGTCGAGCTCGGTTTTTAGCTTCGCGCACTGCTCCTGTTCCGCTTTGTTGTTCGGCGTCAGTTCATCATCCAGGAAGGCCAGCAGATCCTGCTGAGAGGGCTCACTGCTGGCGAGAGCCGCGAGATTGCGCGGACACACATAACGCCCGCGGCCAAAGGCGGCTGTAAATCGCAGTTCAGGGATAATTTTGCGCAGCAGCGGCAGGTCTTTGCTGAAGATTTGATCCTGCAGGGCCACGTTAGCGGTGCTGACCACCAGCGTTTTTTGCTCTTCCCGCGCGATGGCAATGCCCGGGATTAAATACGAAAGGGTTTTCCCGACACCCGTCGGGGCTTCAATCGCCAGATGTCGTCCGTCGTCCCCGGAGAGCGTTTTTGCCACATCAGCAATCATCTGCCGCTGAGGCGCTCGGGGGATAAAATCGGGGATCTGCTGTTGTAGCGCCTTATACCAGGCGCCAATTTGCGCTTTGAGCGCCGCGGTTAAAGCCATCGGAGGACCTGAAATACTGTATAAACAGCCACTATTGTGGCACTTTCTTTCCGCTGCCGCAAAAGAAAAGCCCGGCTTTACGACCGGGCTTCCAGATTACTGCGGGTTAGCAGGTTTACGCGGGCGGCGTCGGCGCTGCCCTTCCCCTGCCGGTTTCCCCTCGCCGCTACGCCATGGGCTTTCACCGCCTGGCTTAGCCTCTGTATTACGACGCGGAGGTTTGCCCGCGGCTTTCGGTGCACCGCCTTCAGAACGACGCGGCTGCTGACTGCGCCCTCCGCCACCCTGACCACGACCACCGCCGCCGCCCTGACGGCCATTCTGAATAGGCTCCGCCTTGATGGACGGGTCAACGTCATAGCCCGGGGTTTCGATACGCGGGATCTCTTTTCTCAGCAGACGTTCGATATCACGCAGCAGTTTGTGTTCATCCACACACACCAGCGAAAGCGCTTCACCGGTTGCCGCCGCACGACCGGTACGACCGATACGGTGAACATAGTCTTCCGGTACGTTTGGCAGCTCGTAGTTTACGACATGCGGCAGCTCTTCAATGTCCAGACCGCGGGCAGCAATGTCGGTGGCAACCAGGACGCGAATGTCACCGGATTTAAATTCAGCCAGCGCGCGGGTACGTGCCCCCTGGCTTTTGTTGCCGTGGATCGCCGCGCTGCGGATACCGTCTTTATTCAGTTGTTCCGCCAGATGGTTAGCGCCGTGCTTGGTACGGGTAAAGACCAGCACCTGCTGCCAGTTGCCCTGACCAATCATATGGGAGAGCAGTTCCCGCTTACGTTTTTTATCAACGAAGTGCACGTGCTGGGTAATTTGCTCAGAGGCGGTGTTGCGGCGCGCCACTTCCACTTCCAGCGGGTTATGCAGCAGTTTTTCCGCCAGCGCCTTGATCTCATCAGAGAAGGTGGCAGAGAACAGCAGGTTCTGACGACGCGGTGGCAGCTTAGCCAGCACGCGACGAATGTCGTGGATAAAGCCCATATCCAGCATGCGGTCAGCTTCGTCCAGCACCAGGATTTCGATGCTATCAAGCTTCAGGGCATTCTGGTGCTCAAGATCCAACAGACGACCCGGCGTTGCCACCAGCACGTCCACGCCACCGCGCAGCTTCATCATCTGCGGGTTAATGCTTACTCCACCGAAAACCACCAGCGAGCGAATGTTGAGATAGCGGCTGTACTCACGCACGTTCTCACCAATCTGGGCCGCCAGCTCACGCGTTGGGGTGAGGATCAGGGCACGCACCGGACGACGTCCTTTGGCATGCGGCTGATTTTTTACCAGCAGCTCTAACAGCGGCAGGGTAAAACCCGCGGTCTTACCGGTACCGGTCTGGGCGCTGGCCATCAGGTCGCGGCCCTGCAGAACGGCCGGAATAGCCTGCTGCTGGATTGGGGTTGGCTCGACGTAGCCCTGCTCTGCGATAGCGCGCAAAATTTCAGGGTTCAGGCCAAGGGAATCAAAAGACATAAAAACTCCGAACCGCCCCGACCATCACAGGTGTAGTTTTCAGGGAGATATAACGAATAGGGAAGGACAAAAACCACAATGTCGTGAAGCAGCGGAGTGTAGCAGGTTTTGTGACGTGGCGCATAAAATATCCCGCGGCGCTGCGTTGACGAAAGATTTCCCACCGTGTGGTCACTGGACAAAATGGGCAACCGGGCATAATGTTAATCAATCGATTGATTAATTTTTAAAACCGCCATGAATACGACCCCAACGACATCGAAAGGTGAACAGGCCAGAAACCAGCTTATTGCCGCCGCGCTGGCGCAGTTTGGCGAATATGGTCTGCATGCCACCACGCGGGACATCGCGGCGCAGGCCGGGCAAAACATTGCGGCTATCACCTACTATTTTGGCTCAAAAGAGGATTTGTACCTCGCCTGTGCCCAGTGGATCGCCGACTTTATCGGTAACCATTTTCGGCCACACGTTGAAGAGGCCAGCGGGCTATTGAGCCAGCCGTCGCCGGATCGCGCCGCCATCAGGCAGCTGATTATCAGCGCCTGCGACAATATGATTCGCCTGCTGACCCACGACGAGACGCTGAGCCTGAGTAAGTTCATCTCCCGTGAGCAGCTCTCCCCTACGGCGGCTTACCAGCGAGTGCACGATCAGGTGATTGCTCCGATGCATACGCACCTGACCCGGCTGATCGCGGCCTATACCGGACGAGACGCCGACGATACCGAGACTATTTTGCATACCCACGCCCTGCTGGGTGAAATTCTCGCCTTCCGTCTTGGGCGCGAAACGATCCTGTTACGCACCGGCTGGACACAATTTGATGAGGATAAAGCCGCGCAGATTAGCCAGGTCATCACCTGTCATCTCGATCTGATCCTGCAAGGCTTAACGCAAAGGAGCCTGAAGTCATGAAAAAACCTGTCGCCATCATTCTGGTGGTCGTTGTTCTGCTTGCCGCAGGTATCGGCGGCTGGCTGTGGTATCAAAGTCACCAGGACAGAGGCCTGACGCTGTACGGTAACGTCGATATTCGCACCGTGAATATGAGTTTCCGCGTCGGGGGGCGCCTGGCCTCCCTCACCGTTGATGAAGGCGATACCATCAAAACCGGTCAGATGCTGGGGATGCTCGACAAGGCCCCGTACGAGAACGCGCTGATGCAGGCGAAAGCAGGCGTTTCCGTGGCGCAGGCGCAATATGACCTGATGCTGGCCGGCTACCGTGACGAAGAGATTGCTCAGGCCGCCGCCGCGGTCAAACAGGCCCAGGCCGCCTATGACTACGCACAAAACTTCTATGCCCGCCAGCAGGGGCTGTGGAAAAGCCGCACCATTTCCGCCAACGACCTGGAAAACGCCCGCTCCTCCCGCGACCAGGCCCAGGCGACGCTGAAATCCGCCCAGGATAAATTAAGCCAGTACCACACCGGTAATCGCCCGCAGGACATCGCCCAGGCAAAAGCCAGCCTGGAACAGGCGCAGGCGCAGCTGGCGCAGGCGGAACTGGATCTGCACGACACCACGCTCATTGCCCCGTCTGACGGCACGCTGATGACCCGCGCCGTGGAGCCGGGCAGCATGTTAAGCGCGGGAAGCACCGTCCTGACGCTTTCGCTGACGCGTCCGGTATGGGTGCGCGCCTACATTGATGAGCCTAATCTCGGCCAGATGCAGCCGGGCCGCGAGCTGCTGCTCTACACCGACGGTCGGCCGGATAAACCGTATCATGGCAAAGTTGGCTTTGTGTCACCGACGGCTGAGTTCACGCCTAAAACGGTTGAAACGCCGGATCTGCGTACCGACCTGGTTTATCGCCTGCGCATCATCGTGACCGATGCCGATGACGCGCTGCGTCAGGGCATGCCTGTCACCGTAAAAGTCAGCGACGGGGAACGACATGAATGACGCGGTTATTCAGCTCAACAATCTGGTCAAACGCTTCGCGGGAATGGAAAAACCTGCCGTCGCCCCGCTGAACTGTACCATTCAGAAAGGCTATGTGACCGGGCTGGTTGGCCCGGACGGCGCAGGCAAAACGACGCTGATGCGGATGCTGGCGGGTTTGTTAAAGCCCGATGAAGGAATCGCCAGCGTGCTCGGACTCGACCCGATTAAAGACGATGGCGCGCTCCATGCCATGCTGGGCTATATGCCGCAGAAGTTTGGTCTGTATGAAGACCTGACGGTGATGGAAAACCTCAATCTGTATGCTGACCTGCGCAGCGTCACTGGCGAAACCCGTCAGAAGACCTTTGCCCGTTTGCTGGAATTTACCTCGCTTGGCCCCTTCACCGACCGGCTGGCGGGCAAGCTCTCCGGCGGGATGAAACAGAAGCTGGGGCTGGCCTGTACGCTGGTGGGCGAGCCGAAGGTTCTCTTGCTCGATGAACCTGGCGTGGGCGTCGACCCGATTTCGCGCCGCGAGCTGTGGCAGATGGTGCATGAGTTAGCCGGCGATGGGATGCTGATCCTCTGGAGCACCTCGTACCTTGATGAAGCGGAACAGTGCCGTGACGTTCTGCTGATGAACGAAGGTGAACTGCTTTATCAGGGAGAGCCGACCACGCTGACGCAGAGCATGGCTGGACGCAGCTTCCTGCTGCACAGCGCCCAGGCCTCCAACCGTCAGCTGCTGCAGCGGGTGCTAAAGCTGCCTCAGGTCAGCGACGGAATGATTCAGGGCCGTTCGGTGCGCGTGATCCTCACGAAAGAGGCGACCGCGGACGATATACGCCGTGCACCGGGAATGCCTGAAATTGAGATGGAGGAGACCGCGCCACGCTTTGAAGATGCGTTTATCGATCTGCTCGGCGGCGCAGGGACATCAGAATCCCCCCTCGCCGCGATCCTGCACACGGTTGAAGGCACGCCGGGTGAAACGGTGATTGAAGCCAAATCCCTCACCAAAAAGTTTGGGGATTTCGCCGCCACCGATAACGTCAATTTCGCGGTGAAACGCGGTGAGATTTTTGGCCTGCTCGGGCCAAACGGTGCCGGGAAATCGACCACTTTTAAGATGATGTGCGGCCTGCTGGTACCGACCTCGGGCAAAGCGCTGGTGCTCGACATGGACCTGAAGGTCAGCTCCGGCAAGGCGCGTCAGCATCTGGGCTATATGGCGCAGAAATTCTCACTGTATGGCAACCTGACGGTCGAGCAGAACCTGCGCTTTTTCTCCGGCGTGTACGGCCTGCGGGGCCGCGCGCAGAACGAGAAAATCCACCGCATGAGCGAGGCCTTTGGCCTGACGGGCATTGCTTCCCATGCCACCGACGAACTGCCGCTCGGCTTCAAGCAGCGGCTGGCGCTGGCCTGCTCATTAATGCATGAGCCCGATATCCTGTTTCTCGATGAGCCGACGTCCGGCGTTGACCCCCTCACCCGCCGCGAGTTCTGGCTGCATATTAACAGCATGGTGGAGAAAGGGGTCACGGTCATGGTAACCACCCACTTTATGGATGAGGCGGAATACTGCGACCGCATCGGGCTGGTGTATCGCGGCAAGCTGATTGCCCACGGTACGCCGGACGACCTGAAAGAACAGGCCGCCGATGACGAGGTCCCGGACCCGACCATGGAACAGGCGTTTATTACCCTCATCCACGACTGGGATAAGGAGAATGCCCATGCGCAATAACGCCATTTCGTGGCGCAGGGTGCGTGCGTTGTGTATCAAAGAGACGCGCCAGATCGTGCGTGACCCCAGCAGCTGGCTGATCGCTGTGGTGATCCCCCTGCTGCTGCTCTTTATCTTTGGCTACGGGATCAACCTCGACTCCAGCAAACTGCGGGTCGGGATTTTGCTGGAGCAGCAGAGCGAAGAGGCGCTTGATTTCACCCACACCATGACCGGCTCCCCTTACATCGACGCCACCATCAGCGACAACCGGCAGGCGTTAATCCAGATGATGCAGGCCGGGAAGATACGTGGGCTGGTGGTGATCCCGGTGGATTTTGCCGCCAACATGGCGCGCACCGATGCCAATGCGCCGGTGCAGGTGATCACCGACGGCAGCGAGCCAAACACCGCGAACTTTGTACAAGGCTATGTGGAGGGCATCTGGCAGCTGTGGCAAATGCAGCGCGCCGAAGATCGCGGGGAAACCTTCGAACCGCTGATCGACGTGCAGACGCGCTACTGGTTTAACCCTGCGGCCATTAGCCAGCATTTTATTATCCCGGGTGCGGTGACCATCATCATGACGGTTATTGGCGCCATTTTGACCTCGCTGGTGATTGCCCGCGAGTGGGAACGCGGCACCATGGAGGCGCTGCTGTCTACCGAGGTCACACGGGTTGAACTGCTGCTCTGTAAGCTTATCCCCTACTACTTCCTCGGCATGCTGGCGATGCTGCTCTGCATGCTGGTCTCGGTGTTTATCCTCGGCGTGCCGTACCGCGGATCGCTGGTGGTGCTCTTCTTTATCACCAGTCTGTTTTTACTGAGCACCCTCGGGATGGGGCTGCTTATCTCCACCATCACCCGTAACCAGTTCAACGCCGCGCAGGTGGCCCTGAACGCCGCCTTTTTACCGTCGATTATGCTGTCCGGGTTTATTTTCCAGATAGACAGCATGCCCGCCGTGATCCGTGCCGTGACCTACATTATTCCGGCGCGCTACTTCGTGAGTACGCTGCAAAGCCTGTTCCTGGCGGGGAATATTCCGGTGGTGCTGATCATCAACACGCTGTTTTTGCTGGCATCGGCAACGATGTTTATTGGGCTGACGTGGATAAAGACCAAACGGCGTCTGGATTAAGGAGCGAACATGTTTCACCGTTTATGGACATTGATACGCAAAGAGCTGCAGTCGCTGCTGCGCGAGCCGCAGACGCGCGCCATTCTGGTATTACCGGTGTTGCTTCAGGTGTTGCTCTTCCCGTTTGCCGCCACGCTGGAGGTGACTAACGCCACCATTGCTATCTACAACGAAGATAACGGCAAACATTCCGTCGAATTGACGCAGCGTTTCGCCCGGGCGAAGGCTTTTACCCACATCCTGCTGCTGAAAAGCCCCCAGGAGATCCAGCCCACCATCGATACGCAAAAAGCATTATTGCTGGTGCGTTTTCCGGCCGATTTTTCCCGCAACCTGGATACCTTCCAGACGGCACCAATGCAGTTAATCCTCGACGGGCGCAACTCCAACAGCGCCCAGATTGCAGCCAACTATCTTCAGCAGGTGGTGAAAGATTACCAACAGGAGTTGATGGACGGGAAACCAAAACCTAACAACAGCGAGCTGGTGGTGCGCAACTGGTATAACCCGAATCTGGATTACAAATGGTTCGTGGTGCCATCGCTGATCGCCATGATCACCACCATCGGAGTGATGATCGTAACGTCGCTCTCCGTCGCCCGTGAGCGCGAACAGGGGACGCTCGATCAGCTGCTGGTTTCCCCGCTCGCAACATGGCAAATTTTCGTCGGCAAAGCGGTTCCGGCGCTGATTGTCGCGACCTTCCAGGCCACCATCGTGCTGGGCGTGGGAATATGGGCCTACCAGATCCCGTTCGCCGGTTCGCTGGCGCTGTTCTACTTCACCATGGTGATTTACGGGCTGTCGCTGGTCGGGTTTGGACTGCTGATTTCCGCGCTCTGCTCTACCCAGCAGCAGGCATTTATTGGCGTGTTCGTCTTTATGATGCCGGCGATTTTGCTTTCGGGTTACGTCTCGCCCGTCGAGAACATGCCGGTATGGTTACAGGATTTGACGTGGATAAACCCGATTCGGCACTTCACGGATATCACCAAGCAGATCTATCTGAAGGATGCGAGTCTGGACATTGTCTGGGGAAGTTTGTGGCCGCTACTGATTATAGCGGCCACGACGGGCTCAGTGGCGTACGTGATGTTTAGACGAAACATCGCGTAGCTTTTTCTCTTTGGTCAGTAACGAGACCACGGCAGGCCCTGCGAGGATTGCCAGACCGGCCAGGGCCAGCAGCAGGTTGTTTTGCAGCACACGCGACAGCAACCAAAGCACAATCATCGCCGCACCAAAGTACCAGGTGGTGGTGAGCTCTTCGAGCACATCACCCACCTCACGCCAGCGTGCTTCGTGGTGGCGCTGTAAAAACAGCATCGACAGTACGGTGACGCCATAGAGGACGCATAGCCCTAAGCCGACCCGCACCAGCGTGCCGCTCATCCAGCCCATCACCAGTACGGCCACGACCAGTAAATGCAACATTATCTGCCAGCAACTCAGGCCAGTTGCGACACGAACGCGTTGTTGCCACTTCATGGCTTCTCTCCTGAAGGATTTTTCTCTGCTTAATCAGACTACCGCACTTTACGGAAAATTCCGTAACACCGCATCTTTTTGTGACGCCTACTACACTTTATTTTCATCGGGATAGTCACCCTGGAAGGAACGTATGACCAAAAAAATGCAGCATTTCTCGCTTAAAGTGCTGACGATAAACATTCATAAAGGCTTCACAGCATTTAACCGCCGCTTCATTTTACCGGAGCTGCGCGACGCGGTACGCACCGTCAGCGCGGACATTGTCTGCCTTCAGGAAGTCATGGGCGCGCACGAAGTGCATCCGCTTCACTTTGAAAACTGGCCGGACACCCCGCACTACGAATTCCTGGCCGACACCATGTGGAGTGATTACGCCTACGGGCGCAACGCGGTGTACCCGGAAGGGCATCACGGTAATGCGGTGCTGTCACGTTTTCCCATCGAACATTACGAGAACCGCGACGTCTCTGTGGGTGAAAGTGAAAAACGCGGGCTGCTTTACTGCCGCATCGCCCCGCCGGACCTGGCGTTCCCGGTGCACGTGGGCTGTGTTCATCTGGGCCTGCGCGAAGCCCATCGCCAGGCACAGCTAAAAATGCTGGCCGAATGGACCAATGCCCTGCCCGAAGGTGAACCCGTGGTCGTGGCCGGTGATTTCAACGACTGGCGGCAGCGGGCTAACCATCCGTTGAAGGTTGATGCGGGACTTGAGGAGATTTTCACCCGTGCAAACGGCAGGCCTGCACGCACCTTTCCGGTACGGTTCCCGTTTTTGCGACTCGACAGAATCTACGTGAAAAACGCCCATGCCAGCAGCCCGACTGCACTGGCGTTACTTAACTGGCGACATCTTTCCGACCATGCGCCGCTCAGCGCGGAGATCCACTTATGAAATGTTCATGGCAGGAAGGCAACCGGATCACGCTGCTGGTCAACGGGGATGAATATTACCCCGCGGTGTTTGACGCGATTGACCACGCAAAGCAGAAAGTGATCCTTGAGACGTTTATCTGGTTCGAAGACGACGTCGGTAAGCAGTTGCACAGCGTGCTGCTGCGTGCTGCCCTGCGTGGCGTCAAAATCGAAGTGCTGCTGGATGGCTATGGCTCACCGGACCTCAGTGATGCGTTCGTCAATGAGCTCACCTCAGCAGGCGTCGTGTTCCGTTATTACGATCCTGGCCCTCGCCTTTTCGGCATGCGTACCAATCTTTTCCGCCGGATGCACCGCAAAATTGTGGTGGTGGATGAGACGGTAGCGTTTGTTGGCGGCATTAACTACTCCGCTGAACATATGTCCGATTACGGCCCGGAAGCCAAGCAGGATTACGCGATTCGCATTGAAGGACCGGTGGTGCAGGATATCCTGCTCTTTGAGCTGGAAAACCTGCCCGGTAAAGAGGCTGCCCGGCGCTGGTGGCAGCGCCGCCATCATCGTCCGGAAGAGAACCGTCACCCCGGTGAAGCGCAGGCGCTGTTTGTCTGGCGGGACAACGGTGAGCACCGGGACGACATTGAGCGGCATTACCTGAAGATGCTGGCGAATGCGAAGCGCGAAGTGATCATCGCCAACGCCTACTTTTTCCCGGGCTATCGCCTGCTGCATGCCATGCGCAATGCGGCCCGACGCGGCGTGCGCGTGAAGCTCATCGTTCAGGGCGAGCCGGACATGCAGATTGTCAAAATCGGTGCCCGGTTGCTGTACAACTATCTGGTGAAAGGTGGCGTACAAATTTACGAATATCGCCGCCGGCCGCTGCACGGCAAAGTAGCCCTGATGGACGATCACTGGGCCACCGTGGGCTCCAGCAATCTCGACCCGCTGAGTTTGTCACTCAATCTTGAAGCTAACCTGATCATCCACGATCGCCAGTTCAACCAGACTCTGAGGGATAACCTGCAGGCGTTGATCGTGAACGACTGCGTGCGCGTGGACGAATCCATGGTGCCCAAACGCACCTGGTGGAATCTGGGCATTAGCGTGGTGGTGTTCCACTTCCTGCGTCATTTCCCGGCGATGGTGGGCTGGCTGCCGGCGCACACGCCAAAACTTGCGCTAGTGGATCCGCCTGTCCAGCCCGAAATGGAAACCCAGGACCGCGTTGAAGCGGAAGATGGAGGGAAAACCTGATGTCGAAATCACATCCACGCTGGCGGCTGGCTAAAAAGATCCTCACCTGGCTGTTTTTCATCGCCGTCGCGGTTCTGCTGGTGGTTTACGCCCAGAAAGTTGACTGGGAAGAGGTG
Source organism: Enterobacter sp. J49 (assembly GCF_002148625.1). Classification (NCBI taxonomy): domain Bacteria; kingdom Pseudomonadati; phylum Pseudomonadota; class Gammaproteobacteria; order Enterobacterales; family Enterobacteriaceae; genus Enterobacter; species Enterobacter sp. J49. Next base: position 56,745 of record NZ_MWPY01000030.1, read on the forward strand.
TGGAAAGTTATCCGCAACTACAACCGGCTGGTGCTGCTGGGCGCGGTGGGGCTAGTGATTGTGAGCTACCTTATGTACGGCTGCTATGACCTGCTGGGCCGCACCTACTGCGGCCATAAGCTTGCGAAGCGCCAGGTCATGCTGGTGTCGTTTATCTGTTACGCCTTTAACCTGACATTGAGTACCTGGGTGGGCGGGATCGGCATGCGCTATCGCCTTTACTCGCGCCTCGGCCTGCCGGGTGGGACCATTACGCGCATTTTTTCCCTCAGCATCACCACCAACTGGCTGGGTTACATTCTGCTCGGCGGGGTGATTTTCACCATCGGCGTGGTGCAATTGCCTGCGCACTGGTACATCGATGAAACCACGCTGCGGATTTTAGGCTTTGCATTACTGCTCATCATTGCGCTCTATCTTTGGGCCTGCGCCTTTGCCAAACGCCGACATATGACCATCAAGGGGCAAAAACTGGTGCTGCCTTCGTGGAAATTCGCGGTCCTGCAGATGGCCGTGTCCAGCGCCAACTGGATGGCGATGGGGGCGATTATCTGGATGCTCATTGGTGAAGATGTGAATTACTTCTTTGTGCTGGGCGTGCTGCTGGTCAGCAGCATTGCCGGCGTGATCGTGCATATTCCGGCGGGGATTGGGGTGCTGGAGGCGGTATTTATCGCCCTGCTCGCCGGAGAGCATGTTTCACAGGGTACGATTATTGCCGCCCTGCTGGCCTACCGTATGCTCTATTACTTCCTGCCGCTGGCGCTGGCAACGGTATGTTATCTGGTGCTGGAGAGTCGGGCGAAGAAACTGCGGGCGAAGAATGAAAAAGCGTTAGCGAAGTGAGGTCTGGCGGGGGAACTTACCCGGCCTGCGCAACGCAGGTCGGGTAAGGGAAACACCCTTAACGACGGTTGCCTAAAATACGCAGCAACATCAGGAACAGGTTGATGAAGTCCAGATACAGCGTCAGGGCGCCCAGAATCGCGTATTTGCGCAGGTTTGAGCTGTCGCGTACGTCAATCTGTTCGCCAATATTTTTCAGCTTCTGAGTGTCGTAGGCCGTCAAACCGACGAAGATCACCACCCCGATATAGGTCACCGCCCACATCAGCGCTTCACTCTTCAGCCACAGGTTCACCAGCGACGCCAGCACAATCCCAATCAGCCCCATAAACAGCATGCTGCCGAAACCACTCAGGTCACGCTTCGTGGTGTAGCCGTAGAGGCTCATCGCACCAAACATCCCGCCAGCGACCACAAACGTGCTGGCGATGGAGGAATAGGTATACACGATGAAGATGCTGGAGAGCGTCAGCCCCGTCAGTGCCGAATAGAGCATAAACAGCGTGGTCGCCATTCCGGCGCTCAGCTTCTGCACCAGGCCGGACAGAACAAAGACCAGCGCCAGTTGCGCGATGATCAGCCCAAAGAAGGTGATTTTGCTCGAGAAGATAAACATCATCAGCTCAGGCGTGTTGGCTGCATACCATGCGATAAAGGCGGTCAGCAGTAAACCGACCGTCATCCAGCCATAAACCTGAGCCATATACGTCTGCAGCCCGGTACGGGTCTGCTGTACTATTGAATCGGAACGCGGAAATCGGTCCATGATTCACTCCTGATTAAGTAGACACACATGTTAAGACTAACACATCCACGCAAACCGACTACCAACGACTGGCGGCTTCTTTGTCGCTGTCACGCGACTCAACCCACCTGTCGCCTTCCGGCGTCGCTTCACGTTTCCAGAATGGCGCTTTGGTTTTGAGGTAATCCATAATGAACTCCCCTGCTGCAAAGGCGCTACTACGATGGGCACTGGTCACGCCGACAAAAACGATTTCCTCACCAGGCCACATTTCACCAATACGGTGGATAACCGTCACTCGCCCGAGCGGCCAGCGGCCACGCGCCTGTTCAACGATCTCCGCGAGGGATTTCTCCGTCATGCCCGGATAGTGTTCCAGCGTCAGCGCCTTTACGCTGTCGCCGAGATTATGGTTACGCACTTTGCCGGTGAAGGTGACAACCGCACCGTCTTCGTCACGCTCTGCCAGCCAGTCATATTCTGTACCAACGCTGAAACGATCATGACCTACCAGAATTCGGGTTTCAGCCATCTTAGCCCCCTGTCACCGGCGGGAAGAAGGCCACTTCATCCCCGGCCGTCAGCGGATGGGTCAGCTCCACCAGCGTCTGGTTAACCGCGGCCAGCAGCTTGCCTTCATCCAGCGCCAGCGCCCAGCGGTCGCTTTGCGCGGCAAGATGCGCACGCAGGTCGGCAACGGTGTCAAAGGGGGCATCAAGCGTCAGGCTGTCGGTGCCCACCAGCTCGCGGACCTGAGCAAAAAAGAGCACCTTAATCATGGCTGTCCACCTTAAAATCACCGGATTTACCACCGCTTTTCGCCAGCAAACGAACCGGGCCAATCACCATATCTTTCTGCACCGCTTTGCACATGTCATAGATAGTCAACGCGGCGACAGAGGCCGCCGTCAGGGCTTCCATCTCAACCCCGGTTTTCCCGGTTAAGCGGCAGAGCGACTCGATGCGCACGCGGTTGTGCTCCGGCTGCGCCTGCAGGTTGACTTCCACCTTGCTCAACATCAGCGGGTGGCAGAGCGGAATTAAGTCCCAGGTGCGTTTCGCAGCCTGGATCCCGGCGATGCGGGCGGTGGCAAAGACGTCGCCTTTGTGATGGCTGCCGTCAATAATCATCGCCAGGGTCTCTGGCAACATGGTCACGAAGGCTTCAGCACGCGCTTCACGCACCGTTTCGGCTTTGGCGGAGACATCCACCATATGTGCTTCGCCAGCGGCGTTAATGTGGGTCAGTTGCGACATAACTTATTTCTTTAAATGGGGATGGAAATTACACGGACGGGTACGGGCATCCAGCTGCGGCGCAATGATATTTTCCCACGCGGTGCGACACGCTTTTGTCGAGCCGGGCATGGCAAAAATCAACGTGCCGTTCGCCACACCGGCAACCGCACGCGACTGCAGCGTGGAGGTGCCAATCTCTTCAAACGAGAGCATGCGGAACACTTCACCAAAGCCTTCCACTTCCCGGTCAAACAGCGGGACGAGTGCCTCGGGAGCCTGGTCGCCTGTGGTAAAACCGGTGCCACCGGTGATCAGCACCACCTGCACCTCATCGCTGGCAATCCACTGAGAGACCCGTGCACGAATGGCATAACGGTTCTCTTTCACGATCGCCTTATCAACAATACTGTGCCCGGCATCATGTGCCGCATCGCGCAGCCAGTGGCCGGAGGTGTCATCCTCTTCACCGCGGCGGTCGGAAACGGTAAGAATAGCAATGCGTGTCGGGATAAATTCCGCGCTAACCTGACTCATCTTCTGGTTCCTTCTTAAGCCTGATTACCCGCCAATGTAGGACAGGTTCTGAGTAATGCCGGTGTTGCCCTGATGCAGGAAGTGGGTCTGTTTTTTGTGCGTCAGAGCTTCAGAAATCCGCGCTTCAAGCGCGGCCTGTTGGGCGTCTTCCGCCAGCAGATCGCGAAGGTCGACACCGCCATCCCCGAACAGGCACAGATGCAGCTTACCAACGGAGGAGACGCGAAGACGGTTACAGCTGGCACAGAAGTCTTTCTCATACGGCATGATAAGCCCGATTTCCCCTTCGTAATCCGGGTGACAAAAGACCTGCGCCGGGCCGTCGCTGCGCTGACGGATCTGGTGGATCCAGCCGCGTTTCAGCAGCTCATCACGCAACACCATGCCGGAGATGTGATGCCGACGGAACAGCTCACTGCCCTCGCCGGTTTCCATCAGCTCGATAAAACGCAACTGGATGGGGCGGGATTTGATCCACGCCAGGAAGGTATCAAGCTGGTGATGGTTGACGTCACGCATCAGCACCGTATTGACTTTGACCTTCTGGAACCCGGCACTGAATGCCGCGTCAATTCCGTCCATCACCTGGCGGAATTTATCCTGGCCGGTAATGGCATGAAACTGGCGGGCATCGAGGCTGTCCACGCTGACGTTGATGGCGGTTAAGCCCGCGTCGCGCCAGGCCGCAACGTCGCGAGCCATGCGGTACCCGTTGGTGGTGACCGCAATCTGACGGATACGATCGTTCTCACGCACCGCAGCAATGATATCGGGGAAATCACGACGCAGAGAGGGTTCCCCTCCGGTCAGGCGGACCTTTTCCGTGCCGAGTTCAGAGAATGCGCGCGTGACGCGGCGCACTTCGTCCACGGAGAGAAAGCCGTTATTGGTGACGCTGCCCGGTTTGTAGCCATCGGGCAGGCAGTAGGTGCAACGGAAGTTGCACACATCGGTAATCGACAGACGTAAGTAAAAAAACTTACGCGCGAATGCATCAGTAAGTTGTGAAGCCATGTACACCTTTCCAGAGACGGGAGGCACAGTCATTTCTTTCTGTACCCTGGTGGCATATTCGCCACGGCCAGGACGCCATATCTTTCGACACAGGCGCCAGGGCTCGAGTGTATGTTTTCAAATTTGAAAACGTGGTTATGGCGATAGTAGCGCGGAAATCTTCCCTTCGCCATTATCACTTAACGCTATATAACCATATACATAACGACATAATCGTGTATTTTCGCTACAGAATACCTAAAAACAGCATGTTCACATTGATATACGTCATTTTGCGCCGGGTGAGGCATCGTCTTTTAGGGGTAGTTAAGGTAGTGTTACGCAGATCGAACGTGATAAGGAATGTGTATGCGCAATCGCACTTTTGCGGATCTTGACCGTGTTGTCGCTCTTGGCGGAGGCCATGGTCTGGGGCGAGTGATGTCTTCTCTGTCTTCACTTGGCTCAAGGCTGACAGGGATAGTGACAACCACGGATAATGGCGGCTCCACCGGGCGTATTCGACGCGCGGAAGGGGGTATCGCCTGGGGCGATATGCGTAATTGTCTGAACCAGTTAATTACCGAGCCGAGCGTCGCTTCGGCGATGTTTGAGTACCGTTTTGGCGGTAACGGCGAACTTTCCGGGCATAACCTTGGAAATTTGATGCTTAAAGCGCTGGATCACCTGTCAGTGCGCCCGCTGGAAGCCATCAATTTGATCCGAAACCTGCTCAAGGTTGACGCGTTCCTGATCCCGATGTCCGAACAACCGGTCGATTTAATGGCAATCGATGCGGAAGGGCACGAGGTTTATGGCGAAGTGAACATCGACCAGCTTACCGTGCCGCCAAAAGAGCTGATGACCTACCCAAGCGTGCCCGCCACGCGTGAAGCCATTGAGGCCATCGGCGAAGCGGATTTGATTTTGATTGGGCCGGGCAGTTTTTACACCAGCCTGATGCCCATTTTACTGGTCAAAGAGCTGGCACAGGCCCTGCGCAGAACGCCCGCCCCCATGGTTTACATCGGCAATTTAGGCCGTGAGCTGAGCCCGGCGGCGGCCAGCCTGTCGCTGGCGGACAAACTGAATCTGATGGAGCAGTACGTCGGGAAGAAAATCATCGATGGCGTGGTGGTCGGCCCGAAAGTTGATGTATCAGGGATTGGCGATCGCGTGGTGGTGCAGGAGCCGCTGGAAGCGAGCGATATTAAATATCGCCACGACCGTCACCTGCTGCGTGAAGCGCTGGAGAAGGCGATTCAGGACCTGGGATAGAAATTATGCCTTCACCCAACTTCTCTCCCACGGGAGAGAGCAAACACTAAAAAAATGACAGCCTGCGGCTGTCATTTTGCTTTTACCTAGGAGGCGGCAATAAACAGATCGCGCAGTTGATGCAGCTGGTCGCGGATTTGCGCGGCCTCTTCGAATTCGAGGTTCTGCGCATGCTGCATCATCTGCCCTTCCAGTTCGTGGATTTTCTGCTGCAGCGCTTTTGGCGTCAGCTCGACGGTATCCGGCTCAACCACTGAACGCGCTTTCCCGCGCCCTTTCGCTTTGGTCTTCGCAATGTTCTGACCCAGCGCCAGAATATCCACCACTTTCTTGTTCAGGCCCTGCGGCGTAATGCCGTGCTCTTCGTTGTAACGCTGCTGTTTCTCACGACGACGCTCCGTTTCGCCAATTGCTTTCGCCATTGACGGGGTAATTTTGTCACCGTAAAGGATCGCTTTACCGTTAACGTTACGCGCGGCACGGCCAATGGTCTGGATCAGGGAGCGTTCAGAACGCAGGAAGCCTTCTTTGTCGGCATCCAGAATCGCCACCAGCGAGACTTCCGGCATATCCAGGCCTTCTCGCAGCAGGTTGATACCCACCAGCACGTCAAACTCGCCCAGACGCAGGTCGCGGATGATCTCCATACGCTCGACGGTATCGATATCCGAGTGGAGGTAACGCACCCGCTCACCGTGCTCCTCAAGATACTCGGTGAGATCTTCCGCCATGCGCTTGGTCAACGTCGTTACCAGCACGCGCTCGTTGATGGCCGCGCGGATACGGATTTCTGACAGCAGATCGTCAACCTGAGTGGCGACCGGACGCACCTCGATAATCGGATCCAGCAGCCCGGTCGGACGCACGACCTGGTCAACCACCTCATCGCCCGATTTTTCAAGCTCGTAGTTGCCCGGCGTAGCCGAGACGTAGATGGTTTGCGGTGCCAGCGCCTCAAATTCTTCAAACTTCATGGGACGGTTATCCAGCGCCGATGGCAGACGGAAACCATACTCCACCAGCGTCTCTTTACGCGCCCGGTCACCGCGATACATCCCGCCAATTTGCGGGATAGTCACGTGAGATTCGTCGATCACCAGCAGACCGTCTGCCGGCAGATAGTCAAACAGCGTCGGCGGTGGCTCGCCCGGACCACGCCCGGAGAGGAAACGTGAGTAGTTTTCGATACCGGAGCAGTAGCCCAGCTCGTTCATCATCTCCAGGTCAAACTGGGTGCGCTGGCTCAGGCGTTGCTCTTCCAGCAGCTTATTATTCGCCAGAAGCACCTTACGGCGGTCTGCCAGTTCAACTTTGATCTCTTCCATCGCCTGCACGATACGCTCGCGTGGCGTCACGTAGTGCGTTTTCGGGTAGATGGTATAGCGCTGAACAACCGACTCGACGTGGCCGGTCAGCGGGTCAAACAGCGACAGGCGTTCAACTTCTTCGTCAAACAGCTCAACGCGCAGGGCGATATCGTCCGACTCTGCCGGGAAGATATCAATCACCTCGCCGCGCACGCGGAAGGTACCGCGCTGGAACGCCTGATCGTTACGGGTGTACTGCAGCTCTGTCAGACGGCGTAAAATAGCGCGCTGATCGATGATCATCCCCTGGGTCAGGTGCAGCATCATCTTGAGATAGAGATCCGGATCGCCCAGACCGTAGATAGCCGACACTGACGCCACCACCACCACATCGCGACGCTCAAGGAGCGCCTTCGTCGCCGACAGACGCATCTGCTCAATGTGTTCGTTCACCGAGGCATCTTTCTCAATGAAGGTGTCAGAGCTCGGGACATACGCTTCAGGCTGGTAGTAATCGTAGTAGGAGACAAAATATTCCACGGCGTTATCCGGGAAGAACTCTTTCATCTCACCGTAAAGCTGAGCGGCCAGGGTTTTGTTTGGGGCCAGCACCATCGTGGGGCGCTGCAGATCGGCGATAACGTTGGCAATGGTAAACGTTTTGCCCGAACCGGTTACCCCCAGCAGCGTCTGGTGCGCCAGCCCATCTTCCAGCCCCTCTTCGAGACGTCGGATCGCCTCAGGCTGATCGCCGGAAGGACGGAATGCAGAATTCAATTTGAACGGTTTACTCATGGGCGACAACCTGATGACGTTATAAGCGGCAGGTGAGTAATTTTACTCGTTGCTGCCAGGAATGCCAGTAAAAAACACTGGATGAAAAACCAGTAGCATGTCAGGATATTTAGAGTACCGGCAGGGTGATTAGCGCGATAGCGGTCAAAATTTGGACCGTGACAACATAAAACACCAGTCAGGACGGGTTATCCCCAGAACTTTTTCTTTTTTAACATTTGTCAAGCCAGGTAATGATAGTTTTATGGCAACAGGTGACACTTTCATTACGGCAATTGCTTTTATCTAACCAATTAAATATTAAGCGATATTTTCTAAAGCCGCGTTTCGCGCCAATTTGGTCGTAACCCGCGTCTTCTCTCGCTTATCGCGTGTTTTCTAACTCTAATGCACATGGTTATCCACAGGAATAGTGGATAACTGCTTCCAGCCCGTGCAGACCGCCGCTCAGCAAATTCCCGACTTTTCCCACGAAACGGCAGCAAAAATTTTTTATAGCTATTTTTTGCTGATAAACAGTTGTGTCATTCATAACCAACCGATGCGATCTTGCTCACATTTCCACCATTTTAACCCTGCACCACAACTCATCACGTCCGGCACCGCGGATGTGCAAAGGGGGTAATCACACACCGCTTATCCAGGACAAATTCCTAAAAAAGCCTCTTTTTTAATCAATTTAGGGTTTCTGGCAGGAGTTTTGCACATCCCACAATGAGCCTCATCCACACAGATTTTTAAGGAGAGAAAGATGTTGAGTCTGCGTGCAGTTAACCAGTTTTACGGAAGCCAACATACGCTATGGAACGTGGATTTAGATTTTCCCAAAGGCATGTGTACAGGCGTTGTTGGCCTGCCGGGGATGGGCAAAACGACCCTGATGAATTGCATCGCCGGGAAAGTGCCTGTCGACAGCGGCACCATCATCTGGCACGAAGCCGGTGCACCGCCGCGAGATTTGCTTAGCCAGACGCCAGAACCCTTCGCTGGCCCGGGAATAGGCTATGTCCCGCAGGACAGGCGGATTTTCTCCCAGTTAACCATTGATGAAAATCTGCATATCGCCATGCGCGCGACAGGGAAACCAGACCCTGAAGCGAAAAGTGACGTTTACGACCTCTTTCCGGAACTCTATGCGCTGCGACAAACCCGGGCCAACACGCTTTCGCCAGACGACCAGTATCAGCTGGCGCTGGCCAATGCGCTGGTCATCCGTCCGCGGATGCTGATTCTGGATGAACCGATGCATGGCGCGGGCCACAGCTTCGCCCAGAAGCTGAGCCAGCTGCTGGTGCGGTTAAACCGGGAACTGGGAATGACGGTGTTGTTAGCTGAGCAGCAGCTGTCGTTTATCCGCCGGGTCGCGGAGCGCTTTTGCATGCTGTATCGCGGGCGTAACGTGGCCCAGGGCCACGTTAACGAGCTGGACGACGAGCTTATCGCACACTGGATGTCGCTGGAGGCAAGACGCTGAGATCGAGGTAATGCCCGGTTTCAGCGCACCCGGCAGTGTCAGCCAGCCACGGGATCTCCCCAAGAAACGGCGCAGGAAGCACCCGCTTCAGCGTTGCCAGATACTCCTGATGTCGCCTGCCCGGCGCAACCACGTCGTTGGCTATCCAGCCGGCCAGGCGCAGCCCGGCCTGCTGAACGGCCTGGGCAGTCAGCATCGCATGGTTGATACAGCCGAGTTTGACCCCTACCACCAGGATTACCGGCAGCTGCTCGATTTGCACCCAGTCAGCAAAGGTCTGGTCCGCCGAAAGTGGCGTAAACCAGCCACCGGCGCCCTCCACCAGTACCCAGTCAGCCTGGCGTTCAAGGGCGCGTAACCCGGCAGAAAGCACGGCAAAATCAATCGGGCGACCTTCATCGGCGCTGATAATATGCGGCGAGGTGGGCTCGGCAAAGGTGTACGGATTCACCGCTGAATAGGCAAGTTCAAGCGTGCTGTTACGCTGGAGCGCCAGCGCGTCGGTATTGCGTAACCCGTGCGCCGTCATCTCGCTGCCGGAGGCGACAGGCTTATATCCGGCGGTGGTTTTTCCCTGCATGCGCGCCGCCTGCAGCAGCGCTGAGCTGGCAACCGTCTTGCCCACTTCGGTATCTGTTCCGGTGACAAAATAACGTTCAGTCACGTTCAATAATCCCATGAAAAAGTTGATATGAGAGCGGGAACAGCCCCCGCTGCTGCGGCCACGCCAGCTCCAGACGCTGCAACTGGCCGCGGGTAAGAGGTTTCTTTTCACGCCCCGCATGCAGATGGGTCGCGCCAATGCCCTTCAGGGAGCGCATGGCGCTGAAGGCATCGTCGAAATTCAGTGTAATGGTCTGCTCAGCACAGCGATAGCGCCATCCCGCCAGCGCGTGGATGACCTGCTCGTGCGGCAAAAAACGGTTAGCGTGAGGTTGTTCATCCACCGCTTTCCACGCCTGATTGAGCTCCGGTAAAGAGCTTTCCAGCAGCGTGGTGAAGGCCACGCATCCACCCGGGCGCGCCACGCGATAAAGCTCGTTTAATGCCTGCGGGAGACTACTGCACCACTGTACCGCCAGATGGCTCCAGACCAGATCAAACCGCGCATCCGGCAGCGGAATGGACTCAATATCGGCAACCAGATAGTGGTGCGCGGCCTGCTGCTGACGGGCCTCCTCAAGCATATCGGGCGACAGGTCGATGGCCGTCACCTCGCTGCCGGCCGCACGCCAGTGTCGGCTATTGGCACCCGGCCCACACCCGGCGTCCAGCACCTGAGGGAACCGGGTCTCGTCGAGTAAAGCAAGCAGACCCTGCGCGCTCTGACGCTGGAGTTCATCGTGCTGCGAATAGCTGCGCGCGGCCCGGCCAAATGCCGCCGCGATCGCCTGTTTATTCACGGGTGTCATGCAGCGCCTCCAGAAGTGCCTCGATATCCTCTGCTTCGTGCGCCGCCGTGAGCGTCAGACGCAGTCGGGCAGTGCCGGGCGGTACGGTTGGTGGACGAATAGCCGTCACCCATATCCCCCGCTCGCGAAGCGTCTGCGCCAGCGTGAGAGCCAGACCGTTTTCCCCCACCATCACCGGCTGGATTGCGCTCTGCGAATCGGTGCTCTGGAACGGGAGATGGCGTAACCCCTGGCGAAAACGCCGGATATGTTCCGCCAGACGCGCCCGTCGTTCCGCGCCTTCTGCGCTGCGGATCACCGCCAGTGATGCAGACAGCGCCACGGCCTGTGCGGGTGGCATACTGGTGCTGTAAATGAGATGACGGGCGAACTGCAGCAGATAGTCGGCGACAGACTCGCTGCACAACACGGCCGCCCCGCTCACGCCAAAACCTTTCCCGAAAGTCACCACCAGCAGTTCCGGCTTCACGTTTTGCTGATGGATGCTACCGCGCCCTTCCTCACCCATCACGCCAATACCATGCGCATCATCAACCAGCAGCCAGGCGTTTTGTCGCTGCGCCGTCTCATGCAGCGGACGCAGCGGTGCACTGTCGCCGTCCATGCTGAATACCCCTTCTGTGACCACCAGCTGCTGTCCGGTGCAGGGCTTATCGAGCAGGCCAGCAAGCTGAGCCGCATCGTTATGGGCAAAGCGGCGGAGCTGCGCAGGGCTTAAACTTGCCGCTTCCAGCAGCGAGGCGTGACTTAAGCGGTCGGCAACAATGCGGTCGTCCTTGCCCATTAGCGCGGTGATGACCGCCTGGTTGGCGGCAAAACCTGAAATGAACAGCAACGCACGCGGATACCCCAGCCAGTCGGCAAGGGCCTCCTCCAGCGCCTGATGCGCCGTGGTGTAGCCGCTGACATGCCCCGAACCGCCGCTGCCGACGCCAAACCGCTCCGCCCCCTGCTGCCAGGCGCGGACGATTGCCGGGTGCTGGCTCAGCCCGAGATAATCATTGCTGGAGAAATTGCAAAACTGCCGGCCCTCGCGGGTGAGAAAACGGCCTGCGCCGTTTTCTACCACGTTGCGAACGCGAAAGGCATCTGCCGCCCGCCGTTCTTCAAGCGCGGAATGGATACGTGCCTGCCAGGTCATACGGTTGCCGCGTTGTAGAACTGGTCAGTATCGGCGTTGAAAATCTGCTGCTCCAGCTGCTGCTGTTGCTCGTTATCCCCCGTCAGGACGTCGGTCTGATGCGGGTTCAGCCCCAGCTTGCGGAACAACTGGACGTCTTTGTCCTCTTCCGGGTTCGGGGTGGTCAGCAGTTTGCAGCCGTAGAAGATGGAGTTGGCCCCGGCCATAAAGCACATCGCCTGCGTCTGCTCGCTCATCTGCTCACGACCCGCCGAGAGGCGCACGTAGGAGGTCGGCATCATGATACGCGCCACCGCAATGGTGCGGATAAAATCAAATGCATCCACGTCTTCGTTATCCGCCAGTGGCGTACCTTTAACTTTCACCAGCATGTTGATCGGCACGCTTTCCGGCGGCGTGGGCAGGTTCGCCAGCTGCAGCAGAAGACCCGCACGGTCTTTCACCGTTTCGCCCAGTCCCACAATCCCGCCGGAACAGACTTTGATGCCGGCGTCACGCACTTTATCCAGCGTGTCGAGACGCTCCTGATAGGTCCGCGTGGTGATGATATTGCCGTAAAATTCAGGGGAGGTGTCGAGGTTGTGGTTGTAGTAATCCAGCCCTGCTGCGGAAAGGCGTTGCGCCTGCTCTTCGTTCAGCGTGCCAAGGGTCATGCAGGCTTCCAGCCCCATCTCTTTCACCCCTTTCACCATCTGCTCCAGATACGGCATGTCGCGATCGTGCGGGTTTTTCCATGCCGCGCCCATACAGAATCGAGTTGAGCCTGCATTTTTCGCCTTACGGGCGGAGTCGAGTACCTGCTCCACTTCCATCAGACGTTCAGATTCAAGCCCGGTTTTATAGCGCGCACTCTGCGGGCAGTATTTGCAATCTTCTGGGCATGCGCCGGTCTTGATCGACAGCAGCGTACTGACCTGCACATGGCGTGGATCGAAGTGCTGACGATGCACCTGTTGGGCTTCAAACATCAGCTCAAGGAAAGGTTTATTGAATAATTCAGTAACTTGCGACATCGTCCAGCGTGCGTGGTGAGCCATGGGGCTTCTCCAAAGGGTTTTGTTAATTTTCAGATCGGTTTATACTCGTAAACCTAAAACTTTTCAAAATGGTTTACAAGTCGATTATGACCCAGGACGATCTCGCCTTCGACAAGCAGCATATCTGGCACCCATACACTTCCACTACCCGCCCCCTCCCCGTTTACCCGGTCGCCTCGGCTCACGGGTGCGAACTGACCCTGAGCAGCGGTGAGTCGCTTGTGGACGGCATGTCATCCTGGTGGGCGGCTATTCACGGGTATAACCACCCGCGTCTGAATGCGGCGATGAAAGCGCAGATTGACCAGATGTCGCACGTGATGTTTGGCGGTATCACCCATCAGCCTGCGGTTGACCTGTGCCGGCGTCTGGTCGCGATGACCCCGGCCCCGCTGGAGTGCGTTTTCCTTGCAGATTCCGGCTCTGTTGCCGTGGAAGTGGCGATGAAAATGGCGCTGCAGTACTGGCACGCCAGAGGTGAGACCCGCCAGCGGTTCCTCACCTTCCGCAACGGCTATCACGGCGACACGTTCGGCGCGATGTCGGTGTGCGATCCGGATAACTCCATGCACAGCCTGTGGAAGGGCTATCTGCCAGAGAACCTCTTTGCCCCGGCACCGCAAAGCCGTTTTGACGGGGAGTGGGATGAAATGGACATGGTCGGTTTTGCGCGGCTGATGGCTGCCCACCGCCATGAGATTGCCGCCGTTATTCTTGAGCCGGTTGTGCAGGGTGCAGGCGGGATGCGGATGTACCACCCGGCGTGGCTGACGCGCATTCGTAAGATGTGCGATCGCGAGGGCATTCTGCTGATTGCCGATGAGATCGCCACCGGATTTGGCCGCACCGGCAAGCTGTTCGCCTGCGAGCATGCGGGGATCGCACCGGATATTCTGTGTCTGGGTAAAGCGCTGACCGGCGGCACCATGACGCTGTCCGCCACGCTGACAACGCGCCACGTTGCCGACACCATCAGCGACGGCGACGCAGGCTGCTTTATGCACGGCCCGACGTTTATGGGCAACCCGCTGGCCTGCGCGGTGGCGAGCGAAAGCCTGGCCATTCTCGAGAGCGGCGAGTGGCAAACGCAGGTCGCGACGATTGAAGCGCAGCTTCGCCAGGAGCTGAGCGCAGCGTCAGCGGCTGAATTCGTGGCGGATGTGCGCGTGCTGGGTGCCATCGGCGTGATTGAGACCACCCATCCGGTTAACATGGCGGCGCTGCAGCGTTTCTTCGTGGAACGGGGGGTGTGGGTGCGTCCTTTCGGCAAGCTTATCTATCTGATGCCGCCTTATGTTATCTCGTCGGCTCAGCTACGTCAGTTAACGGCTGCGGTAGTTGACGCCGTTAACATTCCCGCACATTTTGCGATTTAACCCTGAGCGTTAACGTCGGTACTCTGTTTATGCATTACACTTTTTGCATAATCGGGTACCGAGGTAAATCGTATGAAAATCATCAGTAAAGATCTGCGCGACGGGGAAAAACTGCCTGAACGCCACGTTTTTAACGGCATGGGTTATCAGGGGGATAATATCTCTCCGCATCTGGCGTGGGACGATGTTCCGGCGGGAACCAAAAGCTTTGTTGTCACCTGCTATGACCCGGATGCTCCTACAGGCTCAGGGTGGTGGCACTGGATAGTGGCGAACCTGCCTGCGGATACGCGCGTTCTGCCGCAAGGTTCCGGCTCTGACCTGGTGGCGCTGCCTGAAGGCGCTATCCAGACCCGAACCGATTTTGGCAAAGCGGGTTACGGTGGTGCCGCGCCGCCAAAAGGGGAAACGCACCGCTATATCTTCACGGTTCACGCGCTGGATGTGGACAAGATTGAGGTGGATGAGGGTGCGAGTGGCGCAATGGTCGGCTTTAACGTCCATTTTCATTCGCTGGGCAGCGCATCGATCACGGCGATGTATTCGTAAAAAAACCGGTGGCCTGAACGTGTCCGGGCCACCGGGCAAATCTTAGAGCACCGAAGGCAGTAAGCCCACCAGGCTTCCCTTCTCCAGCAGCGCGATCGCTTTATCAATATCCGGCGCAAAGAAACGGTCATCATCGTAATGCGCGACCTGTTCACGCAGCAGATGACGCGCCTGTTCCAGCAGCGGGCTGGACTTCAGACCTTCACGCAGATCAACGCCCTGAGATGCGGCCAGCCATTCCACCGCCAGCACGCCACGGGTGTTGGCGGCCATCTCCCACAGACGACGTCCAGCGGCCGGGGCCATCGAGACATGATCCTCCTGGTTCGCTGACGTTGGCAGACTGTCCACGCTGTGCGGATGCGACAGGGTCTTGTTCTCGCTCGCCAGCGCCGCGGCCGTCACCTGGGCAATCATAAATCCGGAGTTGACCCCGCCGTTGCGGACCAGGAACGGCGGCAGCTGGGACATATGTTTATCCATCATCAGCGCGATGCGACGTTCGGATAAGGCCCCCACTTCCGCAATCGCCAGCGCGATATTATCCGCCACCATCGCCACAGGCTCGGCGTGGAAATTTCCCCCGGAGACCACTTCGTTTTCCTGAGCGAACACCAGCGGGTTATCAGACACCGCATTCGCCTCCACCAGCAGCACTTCTGCCGCGTGGCGCAGCTGCGTCAGACAGGCTCCCATCACCTGGGGCTGACAGCGAAGCGAATACGGATCCTGTACCTTGTCACAGTTATGGTGAGAGTCTGCAATTTCGCTGGTCTCGGTCAGCAGGTGACGGTACATCGCCGCGGCGTCAATCTGCCCGCGCTGGCCGCGCACCTCGTGGATACGGGCGTCAAACGGACGACGTGAGCCAAGCACCGCCTCGGTGGTCAGCGCACCACACACGACCGCGGAGGCGAAAAGATCTTCGGCTTCAAACAGACCACGTAACGCAAACGCCGTCGAGGCCTGGGTCCCGTTAAGCAGCGCCAGCCCCTCTTTCGCCGCCAGCGTTATCGGGGTCAATCCGGCTTTTTTCAGCGCCTCTTTCGCGGGGAGCCACTCCCCCTTCCAGCGAGCCTGACCTTCACCGAGCAGCAGCAGCGACATATGGGCCAGTGGCGCAAGATCGCCGGATGCACCTACGGAACCTTTTGCCGGGATCCACGGATAGACCTCCGCATTCACCAGCGCCATCAGCGCCTCGATCACGCTGAGGCGAATTCCGGAGAACCCACGTGCCAGACTGTTGATTTTGAGCACCATCATCAGACGGACAATGTCATCATCCAGCGGTTGACCGACACCTGCCGCATGCGAAAGCACCAGTGAGCGCTGTAAATTTTCCAGATCGTGCGTGGCGATACGCGTCTGCGCCAGCAGACCAAATCCGGTGTTGATGCCGTAGGCGGTACGTCCTTCGGCAATAATGGCTTCAACGCAGGCAACGCTGTCGTTAATCGCGGCGTGGGCGCTTTCATCAAGTGAGAGCGTGACCGGTTGACGCCAGACGTTACGCAGCTGTTTGAGCGTCAGTGAGCCGGGAGTGAGGGTTAAGGCGTTCATTAATGCTTTCCTTGTGTGGCAGGGATCATCGGCAGGTTCAGGCCCTGCTCTTTGGCACATTCAATCGCAATCTCGTAACCGGCATCCGCGTGGCGCATTACGCCGGTTGCCGGGTCGTTATGCAGCACGCGAGCGATACGCGCTGCCGCTTCATCCGTACCATCACACACGATGACCATTCCCGAGTGCTGGGAGAAGCCCATTCCTACGCCACCGCCGTGATGCAGCGATACCCAGGTCGCCCCGCTGGCGGTATTCAGTAAGGCATTCAACAGTGGCCAGTCGGACACGGCATCGGAGCCGTCGCGCATGGCTTCGGTTTCACGGTTCGGGCTGGCAACAGAGCCCGAGTCGAGATGGTCACGTCCGATAACAATCGGCGCGGAGACTTCACCGCTGCGCACCATTTCGTTAAAGGCCAGACCCAGTTTTTGTCGCCACTCCAGCCCGACCCAGCAGATCCGCGCCGGCAAGCCCTGGAAGTTAATGCGCTCGCGAGCCATATCCAGCCAGTGGTGCAGATGTTCGTCGTCGGCGACGATCTCCTTCACTTTGGCGTCGGTTTTGTAGATATCTTCCGGGTCGCCGGACAGGGCCACCCAGCGGAACGGACCAATACCGCGACAGAACAGCGGACGAATATAGGCAGGCACAAACCCCGGGAAGTCGAAGGCGTTACTCACGCCCATCTCTTTCGCCATCTGGCGAATATTGTTGCCGTAATCAAATGTCGGAATGCCCATCTGGCTAAAGGCCAGCATGGCGTTCACGTGCTCCGCCATGGAACGTTTAGCGGCGAGCACCGTGCCTTCCGGGTCACTTTCGGCGTTTTGCTGGTACGCTTCCCACGTCCAGCCCGATGGCAGGTAGCCGTGAAGGGGGTCGTGCGCGCTGGTCTGGTCGGTGACGAGATCCGGGCGTACGCCACGGGCCACCAGTTCAGGGAGAATGTCAGCCGCGTTGCCGCAGAGCGCAATCGACATCGCTTTGCCTTCTGACGTGTATTTTTTGATGCGTGCCAGTGCGTCATCCAGGTTTTCAGCCTGTTCATCGACGTAACGGGTACGCAGACGGAAATCTATGCGGCTCTGCTGACATTCGATGTTCAGGGAGCAGGCACCAGCAAGGGTCGCGGCCAGCGGCTGTGCGCCCCCCATTCCCCCAAGACCGGCGGTCAGTACCCAGCGACCTTTCAGCGAACCGTTATAGTGCTGACGACCGGCTTCCACAAAGGTTTCGTAGGTGCCCTGCACAATCCCCTGACTGCCGATGTAGATCCAGCTTCCCGCCGTCATCTGGCCATACATCGCCAGCCCTTTGGCGTCCAGCTCGTTAAAGTGTTCCCAGGTCGCCCAGTGCGGGACAAGGTTAGAGTTGGCGATCAGCACGCGCGGTGCATTCTTGTGGGTTTTGAACACGCCGACCGGTTTGCCGGATTGCACCAGCAGGGTTTCGTCATGTTCCAGATGAGTCAGGGATTCAACAATCGCGTCATAGCACTCCCAGTTGCGCGCGGCGCGGCCTATGCCGCCATACACCACCAGCTCGTGGGGGTTCTCCGCGACCTCAGGATCGAGGTTATTCATCAACATGCGCAGCGGGGCTTCGGTGAGCCAGCTTTTGGCGGTAAGTGTGGTGCCGCGCGCGGCGCGGACATCCTGCTGGCGGTATTTACCTGACGACATTGTGTGCTCCTCATACGGGACAGATGATGTATTCAGATATACTTGTATAGACAAGCACACACAAGGTCGGATTTAACAAAAAAGATACAATTTTGTTATATTGCGTTAGCTATCACGCTTTTAAAACGTATGACCCTTACGACATGAAATGGCCCTGCAACCGGTATCGATTTCCCGGGAACAGCAGTCTGGCATGCGACACAATATGCGACGAAGACCAGGTACGGCGACGAATGAGCAGGCAAGGATCGTGCTCTTTGATCCGCAACAGTTCGCACTCCTGCGGCGTAGCGCGAACCGCTTCCACGATGTGCTCCCCTTCCGTCAGCGGCGCGATGAGCGAAAGATAGGCATGCGGCGTGGTCTGGGTGTAATCCTGATCCAGGTACTCGGGCACCCGACCGGCGTTCACGCAGCGATCTTCAATCTGCACCGGGATGTCGTTTTCATAATGCACCATCACGGAATGAAAGATGCGGCTTCCCTCTTTGACATTCAGCTCCACGGCCTGCTCAGCGCTGGCCTGTGTCTCTTCGAGCACCAGCACTTCACAGTGGTGCTGATGGTTTCGCGAGGCTATCTCATCGGCAATACTTCTGATCTCAAACAGCGCCGATTGCCCTTTCGGCTCCGCGACGAAGGTTCCGACCCCCTGCAGACGCACCAGAAGGCCCTCATCGGTCAGCTCGCGCAGCGCCCGGTTGATGGTCATTCGGCTAAAACCAAACTGTGCGACCAGTTCGGCCTCGGACGGAATGCGATCGTGCGGCCGCCAGACGCCGGTTGCGATTTTTTCGCTGATGGCCTGCTTCACCTTTTCGTAGAAAGGCGCGGGAGGGCTGGACTGCGACAGCGGTGAGCGTGAAAACATCCTGACTCCTTAAACGTTGTTATGCCCACCAGTGAGCAATTTGCCAGGCCAGACGAGCGGCAAGCTTTGCCCCCTGTCCGTCCCGATCGTACTGCGGGTTAAATTCTACCAGATCGGCAGCCTGCAGTTTTCCACTGCGGCAGATGTGTTCAATCACCGGCAGAAGATCCAGCGCGGGTACCCCTAACGCCGCGGGCGCTGAGACGGCTGGCATTTCGCCAGCAGGCAAAACATCGAGGTCAATGGTGAGGTAAACGCGGTCGGCCTGGGCCAGAATCTTGTCCAGAGCCGATAACGCATCTCGCCTGAAATGAAGGTCTTCCACCAGCGTGACGTTTAGTCGTTCAGCTTCATCCCACAGCGCCTGCGTGTTCGCCGCCCGGCTGACGCCCAGGCAGGCATACTGAAAATCGCGCGCCTGTTCCGCACAGTAGTGTGCCAGCTGACGAAACGGCGTGCCGGAGGTCGCGTGGTCCGCCTTGCGCAGGTCAAGGTGTGCATCCAGATTTATCACCACCACGCGCGCGTTCGGGAAAGCATCCAGAACCCCGCGGCCATGCGCCCAGGCGGTCTCGTGTCCCCCGCCAAAAACCAGCGTACGCATGCCGGACTGCTGGCAGGCCTGCACGGCATCGCTTAACGCCCGCTGAGCCGCTTCCAGATTATCGCCCTCGACATACACCGACCCCATATCCACCAGCCGGTCATGTCCATGATGACTTGCCATGTTCGCCAGCGCTTTGCGAAGCACCTCCGGGGCCTGTACGGCGCCGGGCCTGCCCTGATTGCGTTTTACCCCTTCATCACATTCAAACCCTATCAAAGCGATGCCGGATGACTGAGGGGTAAATACCGGCATCTGTCGCAGGGTCTGAAAAATACGTTTTGCATTGCTGGCCTCGGCGCTGTCGTCGCGCCCCTGCCAGACGGTCTCGGCAACCGGCCGCCAGAGTCTCATACGCTCTCCCCACGGAAAATACGTTGATACAACGGATTGCGTCCCGGCTCATAGACCATTTCGACCGGGTGATGTGCATCCCAGACGACAAAGTCAGCCACGAATCCAGCCTGCAGCTGCCCGTGCGTGGCCCCGCGTCCCAGCGCCTGGGCAGCATGTCGCGTCACGCCAGCCCAGGCCTCTTCAGGCGTCAGGCCAAACTGCACGCAGGCCATATTCATCGCGAGATGAATACTCGCGAACGGGCTGGTGCCGGGGTTATAGTCGGTGGCGACAGCCATGGGAACGCCCTCTTTTCTGAGCTGTTCAACCTGCGGACGCTGGCGCTCCTGAAGAAAATAGAACGCCCCCGGCAGTAATACCGCAACCGTGCCGTTGAGCGCCATCGCCTGAATACCGGCGTCGTCGAGATATTCAATATGATCGGCGGAAAGCCCCTTAAAGCGGCTGACCAGCGCCGCGCCGCCAAGATTTGAAAGCTGTTCCACGTGTCCTTTGACCGGAATCCCCAGGGCAGTGGCAGCGCGGAAAAGCCGCTCGGTTTGCGCTGGCGTGAAGCCGACGTTTTCGCAAAACACATCCACGGCTTCGAATAAGCCTTTTTGCCACAGCGTGGGCATCATCTGCTCGCACACCGTGGTGAGATACGCGTCCGCGTCGTGGCGGTATTCCGCCGGAACCGCATGCGCAGCCAGAAGCGTTGGGCTGATCTCTACCGGATTGTTCTGGCCCAGCTGGCGGGCAACCTGCAGCATCTTCTCTTCCGCTTCGGCGTTGAGACCATATCCCGACTTGATTTCAACCGTGGTCACCCCTTCATCGATCAGCCGCTGCAGACGCTGCTGCGCCAGCCTGAGCAGGGTCTCGGGCGAACTGCTCCGCGTCGCCGTCACGGTCGCGTTAATCCCGCCGCCCTGCGCGCTGATGGTTTGATAAGAGACGCCGTTCAGACGCTGCTCCCACTCTGCCGCACGATCGCCACCGAACACCAGGTGGGTATGGCAGTCAATCAGCCCGGGGGTGACCAGACGACCGTGCAGATCGACACAGTGACGGTGGCCGGAAGGGATGTCAGATTCGGGAATGACGGCCAGAATCGTCTGGCCGCGCACCACCAGGGCGTGCTGCGCTTTCAGGCCATAAGGCGTGCTGTCGTCCGGGATCATTGTCGCCAGTCGCGCATTGCGCCATATTACATCGTCGGGATGAAGCTGCTGCATGGGCATTCCACTTGTCATGGGTTGTATAGACATTTATTTTCATCTGCCCCCTGCTGTCAACCGCTCTGGCGGAAAATGTTATTTATTTGTGATGACTTTCCCGCCTCCCGCGGGTAAAAAATGCATCTTTTACCCTTTTTATCTTCCCGTTTCGCTCAACTTAGTATAAAAAAGCAGGCTATTTCGTCTATCCCGTTAAGACTTGCATACCCAGGAGCTTTACCTTGAACATTTCCAGGATTTCCCGTCTGGCGTTAGCGCTCGCCTTTGGCGTGACATTATCCGCATGCAGTTCTACCCCACCGGACCAGCAGCCTTCTGAGCAGGTTGCACCGGGTACCGCCTCTCGCCCGATTTTGTCCGCTGATGAAGCGAAGAACTTTGACCGTGCACACTACTTCTCGGCGATGGACCCTAACGCTGCGCCGTGGACACCGTCTTCTATTAACCTGCCGAAACAACCTGACTTCGTTGTCGGTCCGGCAGGCACGCAGGGCGTGACGCACACGACGATTCAGGCTGCGGTTGACGCGGCTATCACCAAACACAGCGCCTCTCGCCAGTACATCGCGATCCTGCCTGGGGAATATGAAGGCACCGTTTACGTTCCGGCAGCACCGGGCAGCATCACCCTTTACGGGACAGGCGAGAAAGCGGTCGACGTGAAAATTGGTCTGGCGATTGATTCTGAAATCGACAGCAACACCTGGCGTCGCCTGGTCAACCCGGCGGGTAAATACATGCCAGGCAAACCGGCGTGGTACATGTTTGACAACTGCCAGAGCAAGCGTGCAGCTACCATCGGCGTGATGTGTTCTGCGGTCGTCTGGTCTCAGAATAATGGCCTGCAACTGCAGAACCTGACCATTCAGAATACCCTGGGTGATAGCGTTGATGCCGGTAACCACCAGGCCGTTGCACTGCGTAGCGATGGCGATAAAGTGCAGATCAACAACGTGAATATTCTCGGCCGTCAGAACACCTTCTTCGTGACGAACAGCGGTGTTCAGAACACGCTGCAGAATAACCGTCTGACCCGTACGCTGGTCACTAACAGCTACGTTGAAGGTGACGTGGATCTGGTCTCCGGTCGCGGCGCGGTGGTGTTTGAGAACACCGATTTCCGCGTGGTGAATTCACGCACTCAGCAGGAAGGTTATGTGTTTGCCCCGGCCACGCAATCTAACCTGTTCTACGGCTTCCTGGCCGTTAACAGCCGCTTTAACGCGTCCGGTGACGGCGTCGCGCAGCTGGGCCGCTCGCTGGATGTGGACTCTGCCACCAACGGTCAGGTTGTTATTCGTGACAGCGTGATCAACGAAGGTTTCAACATGGCTAAGCCATGGGCCGATGCCGCTATCTCCAAACGTCCTTTCTCCGGCAATACCGGTAGCGTGGATGATAAAGGTAACGTGCAGCGCAACCTGAATGATGCTAACTTCAACCGCATGTGGGAATACAACAACCGCGGTCTGGGTAGCAAAGTGGTTGCTGAGCCTAAGCAATAAAAGAATGCGTTAATGTCTTTTGCTGTACTCGCCCGGTGCCCACCGGGCATAAAAAAACCTCGCATTTGCGAGGTTTTTTGTTTTAAGCCTTTTAGTGTGCGTTTACCACCACCCACATTGGCCCCTGGCCGACGGCGTAACGCCCTTTCTCTTCCAGCAGCCCCTGCGCACCTTTGATTTCGTATAGCGCGATGTGGTGGGATTTTTGCCCCGCCGCAATCAGGTATTTACCGCTGTGATCGATATTAAACCCGCGTGGCTGGGTTTCGGTAGGCTGGAAACCTTCAATCGCCAGCACGCTACCGTCTTCAGAAACGCTGAATACCGTAATCAGGCTGGAGGTACGGTCGCAGGCATACAGATGACGCCCATCCGGTGTGATGTGAATATCAGCCGCCCAGCGGGTGTCAGAGAAGTCAGACGGCATCATATCCAGCGTCTGCACACACTCAATCTTGCCGTTAGGATCTTTCAGTTCCCATACGTCCACAGAACTGTTCAGCTCGTTCACCACATAGGCGTACTGCTGGTTCGGGTGGAACACCAGATGGCGCGGGCCCGCGCCCTCAACGGTGGTCACTTCTGCAGGATTCTGCGCCACCAGGTGACCGTCATCGCTCAGGGTAAACAGGCAGATACGATCCTGTTTCAGCGCAGGGACCCACAGCGTACGGTTATCCGGAGAAATATTCGCCGAGTGGCATCCTTCCAGCCCGTCAACCACATCCACGGTTTCAACCGGTAGGCCCGCTTCCAGACGCGTTACGCTGACACAGCCCGCATTGTAAGAGCCGCTGAAGATGAAGTTGCCTTTGCGATCGGTGGAGATATGCGTTGGGCTGCCCGGTAAAGGTGCTTCCGCAGTGTAAGTCAGCGCGCCGTCGTCCGGCGAGATGCGGTAGGCCAGCACGCGAAACTCCGGGCGCACACCCACGTACAAGAAACGTTTATCCGGGCTGATAACCATCGGCTGCACCTGACCTGGCACATCAACAACCTGAACCAGCGTGAGGGTACCCTCGGTATTTAAACGCCAGACGTGGATCTGCTGGCTTTCAGGACTGGCGGTATAAACGGTTTGTTTCATGAATATTCACTCCTCACTGCGCATGAAAGTAGTTAACTTTTGACGGTGAATGCTGAATTGTCATCGGGAATTTTGAAGCCTTTGCCTCTCGGTGTACCATCCCTTCAGAACGTAAATTCAATATTAACCCGGAAAAACAAATGACCTCGCGTGTAATAGCTCTGGATTTAGACGGTACCTTACTTACTCCGCAGAAAACCCTTCTCCCCTCTTCCCTTGAAGCACTCAAACGCGCGCAGGAAGTGGGATATCAACTCCTTATCGTAACGGGTCGACATCACGTTGCCATTCATCCTTTTTATCAGGCACTGGCGTTAGATACACCTGCAATTTGTTGTAATGGCACTTATTTGTATGATTATCAGGCAAAAAAGGTTTTAGAATCCGATCCGCTGCCCGTGCCTCAGGCGCTGCAATTGATTGATCTGCTTGATGAGCATGCCATTCACGGCCTGATGTATGTAGATAACGCAATGGTGTATGAACGTCCGACAGGCCACGTGATCCGCACCAGCAACTGGGCACTGTCTCTGCCTGAAGCGCAGCGTCCGGTCTTTACCCAGGTTTCCTCCCTGCGCCAGGCGGCTCAGGATGTCGATGCTATCTGGAAATTTGCACTGACGGATGAAGATACCACCAAACTGAATGCCTTCGCGACGCACGTTGAACAAACGCTGGGTCTGGAGTGCGAGTGGTCCTGGCACGACCAGGTCGATATCGCCCGCAAAGGCAACAGCAAAGGCAAACGTCTGACACAGTTCGTGGAGTCTCAGGGCGGGTCAATGCAGGATGTGATTGCCTTTGGCGATAACTACAACGACATCAGCATGCTGGAGGCCGCCGGTACAGGCGTGGCAATGGGCAACGCCGACGATGCGGTAAAAGCGCGTGCTAATGTCGTGATTGGTGATAACACCACCGACAGCATCGCGCAGTATATTTATACCCACCTGCTGTAATCAGGTGGTGATGGAGACGCTCTTGATTTGCGCGTAAAGCCACAGGCCAGGCTTGATCCCTAACTCATCTCTGGCCCACGGACTGATGCGCGCCCAGAGCGTCTTGCTGCCCACCTCGAGCTTCACCTCAACCTGACCGTTATCATCAAAACACTCCGCCACTTTCGCACGCAGGATATTGCGAATACTGGTCTGCAGCGGCGCTTGCAGCACCAGAGAGACATCTGAAGCCTGAATGCGTATACGCAACGCAGACTGCAGCGGTTTGTCGATTTTGTTGACCCACAGATGCTGGTCGCCCAGCGCCAGTGCGGTCATCGCATAATGCGGATGGTGTTCCAGCACGCTCACCTTAAGGATGCTGCTCTGCTGCTCCTTCGGTAACCACGGGTGCATCACGCTGCTGCCCCACACCTCTTCCAGATTACCGAATGCCTTAACGCTGCCCTCTTCCAGCACCAGCACTTTATCGGCCAGATGCAGGATCTCATCCAGCGAGTGGCTGACGTAGAGCATCGGGATATTGATTTCGCGCGCCAGGCGCTGAAGATAGGGCAGCAGTTCACGTTTTCGCGGAATATCCAGCGAGGCCAGCGGTTCGTCGAGCAACAGCAGTTCTGGCGCGGTGAGCAACGCGCGGCCTATCGCCACGCGCTGTTTTTCACCACCAGAAAGCGATGAAGGGAGCCGGTCCAGCAGTGACTCAATGCCCAGCAGCGCCACCAGCTTATCAAATTGCGCGGCCATGCTTTTGGCCATGCCGTAGCGAAGATTACCGCGCACGCTGTAATGCGGAAATAATCGCGCATCCTGAAAAACATAACCAATTCGCCGCTTATCCGGTGCCAGGTAAATTTTGTTCTCAACGTCGTTTAAGACGCGATCGTTGAGCACAATCCGTCCGGACTGCGGCCGCGTCAGTCCGCTGATGGCATTGATCAATGAGGTTTTCCCTGCACCTGATACGCCAAAGATGGCGGTAATGCCGCTCGCAGGCAGCGTCTCGTTAAGGGTCAGGGTATGATTTCCCAGCGTTTGGGTGAACTGAAGTTCAAGCATGACTATTTCCCCATCCGCTCGCGACTGAGTCGCGCTAGCCATTCCGAAACCAGCAGCGAGACCAGCGCCAGCACAATTGAGATGATGCACAGCCGCGCCGCGGCACCTTCTCCACCCGGCGTCTGAATCAGGGTGTACATTGCTGAAGGGATCGTTCGTGTCTCACCGGGGATATTCGACACAAAGGTAATCGTGGCACCAAACTCACCCAGCGAGCGGGCGAAAGCCAGTACCGTGCCGACAATAATGCCCGGCAGCGTAAGCGGGAGCGTGATGGTGAAAAAAACGCGCCAGCGCCCGGCACCCAGCGTGCGGGCAGCCTGTTCCAGTTTGATATCAACCCCTTCCAGCGCCAGGCGAATGGCCCTCACCATCAGCGGGAATGACATCACCGCCGCCGCCAGTACCGCCCCTCGCCAGCTAAACGCAAACGTCAGCCCAAACCAGTCATATAACCATTCGCCAATAAAACCGCGCCGCCCCATCGACACCAGCAGCAGGTAGCCAACCACCACCGGTGGCAACACGAGGGGAAGATGAAGAACGCTATCCAGCAGGGCTTTGCCGGGAAACTTACAGCGAACCAGTAACCAGGCAAAGAAGATCCCAAAGGGCAAACTCAGCGTAACCGCCAGGGAAGAGACTTTCAGGCTCAGCAGGACAGCCTGCCATTCAGGATCGGTCAATATCATTAGTGAGTCGTAAATCCGTAACGTTTAAAGATTGCGGACGCTTCGGGTCCCTTCAGGTATTCGCTGAAGGCCGTCACGGTCGCATTTTTATGTCCATCAACAATCGCAACAGGATATTCCACTTTCTTGTGGGAGTCTTCCGGGAACGTACCAACCACTTTCACCCCTTTACTGGCGACGGCGTCCGACCCGTAGACTATCCCCAACGGCGCTTCATTACGTTCAACCAGCGCCAGAGCACCGCGCACATCTTCAGCCGGAGCCAGTGTGGGCGATAACGTCTCCCAGGCACCCAGTTTTTGCAATGCTTCTTTGGCGTAGATCCCCGCCGGTACATGCTCCGGATCGCCAACGGCCAGGCGTCCTCCGTTCAGCAACCGGGTCCAGGGGGTCTCTTTGTTGATACTGATTTCGCCTTGCTGGCTGGCTTTCGGCGCCACCACGACGAGGCTATTCCCCAGCAATGTTTCGCGGGTTGTCGCATCAATCGATTTCTTTTCAGCCGCGTAATCCATCCACTTCTGGTCTGCAGAGATGAACAGATCGGCCGGCGCTCCCGCCTCAATCTGACGTGCCAGCGTCGATGAAGAAGCAAAAGAGGAGACCACCTCGACGTTCTTCTCTTTTTTATACGCTGTCGCAATATCCTGCATCGCGTTGGTCAACGACGCCGCCGCAAAGACGGTAATTTTACCCTCGTTAGCCAGCGCGTGTCCGCTCAGCGAAAGTGTCAGCGTTGCCCCTGCGAAAAGGCGTACCCATGTACGTGCCATTTGTAGCTCCTGTGAGTATCGTTATATACACACTAATATAACGGTAACTCCGGGGAGATCCCAGCGTTAAATCGTACCGCTCAAGGGGTACAGCAAGCTGATGCTTTAAATAATATCGGCGAGAAAGGGAAATACTTGAGAGCAAAACGCCCGGGCAAGCCGGGCGTTTCGGGGGGAAATTAATGCTGCTTTTTAGCCTGGTCTCTGTGACCAATGTTCGAAAATACGTTGAACACTTCACCCAGGCCGTAGATGGCACCGAGGATAACGGCCATCACTACTGGTACCATGATCACGGCGAATACCAGACTTTTCAACAATTCCAACATGGTTTTCTCCAGATATTGTGAATGGCTTATTCTACCCTGAAAAGTGAGAAAAACATCCCCTTTTGTGCGGTGCCCTTTGCGACCTTCGCCATTTGGGTCACAATGCACTTTTTGCCAGGACAGTGTTATGCAGGCCGAAATTCTCCTCACTCTACGACTACAGCAGAAGCTTTTCGCCGATCCGCGACGTATCGCCCTGCTTAAACAAATAGAACAAACCGGTTCAATAAGCCAGGGGGCTAAGAACGCTGGCATTAGCTATAAAAGCGCCTGGGATGCCATCAACGACATGAACACCCTGAGCGAGCAAACGCTGGTTGACCGGGCCACGGGCGGCAAAGGCGGTGGAGGTGCGATCCTGACACGTTACGGCCAGCGCCTGGTTCAGCTGTATGATCTGCTGGCGCAGATCCAGCAAAAAGCATTTGATGTGTTAAGTGACGACGATAATCTCCCGCTGGACAGCCTGCTGGCTGCCATTTCCCGCTTTTCGCTGCAAACCAGCGCCCGTAACCAGTGGTTTGGTACGGTGATGGCGGGCGATAACGCCCAGGTGCAGCGTCATATTGAGATCCTGCTTGCCGATGGAACAACCCGTCTGAAAGCCGCGATTACCGCACAAAGCGCAGACCGACTGGCGCTGAATGAAGGTAAAGAGGTGCTGGTGTTACTGAAAGCGCCGTGGGTGAATATCACTGCCGATGCCGAAAAAGCAAAAGCCGCTGATAACCAGCTACGCGGTGCCATCCGCCACGTTGAACGCGGTGAAGAGCAGTGTGAAGTACTGATGACCCTGCCGGACGGGCAAGAACTCTGCGCAACCCTTCCCCTCAGCGATGCCGCAGAATTAGAAGAAGGTGCTGTGGTGACCGCATATTTCAACGCCGACCGGGTGATTATCGCCACATTGTGCTGAGCACATTGACAAGCGTGTCGACAGTGAGTATCCCTGACATCTGTTGCTGCAAAAAATGGGATAAGTCATGTCATCATTGCATATTTCGCAAGGCACGTTTCGTCTTAGCGACACCCGAACGCTGACGATTTCTGATTTAACAATACGCGCCGGTGAAAGCTGGGCGTTTGTCGGTACAAACGGAAGCGGGAAATCAGCGCTGGCCCGTACGCTGAGCGGAGAGCTCGCGCATCTTAAAGGTGAATACCAGTGTAACTTTACG
Organism: Enterobacter sp. J49; assembly: GCF_002148625.1. Lineage (NCBI taxonomy): Bacteria > Pseudomonadati > Pseudomonadota > Gammaproteobacteria > Enterobacterales > Enterobacteriaceae > Enterobacter > Enterobacter sp. J49. The sequence continues at coordinate 85,353 of NZ_MWPY01000030.1, forward strand.
CGCCTGACGCGCCTGTCATTTGAACAGCTGCAAAAGCTGGTGAGCGATGAATGGCAGCGCAATAACACCGATTTACTCAGCCCGGGCGAAGAGGATACGGGCCGCACAACGGCAGACATTATTCAGGATGAGGTCAACAATCCTGCCCGTTGTGCGTATCTGGCAGAACAGTTTGGCATCACCTCCCTGCTGAACCGGCGCTTTAAATACCTCTCGACCGGTGAAACCCGAAAAACGCTGCTGTGTCAGGCGCTGATGAGCGAGCCGGAACTGTTGATTCTGGATGAACCGTTCGACGGTCTCGACGTGCAGTCCCGCGCACAGCTGGCCACCCTGCTCGGCTCGCTTAACCAGCAGGGCTATACGCTGGTACTGGTGCTTAACCGTTTTGATGAAATTCCTGAGTTTATTCAGAATGCTGGCGTGCTCGCTGACTGCAACCTGACTGAAACCGGCGAAAAATCGGCGTTACTTAAGCAGGCGTTAATTGCCCAACTGGCGCACAGTGAAAACCTGGACGGCATTACGCTGCCGGAACCGGACGCACCTTCTGCCCGCCACGCGTTAGATCCCCACCAGCCGCGCATCGTGCTGCGTGATGGCGTGGTAGCGTATGACGATCGGCCGATCCTTAATCATCTCAGCTGGACGGTCAAGCCGGGTGAACACTGGCAAATTGTTGGCCCCAACGGCGCGGGAAAATCAACGCTGCTGAGCCTGATCACCGGCGATCACCCTCAGGGCTACAGTAACGATCTCACCCTGTTTAGCCGCCGCCGCGGAAGCGGTGAAACGATCTGGGATATCAAAAAGCATATCGGCTATGTCAGCAGCAGCCTGCATCTGGATTACCGGGTCAGCACCACGGTGCGCAATGTGATCCTGTCCGGGTATTTTGATTCCATCGGCATTTATCAGGCGGTCTCGGACAAACAGCATAAGCTGGCCCAGCAGTGGCTGGATATTCTGGGGATGGATAATCGGGTCGCTAACGCGCCGTTTCATAGCCTTTCATGGGGACAGCAGCGTCTGGCGCTGATCGTTCGCGCGCTGGTGAAACACCCGACCCTTCTGATCCTCGACGAACCGCTACAGGGCCTGGACCCATTAAACCGCCAGCTGATCCGCCGTTTTGTGGATGTCCTGATTAGCGAAGGTGAAACGCAGCTGCTGTTCGTTTCCCATCATGCCGAAGATGCCCCGTCCTGCATTACGCACCGCCTCGAGTTTGTGCCCGACGGTGAACGCTATCAGTACCTGCTGAGCAAAATCGATTAACTCCGGAGGGCTCTGCCCCTCCGTTTTTTCGGATAACCTGCACAAAGACTTCACTATCCCTTTGATCTACAATGTCGCATTGCCGCCAAAAAACGGATTTTAAAAGCAGTGTAAACGATTCCACTATTTTATCCCATGTCACACTTTTCGCGTCTCTGTTATGCTATGGTTATTACATACCATAAGCCCAATGGAGCGAAATATGCGAGTTCTGGTAACAGGTGGTAGCGGTTACATTGGTAGTCATACCTGCGTGCAGCTGCTGCAAAATGGTCATGATGTCATCATCCTCGACAACCTGTGCAATAGTAAGCGCAGCGTGCTGCCTGTGATTGAACGTCTTGGCGGTAAACAACCGACCTTCGTGGAAGGCGACATCCGCAATGAAGCGTTGATGACCGAGATCCTTCACGACCATGCCATTGAGACGGTGATCCATTTCGCCGGCCTGAAAGCGGTGGGTGAATCCGTCGCGAAACCGCTGGAGTATTACGACAACAACGTCAACGGTACCCTGCGTTTGATCTCCGCCATGCGCGCAGCGAACGTCAAAAACTTTATCTTCAGCTCTTCCGCAACCGTCTACGGCGATCAGCCAAAAATCCCTTACGTTGAAAGCTTCCCGACCGGTACGCCGCAAAGCCCGTATGGCAAAAGCAAACTGATGGTGGAGCAGATCCTCACCGATCTGCAAAAAGCACAGCCTGAATGGAGCATCGCCTTGCTGCGCTACTTCAACCCGGTTGGCGCCCATCCGTCAGGCGATATGGGTGAAGATCCACAGGGCATCCCGAATAACCTGATGCCGTACATCGCCCAGGTGGCCGTTGGCCGCCGTGAGTCTCTGGCTATTTTCGGTAATGATTATCCAACCGAAGACGGTACCGGTGTGCGTGATTATATCCACGTCATGGATCTGGCCGACGGCCACGTGGCGGCAATGCAGCAGCTGGCCGATAAGCCAGGCGTGCATATTTACAATCTCGGCGCCGGGATCGGCAGCAGCGTGCTGGACGTCGTGAATGCCTTCAGTAAGGCATGCGGTAAGCCTGTGAATTATCACTTCGCACCGCGCCGTGAAGGCGACCTCCCGGCTTACTGGGCCGATGCCTCCAAAGCCGATAAAGAGCTTAACTGGCGTGTCACCCGCACGCTTGATGAAATGGCACAGGATACCTGGCACTGGCAGTCTCGCCATCCACAAGGTTATCCGGACTAAGGATCCGTCATGACTTCGTTCAATCCCGTCGATCATCCGCATCGTCGTTTTAACCCGCTAAGCGGGCAATGGATTTTGGTTTCTCCGCATCGTGCCAAGCGCCCCTGGCAGGGGGCGCAAGAGACGCCTGCAAAACAGACGCTTCCCCAGCACGACCCGGACTGCTTCCTGTGTCCGGGCAACACGCGTGTGACGGGCGATAAAAACCCGGACTACAAAGGCACCTTCGTTTTCACCAACGATTTTGCCGCCCTGATGACCGACACGCCCGACGCGCCGGATAGCCAGGACTCGCTGATGCGCTGTGAAAGCGCGCGCGGCACCAGCCGTGTTATCTGTTTCTCGCCCGACCACAGCAAAACGCTGCCGGAACTGAGTGTTGACGCGCTGAAAGAGGTCGTCAGCACCTGGCAGACGCAAACTGCTGAACTGGGCCAGACCTACCCGTGGGTACAAGTGTTCGAAAACAAGGGCGCGGCAATGGGCTGCTCTAACCCGCACCCGCACGGTCAGATCTGGGCCAACAGTTTCCTGCCAAACGAAGCCGAGCGTGAAGACCGTCTGCAAAAAGCCTATTTCGCGGAAAACGGATCGCCGATGCTGGTGGATTACACCCGTCGTGAACTGGCCGATGGCAGCCGAACGGTGGTGGAAACCGAGCATTGGCTGGCCGTCGTACCTTACTGGGCAGCATGGCCATTTGAGACGCTGCTTCTGCCAAAAGCACAGGTTCTGCGCATCACCGATCTGAGCGACGCACAGCGCGATGACCTCGCCCTGGCACTGAAGAAACTGACCAGCCGTTATGACAACCTGTTCCAGTGCTCCTTCCCCTACTCAATGGGCTGGCATGGCGCTCCGTTTAACGGTGAAGAGAATCAACACTGGCAGTTGCATGCCCATTTCTATCCGCCGCTGCTGCGCTCTGCGACGGTACGTAAATTCATGGTGGGCTATGAAATGCTGGCAGAAACCCAGCGTGACCTGACGGCAGAACAGGCTGCAGAACGCCTGCGTGCTGTGAGTGACGTCCATTATCGCGAATCAGGAGTCTAAAAAATGAGTCTGAAAGATAAAACACAATCCCTGTTTGCTGAGAAATTTGGCTACCCTGCCACCCATGTCATTCAGGCGCCTGGCCGCGTGAACCTGATTGGTGAACATACCGACTATAACGATGGTTTCGTTCTGCCGTGCGCCATTGATTACCAGACGGTCATTAGCTGCGCTAAGCGCGATGATCGCAAAGTCCGCGTTATTGCAGCGGATTACAACAATGAGACGGATGAGTTTTCCCTCGATGCACCCATCGTTACCCACGACAGCCAGCAATGGTCTAACTACGTGCGCGGCGTGGTAAAACACCTGCAGAAACGTAATAAAAACGTGGGCGGCGCTGATCTGGTCATCAGCGGAAACGTGCCTCAGGGCGCCGGGTTAAGCTCGTCCGCGTCGCTGGAAGTCGCCGTGGGTACCGTCTTCCAGCAGCTTTATCATCTGCCGCTGGACGGGGCACAAATCGCCCTGAATGGTCAGGAAGCGGAAAACCAGTTTGTGGGCTGTAACTGCGGCATCATGGACCAGCTGATCTCTGCGCTGGGTAAAAAAGAGCATGCCTTGCTTATCGACTGCCGCTCTCTGGGCACCAAAGCCGTTCCCTTGCCAAAAGGCGCAGCTGTGGTAATTATTAACAGCAACTTTAAACGCACGCTGGTGGGCAGTGAGTACAACACCCGCCGCGAGCAGTGTGAGACCGGCGCACGCTTCTTCCAGCAACCTGCGCTGCGTGACGTTTCGCTCAACGAGTTCAATAAAGTGGCGCACGAACTGGATCCGGTAGTGGCGAAACGCGTTCGTCATGTGCTGACGGAAAATGCCCGTACCGTTGAAGCGGCGTCCGCGCTGGCGAAAGGTGACCTGAAACGTATGGGTGAACTGATGGCAGAATCTCACGCCTCCATGCGCGATGATTTTGAAATCACCGTTCCGCAAATCGATACCCTGGTGGACATCGTCAAAGCCACGATTGGCGATAAAGGCGGCGTGCGTATGACCGGCGGCGGCTTCGGTGGCTGCATTGTTGCCCTGATGCCGGAAGAGCTCGTCCCTGCCGTCCAGCAGGCAGTGGAAAAACAGTACGAAGCGAAAACAGGTATTAAAGAAACTTTCTACGTGTGTAAAGCATCACAAGGAGCAGGACAGTGCTAAACGAAACGCCAACCCTTGCCCCGGATGGCCTGCCGTATCGCCTGTTAACCCTGCGCAACAGCGCAGGAATGGTGGTTACGTTAATGGACTGGGGTGCCACTTTGCTATCCGCTCGCGTACCAATGCCTGATGGCAGCGTACGTGAAACCCTGCTTGGCTGCGCGTCGCCTGAGCAGTATGTCAATCAGTCCGCCTATCTTGGCGCGTCTGTCGGCCGTTATGCTAACCGCATCGCGAAAAGCGCTTTCGAACTTGATGGCGAGCGTTACTCGTTGCTTTCCAGTCAGGGCGAAAATCAGTTACACGGTGGACCTGAAGGGTTCGATAAGCGCCGCTGGAAAATCGTTCAGCAAAACGACCGCGAAGTGCTGTTCTCACTTGACTCGCGTGACGGTGACCAGGGATTCCCCGGTAACCTCACCGCGTTCGCGCATTTCACGCTGGCTGACGATAACCGTATCGCCATTGAATATCGCGCGAAAGTTGATAAGCCGTGCCCGGTCAATCTGACCAACCACGCTTATTTCAACCTGGACGGCAACCAGTGCGACGTGCGTAATCACACGCTCCAGATCCTGGCCGATGCCTATCTGCCGGTGGATGAAATGGGGATCCCGTTTCAGGGACTCAAGGCCGTCAGCGGTACCAGCTTTGATTTCCGCAGCGGAAAAACCATCGCGCAGGATTTCCTGAGCGATGACGATCAGCGCAAGGTAAAAGGCTATGACCACGCGTTCCTGCTGCAGGCGAAAGGCGATGTGACTCAGCCTGCCGCACAGGTCTGGTCTGCGGATGAAAAACTGCAGATGACGGTCTACACCACGGCCCCTGCCCTGCAATTCTATTCAGGCAACTACCTTGGCGGTACCACGGCACGCGAACATGAAGAGTACAGCGACTGGCAAGGTCTGGCGCTGGAAAGCGAGTTCCTGCCGGACAGTCCGAACCATCCAGAATGGCCACAGCCGGACTGTGTGCTGCGCCCGGGTGAAGAGTACGTTAGCGTGACAGAATATCATTTCATCCCGCATTCATAATTCCCAGCCCTCCTTGCGGAGGGCTTTTTCTCTCCGTCTTGCTGAAAATAGCGCCGATCGCAGACAAAATCATAACCCTGGATTCACAAGCATCTTACACTCAGAGACTATTTTCGCTATGGTTAGGGTTAAGCGTTGCTGCTGGCACTGTCACGGCAATATAATGAGAATTGTTATCATTCAATAAAGCTTATGAGGAGTACGATATGGCTGTAACTAAGCTGGTCCTGGTGCGTCATGGCGAAAGCCAGTGGAACAACGAAAACCGCTTTACCGGTTGGTACGACGTTGATCTGTCAGAAAAAGGCGTAAGCGAAGCAAAAGCAGCAGGTAAACTGCTGAAGGCTGAAGGCTTCAGCTTTGATTTTGCTTACACCTCTGTGCTGAAACGTGCCATCCATACTCTGTGGAACGTTCTGGACGAACTGGATCAGGCCTGGCTGCCGGTTGAGAAATCCTGGAAACTGAACGAGCGTCACTACGGTGCGCTGCAGGGTCTGAACAAAGCGGAAACCGCTGAAAAATATGGTGATGAGCAGGTTAAACAGTGGCGTCGCGGCTTCGCGGTAACCCCACCAGAGCTGACCAAAGATGACGAGCGCTACCCGGGCCACGACCCGCGTTACGCGAAACTGACGGATGCTGAGCTGCCAACGACCGAGAGCCTGGCGCTGACCATCGACCGCGTTGTGCCTTACTGGAACGAAACCATTCTGCCACGCCTGAAAAGCGGCGAGCGCGTGATCATCGCAGCTCACGGTAACTCCCTGCGTGCGCTGGTGAAATACCTGGACAACATGGGTGAAGACGAGATCCTCGAACTGAACATCCCAACTGGCGTTCCGCTGGTGTATGAGTTCGACGAAAACTTCAAACCAATCAAACATTACTATCTGGGCAACGCTGATGAGATCGCTGCAAAAGCCGCGGCTGTAGCGAACCAGGGTAAAGCGAAATAATTTTCGCTGGACATAAAAAAAGCGTGGAGCAATCCACGCTTTTTTATTTGGCTCCGGAAACTCAGCCGCGACGCGCTTTTACCGCATTCGCCAGCTGACGCAGAAGGGCATCCGTATCGTCCCAGCCGATGCAAGCGTCCGTGACGCTCTTACCGTAGACCAGCGGCTCGCTGCCTTCCAGATTCTGGTTACCTTCCACCAGATGGCTTTCGATCATCACGCCAATGATCGCGTTCTCACCGCCGGCAATCTGCTGACAAACATCGGCGCCGACTTCCATCTGTTTTTTAAACTGCTTGCTGGAGTTGGCATGGCTGAAGTCGATCATCATCTGTTGTGGCAGACCCGCTTTTTCCAGCCCGACCTTCACGTCTGCGACATGTTTTGCGCTGTAGTTCGGCTCTTTACCGCCACGCAGAATAATATGACAGTCACCGTTACCGCTGGTATTCACAATGGCGGAGTGACCCCATTTGGTGACGGACAGGAAGCAGTGCGGTGCCCCGGCGGCATTGATGGCGTCAATTGCCACCTTAATGGTGCCATCGGTACCGTTTTTAAAACCAACCGGACACGAGAGACCTGACGCCAGTTCGCGGTGAACCTGAGATTCTGTAGTACGCGCACCGATTGCGCCCCAGCTCATCAGGTCCGCCAGATATTGCGGCGTAATCATGTCGAGGAACTCACCGGCAGCCGGCAAACCGCTGTCGTTGATCTCCAGCAGCAGTTTGCGCGCAATACGCAGACCGTCGTTGATCTGGAAACTGTTATCCATATGCGGGTCGTTAATCAGCCCTTTCCAGCCAACGGTCGTACGCGGCTTTTCAAAGTAAACACGCATGACAATTTCCAGCTCGCCTTGCAGTTCTTCGCGAAGCTGAAGCAACCTTGCTGCGTACTCTTTGGCCGCAGCAGGATCGTGAATTGAGCAAGGGCCAATCACCACCAGAAGACGATCGTCATTACCTTTCAGGATCTTATGGATCGCTTTACGAGCATGAGACACCGTGTTTGCGGCATTTTCAGTGGCGGGGAATTTCTCAAGGAGTGCTACAGGAGGTAATAACTCATTGATCTCTTTAATACGTAAATCGTCGTTCTGATAATTCATTTTCTTTCCAGCTCTGCCATATCTTTAGTAATGAAAGCAATCCTTTCAATCTAACTTGCCGACCAGAAAGTGTAAACACGGTTTTACACTTCACGCAGATAATTCCTGGAATTCACCTAAAAATCGCCACAAAATAGCGAAAAACGAGATCTAGCCTAAGCTTTTTAACTGTAACAACCACTTTTGTTTGATTAAACGCGATTCCATACTGACGTAAGTCCGTATGACGGAATCTTTCCCCTCTGAAAAAGATGCACTGTTGGAAAATGTTATCCAGCGTAACGATAAGAACAGGAGCACCAAGATGAAAATGACGAAACTGGCAACCCTCTTCCTCACAGCCTCCCTTACCCTGGCAAGCGGCAGCGTCCTTGCCGCTGAGACGGGCTCAACAGATAACAACGGTGATGCAAATGCCGCGGCGGCGGCGGGTCAGGTCGCCCCTGATGCAAAACAGAATATCGCCCCGAATAATGTCGATAACAGCCAGATCAATACCGGGAACACTAATACCGGAGGCACGATGTTGCATCCGGACAGTAGCGGCTCTGGCACCATGAATCATGACACGATGAGTACCGATGAGATGCATAAGAACACCATGTGCAAAGACGGTAAGTGTCCGAATTCGAATGACAAAGTGGGCGACGATGCCAATACCAAAACGGATGGCACAACCCAATAATCCGTGACGGATGTAAACGTAAAAGGAGAGCTCTGGCTCTCCTTTCTTTTTGGAGTAAGCCATTAAAAACGCTACACTAAAAACAATAACAAAAAGGAAAGCTGATATGGCGCACACGCATTCACACAGCCCGTCTCCTGGCGATGACAACGCTAAACGCCTTATGCTGGCCTTCGGTGTCACGGCAACGTTTATGGTTATCGAGGTCATTGGTGGCCTGGTATCCGGCTCTCTGGCGCTTCTGGCGGATGCCGGACATATGCTTACCGATGCCGCCGCCCTGCTCTTTGCCCTGTTGGCCGTGCAGTTTGCCCGTCGTCCGCCTAACGCGCGTCATACTTTTGGCTGGCTGCGACTGACCACTCTGGCGGCGTTTGTTAACGCTATTGCTCTGGTGGTTATCACCCTTCTTATCGTCTGGGAAGCTATACAGCGCTTCCGTCACCCACAGCCGGTCGCCGGAGCGACAATGATGGTTATCGCCGTAGCAGGTCTGCTGGCGAATCTTCTGGCGTTCTGGATTTTGCATCGCGGCAGCGGGGAAAAGAACCTCAACGTGCGCGCTGCGGCTCTGCATGTTATGGGCGATTTACTGGGTTCCGTCGGTGCTATTGTGGCCGCGCTGGTGATCCTTTATACCGGCTGGACGCCCGTCGACCCGATTCTTTCCGTGCTGGTATCGTGTCTGGTATTGCGCAGTGCCTGGCGGCTGCTGAAGGAGAGCGTGAATGAACTGCTTGAAGGGGCGCCGGCATCCGTGGACATTGCCGAGCTTAAACGCAACCTGCGTCGTTCCGTGCCCGAGGTGCGCAATGTGCATCATGTTCACGTCTGGCTGGTGGGTGAGAAACCCGTCATGACATTGCACGTCCAGGTGATCCCTACCCATGACCATGATGGCCTGCTTGAGCGCATCCAGCACTTTCTCGAACATCACTATGAGATTGGCCACGCCACCATCCAGATGGAGTACCAGCCCTGTAACGGCCCGGACTGCCACCTGAACGAGGCGCAGTCCGGCCATTCACATCATCACCATCATTAGTTCGAAAGCGCGCGAGAGCCTCGCTCACGCGCGCTATTAATCCACATCCGGCTCCCGTTCAGGGCAATGAAGGTCAGCAGCAGATACTCCAGCGACATCGCATAGACGCCCTGACGTACAAAAATAACCACGCTAATGACGTTAATGACGACCCAGAGCAGCCAGTTCTCAACGTATTTACGGGTCATCAGGATCATCGCAGCAATCGACAGCACCATCATGCAGGAGTCCCAGAACGGGAAAGCATCCGGCTGGAGTGATGGCATAGCGACATTCAGCCCGAGGCCAGACATGACCGACACCGCGACACGGGTCAGGAATGCAAACACCGGGTTGATATAGACGGTCATTAAACCAATGGCGACAACGCAGGCGACAAACCAGGCGATGGCTTTCGGTAAGGGCAGCCAGCGGATTTGCAGTTCCGCCTCCTGCTGGCTGTTCTGCCGCGACCACGCGTACCAACCGTAAATGTTCGCCGCAAAGAAGAACAACTGCAAAAGCAGGCTGGCGTACAGCTGGATCTGGAAGAAGATAATCGCAAAGAGCGTAACGTTAATTAACCCGAACGCGTAGTTGCTGATCTTCTCCAGGCTTGCCAGCCAGATACACAATAACCCAGCCAGCGTACCCACGGCCTCAATCCATGACAGGTCATAGCCACCTGCACCAATCGGTATATGAACCAGAATGTTCTGTGTGCTAAAAAAATCCATCTTTTCCCCAGGGCGTATTGAATTAAGTACGTAGTGTAGCCGCAAAATCCAGCATGCGGTTAAGCGGAATTAACGCACCTTCACGCAGAGCAGCATCCACATGGATTTCATGCGTTGCTCCGCCTTTCTCCAGCCCCTCAGCAATAGCTTTCAGGCCGTTCATCGCCATCCACGGGCAGTGCGCGCAGCTACGACACGTCGCCCCCTCGCCCGCCGTTGGTGCTTCAAGCAGCTCTTTCTCAGGCACGGCCTGCTGCATCTTATAGAAGATACCGCGGTCGGTTGCCACGATGAGCTGCTTGTGCGGCAGCGTCCTGGCAGCATTGATAAGCTGGCTTGTGGATCCCACGGCATCCGCCATGTCGACAATGGACTGCGGTGATTCCGGGTGAACAAGGATCGCTGCGTGCGGGTAAAGCGCTTTCATGCGCGAGAGCGCCTGCGTCTTAAATTCATCATGAACAATACAGGCACCCTGCCAGCAAAGCACGTCAGCGCCGGTCTGCTTCTGCACGTAATTACCGAGATGGCGGTCAGGCGCCCAGATGATTTTCTCGCCCAGGCTGTCCAGATGCTCAATCAGTTCAACGGCGATGCTTGACGTCACGACCCAGTCTGCCCGCGCTTTCACTGCGGCAGAGGTATTGGCATAGACCACCACGGTACGGTCCGGATGGGCATCGCAGAAGGCCGAGAACGCATCAATCGGACAGCCGAGGTCGAGTGAACACTCCGCATGTAGCGTTGGCATCAGAATGTTTTTTTCAGGGCTGAGAATCTTTGCGGTTTCACCCATAAAGCGAACGCCTGCGACCAGTAACGTGGAAGCAGGATGTCTGGCACCAAAGCGTGCCATCTCCAGAGAGTCAGAGATGCAGCCCCCGGTCTCTTCCGCCAGTTGCTGGATTTCCGGGTCGGTGTAGTAATGTGCAACCATCACTGCATCTCGCTCTTTGAGAAGACGTTTGATCTTCTCACGGTAAAACTGCTTCTCATCCTGACTCAGCGGGACAGGCTTTGGCGGGAAGGGATAGATTGCGGCTTCTGGATCAAACATCACGCTCATTATGGCTTCTCGTTTTACTGGCTTAACATTATTGCCTTTCTTTTGCATGACATAGCAAAACGGACGGCAAATGTGTTTTGTATACTAAACAAGATAGCGAATTTGCGAGAAAAAGTCACCGGAAATAGGTGTGCGTAGCACGCAGCGGATGGCGACTTCGCCGGAGTCGACCTGCAAGGTCAAAATATGCGGAATACAGATAGCAAAAAAGCGCCTTTAGGGCGCTTTTTTACATTGGTGGGTCGTGCAGGATTCGAACCTGCGACCAATTGATTAAAAGTCAACTGCTCTACCAACTGAGCTAACGACCCCTTGCGGGATGTACTGCAAATCTATTCAGGCTGGTGGGTCGTGCAGGATTCGAACCTGCGACCAATTGATTAAAAGTCAACTGCTCTACCAACTGAGCTAACGACCCGCTTGGGTGTTGCCTGAATTTTTACTCATACCAATAACCTGGTGGGTCGTGCAGGATGACTCGGCTTCGCCTCGCCCTACGGGCCGTCGCTGTTGCAACGTTATCCTTCACGTTTAACATCTGAGTAAGACATTAAAATTGGTGGGTCGTGCAGGATTCGAACCTGCGACCAATTGATTAAAAGTCAACTGCTCTACCAACTGAGCTAACGACCCGGAGTGGTGGGTGATGACGGGCTCGAACCGCCGACCCCCTCCGTGTAAAGGAGATGCTCTACCAACTGAGCTAATCACCCACTCTGTACTACCGGAACTGCTTTAAGTGGTGGGTCGTGCAGGATTCGAACCTGCGACCAATTGATTAAAAGTCAACTGCTCTACCAACTGAGCTAACGACCCACTTTTACGCTGTTTTCACGTTGTTTGATATCCCGTGGCAACGGCGGCATATATTACTGATTTAAGAATTCAGCGCAACAAAAATTTCGATGAAGATCACTTAACTGCTTACGAATCATGCTGCACGACCAGAAATAACGCGATTTCTGGTCATGCGATAATCATCCCATCGAATTCAGACGTTTTTGCGCCTGCTTCGCACCTTCGGTGCCAGGGAATTTAGCAACCACCTGCTGATAAACCGCTTTCGCTTTCGCAGTGTCACCTTTGTCCTGCATGATGACGCCGACTTTAAACATCGCATCAGGCGCTTTTGGCGATTTCGGGTAATTTTTCACCACTGAGGCAAAATAAAACGCCGCATCGTCCTTTTTACCCTTGTTGTAATTCAGCTGACCCAGCCAATAATTTGCATTTGGCAGATAAGTAGAATCAGGGTATTTCTTCACAAAGTTCTGAAACGCAACGATAGCGTCATCCTGACGAGATTGATCCTGTACCAGGGCAATGGCCGCGTTGTAGTCCGTATTCGCGTCACCGCTCTGAACAGGCGCTCCCGTCGAGGCCGAAGCATCTGCCGCAGGAGCAGGGGTCGACGTCGCCGCACCGCTCTGATCGCCTGCTGCTGGCTGCGCAGCTGCGCCACCGCTGCTGAGACTATCCATCTGCAGCAAGATTTGCTTCTGACGTTCCACAACCTGGTTAAGCTGATACTGGCTTTCCTGAATCTGACCACGGAGAGAGTCAATATCGTTTTGGTTGTCGGAAAGTTGTTGCTGGAGTTGGGTTAAAAGCTGACTGTGAGCGTTAGAAATACGCTCGAGTTGAGTGACCCGGTCTTCTACCGAGCCTGAGCCGACACTACTGATTGGTGCCTGAGCAAAAGCGGCCCAGGGGGCCGCTATTCCAACCAGTAACGACAGACTCAACAGATGATGTCTGAAGTTACTGCTCATGCAATTCTCTTAGTAAACCAGTACGGCACGACGGTTTTTGGAGTAAGCCGCTTCGTCGTGACCCAGTACTGCAGGTTTTTCTTTACCGTAAGAAACGATGGAGATCTGGTCAGCAGAAACGCCTTTACCCTGCAGGTACATTTTAACGGCGTTAGCACGACGTTCACCCAGGGAGATGTTGTATTCTGGAGTACCACGTTCGTCCGCGTGACCTTCTACGGTGACTTTGTAAGACGGGTTGCTACGCAGGAAGTTAGCGTGAGCATCCAGCATCGCAGCGAAGTCAGAACGGATGTCGTATTTATCCAGATCGAAGTAAACGATGTTGTTCTGCTGCAGCTGCTGCATCTGAAGACGCGCTTGCTCTTCAGAAGACATGTTGCCATTGCCATTCGCGTCCATACCGGTACCGGCACCCATCATGCCTTCGCCGCTCTGGTCATTGCTTGCATTCTTGTTAGAAGAACACGCTGCGATTGCCATTACAGGCAGAGCGATCATCAGCCCCTTCAGCACTTTGTTCAGTTGCATTTCTATGATTCCTTTAGTAATCAATTAATTATTATTTACAGATACGGCGACCAGGCAGGTGATTTTACCTGTCCATCAGTTGCCGGAATACGCGCTTTGAAACGCCCATCTGTAGAAACCAGATTCAGCACAGATCCCATCCCCTGAGAAGAGCTGTAGATTACCATAGTGCCGTTAGGTGCCAGACTTGGCGTTTCATCCAGGAACGTTGACGACAGAACTTGAACGCCACCCGCTACCAGATCTTGTTTGGCAATGTGCTGCTGCCCACCGTTGGAGCTGACCATTACCATAAATTTACCGTCGCTGCTCACGTCCGCGTTTTGGTTCTGCGAACCTTCCCAGGTAATACGCTGTGGAGCACCGCCGTTGACGTTCACTTTATAGATTTGTGGACGACCTGCCTGGTCAGACGTAAATGCCAGGTTCTGGCTGTCCGGGAACCAGGACGGTTCGGTGTTGTTGCTGCGACCATCGGTCACCTGGCGAATTTGACCAGAGCCAATGTCCATCACGTACAGGTTCAGGCTACCGGTTTTAGAGAGCGCAAACGCCAGTTTGGTACCGTCCGGAGAGAACGAAGGCGCACCGTTGTGACGAGGGAACGACGCAACCTGGCGAACAGCACCGTTAGCCAGCGTCTGGATAACCAGCGCTGAACGACCGCTTTCGAAGGTAACATAAGCCAGTTTAGAACCGTCCGGAGACCAGGCTGGAGACATCAGCGGCTGAGAAGAACGTTTCACCAGGAACTGATTGTAACCATCGTAGTCAGATACGCGCAGCTCATACGGGAACTGACCGCCATTGGTCTGTACCACATAAGCAATACGGGTACGGAACGCACCTTTAATGCCGGTCAGTTTTTCAAATACCGCATCGCTGGCAGCGTGTGCCGCGTAGCGCAGGTACTGTTTAGTGACCTTGTAAGAGTTCTGTGCCAGAACGGTACCCGGTGCACCGCCGGTATCAACCAGCTGCCATGCAACGTTGTAAGAGCCGTCCGGGTTAGGTGTAACCTGACCAACAACGACAGCATCGATACCGAGCGCAGACCATGCGGCAGGCTGTACTTCCTGCGCGCTGCCCGGCTGCTGAGGCAGACGAGAACGATCTAATGGGTTGAATTTACCGCTGTTACGCAGGTCAGCCGCAACGATGCCACCGGCATCTTCAGGCGCAGCGCCAGGACCGGCCCACTGGAACGGAACAACACCGATTGGGCGTGCCGAATCCACCCCCTGGGTGATCTCGATACGTACTTCTGCGTGCAGTACTGCTGCCCACAGCATTAAAAAACCAAATGCTACACGTAATGCCTGCTTCATCATATCTCCCTTATCCGGGTAACCTTACCCACGATAATTTAGCAGAATGTTAACAAACCCAAATAGACAAAACTACTAAACACTCGTTAGGACAATAGACTGTTTTTCATACTTCCGTAAGGACAGTCGATTACAGTTTAAAGTCCAGTTTGGCATCTTTTATCCGTTCATAAACAGCCTCACTAGGCGGTTTAGGAATGTTCGCCGACCTTGCAGCGGCCAATGCTGCCTGACAAAGCGCAGGATCGCCCCCTTCAGAGGTCACGCTTTTCAACCTACCATCTGGCGCAAGGTTGATATGCAGTACACATTGTTTGCCCTGATAGATGCTTGCATCAAACAGGCGGTTCTGAATCGCAACCTGAATTTGCTTAGCATAAGCGCTGATATCAGCACCCGTCGCCCCACCATTGGCACCAGAAGTACCACTGTCTTTAGAGGGCTGACCACTGCCTTTCGCACCACCGCCCGCTTTCGGCGCATTCTTACCAGAACTCAGATCGCCCAGGAGATCGTCAACGCCAGCGGCATCCGCGGCTTTCTCAGCGGCGGCCGCTTTTTTGGCGGCGGCTTTCTCTGCAGCTGCTTTCTTATCGGCAGCAGCTTTTTCTGCTGCAGCTTTTTTGTCAGCAGCCGCTTTCTCGGCGGCGGCTTTCTTCTCTGCTGCGGCTTTTTCAGCAGCGGCCGCTTTTTCTGCTGCAGCCTTCTCGGCAGCAGCCGCTTTCTTCGCAGCATCGGCAGCAGCTTTCTTCTCTGCTTCCTGAGCGGCTTTCTTCGCGGCTTCCGCTTCAGCTTTTTTCTGAGCATCAGCAGCAGCTTTTTTTGCCGCTTCCGCTTCAGCTTTCTTCTGAGCATCAGCAGCGGCTTTCTTCGCCGCTTCGGCTTCAGCTTTCTTCTGAGCATCGGCTGCGGCTTTCTTCGCCGCTTCCGCCGCTAATTTTGCCTGAGCATCAGCTTGTGCTTTCGCGTCCGCCGCGGCTTTGGCTGCCGCCTCTTCTGCCTGCTTCTGCTGTTCCTGAGCTTTCTTCGCGGCCTCTTCAGCTTGCTTCTGCTGTTCCGCCTGCTCTTTCGCCGCTTCCTGCGCCTGCAAACGTTCTTTCTCAAGCTGCTTCAGTCGCTCCTGCTCAGCGGCCTGCTTTTCACGCAGTTCTTCCGCTTGCTGTTGCGCCTGTTTTTCACGCTGCTCTTCAGCCCGTTTTGCGCTCGCCTTCTGCTGTTGCTCGCGGTTATAGTTCTGCACTACCGCACCGGGATCCACCATGACGGCGTCAATGGAAGAGCCTCCACCGCCGCCCGATGATGCATCAATGTGCTCGTCGAACGAACTCCAGATCAGCACTGCAAAAAGAATAACGTGCAGCACTGCGGAGACGATTATCGCTCGCTTAAGCTTGTCGTTCTGTTCGGTTGCCTTTGACACTATCGGTTCCCAAAAACTACGCAGATGATCAAATAGGCTGAGTCATTAAGCCAACTGACTTAACGCCCGCGCTATGTAGCAAGTTCAGCGCTTTAATAATTTCATCGTATGGTACGTCTTTCGCGCCACCGATTAAGAAGACCGTTTTCGGATTTGACTCCAGGCGTCGCTGCGCTTCAGCAATAACCTGCTCAGGTGGCAGTTGATCCATACGATCTTTTTCTACCACTACGCTGTATTGCCCTACACCGGAAACCTCAATGATGACCGGAGGATCGTCATTGGTGCTTACCGCCTGTGATTCTGTCGCATCCGGCAGATCAACCTCCACGCTCTGGGTAATGATGGGTGCTGTCGCCATGAAGATCAGCAGCAGTACCAACAGAACGTCCAGCAGTGGAACGATATTGATTTCGGACTTGAGCTCGCGACGATTTCGTCCACGCGATCTGGCCATGGTTTACCCCTTGTTACTCTCGGTACTGGTAAACGCCTGACGGTGCAGAATCGCGGTGAACTCTTCCATAAAGTTGTCGTAGTTCAGTTCCAGTTTATTCACGCGCTGGTTCAGACGGTTGTAAGCCATAACCGCCGGGATCGCCGCAAACAGACCGATAGCGGTCGCAATCAGTGCTTCTGCAATACCCGGGGCAACCATCTGCAACGTCGCCTGCTTCACCGCCCCCAGGGCGATAAAGGCGTGCATAATCCCCCAGACCGTACCAAACAGACCGATATACGGGCTGATGGAACCAACGGTTCCCAGGAAAGGAATATGCGTTTCAAGGTTTTCCAGCTCGCGATTCATGGAGATACGCATCGCACGCGAGGCACCTTCCACAACCGCTTCAGGCGCGTGGCTGTTTGCGCGATGCAAACGAGCAAACTCTTTGAATCCGCTATAGAAAATCTGTTCGGAGCCTACGAGGTTATCACGGCGTCCCTGGCTTTCCTGATACAGACGAGAAAGCTCAATACCCGACCAGAACTTATCTTCAAACGCTTCTGCTTCACGGCCAGCCGCATTGAGGATACGCGTTCTCTGGATGATGATGGCCCAGGATGCGATTGAAAAACCAATCAAAATCAACATGATAAGTTTAACCAGAAGGCTTGCCTTCAGGAACAAATCAAGGATATTCATGTCAGTCACTGCTTAAACTCCGCGACAATAGACTTAGGAAGCGCACGAGGCTTCATTATGGTTGGATCAACACAGACGATCAGGACTTCAGCTGAGTTCAGTACCGTATTTTCTGCATTGACTATCCGCTGCGTGAAAACCATTGAGGTTCCGCGCATTGATGTAATTTCAGTTTGGACTTCGAGCATATCGTCGAGTCTGGCAGGCGCAAAATACTCAAGCGTCATCTTGCGAACCACGAAGGCAACTCGCTCAGCCAACAGCTCCTGTTGACTAAAGTGATGATGGCGCAGCATCTCTGTGCGTGCCCGTTCATAAAAAGCAACGTAGCTGGCGTGGTAAACCACACCCCCGGCATCGGTATCTTCGTAATAGACACGAACCGGCCATCGAAACAGCGTTGTATTCACTTTACATCCCGGTAATGCAACAAAAGTTAGAGCTTTTAAACTTCGCTACTATACGCGCGGGAAAGATGGTTTGGAATGGGAGAAAGTAAACGGAGAGTAAATTTTTATGGGCCAGGGTAAGCCCATATCATTAACGGACATTTCTTATTCAGAAGAAGAAGAAAATCAAGCCAGCGAGAAGCACCAGATCGGCGATAAGTGGGCAGAAAATCCCCTGCCAGTGCAGCGCTTTCGGACGAAAGCCTACGCCGTGGATCACACCTGCGCACACCGCCCACATAATGAGGAAGCCGTGCCAGATCTCAAGCTCGCTGGTCTTCGCTGCAAAGCGCGAAGGGTCCCAGAAGATACAACCTGCCAGCAGTAATGCCATCACTAAAGAAAGCGCCCTTAACGGGCGCTTATCCATTACCGCGTAAAGCGTCGCGATAATGTTCATTAGTGTTTGTCTTCACCTGCTTTAGACGCTTCGACGTGCTCAAGCGCCAGGGCAGTAATGACACCAAATGCACAGGCAAGAAGCGTCCCTAAAATCCATGCGAAATACCACATATTCAGCTCCTTACTTAGTACAGAGAATGAGTGTTGCTTTCAATATCTTCTTTCGTGATACGACCGAACATTTTCCAGTAACACCAGGCGGTGTACAGCAGGATAATCGGTACGAACACGCAAGCAACATACGTCATCAGGTTAAGCGTCAGCTGGCTGGACGTTGCATCCCACATGGTCAGGCTTGCATTCATCATCGTGCTGGACGGCATGACGAATGGGAACATCGCGATACCTGCAGTCAGAATAATGCACGCCAGCGTCAGTGAGGAAAATACAAATGCCAGGGCACCTTTTTCCAGACGTGACGTCAGTATCGTCAGCAGCGGCAGCAACACACCCAGTGCCGGAATAGCCCACAGAACAGGCATATTATTGAAGTTCACCAGCCACGCGCCAGCCTGACGTGCCACTTCTTTCGTCAGCGGGTTAGACGGTGCCGTGTGGTTAATTGCAGACGTAATGACATAACCGTCGATACCGTACATCACCCATACGCCGGCCAGTGCGAAGCACACCAGGGTAATAAGCGCAGCAACCTGCGCCGTTGCACGAGAGCGAAGATGCAGTTCACCTACGGTACGCATCTGCAGATAGGTCGCACCCTGAGTAATGATCATTGCCACACTCACCACGCCTGCCAGCAGACCAAACGGATTCAGCAGCTGGAAGAAGTTACCGGTGTAGTAAAGACGCATGTATTCATCGATGTGGAACGGTACGCCCTGCAGCAGGTTACCGAACGCCACGCCAATCACCAGCGGTGGAACGAAGCTACCAATGAAGATGCCCCAGTCCCACATGTTGCGCCAGCGGGTGTCTTCAATCTTGGAACGGTAGTCGAAACCAACCGGACGGAAGAATAAAGAAGCCAGCACCAGAATCATCGCCACATAGAAACCGGAGAACGCAGCCGCGTAGACCATCGGCCAGGCAGCGAACAGCGCGCCGCCTGCGGTGATCAGCCACACCTGGTTACCGTCCCAGTGCGGGGCGATGGAGTTAATCATGATTCGACGTTCGGTGTCATTACGACCGAGGAAACGGGTGAGCATCCCCACCCCCATGTCGAAACCATCAGTGACTGCGAAACCGATCAGCAGAATACCGACCAGCAGCCACCAGATAAAACGCAATACTTCATAATCGATCATTTGATGACTCCTGTCTTAGCGTGCCGGCTGAGTAGTCGCACCGGACTGCTCGTAGTGATAGCGACCGGTTTTCAGGCTGCTTGGGCCAAGGCGCGCGAACTTGAACATCAGGAACAGTTCAGCCACCAGGAACAGGGTGTACAGACCACAAATCAGCAGCATGGAGAAGATCAGATCGCCTGCAGTCAGAGAGGAGTTCGCTACCGCCGTTGGCAGCACCTCACCGATCGCCCATGGCTGACGGCCATATTCCGCAACAAACCAGCCGGATTCGATAGCAATCCACGGCAGTGGAATACCATACAGCGCGGTACGCAGCAGCCATTTTTTCTCACCGATGCGGTTACGAATCACGGACCAGAAGGACGCCGCAATGATCAGCAGCATGATGATGCCGCAGCCCACCATGATACGGAATGCGAAGTACAGTGGCGCCACGCGTGGAATGGAGTCTTTGGTCGCCATCTGGATTTGCGCTTCCGTCGCGTCGGAGACGTTCGGGGTATAGCGTTTCAGCAGCAGACCGTAACCCAGATCTTTCTTCACATCGTTGAACTGGTCACGCACGGCCTGGTCGGTAGAACCCGCACGCAGCTGCTCCAGCAGCGCGTAAGCTTTCATACCGTTACGGATACGGCCTTCATGCTGCACCATCAGCTCTTTCAGACCCGTCACCTGCTTGTCAACGGAGCGGGTGGCAATGATGCCGAGCGCGTAAGGAATTTGAATGGCGAAGCGGTTTTCCTGTGCATCCTGGTCGGGAACACCGAACAGAGTAAAGGCAGCAGGCGCGGGTTGGGTTTCCCATTCGGCTTCGATAGCGGCCAGTTTGGTTTTCTGCACGTCACCCATTTCGTAACCGGATTCATCACCCAGCACGATAACAGAGAGGATTGCAGCCATACCGAAGCTTGCAGCGATAGCAAAGGAGCGCTTAGCAAACGCGAAGTCACGACCACGCAGCATGTAGTAAGAGCTGATGCCCAGTACAAACATCGCGCCGCACACATAGCCAGACGCCACGGTGTGAACGAATTTAACCTGTGCGACCGGGTTCAGCACCAGTTCGGCAAAGCTGACCATCTCCATACGCATGGTTTCGAAGTTGAAATCAGACGCGATAGGGTTCTGCATCCAGCCGTTCGCGACCAGGATCCACAGTGCGGACAGGTTCGAACCGAGTGCCACCAGCCAGGTCACCGCCATATGCTGGACTTTGCCCAGACGGTCCCAACCGAAGAAGAACAGACCTACAAAGGTGGATTCGAGGAAGAAGGCCATCAGACCTTCAATGGCCAGCGGCGCACCGAAGATATCCCCAACGTAGTGAGAATAGTAAGACCAGTTAGTCCCGAACTGGAACTCCATGGTCAAACCGGTAGCCACGCCCAGTGCAAAGTTGATACCAAACAACTTGCCCCAGAACTTGGTCATATCTTTATAAATCTGTTTGCCGGAGAGGACGTAGACCGTTTCCATGATGGCCAGCAGGAACGCCATACCGAGCGTTAGTGGCACAAACAGGAAGTGGTACATCGCGGTCAAGGCAAACTGTAAGCGCGACAGTTCGACTATATCTAACATCATGACTCCTTGCTCATCGCATGAAGACTCCGAGAGTGAACCCCGTTAGAAAAGGATTCACACACATGCCCCAATACAAATTATTCGCATCCATGTCGTCGCGCTTAGCCTGAGAAAGGATAAAAGCAATGACGATAGGTTACAAATACGTTAATAAAAAACTCAAATTGATCCCGCAAATATAATACGCTGCAAAACCCTTACAATAAACAGGTTTTTATTGAATCACATTTACGTTTTTCGACGGCGATCAATTTATAGCAAAATTACCACTTTTCAGCCATTTTGATCGGGGACAATTTACCGCCTTTCGACACCTTTTTCCAAGGATTAAACTTTGATTTAAATCAAAAAGCACCGTTTCTGTTAACCATGTTTAAATGTGGTGAGAATGGTAAAAACCTTGTTAACGCTATGTGTACGACGAGATATTTGGAGTTATCAAAAGCAAGAAAGAATATAAACAGACGTGATTTATTTTAACGCTGAAGAACAACGCATCTTTACATTCGCGTTAACGTATAAAGGTAGTCGTCAGCGCGTTTTTTTTCCATTGTGCGACGATAGCCGCAGATAATTACATTTATTTTACCTGCAACACGCTTAAAATTAACACCTCAATGTGACTATTCAATAAAAAAGGCTGCCCTGCGCGCAGCCTTTTGTTCACTTCAGACGCTACCTTTCCGTTTTCAGGCTAAAAGTCCGCGATTGCCCAGGCCTGAACAGGCCCGTAATGCCCTTTTCTTCTCCCCTACCTGCCAGTACCTGTTCATTTAAATTCGTCTCGCAACAGCCTTTAAACGCCTGATTCCACGATAAAGAGGCATCACAGGACACAGATTCCGACGGATTGAACAGACGAAGGATAAGCGCGTCCCGATCCTCCGCCTTTTTTATCGCGCTCATAACACAGCCTGTCGGCGAAAGGGTCAGCAGGCTGTATCTGTCCGGCGTGCTGAACGGCGCACGGTTAAGCTTCATGGCATCCCAGGGGATTTTGTTATAACACGGGACGGGGGTAAGCCACGCTTTCGCCTGCTGAGCAACGCCGGCGTTCTCGGGAGAGCCGCTAAAACTCAGAAGGCTAAAACGGCAATCGAGCCGGCCCCGAAGCTGCGAGTCCGGAACGGCCATTTTTATGCCGGACGGTCGGCCCGGGCGCAACAGTAAATCTTCCTTTCCCAACACGCCCACACCGCGTAAAAGGGTCAGAGCAAACGCTTTTTCAGCCTCCCCCACCACTTCAAATTCGCGTAACCCTTCGGTGAACAGGGCAAGCCCGTTTCGATCCTGTTGAAGCACGGCGTAGTTAAGTAAATTCCAGACGGGAACCGGTGCCTCTTTCCAGCCCTCTTCTTGCCAGTTAGCCATCGCGTCATCGCGAACCGGGCGCGTTATGGAGCCAAACTGCGTATCTGACAGTACCTGCTCCGTCATAAACGGCGTCGGGATAAGCACGCGGACCCGGTGATCGTCAGCCTGATTATCCAGACGCGCCACAACATCTAAACGCCTGCTGTTATGGCTGAGAGTAACCTCAAATTCAACCGCAAGAGCGCCATTGCGCAGGCGGGCCGACCGCTCGACCAGGTTTGCCGGAACGGCGATGCGATGCTGGATCACCGCCCTGCTCTGCCAGACTTCCTGTATCACCTCAACATGATGCTGCCCGTGCGCTGAAGTGAGCCGCCACTCTTCCCGGGAAGGCGAGTAGTCGTACTCATCGCCATCATCCGACCCCTCTTCAATTTCCAGTACGCGGTCATAAATAAGTCCGGATTCTTTATCACGCAGGCGCAGCGTGCCATCGTCATTTATATCAATTTGCCAGAAGGCGTTTTCCAGCAGAGCATCCGTTTTTGCCCTCGCGGGAAGCCTCTTTTCAGGAGCCTGGGGCTCGATGTAAAGCGTGCGGTATCCCATCGCGGGCAGGATCTGACAGATTTGGATATCAAACTCCATAAACGGATCGTAATTACCATAGTGCACGATTTGCCGGTCAATCAGCCCCGGGTCAATTTCCCGGGCGCTGCGAATAAAACAGGGGATCTCATTGCCTTTATCATCCCGCAACCGGAACTGGCTCGCGCGCAGACGAAGGGTGGTGTTAATCACCTCTTCACGGGGCCAGGGCATCAGATTGAACATCACCAGCTTGTCGGCCTCGCTTTGCGGCATATTGTCGACAATCTTGCGCATCGAGAAGCGCGTGAGGTTATCGGCCATGTCTTCAGCGAGCGCAAACCGGGCCATAATCTCACGATGCACTTTGTCGCTGCAGCAGCAGCCAATACTGTCGTGAGCATGATTCTTGAGGATCTCTTTCCACATTTTCTCCAGCAAACCGTGGTGATACTCGAAGCCCAGCATCCAGGCGAGCGCCGCCAGCGGTTCGAGGATATTCACGATTTTGTTTTCAATGCGGGCGTGGGCAATTTTGATGTCCATCCGTGTGGAGCCGATTGTCCGGTGTACACGCATGTATTTGCCGTCGATAAACTCCCCTTTCAGCGTCGCCAGTTCGTCACGGTGCGCTTCAGTATGTTCAAAGACCTCCTCGAACCGGCTCATCACAAATTTCCGCTGCGGGTACATCTTTCGAAGGGTATCCATCACCGCGAAAATGTTCTGCTGGAGGGGCATCTGGTCGTGACCGTTAGGCAGCAGAATCTCTTTCGTCACGGAAGCGTTTTCCAGCAATGTAAGCCAGGTATCGAGCCGTTTACGCAGCCCCGCTTCATCCTCCGGTAAGTACTTACCAATCGCGTAGCCCAGCGGTAGTACCTGCGCCGTAACTTCGCTGCCGTCTGCGCTCTGCCATAAAAATTCTGTTTTATCGGTGCCGTGACGCTCAGAACATCCGCGCCAGAACAGCGTGCGGGTGATACCAAAGCCGTTATAGATATGCGGAAGTTGCCCGGACATGCCAAACGAATCCGGCAGATACCCTATTTTCATCGGCTCACCGAATTCCATGCAGTCGCGTATCCCGTACATCAGGTTGCGAACGATCGATTCGCCGCTGACTATCGTGGTGTCGGTCTGGGTATACCACGGCCCGATAATCAGCTTTCCGCGCTCAACCAGCGCTTTTACCCGGGGCCGGTTGTCCGGCACGACGGCGAAGTAATCCTCCAGTACCGCGGTCTGTCCATCAAGAACGTAGTATTTATACTCTTCGTCCTGCTCCAGACGGGTCAGGATCTCCTCCATGTTATTGACCAAAAGGATCCGCGACGCTTCGGTGGTGAAATACCACTCACGGTCCCAGTGCATATGTGGCGTGATATGAACGCGAGATACAGCTTTCATCTTCGTTTCCTGTAAATGAATTTATGGCGTGACGTCTTCCGTCAGGTATTTGCCTTTTTTTACGCCCTGACGTCGCCAGAACAGTAAGATGAGCGTAGAGAGCATCGTTCCCGCCAGCGCAGCACCAAACCAGCCTGCCGCCGCGATCGCGCCACCCATCCCCGCGTCATGCAGTAAAAAGAGAGAGAAGATGCCCGCCCCCGGCGTAGACAACCCGATACCCATTGCACCGATAATCGCCCCTGTTGCCATCGAGCCAACAACAAACGAGCCAATCACCCGCAGCGGATCTTCAATGGCCATCGGAATTGCCCCTTCGGTGATGCCCGCAAGGCCCAGTAGCCACGTCGACTTGCCGGTTTCGATTTCAAACGGTTTAAAGAGATGCGGCGCCAGCATGGTTGAAGCCGTGACGGTAAAAGCCGAGACCATTTTGACGGAAGCAAAAATGGCATACGGCCCGTAAACGCCGTTGGCCATCGCCCCCAGACAGAACGCATAGGCCGCTTTGTTGACCGGTCCCCCCAAATCGAACGAGCACATAAAACCGAGCAGAGTGCCCAGTAGCAGCGCATTGGCACCGGAGAGCCCGTTAAGCCATGCCGTGAGGGAGGTGTTGATCCACGCGACCGGCTCGCCGATCACGAACAGCATCAGGCTGCCCGCGCCCAGCACGCCAATCACCGGGTAGAGGTAATAGGTTAAAAAGCCGTTATAACGCTGACTCAGACGGATATGGTTTTTCACCCAGCGCATCAGATAGCCGGCAATCAGGCCACCTGCAATCGCCCCTAAAAAACCTGAACCGATCATATTGGCGGCAAGACCGGCCGCAAAACCCGGCGCCAGAGCAGGTTTATCTGCCAGCGAGTAGGCGGTATACGCGGCCAGCACCGGCACCATTAACGTGCCTAACATCCCCCCGCCGAGTTTGCGATACATCCACAGCCATGAGTTCTCCTGCTCAAACAGATGCTGTAATCCCAACATCTGTGCCAGCAATACCGCAACGGCCAGCACCGTGCCTCCCGCCACAATCAGCGGCACGGCAAAGGAAATACCGCTGAGCAGGGCCTGCTTAAGCTCCGTCTTAAGGCTCTTGCTCACATCATTGCCGGTGTGCACCTGGCGATCCGTTTCCGCGGGGGGTAAGGCCAACGCACGCTTAATAAGCGCTTCGGCATGGCGAAGCGGTTCCGCGACCGGCACGGACAGCGTCGGGATGCCCTGAAAACGCTCGCTCTCTTTGAGAGCCACTTCTGCGGCAATGATACAGGCCTGCGCAGTGCGTAACTGCTGCGCGGTCAACCGCCCTTCGATACCGTTCGCCCCCTGCTTTTCCACCACCACGTTTACGCCAAGCTTACGCCCCGCTTTTTCCAGATACTCAGCTGCCATATAGGTATGCGCAATGCCGGCGGGGCATGCAGTTACACAAACGATGGTTGGCGCATCCACGAACGCGACAGCGTCATCTTCCTGTGGCACATCGTCCAGCGCGGCGAGTAGCGCTGCTGCCGTGGTAGCCGCCATGACGCGCGCCCGAAGAGTTTCATCCGCCAGACGAGAAGTAAGTTCCGTCAGCACCTGGATATGGGTTGAGCCAGCTTCAGCCGGCGGAATGGCAAGCAGGAAAATCAGCTCGACATTTTCCGGGCCATCCACGCCTTCCCAGCTCAGCGGTTCACACAGGGTGGCTACGGCAAAAGCCGCCTCTTTCACCACCGCTGATTTACCATGCGGGACTGCCAGCCCTTCGCCAAGCGCGGTAGGGCCTAGCGATTCCCGATGAAAGACTTCGGTTAAAAACGCATTGCCGTCGGTAATTTTGCCGAGCGTCACCAGCCGCATCGTGAGCTGGCGTATTGCTTCATCACGACTGGTGTACTGCGCCTGCACGCAGACAGCGTCGGGATGGGTCAGGGTCGTCAGGTTCATCAGGATCCTCACACTCAAGGGGAATTATTCCGGATCAATTGTGACAGACAAACTGATACCTTTATGTGATCATTTTCACTAACACCAACAATTTGTATTTAACTTGTATTATTTACAAATTCTGTGCTGGAGGCATAATTCCGTGAAAAGGTATTAGAAGGCAGACGACATGGGCAATAAACCGATGTACCGGCAGATAGCGGATGCGCTTCGCGAGAAAATTACCGCCGGTGAGTTAAAACCCGGTGATGCGTTACCGACGGAATCCAGCCTGCAGGAGACATTTAGCGTCAGTCGCGTCACGGTGAGGCAGGCACTGAAACTCCTCACTGAAGAGCAGATTATCGAGAGCATTCAGGGCAGCGGCTCCTATGTGAAAGAGGAGCGCGTCAATTACGACATTTATCAGCTTACCGGCTTTTATGAAAAACTGGTGGACCGAAACGTCGATACCCACAGCGACGTAAAAACATTCGAAGTGATCAAAGCGGATGTGAAACTGGCTGAGACGCTTAACATTCGCCCGGATGACAAAGTGTGGCATGTCAAACGGGTGCGCTTTATTAAGCAAAAACCGGTGAATCTGGAAGAGACGTGGATGCCGCTGGCGATGTTCGCCGACCTCACCTGGGAGGTGATGGAAAATTCCAAATATCACTACATCGAACAGATCAAGAAGATGGTTATCGATCGCAGTGAACAGGAACTGGTTCCGATCATGCCCTCTCAGGAGGCGATCGACGCGCTGGCGCTGGATCCGGCAAAACCGATACTGGAAAAGGTGTCACGCGGCTTTCTGAAGGATGGGCGGGTGTTTGAATACAGCCGTAACGTGTTTAACAGCGACGATTACAAATTCACGCTGGTCGCAAAACGCAGGCATTAAAAAAGGCCGCTTTACAGCGGCCAACCATGTCGAAACGGACACTTATTACTTCAACGCTCCCTTTTACAGGGAGCAGAGAGGATTTACTTAATGATGGATTTCAGTGCTTCGCCGATATCCGCCAGGCTGCGAACGGTTTTCACACCTGCGGCTTCCAGCGCGGCGAATTTCTCATCAGCCGTACCTTTACCGCCTGCGATAATCGCGCCTGCGTGACCCATACGCTTACCTTTCGGCGCTGTCACACCTGCGATATAACCGACGACCGGCTTGGTCACATGTTCTTTGATATACGCAGCCGCTTCTTCTTCTGCGCTACCGCCGATCTCACCGATCATCACGATCGCTTCGGTCTGCGGATCTTCCTGGAACATTTTCAGGATATCAATGAAGTTAGAACCTGGGATGGGGTCACCACCGATGCCCACACAGGTGGACTGGCCGAAACCGTAGTCGGTAGTCTGCTTAACCGCTTCATAGGTCAGCGTACCGGAACGGGAGACGATACCCACTTTACCCGGTTTGTGAATGTGACCCGGCATGATGCCGATTTTACATTCGCCTGGGGTGATAACGCCCGGGCAGTTCGGGCCGATCATGCGCACGCCAGCTTCATCCAGCTTCACTTTCACGGTCAGCATATCCAGCGTCGGGATACCTTCGGTGATGGTGATGATGAGCTTGATGCCCGCGTCAATCGCTTCCAGAATCGAGTCTTTGCAGAACGGAGCCGGAACGTAGATAACGGTCGCGGTCGCGCCCGTCGCTTCAACCGCTTCGCGCACGGTGTTGAATACCGGCAGGCCCAGGTGCGTGGTGCCGCCTTTACCTGGCGTTACGCCGCCAACCATCTGCGTGCCGTAGGCAATCGCCTGTTCGGAGTGGAAAGTCCCCTGGCTACCGGTGAAGCCCTGGCAGATAACCTTGGTATCTTTATTAATTAAAACTGACATTATTTCCCCTCCACTGCGGCAACAACCTGCTGAGCTGCATCCGTCAGACTTTTCGCTGCAATAATATTCAGGCCGCTGTCAGCCAGTTTTTTCGCGCCGAGTTCAGCGTTGTTACCTTCCAGACGCACCACAACCGGGACGTTAACACCCACTTCTTCTACCGCACCGATGATACCGTCTGCGATCAGGTCGCAACGCACGATACCGCCAAAGATGTTAACCAGCACGGCTTTGACGTTGTCGTCAGAGAGGATGATTTTGAACGCTTCGGTTACACGCTCTTTGGTTGCGCCACCGCCCACGTCGAGGAAGTTTGCAGGCTCACCGCCGTGCAGCTTAACGATGTCCATGGTGCCCATCGCCAGGCCTGCGCCGTTAACCATGCAGCCGATGTTGCCATCCAGCGCCACGTAATTCAGTTCCCACTGTGCAGCCTGCGCTTCACGCGGGTCTTCCTGAGACTGGTCGCGCATTTCACGCAGATCCGGCTGGCGGAACAGTGCGTTGCCGTCAGCGCCCAGTTTGCCGTCGAGGCAGATCAGGTCGCCCTGAGTGGTGATGACCAGCGGGTTGATCTCGATCAGCGCCAGGTCGCGCTCCAGGAAGATGGTGGCCAGACCCATGAAGATCTTGGTGAACTGCTGAACCAGCTTGCCTTCCAGGCCCAGTTTGAACGCCAGCTCACGACCCTGGTAAGGCATAGGGCCTGCCAGCGGATCGATCGCCACTTTGTGGATCAGGTGTGGCGTCTCTTCTGCCACTTTCTCGATTTCCACGCCGCCTTCGGTAGACGCCATGAACACCACACGACGGGAGCTACGGTCAACAACCGCGCCCAGGTACAGTTCTTTCGCGATGTCAGTTGCAGCTTCAACCAGGATCTGGTTGACAGGCTGGCCGTTCGCATCTGTCTGGTACGTTACCAGACGCTTGCCGAGCCAATGTTCAGCAAACGCACGAATCTCTTCTTTACTCTTAACAACCTTCACACCGCCCGCTTTACCACGGCCACCAGCGTGAACCTGACACTTAACTACCCAAGGGCCGGAACCGATTTTAGATGCGGCTTCTTCTGCTTCACGCGGGGTAGTACAGGCATAACCCACCGGAGCCGGTAAGCCATACCGGGCAAACAGCTGTTTGGCCTGATATTCATGTAAGTTCATGTGTTCTATCCATCCTTCAGGTAATCGTTAGGTAGTGCTTTTGTAGGCCCGGCAGACAACGCGCCGCCGGGCAAGACTGCTAAAACTAGACGTCCAGCAGCAGACGCGTTGGATCTTCCAGCAGCTCTTTGATGGCAACCAGGAAGCCCACGGACTCGCGGCCGTCGATCAGACGGTGATCGTAAGAGAGTGCCAGATACATCATTGGCAGGATCTCAACTTTGCCGTCTACCGCCATTGGACGATCTTTAATGGCATGCATACCCAGGATCGCGCTCTGCGGCGGGTTGATGATCGGGGTAGACATCAGTGAACCGAAAACGCCGCCGTTGGTAATGGTGAAGTTACCGCCGGTCAGATCGTCTACGGTCAGCTTGCCGTCGCGACCTTTTACAGCCAGCTCTTTAATCTTTTTCTCGATGTCAGCCATACCCAGAGTATCGACATCACGCAGAACCGGGGTAACCAGACCGCGTGGCGTAGAGACTGCCATGCTGACGTCGAAGTAGTTGTGGTAAACCACGTCATCGCCATCGATAGAAGCGTTAACTTCCGGGTAGCGTTTCAGCGCTTCAACAACCGCTTTCACGTAGAAGGACATAAAGCCCAGACGGATACCGTGACGTTTTTCAAACGCGTCACCGTACTGCTTACGCAGGTCCATGATTGGCTTCATGTTCACTTCGTTGAAAGTGGTCAGCATCGCGGTGGAGTTTTTCGCTTCCAGCAGACGCTCAGCCACACGCTTACGCAGGCGAGTCATCGGCACGCGTTTTTCGCTACGGGCACCCAGCGCAGGCTGTGCTGCCGGCGCCGCTGCCGCTGCTGGCGCTTTAGCTTCTGCCTGAGCAGGGGCTTTCGCCAGGTGCTTCTCGATATCTTCACGGGTCAGACGACCACCGACACCGGTGCCTTTAATGGCAGCCGCATCCAGGTTGTGCTCGGCCAGCAGGCGACGGATCGCCGGGCTGAGCGCGTCGTTAGTTTGCTCTTCCAGAGAGGCCTGCTGACGCTGGGCTGGGGTAGACGCTTTTTCGTCAGACTTCGCGCTGGACTCTTTGCCCGCGCTGTTGCCTTCACGCAGGCGACCCAGAATCTGACGGGAGGTTACGGTTGTCCCTTCGTCTTCCAGGACTGCATCCAGAATGCCATCCGCTGAAGCCGGTACTTCCAGTACCACTTTGTCAGTTTCGATTTCTACCAGCACTTCATCGCGCTTAACGCTATCGCCCGGTTTTTTGTGCCAGGTGGCGACGGTCGCATCTGCTACGGACTCAGGCAGGTCGGGAACAAGAATATCTACGCTACTCATTATGTATCCTTTAATTAATCGACGTTCAGCGCGTCATTGACCAGATCTTGTTGCTGCTTCTGGTGAACGGACATATACCCTACCGCCGGAGAGGCGGAGGCCGGGCGACCTGCATAACGCAGGGCAGACCCAAATGGAATGACTTCACGGAAATGATGCTGACTGCAGTACCAGGCGCCCTGGTTGAGCGGCTCTTCCTGGCACCAGACAAAATCATGCACGTGAGCATACGGTTTCAACGCTTCCTGCACCGCCTGGTGCGGGAATGGATAAAGCTGTTCGATACGCACGATGGCGACATCTTTCTGGTCGTTCTTACGGCGCTGTTCCAGCAGGTCGTAATAAACCTTACCAGAACACATCACAACACGCTTAACGGCCTGCGGATCCAGTTCGTCAACCTCACCGATGGCAGGCAGGAAGGTGCCGTTCGCCAGTTCGTCCAGGCTGGACACCGCCAGCGGGTGGCGCAGCAGGGATTTTGGCGACATGACCACCAGCGGACGGCGCATACCGCGCAGCGCCTGACGACGCAGCATGTGGTAGACCTGAGCCGGGGTGGACGGCACGCAGACCTGCATGTTCTGCTCAGCGCAGAGCTGCAGATAACGTTCCAGACGGGCGGAGGAGTGCTCCGGACCCTGACCTTCGTAACCGTGTGGCAGCAGCATCACCAGGCCACACATACGGCCCCATTTCTGCTCGCCGGACGAGATGAACTGGTCGATAACGACCTGGGCGCCGTTGGCGAAGTCACCGAACTGCGCTTCCCAGATAGTCAGGGTGCGCGGTTCCGCGGTGGCGTAGCCGTATTCGAATGCCAGTACCGCTTCTTCAGACAGAACGGAGTCCCATACCTTGAACTGACCCTGACCGTTATGGACATGCTGCAGCGGAGTATAGGTTGAACCGTTAGTCTGGTTGTGAACTACCGCGTGACGGTGGAAGAAGGTGCCACGGCCCGCATCTTCACCGGACAGACGAACAGGAATGCCTTCATCAACCAGCGTTGCGTAAGCCAGTGTTTCCGCCCCGCCCCAGTCGAACAGCTTCTCGCCCGCTGCCATTGATTGACGGTCAGCATAAATTTTCGCTACGCGAGACTGCATCTCGATAGCGTCTGGTACGGTGCTGATACGTTTAGCCAGCTCCTGCAGGCGCTTCATCTCTACCTTGTTCGGGTAGCTCTCATCCCACTCGTGGTTGAGGTACGGCGACCAGGTAAAGGAGTGCATGTTCATCGGGCGCAGCTCTTTCACTACGCATTCACCCGCATCCAGCGCGTCGCGGTAGAGGTTGACCATTTCGGTCGCATCTTCCAGCGTCGTCACGTTGTCGCCTTCCAGCTTGTCAGCATAGATTTTGCGTGGCGTCGGGTGTTTTTTGATTTTCTGATACATCAGCGGCTGCGTTGCACTTGGCTCGTCAGCTTCGTTGTGGCCATGACGGCGGTAGCAGAACAGGTCGATGAACACATCGCGTTTGAAGGTGTTACGGTAGTCCAGCGCCAGACGGGTAACGAACGCCACGGCTTCAGGGTCATCCGCGTTAACGTGGAAGATTGGCGCCTGAACCATCTTACCGATGTCGGTGCAGTACGGGGTAGAACGCGCATCCAGTGGGTTAGAGGTCGTGAAGCCCACCTGGTTGTTGATAACAATGCGAACGGTACCGCCCACTTCGTAACCACGCGCCTTGGACATGTTCAGCGTTTCCTGAACCACGCCCTGCCCTGTGACCGCCGCGTCACCGTGAATGGTGATTGGCAGAACTTTGTTGCTGCTCGGCTCGTCCAGACGATCCAGACGCGCACGCACAGAACCGATAACCACCGGGCTCACGATTTCCAGGTGTGACGGGTTAAACGCCAGCGCCAGGTGAACCAGACCGCCTTCGGTTTCGATATCAGACGAGAAGCCCATGTGGTACTTCACGTCACCGGTGCCGAGGTGTTCTTTATGTTTGCCCGCGAATTCGTCGAACAGGTCCTGCGGTTTTTTACCCAGCACGTTGACCAGTACGTTCAGACGACCGCGGTGCGCCATACCCAGCACCACTTCACGGGTACCGCTTTTGCCCGCGTGACGAATCAGCTCTTTCAGCATAGGTACCAGCGCGTCGCCGCCTTCTAGCGAGAAGCGTTTCGCACCCGGGAATTTCGCGCCCAGATAGCGTTCAAGGCCTTCTGCTGCGGTCAGTTCGCTGAGGAAGCGTTTTTTCTCTTCAGCAGAGAAATTCGCGTGGCCCGCCACAGATTCGATGCGCTGCTGGATCCAGCGTTTCTCTTCTGTAGAGGTGATGTGCATATATTCCGCGCCGATGGAGCCGCAGTAGGTTTGCTTGAGCGCGTCAATCAGTTCGCCCAACTTCATCGTGTCTTTGCCGATGGCAAAGGAACCTACGTTAAAGCTTTCCTGGAAATCGGCCTCGGTCAGATCGTGATACGCCGGATCGAGATCCGCCACACGATCTTGTTTCCACAGTCCCAGCGGATCGAGATTCGCATGCTGGTGACCACGGAAGCGATAAGCGTTGATAAGCTGCAGGACTTTAACCTGCTTCGCATTGGTGTCAGGGTCGGAAATCGCAGAAGAGTAACGTGAGGCATCCTTCGCCAGACGACGGAAATAATCACGTGTTTTGGAATGGAATTGATCCGGTTTGACTCCAGTGCCAGGTAACTGCTGGAACATGGAACGCCAGTTTGCGTCCACTGAGTCAGGATCGGTTAAGAAGTCTTCATAGAGCTGTTCTATCCAGCTCTGGTTTGAACCAGAGAGGTAAGAAGAGTCCAGCCAGGCTTTCATTGCGCCGTTCTGCATCGTGATCCCTTAAGCATTTTTATGCTTACTTTCGCCGTAGAAACTACCACGTACAACACGTACGTGCCGGGGTTCACCTGCGAGCTCTTATGTTGTCTTGGGCTCGCGAAGGAACCTTTAAAAACTGTCTGCACCTCGGGGCAGTTTTTAGAGGTTTCCTACATTTTATCCCCTCTCCTGTCAGGAGAGGGTCAGGGTGAGGGGAACAACGCTCCCCTCCTGTTACTTATGCACTGCGCTGCAGCAGCATCGACTTAATATGGCCGATGGCGCGCGTCGGGTTCAGCCCCTTAGGACATACACTGACGCAGTTCATGATGCTATGGCAGCGGAATACGCTGAAAGCATCACTCAGTCCTTCCAGACGACTGTCGGTTTCGGTGTCGCGGCTATCGATCAGGAAGCGATAGGCAGCCAGCAGACCGGCCGGGCCGATAAACTTGTCCGGGTTCCACCAGAACGACGGGCAAGAGGTCGAGCAACATGCACAGAGAATACACTCGTACAAACCGTCGAGTTTTTCACGCTGCTCAGGAGACTGTAAGTGCTCACGAGCCGGTGGATTTTGCCCATTATTCAATAAGTAAGGCTTAATCTTCTCATATTGTGCATAGAATTGCCCCATGTCTACCACCAAATCACGAACGACTGGCAGACCTGGCAAAGGACGGATAACAATTTTCTGGCCCGCGCGCTGCAACGCTGAAATTGGCGTGATGCAGGCCAGACCATTTTTACCGTTCATGTTCACACCGTCAGAGCCACAAACGCCTTCACGGCATGAGCGACGGAACGACAGTGTCGGATCTTTTTCTTTCAGCTGGATTAAGGCATCCAGCAGCATCATGTCACGGCCTTCTTCCGCTTCCAGGGTGTAATCCTGCATACGCGGAGCATCATCTACATCCGGGTTATAACGATAAACTGAAAATTCGAGTTTCATTATCCTGTCTCCGCATTAGTAAGTACGAATCTTCGGCGGGAACGCCGGACGCAGTTTCGGTTCCATATTGACGCTACGACGCGTCATGGATTCCGACTCTGGCAGATACAGGGAATGGCACAGCCAGTTTTCATCGTCACGATCCGGGAAGTCGAAGCGGCTATGCGCGCCACGGCTCTCGGTACGGAAGTTTGCCGACATCGCGGTAGCGAACGCCGTTTCCATCAGGTTATCCAGCTCCAGACACTCAACGCGCTGGGTATTGAACTCGCTGGACGTGTCGTCCAGACGGGCATTTTTCAGACGCTCGCGGATCGCTTTCAGCTGCTCAAGACCTTTGGCCATCGCATCCCCTTCACGGAATACCGAGAAGTTGTGCTGCATACATTCCTGCAGCGCTTTGCGGATTTCCACCGGATCTTCACCATTACGGTTGCCGTTCCAGCGGTTCAGACGCTCAAGCGACGCATCAATTTCATCGTCGGTGGCATCACGCAGCGCACCCTGCTCGGCAATAGACTCTTGCAGATGCAGACCTACCGCACGACCAAATACCACCAGGTCAAGCAGGGAGTTCCCGCCCAGACGGTTTGCACCGTGTACGGATACGCAGGCAATTTCACCGACGGCAAACAGGCCCGGGATAACAACGTCTTCACCCTGCTCGTTCACGGTCAGCGCCTGGCCGGTCACTTTGGTCGGAATACCGCCCATCATGTAGTGACAGGTTGGGATTACCGGGATGGGCTCTTTCACTGGATCGACGTGCGCGAAGGTACGAGACAGCTCCAGAATGCCTGGCAGACGTGATTCCAGAACCTCTTTACCCAGATGGTCGAGTTTCAGCTTCGCGTGTGGACCCCATGGGCCGTCACAGCCGCGGCCTTCACGGATTTCGATCATGATGGAACGCGCCACCACGTCACGACCCGCCAGGTCTTTCGCATTCGGGGCATAACGCTCCATGAAGCGCTCGCCGTGTTTGTTCAGCAGGTAACCCCCTTCACCACGGCAGCCTTCTGTTACCAGCACGCCGGCACCGGCGATGCCGGTTGGGTGGAACTGCCACATTTCCATATCCTGCACCGGTACGCCGGCGCGGATAGCCATACCTACGCCGTCACCGGTGTTGATGTGGGCGTTGGTGGTAGATTGATAAATACGGCCTGCACCGCCGGTCGCCAGCACGGTAGCACGCGCTTTGAAGTAGACCACTTCACCGGTTTCAATACACAGCGCGGTACAACCTACAACGGCGCCATCGGCGTTTTTCACCAGATCCAGCGCATACCACTCGGAGAAAATAGTCGTGTGGTTTTTCAGGTTCTGTTGATACAGCGTGTGCAGCAGTGCGTGACCGGTACGGTCAGCCGCAGCTGCAGTACGTGCCGCCTGCTCGCCGCCGAAGTTTTTCGACTGGCCGCCAAACGGACGCTGATAAATGGTGCCATTTTCCAGACGGGAGAACGGCAGCCCCATGTGATCCAGCTCCAGAATCGCTTCCGGGCCAGTCTTACACATATATTCGATAGCATCCTGGTCGCCGATGTAGTCGGAACCTTTGACCGTGTCATACATGTGCCATTCCCAGTTATCTTCATGGGAATTGCCCAGCGCAACGGTAATACCGCCCTGCGCGGAGACAGTGTGGGAACGGGTCGGGAAGACTTTAGAGAGCAGCGCACAGGTCTGGCCGCTCTGGGAAATTTGCAGTGCTGCACGCATACCTGCGCCACCAGCACCAATCACAACAGCATCAAATTCTCTGACTGGCAGTTTCATTACACACCCCACACCACAACGAATCCATAAATAACGTAAACCACCAGTGCAACGACAATGACCAGCTGCAGAGGAAGGCGAATCGCCAGCGGTTTAACGTAATCGGTCAACACCTGCCACATACCAATCCAGGCATGAATAAGGATGGAGAACAGAGCCAGCAGGGTGAACACTTTGGTGAAGGCAGATCCGAAGAACCCACTCCAGATTTCCCACGTCAGCGTGCCGCTGGTCGCGAAGAAACCAATCATATAGATGATATAAAGGGTGAGAACGATGGCGGTAGCACGGACCAGAATGAAGTCATGTACGCCGTTGCGTCCTAATGCGGAGGCGTTGCTTACCATACGAGAACTCCTGCGAGAAGTGAAAGCACGACAGTCAATACAAATGAAATATTAGCGGAGCGTTTACCGGCTTCGAAAGTCTCTTCCAGGTAGCCAAAGTCCATCAGCATATGACGAATGCCCACGACAACGTGGTACGCCAGCGCAGTCAGAATGCCCCACATGATAAATTTCACGAAGAAGCTGTTCATGATGGCAGAGGCCTGGAGGAATCCTTCAGGAGAAGAGAGGCTGGTACCCAGTAACCACAGCAGAATGCCGACCGCCACAAACGTAATCACACCAGAAACGCGGTGCAGAATGGACGCTATTGCTGTTACAGGGAACCGGATCGTTTTGAGATCCAGATTGACAGGTCTTTGTTTTTTCACATTTCTTATCATGAATAACGCCCACATGCTGTTCTTATTGTTTCCTTCCTCCGGACTGCGATGCGGGTCAGACAGCGTTCCTTTTCTATAACTGCGCGTCATGCAAAACATTGCTTCCAAATGCTAAAACGACACGTTACAACGCTGGGTGGCTCGGGATTGCAGGGTGTTCCGGAGACCTGGCGGCAGTATAGGCCGTTCACAAAATCATTACAATTAACCTACATACAGTTTGTCGGGTTTTCTCTGGAACAGTGATCAGGGTCACGATAACAACATCTTTTTAATTTTTAATCATCTGATTTGACAAATGTTAAACAATATTGTTACAAACGTCATCAGAAAAGGCATATAATGCGCAAAAGTTATGAGGTCTCACTTTCACCTGACAAATAGTTATGTAACAGTGTGATGGTATTGACCGAAGTTATCAGGACAGTTATTAGTGATATACAGGTTTGAATAATTCGGACTGCGAAGACACTGATTTGCTGTTGTTTCACTGATTTTTCATGTTTTTACCTGCAAGGCGCCATAGCTCTGTACCCTGGTTTCTCCTCGTGAGCTGAGCGGTAAGCCAAATAACAAACTGGTAACGGTGAGAAATCAGCAGAATGCAAATCCGGTAATTGGCAGTCTTAAGCAATAAGGCGCTAAGGAGACCGTAAATGGCTGATACAAAGGCAACGCTCACCCTAAATGGTGACACTGCTGTTGAACTGGATGTGCTAAAAGGCACGCTCGGTCAGGATGTTATTGATATCCGTACGCTGGGTTCTAAAGGTGTATTCACCTTCGACCCTGGATTTACCTCTACCGCATCTTGCGAATCCAAAATCACCTTCATTGATGGTGACGAAGGTATCCTGCTCCATCGCGGCTTCCCCATCGATCAGTTAGCCACTGAATCCAACTATCTGGAAGTGTGCTACATCCTGCTGAACGGCGAAAAACCGACGCAGGCACAATACGATGAATTCAAAACCACCGTGACCCGTCACACCATGATTCATGAGCAGATCACCCGTCTGTTCCATGCTTTCCGTCGTGATTCTCACCCAATGGCGGTGATGTGCGGTATTACCGGTGCGCTGGCAGCGTTCTACCACGACTCGCTGGACGTGAATAATCCACGTCACCGCGATATCGCGGCGTTCCGCCTGCTGTCCAAAATGCCGACAATGGCAGCGATGTGTTACAAATACTCCATCGGTCAGCCGTTTGTTTATCCACGTAACGACCTCTCCTACGCCGGTAACTTCCTGCGCATGATGTTCTCCACGCCGTGTGAAGAGTACGAAGTGAACCCGGTACTGGAACGTGCGATGGACCGTATTCTGATCCTGCACGCTGACCACGAACAGAACGCCTCCACCTCCACCGTCCGTACCGCAGGCTCTTCAGGCGCGAACCCGTTCGCCTGTATCGCTGCGGGTATCGCCTCCCTGTGGGGACCGGCGCACGGCGGCGCGAACGAAGCGGCACTGAAGATGCTGGAAGAGATCAGCTCCGTTGAGCACATTCCTGAATTCGTGCGTCGCGCGAAAGACAAGAATGACTCCTTCCGTCTGATGGGCTTCGGTCACCGTGTGTACAAAAATTACGACCCACGCGCTACCGTTATGCGTGAAACATGCCACGAAGTGCTGAAAGAGCTGGGTACAAAAGACGACCTGCTGGAAGTGGCGATGGAGCTTGAGCACATCGCACTGAACGACCCGTACTTCATCGAGAAGAAACTCTACCCGAACGTCGATTTCTACTCTGGCATTATTCTGAAAGCGATGGGCATTCCGTCTTCCATGTTCACCGTGATCTTCGCCATGGCACGTACCGTTGGCTGGATTGCGCACTGGAACGAAATGCACAGCGAAGGCATGAAAATCGCCCGTCCTCGTCAGCTGTATACTGGCTACGAGCAGCGTGATTTTAAGTCTGACATCAAACGCTGATGTTAACGGGGTGTGGCCTGATGACCTCACCCCATCCCTCTCTTACTCCGAGAGAGTAAAGACATTAAAAACGGTAACCCCCTGGGTTACCGTTTTCATTTTACTTCTGGCAGTGCGGACACCAGTAAAACGGTCTCGATGACAGCGTGGTTTTCGCAATTAACCCGCCGCACCGCTCACACGCCTTCCCTTCACGATGAAACACCTTAAAGCGGAACAATGCCCCATGGTGCTTGTTGTCATCCACCACGCCACGCGTGTTGTAGGACAGGCGCGGGATATCCAGCAGTGCGTGGGATAACGCCTCCAGCTGTTCATCACTGAGTTGCGATGCCTTATGCTGCGCCGCCAGGCCCACTTCCCAGAGGATTTCCACCCGCAGGTAATTTCCTAATCCAGCCAGAAACGCCTGATCGAGCAACAGTCCGGAAAACTGTCGGTTACGAAACCGAGGTGACACCAGACGGGCTTTCACATCGCACGGGGTCAGGCTCATATCCAGCACATCCGGCCCGACGCGCTGCAGGAACGGGTGAGTGAGCAGCTGCTCTGGCGTTAACATTTCGATAT
This sequence comes from Enterobacter sp. J49, assembly GCF_002148625.1. NCBI lineage: Bacteria > Pseudomonadati > Pseudomonadota > Gammaproteobacteria > Enterobacterales > Enterobacteriaceae > Enterobacter > Enterobacter sp. J49. Next base: position 124,932 of record NZ_MWPY01000030.1, read on the forward strand.
CAGATGCGCTGTAGAGCAGAATCGCGTTGTCTGCCGTCTGTAGCCTGACGCGCAGCACGCGGGTAGTTTGCGGCTGCTCGTTTGCCTTCACCACGCGCCAAACGCCGTACAGCTGATTATGGCTATATAACGTCAGGTTATGGGAGAAATGCGTGAGCAGCGCTTTGCCGCGCGTTTCAATGTGCGTCACCGTCTGCCCCACCAGCTGGGCTTCAAACGGTTTCAGTTGAGGAAAAGCAAACCAGACATCCGTCAGCGGTTTGCCTTTTATCGCCGCCTCGAGGCTATCCGCTGCACGGCGGATCTCCGGGCCTTCAGGCATTTTTCTGTCCTTATCGTTATGTCATGCACTTACGAGAATACCCTGCTCCGCAAAGGCCGCCCGTAAGCGGCGTGCAAACTGCAGCGCGTGCTCACCATCGCCGTGTAAACACACCGTATCCGCCTGGACTCTGGCCGTTGAACCATCAATTGCCTTTACCGACCCCTCACATACCATCGCCAGCGTTTGCGCCAGCGCCTGTGATTCATCGGTAATAAGCGCACCGGGCAGTGAACGGGGAACCAGGCTGCCATCCGGCTGGTACCCTCTGTCAGCAAAAACTTCCTGACGGGTGGTTAACCCCAGCCGCTGTCCCGCACGAATAAGCTCGCTCCCCGCCAGCCCCACCAGGATGAGCTGCGGGTTGCAGTCCCGCACCGCGCGGGCAATGGCATCCGCGAGAGCCGGATCTTTGGCCGCCTGATTGTAGAGCATGCCGTGGGGTTTCACATGGCGCAGCACGCCCTGCTGGGAACGCACAATCGCCTCCAGCGCGCCCGTTTGATAGAGCGTCTGGGCATACACCGTCTCAGGAGGGAGATCCATTGCCGTGCGGCCAAAATTATCCCTGTCAGGAAAACTGGGATGTGCCCCTATCGCCACGCCGTGCTTAATCGCATTACGCACGCTGACCAGCATGGTTTGCGCGTCACCCGCGTGAAACCCGCAGGCAATATTGACTGAAGAGACCAGCGTCATCAGTTCAGCATCGGCACTTCCGCCCTCACCCAGATCGGCGTTTAAATCAATCTTTGCCATCGAGCCTCCATGCCAGTTGTTCCAGATAACGCTGCTGATCCTGGCGTGCCTTCAGCGCCTCCTCCAGGGTACATTGCACAAAATGAATCGGCTGTCCGAGAGGAATTTGCGCCAGGTGGTAGCGATCCGCTTCAATGATGCAGGCAATACGCGGGTATCCCCCCGTGGTTTGCGCATCGTTCATCAGCACGATCGGCTGACCGTTACCCGGCACCTGAATGACGCCAGGCAATAAACCGTGTGAGAGCAATTCCCGATCTGTCGTACGGGTCAATGGCTGCCCCTGCAGGCGGTATCCCATACGGTTACTTTGCGGGCTGATCTTCCACGGCGAACGCCAGAACGTCTCCTGAGCGACTTCATCGAACTCCTGATATTCCGGCCCCGGTAAGGCACGGATCTGGTTGGTCCATAACAGCTGTTTTACCCCCTGGGCCGTCGAGAAGTGGCGCGTTGAGGGTTTAATCGCCAGACGATCGCCGTCACGCAGCAGGCGCCCTTCATGACCGCCAATGCCGGCTTTCTGATCGGTGCTGGATGAACCCAGCACTTCTGGCACATCAATCCCCCCTGCGACCGCAAGATAGCTTCGCACGCCGTGCACAGGACGTTTAAGGGTCAGACGCTGCCCGGCTTTCGCCCGCAGCCGCCAGCCTGTCCAGACCGCTTTGCCATCCAGCTCGGCATCACAGGCGGCCCCGGTTAAGGCAAACCAGGTCTCCTCGCCGAATTCAATCACACACTGGCCAAGCGTAATTTCGAGTGCCGCCGTGCTGCCAGGGTTGCCCACCAGCACGTTAGCAATCTCCAGCGCAGGCCTGTCCAGCGCACCACAGTAGCTCACGCCCGACTGGCGCATGCCAAAGCGGCCGGCATCCTGTACGGACGTGTAAAGCCCGGCGCGAATCAGCGTTAACATACCCCCTCCTTCTGCGGGATAAAGCGCAGGGTATCGCCGGGACGAAGGAGTATGGGAACCTCCTGCCCTGGTTCAAATAACGGCCTGGACGTATGCCCGATAAGCTGCCAGCCCCCCGGTGACGTCAGAGGATAAATGCCGGTCTGCTCACCACCGATAGCCACCGTGCCCGCCGGCACGCTCAGGCGGGGTTCGGCGCGACGCGGCGTATGCAATTGCGGTGAGAGCCCCCCCAGATAGGGAAAGCCCGGCTGGAAACCTAAGAACCAGACCACGTAATCAACGCAGGCGTGCAATTCAACCACCTGCTTTTCCGTTAATCCGCAGTGTTCCGCCACTACGCCAAGATCGGGTCCATGCTCGCCGCCATACACCACCGGGATCTCAATTGTCCGGGAATCCGGCTCCAGCGCCTCGCTCTCTTCCCACCAGCGCTGCAAACGTTCAATAGCATCCAGCGCCAGCGTATGCGGATTACGCAGCACCACGGTGATGTTATTCATACCCGGAATCGCTTCAACCACTTCAGGCACATCGGCCAGGCGCTGCGTTAGCCGCCAGATACGCTTTTGCGTGGCAAGGGTCACTGGCGGTTCCAGCTCCAGAACCACTGCCGTTTCCCCCAGAAGATAACAACGCGCTCGCTGCACTCAGATACCTCTCATCAGGCCGGGTTAGGGATATCAATAAACGTGACATCCAGATCGGTATTTTCGGTCAGCCATTCACTGAGGGCGCGAATTCCGCCACGCTCGGTGGCATGGTGACCTGCCGCGTAAAAATGCAGACCTTGTTCACGCGCCGAATGGACGGTCTGCTCGGACACTTCTCCAGTGATGAAGGCGTCGACACCAAAGCGTGCCGCGCTGTCAATAAAGCCCTGACCACCACCAGTACACCAGGCAACCCGCTTCACCGTATCCGGACCGGTGTCACCGCACCAGAGCGGACGGCGTCCCAGACGCGCTTCAATCCATGAGGCCAGCTCCAGGCCGGGCACCGGCATGGCCAGCTCTCCCCAGGGCACCAGCGGCTCAATTTCACCCATGACGGTAATCCCCAACAGCTGCGCGAGCTGTACGTTATTGCCCAGCTCCGGGTGCGCATCCAGCGGCAGATGGTAACCGTACAGGTTGATATCATTTGCCAGCAGCGTTTTCAGGCGGTTTCGCTTCATACCGCGAATGATCGGTGCTTCGTTTTTCCAGAAATAACCGTGATGGACAATAACGGCATCCGCTTCCTGACGGACGGCTTCGTCCAGCAGCGCCTGGCTTGCCGTCACGCCAGTGATAATTTTCTGCACCGTTTCGCGTCCTTCAACCTGGAGGCCGTTCGGGCCGTAATCGCTGAAGGAGGCGCTGTTCAGTTTTTCGTTAATCAGGCTTTCCAGTTCGCTGTTTTTCATCATTACTCTCTTAAGCTTTGCGGGCGGCCTCGTACGCCGCCAGCGTGGCGACACGCGCCTGTTTATGGTCAACAATCGGACGGGGATAATCGAGCTTCACGCCCTGTTTATCCGCCCAAGCCCACGGGTCGTGGATCGCTTTTGCAGGGACATTGCTCAGCGCGGGCAACCAGCGGCGGATAAACTCGCCGTCTGCATCAAATTTTTGTCCCTGCGTGGCAGGATTAAAAATACGGAAATAGGGCGCGGCGTCGGTTCCGGTGGACGCCGCCCACTGCCAGCCGCCGTTATTCGCCGCCAGATCGCCATCGATCAGCTGAGAAATAAAATACCGCTCCCCGACACGCCAGTCGATAAGCAGATCTTTCACCAGGAAGCTGGCGGTAATCATTCGCAGCCGGTTGTGCATCCATCCGGTTTCATTGAGCTGGCGCATCGCGGCATCAACAATCGGGAAGCCCGTTTCGCCTTTCTGCCAGGCCTGTAAGTGGCTCTCGTTGTGTTGCCAGTTTACGTTATCAGTCCAGGGTATAAACGGACGATGCTTACATAAATCAGGGTGATACGTCATCAAATGGCGATAAAACTCGCGCCAGATAAGTTCGTTAAGCCAGACGGAGCCGGGGCCCCCGTCCAGTGCCTGCGGTTGTTCCGCCAGAAGACGATGCAGACACTGGCGCGGAGAGAGCACGCCCAGCGCCAGACAGGCCGATAAACGGCTGGTGCCCTCTGTCGCGGGAAAATCCCTGCGCGCGTCGTAATCGCCTGCGCCCGCTTTACAAAACTGGCGCAGCTTCGCGATAGCGTTTTTTTCGGTAGCCGGAAACAGAGTCTCATCAAACGCCTGTTGCGGATAGTCAAACTCCCGCTCGGGTATCTCCGTTATGGCCTCTCCCCTCACGGTGGGTGCAGCCACACATTCCGGCAGCGCCTCCTTCAGTCTTTTAATGAAGGCATTTTTAAACGGCGTAAAGACTTTATACATCTCGTGGTTGCCGGTCATGACACTGCCCGGCGGCAGCATGACGCTGTCATCAAAACCCTGACACTCTACATCCTGCAGGATTTTCTCCAGCTGACGATCCCGCTGACGTTCATTGAATTCGTACTGATAGTTGTAAAAAAGGTGGGTGACAGCGTACTGCTCACAGATCGCCTGCACGGCCTGGCATTGTGCGGAGAAGTCACTGACCTCTTTATAAATGAGCGGGATCCCTTTTTCGGCAAGCGAACACTGCAAGCCATTCAGATGTGAGCTGAGGTAAGCCGCCTGGCGTGGTGCCATAGCATGCTGCTGCCACTGCCCGGGGGTGGCGATAAACACCGCCAGCACGCGGGCTTCCGGGGAGCGGCAGGCAGCCGCAAGGGCGAGATTGTCATGTACGCGCAGGTCCGCGCGAAACCAAACCAGATGGGTGGGCATAAAACTCCTGGCAATTATCCATTATGTCCGTAAGGCCATGCCACTAAAGAGAAAATGCGGCTGGCTTTTATCTACTTTGCCATGAAGTGTAGACGCGATGAAATAAAAAAGGCCGCCCGGGGCGGCCTTAACGCTACGTGTCCTGCGCCATCATGGTAAAAGCAATAAACAGTGTCGGTTCATCACGTCTTACCACGAGTACGCTGGCGATAATGAACGCAATGCAAAAAGAGCGTTTCATCATGCGGTCCCTGCTGCTAACCGCTCCACCGTTCACCACCGGTGATAAGTCGGTGGATACACGCTCTGACGGGTGCCCAAAAACGGCCCAACGGACCGCGGATCCTGAGGGATAAAAAAAACCGCCACATTGCTGTAGGCGGTTTTTTTATTGCTGTGTGTCGTCTTCGTATCAGTAAAAATCGCAGGTCGCTTTCTCGGCCTGATCCATCCACACCGGCTTCTCGCTGGTTTTGGCCCAGACGCGGTGCAAATAGCTATAAAAACGTGCGCGGTCTTTCCAGAAGAGCATCACCGGCAGGGCCAGCACGCCAGCCACTACGGCGAAAGTGCGACGCATGAAAACGATATGAGCCGGATACGCTTTATAAAGATCCATATTTTCTCCCCTATAGTTGGCCGGAAACATGCTCCGGAAAATTTGAAATCTGTGATCTGGCTAAAATAATACCGCTTTGCTTGTAATTTTACTACTCATCAGACCAGTTATTTTCATCCATTTAGTGAATATTTACATTTCCGCCGTAAGTAAGTTACAAAAAAGTTAACGATTTACTTACCAACAGTTAAATTGTGCCTTTTCCATTTTTATACTTTTTTTACACCCACCCTGCCGATTTTTGCGAAATCTTTGCGCCATAAATCCTACCGTTAACACAAATACAAATGTCACTCGGAGGTGGATTGTGAGTGCAGGTCTGATTACCGGCATCGTGCTGGTGTTCCTGTTATTGGGTTATCTGGTCTACGCCCTGATTAATGCGGAGGCCTTCTGATGGCTGCTCAGGCGTTTTTACTTATAGCCAGCTTTTTACTGGTCTTATTGGTGCTTGCCAGACCGCTGGGAACGGGGCTCGCGCGGCTGATCAACAACGTGTCCTTACCGGGTACGGGAAGTATCGAAAAAGGGATCTGGCGCGTACTGGGAATACGCGATCAGGAGATGAACTGGCGTCAGTATCTGGTCGCTATTCTGCTGCTGAATATCGTTGGGCTGGTCGCGCTCTTTGTCATGCTGATGTTGCAGGGTAGCCTGCCGCTGAACCCGCAACAGTTACCGGGCCTGTCCTGGCATCTTGCGCTGAATACGGCCGTCAGCTTTGTCACCAATACCAACTGGCAATCCTACGCCGGCGAAACCACGCTGAGCTACTTCAGCCAGATGGTGGGATTAACCGTACAAAATTTCCTCTCAGCAGCCAGCGGCATCGCGGTTGTCTTCGCGCTGACGCGTGCGTTTGCACGTCAGAATATGGGTACGCTGGGCAATGCCTGGGTTGATCTCACGCGCATTACTCTGTGGGTCTTACTTCCGATTGCTCTGCTCATCGCGCTGTTCTTTATTCAGCAAGGTACGCTGCAAAACCTGCTGCCTTACGCGCCTTATACCTCGCTTGAAGGGGCAAAACAGCTTCTGCCGATGGGGCCTGTGGCCTCACAGGAAGCCATTAAGATGCTCGGTACGAATGGTGGCGGTTTCTTCAATGCCAACTCATCGCATCCGTTTGAAAACCCAACGGCACTGACCAACGCTGTGCAAATGCTGGCGATCTTCCTGATCCCCGCAGCGCTGTGCTTTGCTTTTGGCGATGTAGTGAACGATCGTCGTCAGGGTCGCACCCTGCTCTGGACCATGTCGCTCATCTTTGTCGTCTGTGTTGCGCTGGTGATGTGGGCCGAGTGGCAAGGTAACCCGCATTTCCTGACGCTGGGCGCTGACGGCACCATGAATATGGAAGGGAAAGAGAGCCGCTTTGGCATTCTCGCCAGCAGCCTTTATGCCGTGGTCACGACGGCGGCATCCTGCGGGGCGGTCAATGCTATGCACGACTCCTTCACGGCACTGGGCGGCATGATCCCGATGTGGCTGATGCAGATCGGTGAAGTGGTATTCGGCGGCGTAGGCTCGGGTCTTTACGGCATGCTGCTGTTTGTTCTGCTGGCGGTGTTCATTGCGGGTCTGATGATTGGTCGCACCCCGGAATATCTGGGCAAAAAAATCGATGTCCGTGAGATGAAGTTAACCGCGCTGGCGATTCTGGTCACCCCCGCCCTCGTGCTGGCTGGTACCGCACTGGCACTGATGACGGAGGCCGGACGCAGCGGCATCTTCAACCCTGGCATCCACGGCTTTAGCGAAGTGCTTTATGCCGTCTCTTCTGCTTCTAACAATAACGGTAGTGCCTTCGCAGGCTTAAGCGCTAACTCACCGTTCTGGAACTGTCTGCTGGCGTTCTGCATGTTCGTGGGCCGTTTCGGGGTCATTGTGCCGGTGCTGGCGATTGCCGGGTCGCTGGTGAGCAAAAAAATTCAACCGACCACCAGCGGGACGTTGCCGACCCACGGCGCGCTGTTTAGCGGACTGCTGGCCGGTACCGTGCTGCTGGTCGGCGCCCTGACCTTTATCCCCGCCCTCGCGTTAGGCCCGGTCGCGGAATACCTCTCTTTACGCTGATTTTGCGGAGAATTTGTCATGAGTCGTAAACAAATGGCCCTGTTCGAACCGTCGTTAGTTCGACAGGCCCTCATGGATGCGGTGAAAAAGTTGAGCCCGCGCGTGCAGTGGCACAACCCGGTGATGTTTATCGTCTGGATAGGGAGTTTACTCACCACCGCGCTGGCGATTGCCATGGGAACGGGTCATCTGCAGGGGAATGCGATGTTCACCGGCGCTATCAGCCTGTGGCTGTGGTTCACCGTACTGTTTGCCAACTTTGCGGAAGCGCTGGCGGAAGGCCGCAGCAAAGCGCAGGCCAATAGCCTCAAAGGGGTGAAAAAAACCGCTTTTGCGCGCAAATTACGCGAACCGAAATACGGTGCCCAGATGGACCATGTCCCGGCAGATGAACTGCGTAAAGGTGACGTGGTGCTGGTCGAAGCCGGGGACATTATCCCCTGCGACGGTGAAGTCATCGAAGGCGGCGCGTCGGTAGATGAAAGTGCCATCACCGGGGAATCCGCTCCCGTCATACGTGAATCCGGGGGTGATTTCGCCTCCGTAACGGGCGGGACACGCATTCTCTCCGACTGGCTGGTGATCCAGTGTAGCGTCAACCCGGGTGAAACCTTCCTTGACCGTATGATTGCCATGGTGGAAGGCGCGCAGCGTCGTAAAACACCAAACGAAATTGCCCTGACCATCCTGCTGGTGGCGCTGACGATTGTCTTTCTGCTGGCAACCGCCACGTTGTGGCCATTCTCCGCTTACGGCGGTACCGCGGTCACCACCACCGTTCTGGTGGCGCTGCTGGTCTGCCTGATCCCGACCACCATCGGGGGGCTGCTGTCGGCCATCGGTGTGGCCGGTATGAGCCGTATGTTGGGCGCGAACGTCATCGCGACCAGCGGACGTGCGGTCGAGGCCGCAGGGGATGTGGACGTTCTGCTGCTGGATAAAACCGGGACAATCACCCTCGGTAACCGCCAGGCGTCAGAGTTCTTACCTGCCCCCGGCGTGGATGAAAAAACGCTGGCGGATGCGGCGCAACTCTCTTCCCTCGCCGATGAAACGCCGGAAGGCCGCAGTATCGTGATCCTCGCCAAGCAGCGCTTTAACCTGCGCCAGCGCGACGTTCAGAGTCTCCATGCGACTTTCGTTCCCTTCACGGCACAAACCCGAATGAGCGGCATCAACATTCAGGACCGCATGATCCGTAAAGGCTCCGTCGACGCAATTCGTCGCCACATTGAAGCCAATAATGGTCATTTCCCACCAGAAGTGGACAACCTGGTCGAGAGCGTGGCACGTCAGGGCGCGACGCCGCTGGTGGTGGCTGAAGGGGCACATGTGCTGGGGGTGATTTCGCTGAAGGATATCGTAAAAGGCGGGATTAAAGAGCGCTTTGCCCAGCTGCGGAAAATGGGGATCAAAACGGTGATGATCACCGGGGACAACCGTCTGACCGCCGCCGCGATTGCTGCCGAAGCGGGCGTGGATGATTTTCTCTCGGAGGCAACGCCTGAAGCCAAGCTGGCGTTAATTCGTCAGTATCAGGCGGAAGGTCGCCTGGTGGCGATGACGGGTGATGGCACCAACGATGCCCCAGCCCTTGCGCAGGCCGACGTGGCGGTGGCCATGAACTCCGGTACCCAGGCGGCGAAAGAGGCGGGCAACATGGTCGACCTCGACTCGAACCCGACCAAGCTGATTGAAGTTGTGCACATTGGTAAGCAGATGCTGATGACGCGCGGTTCACTGACAACGTTCAGTATCGCCAACGACGTCGCAAAATACTTTGCCATCATTCCCGCGGCGTTTGCGGCCACCTATCCGCAGCTTAATGCGCTGAACGTGATGCATCTGCACTCGCCAGCATCAGCCATTCTCAGTGCGGTTATTTTTAACGCCCTGATTATTGTCTTCCTGATCCCGCTGGCGCTCAAAGGGGTGAGCTACAAACCGCTGACCGCGGCGGCCATGCTGCGCCGCAACCTGTGGATTTACGGGCTGGGTGGGCTGATTGTCCCCTTCATCGGTATCAAGGTTATCGACCTGCTGTTGACGCTGTTTGGGCTGGTTTAAAAGGTGAATCAAATGACGATGTTACGTCCCGCTATACTTCTGTTTATTCTGCTGTCGCTTATTACCGGCGGGCTTTACCCGCTGGTGACCACCGCGCTGGGCCAGTGGTGGTTTAAGGATCAGGCCAACGGCTCGCTGATCATGCAAAACGGTGAAAACCGCGGTTCGCGTTTGATTGGACAGAATTTTACCGACGCCCGTTACTTCCAGGGACGCCCTTCCGCCACTGCCGAAAGCCCGTATAATCCGATGGCATCCGGTGGCAGTAACCTGGCCGGCAGCAACCCGGATCTGGATAAAGCCATTGCCGAACGTGTAGCCGCCCTGCGCGCCGCAAATCCACAGGCCAGCCGGGAGGTGCCTGTGGAGCTGGTGACGGCCTCTGCAAGCGGGCTGGACTACAGCCTGACGCCGAAGGCGGTGGCATGGCAGATCCCCCGCGTCGCGGCGGCCCGTCAGCTGACGGTGGAACAGGTGAGCAAGCTGGTCGCAGAGCATACGCAAAAACCGCTGGTCAGCTTCATCGGCATGCCCGTGGTGAATATTGTTGAGCTGAATCTGGCGCTGGACGCGCTAAGGAAAAACTAAATGACCGACGAGCCCATGCGCCCGGATCCGGACAGGCTGCTCGAACAGACGGCTGAAGCCCATCGCGGCAAACTGAAAATCTTCTTCGGCGCCTGTGCTGGCGTCGGGAAAACCTTCGCCATGCTGACAGAAGCCCAGCGGCTTCGGGCGCAGGGGCTCGATATTCTTATCGGCGTGGTGGAAACCCACGGCCGGAAAGAGACGGCAGCACTGTTGAAGGGGCTGGCGACACAGCCGCCTCGCCGTATCAGCCATCGTGGGCGTCTGGTCACGGAGTTCGATCTCGACGCCGCCCTCGCCCGCAGGCCCGCGCTTATCCTGATGGACGAACTGGCACACAGTAATGCTTCAGGCTCGCGCCACCCCAAACGCTGGCAGGACGTTGAAGAGCTGCTTGAAGCAGGCATTGATGTTTTCACCACGGTAAATGTTCAGCATCTCGAAAGCCTGAACGACGTGGTCAGCGGCGTGACCGGGATTCAGGTTCGCGAAACCGTACCCGATCCCTTTTTCGACTCTGCGGACGAAGTGGTGCTGGTCGATCTGCCTCCAGACGATCTGCGCCAGCGACTGCATGAAGGAAAAGTCTATATTGCAGGTCAGGCCGAACGCGCCATCGAACATTTCTTTCGCAAAGGCAACCTGATAGCCCTGCGCGAGCTGGCCCTGCGTCGCACGGCGGATCGCGTGGACGATCAGATGCGCGCCTGGCGTGACCTGCAAGGGCAGGAGCGCGTCTGGCATACGCGGGATGCCATTCTGCTGTGTGTGGGTCACGGCAGCGGCAATGAAAAGCTCGTCCGCACCGCAGCGCGTCTGGCGGCCAAGTTTGGTAGCGTCTGGCATGCGGTCTATGTCGAGACGCCGCAGCTTCACGCGCTGCCTGAAAACCAGCGCCGCGCGATCTTAAGTTCGCTGCGTCTGGCACAGGAGCTGGGCGCAGAAACCGCCACTCTCTCCGATCCCCAGGAAGATAAAGCCATTCTGCGCTACGCGCGTGAGCACAACCTCGGGAAAATTGTCATTGGCCGTCGTCAGCATCGTCGCTGGTTTAGCCGCGAATCCTTTGCTGACAAACTGGCCCGGCGTGCTCCCGACCTCGATCTGGTGATTGTCGCACTGGATGACAAACCCACCCCTTTACCCAACCGCGCACCGGACAGCCGCACTTTTAATGATAAATGGCGAATTCAGATCCGCGGCTGTCTTGTCGCCGTCGTGCTCTGCGCGCTGATCACCGTGATTGCGAGCCACTGGCTGATTGCCTTCGACGCGGCCAATCTGGTGATGATCTACCTGCTCGGCGTGGTCGTGGTGGCGCTCTTTTACGGGCGCTGGCCCTCGGTACTGGCGACGTTCATCAACGTCATCAGCTTCGATCTGTTCTTTATCGCGCCCCGCGGAACGCTCGCCGTTTCGGATGTGCAGTACATTCTCACCTTTGCCGTGATGCTCACCGTTGGGCTGGTGATCGGTAATCTGACGGCGGGTGTGCGCTATCAGGCCCGTATCGCCCGCTACCGCGAACAGCGCACACGGCATCTTTATGAGATGTCTAAATCGCTGGCGGTTGGCCGTACGCCGCTGGATATTGTGCAGACCAGCGAGCAGTTTATCCGCTCGACCTTTCACGCCAGCAACCTGATTTTACTCCCGGACGAACACGGAAAACTGCGCCCGCTGACCTCGGCCTCAGGTATGACGCCCTGGGATGAAGCCATTGCGCGCTGGAGCTTTGATAAAGGACTTCCTGCGGGTGCAGGGACGGACACCCTGCCCGGCGTACCGTATCAAATTCTGCCGCTGCGCAGTGCCGATAAAAATCAGGGGCTGGTGATCGTTGAACCGTCGAATCTGCGCCAGCTGATGATCCCCGAACAGCAGCGATTGCTGGAGACATTTACCCTGCTGGTGGCAAGCGCGCTGGAACGGCTGGCGCTTACCGCCAGCGAAGAACAGGCCCGTCTGGCAAGCGAGCGCGAGAGCATTCGTAACTCATTGCTGGCCGCCCTCTCCCACGACCTTCGCACCCCACTCACCGTGCTGTTTGGCCAGTCAGAAATTTTGACGCTGGATTTGGCAGCGGAAGGCTCGAAACATGCGTTGCAGGCCAGCGAGATCCGCCAGCATGTGCTGAACACCACACGCCTGGTAAATAATCTGCTTGATATGGCGCGCATTCAGTCGGGCGGATTTAACCTCAAAAAAGAGTGGCTCACGCTCGAAGAGGTGGTGGGTAGCGCTTTGAAAATGCTGGAGCCGGGCCTCGGTGGGCGCCATATTGCGCTGAACATGCCCGAACCGCTGACGTTAATTCACGTTGATGGCCCGCTGTTTGAACGCGTGCTGATCAATCTGCTGGAAAATGCCGGCAAATACGCAGGAGCAAACGCCCGGATTGGGGTGGATGCCACGGTGGAAGATCACACGCTACGGCTTGACGTCTGGGATACCGGGCCGGGTATCCCTGCCGGACAGGAGTTCGCTATTTTCGAGAAATTTGCCCGCGGTAATAAAGAGTCGGCCATTCCCGGCGTGGGTCTGGGTCTGGCGATTTGCCAGGCGATTATTGACGTTCATGGCGGTACCATTTCGGCGGAGAATCGCCCGGAAGGCGGCGCACGTTTTTGTGTTAAACTTCCTCTGGAAGCCCCGCCAGAACTTAATGAATTACCAGAGGATTTGTGATCAACGTTCTGATTGTTGAAGATGAGATCGCCATTAGCCGGTTTCTGCGTGCTGCGCTGGAAGGCGATGGCCTGCGCGTTCATGACGCCGGCACGCTCCAGCGGGGTTTGATTGAAGCGGCCACGCGCAAACCTGATCTGGTGATCCTCGATCTCGGCCTGCCGGATGGCGACGGCATCGATTTTATTCGTGAGGTTCGACAGTGGAGTCAGATGCCCATTCTGGTGCTGTCAGCCCGTACCGAAGAGTCGGATAAAATCGCGGCGCTGGATGCCGGAGCGGATGACTATCTGATTAAGCCTTTTGGTATTGGCGAACTGCAGGCTCGCCTTCGTGTCGCGCTGCGTCGTCACAGCGCCACCACCCCTGCCGACCCAACATACACGTTTGGTGATATTCGGGTTGATCTGGCAGCACGGCGCATCGCTCGCGGTGAAGAGGAAATCCATCTCACCCCCATCGAGTTTCGGCTACTCGCCGTTTTGCTCAATAATCACGGTAAGGTACTCACCCAGCGCCAGCTGTTGAGTCAGGTGTGGGGGCCAAACGCCGTGGAACATAGTCACTATTTACGCATATATATGGGACACCTTCGACAAAAACTGGAAGTTGACCCCGCGCGTCCTCGTCATTTATTAACTGAAACCGGTATCGGTTATCGGTTCATGCTTTGAATAACTATTCAGTTTATTTTTAAATAAACGCCTACCCTCCCATAAAATACGCGCAAAAATAATCTCCGGGTTATTTTTTGGTGTATTTATGTCCATTCAGCACATTCATAACACAATCCGTTAACGCAACATCAACATATCAGCATTTTGATCTGCGATATTCATCAAAAGCGAATATTTATTTCTGATTTGATCGGTTAACGGTGATCTGTTTCACAGTTAATCGCTTTTTCCAGGATAAAATGTCCATGCTTTCAATTACTGAAAGGAAATGAAACATGGAAAACAATAATCGTTTAATGCCCCATATAAGGCGGACAACTCATATCATGATGTTTGCCCACCGAAACTGTTTTGACTTTCATATCTTTAATGCCCGGTAGTCCTTCGACTTCTGGCGCACCCGCTTACAGGTTATCCTGAAACACCCTATTTTACAGGCCTTTGCCTGTGAACCCGTGCGCTCATTCATCTTAATTCAGGCTCATCCGCGACCGGGCGGACTGAATTCTATTCAGCAAAAAACGCATTACTGATTTTTTTAATCAGCGGCCTCCTTTTGCTGTTTTCCGGCATATTATCGATTTCTTTTCTGCAAGAAATCGAGGGACTGTTATTACCTAAAATAAAGAGAGAAAGATGAAAAGTTTAAAAATTGCAGCCAGCCGCGCCTGCCCTGATTGCTTTACCACTCACCGTGAACTGGTGGATATCAACGCCACGGAATATATTGATGTTGCCGCCATTGTTCTGGCCGTCAGCGATATTTTCACTGGTCGTATAGAAGAAATAGAAGCAACCGGATTTGGCATTCCTGTTTTTGTCGCGACGCATAAAGAAGAAATTATCCCGGCAGAGTATTTATCGCGGATCCACGGCGTATTCGAAGCATCAGACACCAGCAACGACTTCCACGGACGCCAACTGGAAGCGGCCGCGCAGAAGTATGAAACCCAACTGCGTCCGCCGTTTTTCCGGGCTCTGGTCGACTATGTCAAACAGGGTAACAGCGCCTTCGACTGTCCGGGTCACCAGGGCGGGCAATTCTTCCGCCGTCACCCTGCCGGCAATCAGTTTGTCGATTTCTTTGGCGAAACCCTTTTCCGCTCAGACCTGTGCAACGCCGACGTGGCGATGGGCGATCTGCTGATCCACGAAGGGGCACCCTGCATTGCGCAGCAGCATGCGGCGAAAGTCTTTAATGCCGATAAAACCTACTTCGTGCTGAACGGAACCTCATCGTCCAACAAAGTGGTGCTCAACGCCCTTCTCACTCCGGGCGACCTGGTCCTGTTCGATCGCAACAACCATAAATCCAACCACCACGGAGCACTTCTTCAGGCGGGCGCAACGCCGGTCTATCTGGAAACCGCACGTAACCCGTACGGCTTTATTGGCGGCATCGACGCCCACTGCTTCGAGGAGAATTATCTGCGTGAGCTGGTGTCCGAAGTGGCGCCGGGCCGTGCCCGCGACGCGCGTCCGTTCCGCCTGGCGGTGATCCAGCTGGGTACCTACGATGGCACCATCTATAACGCTCGCCAGGTCGTGGATAACATTGGCCATCTGTGCGACTACATCCTTTTTGACTCTGCCTGGGTGGGTTACGAGCAGTTTATTCCGATGATGGCCGATTGCTCTCCGCTGCTGCTGGAGCTGAATGAAAACGATCCGGGGATCCTGGTCACCCAGTCAGTCCATAAACAGCAGGCCGGTTTCTCGCAGACCTCGCAAATCCACAAGAAGGACAGCCACATCAAAGGTCAGCAGCGCTATGTTCCGCATAAGCGGCTGAATAATGCCTTCATGATGCACGCGTCCACCAGCCCGTTCTATCCGCTGTTTGCTGCACTGGATATCAACGCCCGCATGCATGAGGGACAGAGCGGCCGCAACATGTGGATGGACTGCGTGGTGACCGGTATCGAAGCCCGTAAGCTGATCCTGCAGAACTGCCAGTATCTTCGCCCATTCGTGCCGGAACTGGTTGATGGCCGTCCGTGGGAAAGCTGGGACACCGCTGAGATTGCCACGGACCTGCGCTTCTTCCACTTCGTGCCCGGTGAACACTGGCACGCCTTCGAAGGCTATGCCGAACATCAGTATTTTATCGACCCGTGCAAACTGCTGCTGACCACGCCGGGTATTAACGCCCGGACCGGTGAGTACGAGGATTTCGGCGTCCCCGCCACTATTCTCGCCAACTTCCTGCGTGAAAACGGCATCGTGCCGGAAAAATGCGATCTCAACTCCATCCTGTTCCTGCTCACGCCTGCCGAGGATATGGGCAAACTGCAGCAACTGGTCGCGCAACTGGTGCGCTTCGAAAAACTGCTCGAGACGGATGCCCCCCTCAAAGAGGTGCTGCCTTCTGTCTGTAAACAGTACCCGGAGCGCTATGCAGATTACACCCTGCGCCAGATTTGCCAGGAAATGCATGAGCTGTACGCCCGCCACAACGTGAAGCAGCTGCAAAAAGAGATGTTCCGCAAGTCTCACTTCCCGCGCGTCATGATGAACCCGCAAGAGGCGAACTATGCCTACCTGCGGGGTGAGGTCGAGCTGGTCTCGCTGCGCGATGCGGAAGGTCGCATTGCCGCCGAAGGTGCCCTTCCTTATCCACCGGGGGTGTTGTGCGTTGTGCCGGGTGAAGTCTGGGGCGGTTCCGTGCTGCGCTACTTTGCTGCGCTGGAAGAGGGTATCAACCTTTTACCGGGCTTCGCGCCGGAACTGCAGGGTGTTTACGTTGAGGAGTGTGACGGTCGTAAGCAGGTTCGTTGTAACGTCATCAAACACGCTGCCGCTCAGCCATCGCTGCTGAAAGGAGAAAAATTATGAGCAAGTCCAATAAAATGGGCGTGGTGCAGCTGACCATTCTCACCATGGTAAACATGATGGGGTCCGGGATCATCATGCTGCCCACCAAGCTTGCGGAAGTAGGAACCATTTCGATTATCTCCTGGATGGTGACCGCAGTGGGGTCAATGGCACTGGCCTGGGCATTCGCCAAGTGCGGTATGTTCAGCCGCAAGCCCGGGGGGATGGGCGGCTACGCCGAGTATGCCTTTGGCAAATCCGGTAACTTCATGGCCAACTACACCTACGGCGTTTCTTTGCTGATCGCTAACGTGGCAATTGCCATTTCCGCCGTGGGTTACGGTACGGAGCTGTTCGGTGTGGCGCTGACCCCGGTGCAAATCGGGCTGGCGACCATCGGCGTGCTGTGGATCTGCACCGTGGCTAACTTTGGCGGCGCGCGCATTACCGGACAGATCAGCAGTATTACCGTCTGGGGGGTCATTATCCCGGTGGTTGGGCTGTGCATCATCGGCTGGTTCTGGTTTAGCCCCACGCTGTACGTCAACTCCTGGAACCCACACCATGTTCCGTTCTTCACCGCAGTGGGCTCTTCCATCGCCATGACGCTGTGGGCCTTCCTGGGGCTGGAATCTGCGTGTGCTAACGCCGAAGTGGTGGAAAACCCGGAGAAGAACGTACCGATTGCCGTGCTTGGCGGTACGCTGGGCGCTGCGGCCATTTACATTGTCTCAACCAACGTGATTGCAGGGATTGTACCGAACATGGATCTTGCCAGTTCCACGGCACCGTTCGGTCTGGCCTTTGCGCAGATGTTTACGCCGGGTGTCGGAAAAGTGATCATGGGGCTGATGGTGATGTCCTGCTGCGGCTCGCTCCTCGGCTGGCAGTTCACCATTGCTCAGGTCTTTAAATCATCCGCTGACGAAGGGTATTTCCCGAAAATCTTCTCCCGGGTCAGCAAAGCAGAGGCACCGGTTCAGGGCATGCTGGCGATTGTTATCTTCCAGAGTGGGTTATCTTTGATGACCATCAGCCCGTCGCTGAACAGCCAGTTCAACGTGCTGGTCAACCTGGCGGTAGTGACCAATATCATTCCGTATATTCTGTCGATGGCGGCGCTGGTCATCATTCAGAAGGTGGCGAAGGTGGACGCAGGCAAAGCGAGGGTGGCGAATATTGTGGCGCTGATTGGGGCAATTTACAGCTTCTATGCGCTCTACTCTTCCGGCCAGGAAGCCATGCTGTATGGTGCGATGGTGACCTTTATGGGCTGGACGCTGTACGGTCTGGTATCACCGCGGTTTGAATTGAAAAATAAACACAGTTAATGCAAAAGCAAAACGGCAACCCCAGGGTTGCCGTTTTGACTGCATCGTGAGGGCATCAGCCCACCGCGATTTACGCGTTTTTCAGCACTTCGCTGACAATCTCTACCGCTTCTTTCTCAATCAGCTTACGGTGTTCGTCGCCGAGGAAGCTCTCACAATAGATTTTGTATGCATCTTCCGTACCGGATGGACGCGCGGCAAACCAGCCGTTTTCGGTCATCACTTTCAGACCACCGATAGAGGCACCGTTACCCGGGGCCGCCGTCAGACGGGCCGTGATAGGGTCACCGGCCAGCGTGCTGGCACTGACCATCTCCGGAGAGAGTTTAGACAGCGCCGCTTTCTGCGCGGAGGTCGCGCCAGCCTGAATACGGTTATAGCTTGGCGCGCCAAAGCGTGCCGCCAGCTCGTTATAGTGTTCCTGCGGATTTTTACCGGTGACAGCGGTGATTTCCGCCGCCAGCAGGCACATGATGATCCCGTCTTTATCGGTAGACCATGGCGTGCCGTCGAAACGCAGGAAGGATGCGCCCGCGCTCTCTTCACCGCCAAAACCGAAGCTGCCGTCGTGCAGACCGTCAACAAACCATTTGAAGCCTACCGGTACTTCCACCAGCTTACGGCCCAACGCCTCAACCACGCGGTCAATCATCGCCGAGGAGACCAGCGTTTTACCTACAGCCACCTCTTTGCCCCACTGCGGACGATGCTGGAACAGGTAGTTGATGGCAACCGCAAGATAATGGTTCGGGTTCATCAGCCCTGCCGGGGTGACAATACCGTGGCGGTCATAATCCGGGTCGTTGGCAAACGCCAGGTCGAATTTATCACGCAGCGCCAGCAGGCCCGCCATCGCACACTCGGAAGAGCAGTCCATACGGATTGCGCCGTCTTTATCCAGGTGCATAAAGCGGAAGGTCTGATCAACGTGATCGTTAACGATGGTCAGGTTCAGCTTGTAATGCTCTGCGATGCGTTTCCAGTATTCGATACCGGAGCCGCCGAGAGGGTCAACGCCCAGCTTCAGACCGGCTTTCTGGATGGCCGCCATATCGACGATATCCGCCAGACCTTCCACAAATGGCTGCACCAGATCCTGCTCTTTCACATGGCCGGACGCCATGGCTGCATCCAGAGAGAGGCGTTTCACCCCATTCAGGCCATCCGCCAGCAGTGCATTGGCACGATCTTCAACCACTTTCGTGACGTTCGTGTCTGCCGGTCCACCGTTAGGCGGGTTGTATTTGATCCCACCGTCTTCCGGCGGGTTGTGTGATGGGGTGATCACAATCCCGTCAGCCAGCGCGCCGCCTTTTTTGTTGTGGACAAGGATCGCGTTAGAGACCGCAGGGGTCGGCGTGAAGCCGTTATTTTCCTGAACAATGACGTCAACGCCATTCGCCGTCAGCACTTCCAGCACGGAAATGAACGCCGGTTCAGACAGAGCATGGGTATCTTTTCCCACATAGCACGGACCGGTAACGCCGTTTTTAGCGCGCTCTTCCGCGATGGCCTGAGCAATAGCCAGAATGTGCGGTTCGTTAAAGCTATGGCGCGCCGCGCTACCGCGGTGGCCAGATGTACCAAACTTCACTGCGTGTTCTGCGTTGCCCACGACCGGTTTCAGCACGTAATACTGCGCGGTCAGCTGAGCGACGTTAATCAAATCGCTTTGTTGTGCAGGTTGGCCTGCACGGCTGTGATTTGCCATTACCGGGTCCTTCTGATGCAAGGGTTAAATTGTACCGCAAACCTTTTCAATCAATTCCGCCGGGAACTGCATGGACTGCATGATGTGTTCAACCATGCTGCACTTGCGGCCCGTATTGGTATTGGTGATGACCCAGTACGGCGTGCCCGGGACATGTTTAGGTTTGGTTTGGTTGCCATTTTGCAGCAGCGTTTGCTCGTCGCCCGCGAAATAGACGCGGGTACGACCGTGCAGCGACTCGGTCGCTTCAGCAAACGCTTTGTTATCCAGTGAATAGAGTGTAGACAGCACCAGCATGAAGCGGTTAACCGCTTTTTTCTGCTCGGCGTACTCATCAGAGAGCAGCAACTCGCGCATCGCACGTACTTTGTCTTTCACTTGCGCGACGGCAGGTTTTGCTTGTGCAACAACGTTTTGTTGAGACACGACATCTTTAGTGACTGGGGTAGCAGGCTGTGAGGCGGCGGAAATTTTAAGCATGCGCCGTAAAATGTCGGACGCACTCTCCCCGATATGCCGCGTCTGGCTGGCAATATACTGATAGAGTTCGTCATCAACTTCGATTGTTTTCATCTTAATCCAGTGCGATATCTTATCTGAATACAAGTCGTTGGGATTATAAAGTTAAATTCCAACAGCGGATAGCGTCAAACCAGGTTGGCGGCAAAAGTCAGATTAAACTGGAACCTTGCAGCCGGGCGGCAGAATGGTCAACATGATACCCTAACCTGACATACGTAAAAAAAGAACTTTGCCATGAAATTGAATACCCGAGCGCAAACTGCACAATCGCCGAACAATAATTCTCCCATCGTACTGGTTCACGGGCTTTTTGGCAGCCTGGATAACCTGGGGGTGCTGGCGCGCGATCTGGTTACCGATCACGATATTTTGCAGGTCGATATGCGAAATCACGGTCTTTCCGGGCGTTCAGAGGAGATGACCTACGCGGCAATGGCCCAGGATCTGCTCGATACGCTTGATGCCAACCATCTTCAGAAGGTGACGCTCATCGGGCATTCTATGGGCGGCAAGGCGGTAATGGCCCTGACGGCGCTGGCACCGGACAGAATCAACGGTCTGGTCGTGATCGACGTTGCCCCGGTGGATTACGACGTGCGCCGTCATGACGACATTTTTGCAGCCATCAATGCGGTAACAGAGGCTGGGGTTTCAACCCGCCAACAGGCCACAGCCGTCATGCGCGAACATCTTAATGAAGAAGGCGTTATTCAGTTTCTGCTGAAGTCGTTTGTCGACGGCCAGTGGCGTTTCAACGTGCCGGTACTCTGGGCGCAGTACAACAACATCGTCGGCTGGGATACGGTGCCCGCCTGGCAACACCCTACCCTCTTTATTCGCGGCGGTAACTCCCCTTATGTCACCGACGCCTACCGCGACACCTTGCTGGCGCAATTCCCGCAGGCGCGCGCCCATGTCATCGCCGGTGCCGGACACTGGGTTCACGCGGAAAAACCTGACGCCGTGTTACGCGCCATCCGCCGCTATCTCTCTGATACTGCGAATTGATTAAAAAGAGAGCGACTGGAAGGTTGCGGGCTTCCAGTCGTTGGCGTGCCGTTTTTGGTGATGTATGATGGCGCGCTCATCGCCCGGGCAATAGCAGGGCGGCTTGTTTCCCCCGAAGTCTCAGAATCATGGCCAAAGAACAAACGGACCGTACGACACTAGATCTGTTCGCGAATGAGCGTCGACCGGGACGACCGAAAACGAATCCGCTTTCGCGCGATGAACAGCTGCGTATTAATAAACGCAACCAGCTTAAACGCGATAAAAATCGTGGGCTTAAGCGTGTCGAACTAAAGCTCAATGCCGACGCCGTCGATGCGCTTAACGAACTGGCTGAAGCGCGTAATATCAGCCGTAGCGAGCTCATTGAAGAGATGTTGATCGCCCAGCTTGAGACGTTGCGCCGCCAGGCATAAGTCTGAAAATCCCCTTTCTTACCCTTTTCATGTAGCACAGAGTGCAGTCCTGCGCGATAGCTGTTTCCGCGGGGTTGCCAGTTCTGCTATTATTGCCCTTATCCGTGGACAAATTGCGCCACCATACCATTAAGTTTCAAGAGGTTATTTTACTCATGGCAATCATCGGCATTTTCTTCGGCAGTGATACCGGCAATACCGAAAATATCGCAAAAAACATTCAAAAACAGCTCGGTAAAGACGTTGCCGATGTGCATGACATCGCCAAGAGCAGCAAAGAAGATCTCGAAGGCTATGACATCCTGTTGCTGGGTATCCCAACCTGGTACTACGGTGAAGCCCAGTGTGACTGGGATGATTTCTTCCCGACGCTGGAAGAAGTGGACTTCAACGGCAAGCTGGTCGCCCTGTTTGGCTGCGGCGATCAGGAAGACTACGCTGAGTACTTCTGTGACGCACTGGGCACTATCCGCGATATCATTGAACCGAATGGTGCAGTTATCGTAGGCCACTGGCCGACTGCCGGTTACCACTTCGAAGCGTCTAAAGGCCTGGCCGATGACGACCACTTCGTGGGTCTGGCGATCGACGAAGACCGTCAGCCAGAACTGACCGCAGAACGCGTTGAGAAGTGGGTGAAGCAGATCCGCGAAGAACTGCACCTGGACGATATTCTTAACGCCTGATTGTTAGTGTGGCGCAACCCCGGTTGCGCCCAGGAACCAGGTCAAACGATTAAATTAATCGCTACAATCTTTTAACTTTTTCGCCCAGACCTGTACAATGTCTCCCAGGTAAAATGGGGTGCCATTGAGTAAGTTTGTCGGTGATACCACGTTTTTATAAGCATACTTTGCCTGAGACTTGCAGTTTTCATTTAGCCATGGCAGTTCTATAATGAGACGCATTATTCCAGGTGCATTTTCTGTCACTTCCTCCAGAAGTGAATCGTTTAGCAACAGGACAGATTCCGCATGACTGACAACAATACCGCATTAAAGAAGGCTGGCCTGAAAGTTACGCTTCCTCGGTTAAAAATCCTTGAAGTGCTTCAGGGTCCAGACAATCACCATGTCAGTGCGGAAGACCTTTACAAGCGTCTTATCGACATGGGTGAAGAGATTGGGCTGGCAACCGTCTATCGCGTGCTGAACCAGTTTGATGACGCGGGCATTGTTACCCGTCATAATTTCGAAGGCGGTAAATCTGTATTCGAACTGACCCAGCAGCAGCACCACGATCACCTGATCTGCCTGGATTGTGGCAAGGTCATTGAATTTAGCGATGATTCCATCGAAGCACGTCAGCGTGAAATCGCTGCTCGTCATGGTATCCGCCTGACCAACCATAGCCTGTATCTGTATGGTCACTGTGCTGAAGGTGATTGCCGCGAAGACGATCACGCACACGACGCCAAATAAGTCGAACTTTCATACTCTGAGCCAGCCGCAAGGTTGGCTTTTTTTTGCCTGTCATCCGGCAAAAAAAAGCCCGGTAAGCACAGCGCCACCGGGCCTTAACACGCTTACTTAATTTCCGTTGTTACTGCGTATTTCCTTCCAGATCTGGTCGCAACGCTTCGCCACTTCCTGATCGTTACCGGTTTTACGCGCCTGAATACAGGCCTGATAGTCCATCACGCGAACATTTTCCTGCGTTGCAAACTGCTCATGCGCCTTCTCTTTCTTCAGCACATTCAGTACGCTCGGCAGGCTTCAATTTTCTCCGGTGAGCCTTCAGCGGTGTTAATGCAGGCGCTGTAAGCCTCCTTCAGGCGAGAATCTTCTTTCGTCGCCGGGTCCTGGGCGCAAGCCACCAGCCCCGAGGCCAGCAACGCGACGATTACCATTTTTTTCATCATGTGCAGTCTCCATTCCGGCGGGACGGAACCCGCCGGAGCGTTCATCAGAAGATAGTGAATGGTGCGATAACCATGAATTTCACGTCACGTTCATCCTGGAAGATGTTGCCGTAACCGCCCGCGTAGCTTGGAATATCAGAGTGGTTGTCATACTGCGTGAAGTGCAGCTTGAACATCGTGCCTTTCGCACGTCCGTCCTGCACGGTATAGATGGCATCCAGGCTGTAAGAGGACTCTTTCAGACGGTAGTTCGGATCGTAGTACGCATCCGGTGTGGCCATGTCGCCCGGTTTAGCGTCCCAGGCATACGCGTAGGAGGCGCCCACCGCCCAGCCCGGCAGGTTCCAGTTTTTCAGGTCATACATTGCGCCGAAGAAGACCGCTTTTTCGCCGTCGGCGTTGAAATCAGAGCGGTTATCCCACCAGATATCCAGACGACCGTTGGAAGATGCGTAAGTCGGGGTCATACGCTGCAGGAAGTAACCCTGCTGCCCTTCCGCCTTCACCCATGTCCCTTCCAGACGCAAATCCACCTGACCCACTTTGTAGCCAAAGGTCAGCGCCTGCAGCCAGGCCGTGCCGTCATAAATATCGTTGACGCCACCATCGCTGACTTTATCTCGCGTGCCGTAGAACTGGTAACTGGTACTCAACGGACTCCCTGCGATATCAAACTTGTAGCTGGCTTTGGCAAAATACTGATCGATATAACCTTCAGCCTGACCAAAAGCGGCTTCTAACACGAGGTCGTTTTTAAAATCGTACTTCGCACCCAGCGAGTGGAGGTAATCCACTTTGGTCTTTTTATCGTTCTGGTAAAACTTATCCATTTCGATATGCCACGGGGCTTTGTATTCGTTGGTCCACATATAGGAGAAACTCAACGCACCCGCATCACCGTAGTCAAAGTTAGCGCCAGCTTCAGCGCCCTGGTAAGTACCAGGCATAAAACTCCAGTGTGGCGCTAACAGGGTTTGGCCAGTTGGCTGAATATATCCGCCGCGCGCCCAGACTGGACCATATTTGAATTTTGCAGCGGCTTTATACAGACTGATACCGCTTTTATCGCCGGACCAGTCTTCTTTATAGGCCTTATTGCTGGACGAGAAGGCAATTTCGTTCGGGTGTCCGCTGTCGCCATTTTCCGCCATTTCAATTGCCGTGAATGCGGCAATATCCAGGCCGAACATATCGGCGGCATAGCCTGACTGGAAGTCGAGGTTGGCGTTCCAGGTAGAGTGAGAAAGGTTGGTTTTGTATTTGTCTTCGGTAACGTCTTTACGGTCACGTTCACGCTGCCAGTAATAAATACCGCCCGTGAGGGTAGAATCTTCGATGAAACCTGCTGCCTTAGCCTCTGGCGCAATCACCAGGCCTGACATTGCTGTCACACCGGCGATAGCCAGCGCCAGCGCACTACGTTTGCCACTGAACGTACGCATAGATTATTCCTCTTTGACGAATTAAAACGCCTGAACGGCGAAAAATATAAAAGACCAAAAGGTCAGGGGTAGTCAGAAATACCCTCGAATTAACTACCGCCTTTAGGTTATTTTTCGCGACGCGAATTATCAATGCTTTTCAGTGGGCAAAAGTCAGGATTATGATGAAGTGCACATAATTCGTAGTGCTTTGTAACATTTAGCGGGAGACGAGATTTGGCGGGGCAAGTCATTAAATTTAAGCCAGTAATTGTGTAAATTACTGGTTATTTTCAGGTCTTCACTATTTTCAGAAATATACAAACTTTTTTTAGAAAAATAAGTAGCACCACATTGACCTGAATATTGCGCAGACATTATTTTTGCTCGCGCTTAACGATATGATCATTCAATAAAAAAACGCCGCATTACGCGGCGTTTGTCTCTCATTGACCAGAGCAGCGTTATTATTCGCCGACTTTAGTCCAGGTATCACGCAGGCCAACGGTACGGTTAAACACCGGTTTTTCCGAGGTACTGTGACGGCTGTCGAGGCAGAAGTAGCCTTCACGTTCGAACTGGAACGCTTTGCCCGCTTCAGCGGCTTTCAGAGACGGCTCAGCATAACCCTGCTTGATGACCAGAGATTCCGGGTTGATTGTCGCCAGGAAGTCTTCTGCTGCACCTGGGTTAGGCACGCTGAACAGACGATCATACAGGCGAATTTCAACCGGCAGCGCATGTGTTGCACTTACCCAGTGGATCACGCCTTTCACTTTGCGGCCATCTGCCGGATCTTTGCTCAGGGTTTCAGCGTCGTAAGAGCAGAAGATGGTGGTGATATTCCCTTCCGCATCTTTCTCAACACGCTCAGCTTTGATCACGTATGCGTTACGTAGACGCACCTCTTTACCCAGCACCAGACGCTTGTACTGCTTGTTCGCTTCTTCGCGGAAGTCAGCACGATCGATCCAGATTTCACCGCTGAACGGCACGTCACGGGTGCCCATTTCCGGTTTGTTCGGATGGTTAGGCATGGAGACCATTTCGCTCGCGCCTTGCGGGTAGTTTTCGATAACCAGTTTTACCGGATCGATGACGGCCATTGCGCGCGGCGCGTTGTCGTTCAGATCTTCACGGATGCAGGATTCCAGAGAGGCGATCTCAATGGTGTTATCCTGCTTGGTCACGCCGATGCGCTTACAGAACTCGCGAATAGACGCGGCAGTATAACCACGGCGACGCAGACCCGAGATGGTTGGCATACGCGGATCGTCCCAGCCCTCAACGTGCTTGTCGGTCACCAGCAGGTTCAGCTTACGCTTGGACATCACCGTGTATTCCAGATTCAGACGAGAGAATTCGTACTGACGCGGATGCACCGGGATCGTGATGTTATCCAGAACCCAGTCGTACAGACG
Organism: Enterobacter sp. J49; assembly: GCF_002148625.1. Classification (NCBI taxonomy): domain Bacteria; kingdom Pseudomonadati; phylum Pseudomonadota; class Gammaproteobacteria; order Enterobacterales; family Enterobacteriaceae; genus Enterobacter; species Enterobacter sp. J49. The sequence continues at coordinate 150,983 of NZ_MWPY01000030.1, forward strand.
GCGGTTGTCCTGGAACTCCAGCGTACACAGGGAGTGCGTAATGCCTTCCAGCGCATCGCTGATGCAGTGGGTAAAGTCGTACATCGGGTAGATGCACCACTTGTTACCGGTCTGATGGTGTTCAGCGAACTTGATACGGTACAGAACCGGATCGCGCATCACGATGAACGGTGATGCCATGTCGATTTTGGCACGCAGGCAGGCTTTACCTTCCTCGAAGCCACCCGCACGCATTTTTTCAAACAGCGCCAGGTTCTCTTCAACGCTGCGATCGCGGAACGGGCTGTTTTTACCCGGCGCGGTCAGCGTGCCGCGGTATTCGCGGATCTCTTCAGCAGACAGCTCGTCGACATACGCCAGACCTTTATTGATAAGCTCGACCGCATAGGCGTACAGCTGATCAAAATAGTCAGAGGAGTAGCAGATATCGCCAGACCAGTTGAAGCCCAGCCATTGCACGTCATTCTTAATAGACTCAACGTATTCGATGTCTTCTTTTACTGGGTTGGTGTCATCGAAACGCAGGTTGCACTGTCCCTGGTAGTCTTGCGCGATGCCAAAGTTCAGGCAGATCGATTTTGCATGACCAATATGCAGGTAGCCGTTTGGCTCCGGCGGGAAACGGGTATGAACTGTGGTGTGCTTACCACTGGCCAGATCTTCATCGATGATCTGACGAATAAAGTTACTCGGGCGGGCTTCAGCCTCACTCATCGTGGATTCCTCAAAGCGTAAACAACGTATAACGGCATATGATCTTATAAGCCGGACGTAGTGACAACCCTTAAAACGTCTCTGAAGAAAATAATGGGGGCAATTGCTGCAAAAAAAAGCGGCGGAGGAAAACCCCCGCCGCTTAAGGCATGACTCTACTCAGGAGCGATTACTTGCCTTTAATCTCATATAGTGGCGTCTGGCCCGCAACGACCTGACCTTTCGCCTGAATCACCAGGCCGCTGAAGTCGTCGATATTGCTGCAAACGACCGGGCTAATCATGGAGCGCGCGTTAGCGTTCAGGTAATCCAGATCCATTTCCAGAATCGGCTGACCTGCCACCACGTCGGCCCCCTCTTCCACCAGGCGAGTGAAGCCCTGGCCGTTCAGCGCGACGGTATCGATACCCATATGGACAACGATCTCCGCGCCCTTTTCAGTTTCGAGGCAGAACGCATGGTTGGTGTTGAAGATTTTAACGATGGTCCCGGCAGCCGGTGACACCACGGTTTTGTCCGTTGGTTTCACCGCCACACCGTCACCGACAGCTTTGCTGGCAAACGCTTCGTCAGGCACCTGCTCAATCGCAACCACTTCACCGGTAATCGGTGAAACCAGCGCGGCAATGGTCGTTGCGTTAGGGACGGCCTGCGGTTTTGTCACCGGGGCTTCCGTCACTGGCGCGCTGTTCGCTGCAGAAGCCGCGATCGGTCCACGGGCAACCACTTTCTTCATTTCATCGCCAATCGATTCCGCTTTCGCACCCACGATAACCTGGATGGTCTGCTTGTTCAGTTTCACCACGCCGGATGCGCCAAGGCGTTTACACATGGCATCGTTAACGCGCGCAGAATCACCTACCGTCAGGCGCAGACGGGTAATACATGCATCGATAGCTTTCAGGTTATCCGTACCGCCTACTGCGGCAATATAATTGGTTGCCAGCTGGGTCAGCCCTTCTTCGGTATTGCTGTTAGCTTCGCCAGTAACGATGTCGTCTTTCGTATCTTCGCGGCCTGGTGTTTTCAGGTTAAACATACGAATGACTGCGGTGAACAGAACGAAGTAGATAACGAAGAACACCAGACCCATTGCGACCAGCATCCAGACGTTCTTGCTCGCCGCGGGCAGGTTGTACATCAACACGTAGTCGATCGCGCCGGCGGAGAAGGAGAAGCCCGCATGGATACCCAGCAGCGTTGCAACAAACAGGCTAATACCCGTCAGCACAGCGTGCATGAGGTACAGCAACGGAGCCAGGAACATGAACAGGAATTCCAGCGGCTCAGTAACACCGGTCAGGAACGCGGTGATGGCAACTGACAACAGCATCCCGCCAACCATTGGACGACGCGCTTTCGGTGCGGCCAGGTACATAGCCAGCGCCGCGCCCGGCAGACCAAACATCATGATAGGGAAGAAGCCCGACATGAACATGCCCGCGGTGCCGTCACCTGCATAGAAGCGGTTGATATCCCCGTGGAATACCGCGCCAGCGGCGTTGGTAAACTCACCAATCTGGAACCAGGCAATGGTGTTCAGCACCTGATGCAGGCCGGTTGGGATCAACAGACGGTTGATGAAACCGAAGATACCCGCACCCACTGCGCCAGCGGAAACAATCCACTCACCGCCCGCATGGATAGCGTGCTGCACCGGTGGCCAGATGTAGCCGAAGATCGCGGCCAGAATCAGACAGAAGAAGCCTGTCGCAATCGGCACAAAACGTTTTCCACCGAAGAAGCTCAGGAAGTCTGGCAGTTTGATCCCCGCCCAACGGTTATAAACAGCCCCGCCGACCAGACCGGTAATGATACCTGCCAGAACGCCCATGTTAATTTCTGGGTTTATCGTCACCATCGCTTTCGTCAGGATGAAGTAACCGACAGCCCCGGCCAGCGCCGCTGCACCCGCGCTGTCTTTTGACCAGCTGGATGCCACACCGATGGCGAAAATCAGCGCCAGATTGTCAAAAATCGCGCCACCCGCTTGCGCGATAAATGGCACATTAAGCAGATCGGGTTGCCCGAATCGCAGCAGCAGTGCTGCAACCGGTAGCACGGCGATAGGGAGCTGCAAAGCCCTACCGAGGCGCTGGAAAAAACCTAAAATATTCATCCTATTCCCCCTACGAGACCCTTATTAAGGCTCGTGCATAAACTATGTTTTTATTGTGTCGACAACGATAAATACAGTTGATGATTCACTGGCATTGTGAGTGTGTGAAAAATTAATTCGTATCGCAAATTAAACACGTATTTTTTGTGATTTTTGTCACCAAATATCGTTAATAACCCTCCCTTTCTCTGGCTAACAGTGAAAACTTATTTTATCATTCAAAAAATCAAGACGGATTGATCCGGCCTGAAAGGTTCCAGGTTACGCTTAGTTCAGGTTCCGATAGCCATCCGCCCACTCTTCTACTTTAACTCTTGAGGTGAACAATGAGACTGATTCCCCTGGCAACTGCTGAACAAGTCGGTAAATGGGCCGCCCGTCATATCGTTAACCGTATTAACGCGTTCAAACCCACCGCCGATCGTCCTTTCGTTCTCGGCCTTCCTACCGGCGGCACGCCGCTGACCGCGTATAAAGCCCTGGTTGAGATGCATAAAGCAGGCCAGGTTAGCTTCAAACATGTTGTGACCTTCAACATGGATGAGTATGTCGGCTTACCCAAGGATCATCCGGAAAGCTACCATAGCTTTATGCACCGTAATTTCTTTGATCACGTTGATATTCCGGCTGAAAATATTAACCTGCTGAATGGAAACGCGCCTGATATTGACGCAGAATGCCGTCAGTATGAAGAAAAAATCCGTTCCTACGGTAAAATCCACCTGTTCATGGGTGGCGTGGGCAACGATGGTCATATCGCGTTCAACGAACCGGCCTCTTCTCTGGCTTCCCGTACGCGTATTAAAACCCTGACCCATGACACGCGCGTGGCAAACTCCCGCTTCTTTGACGGTGATGTTAACCAGGTACCAAAATACGCCCTGACCGTAGGCGTAGGCACCCTGCTGGATGCCGAAGAAGTGATGATTCTGGTTCTGGGCGGCGTGAAAGCGCAGGCGCTCCAGGCTGCCGTTGAAGGCAACGTTAACCACATGTGGACCATCAGTTGCCTGCAGCTGCATCCAAAATCAGTCATCGTGTGCGACGAACCGTCCACGATGGAGTTGAAAGTGAAAACGCTGAAATACTTCAACGAGTTAGAAGCTGAGAACATCAAAGGTCTGTAATTGAATAACCGCCTCTTCATCAAGAGGCGGCCGCTTTTTTTAACCGGGGGTCGTTATGTACGCTTTAACCCACGGTCGGATTTATACCGGCCATGATATTCTGGATGACCATGCGATTGTTATCGCCGATGGCCTGATTGAACGTGTTTGCCCACTGGCAGAGCTGCCGCCGGGGATTGAACAGCGCTCACTCAATGGAGCAGTAATCTCCCCCGGTTTCATCGACGTACAGCTGAACGGCTGCGGCGGTGTGCAATTTAATGATACCGCGGAGGCGGTGACGGTCGACACGCTGGAAATCATGCAGAAAGCCAACGAGAAATCGGGCTGCACCAGCTATCTGCCAACCCTCATCACCAGCAGTGATGAGCTCATGAAACAGGGTATCCGCGTGATGCGCGACTACCTGGCAAAACACCCTAATCAGGCGCTGGGTCTGCATCTTGAAGGACCGTGGCTGAACATCGTGAAAAAAGGGACGCATAACCCGGATTACGTGCGTAAACCTGACGCTGAGCTGGTCGACTACCTGTGTGCCAACGCCGATGTGATCACCAAAGTGACGCTGGCTCCTGAAATCGCGGGACCTGACGTTATCAGCAAACTGGCCGCCGCCGGGATTGTCGTTTCAGCGGGCCATTCAAACGCAACGCAAAAAGAAGCGAAAGCAGGTTTCCGCGCCGGCATTACCTTTGCGACGCACCTGTACAACGCGATGCCGTATATCACCGGTCGTGAACCTGGGCTGGTCGGGGCGATTCTCGATGAGCAGGACGTTTACTGCGGCATTATTGCTGACGGCTTGCACGTTGATTACACCAACATTCGCAACGCCAAGCGCCTGAAAGGTGACAAACTCTGTCTGGTAACCGATGCCACCGCACCGGCAGGGGCAAATATTGAGCAGTTCATTTTTGCCGGTAAAACAATATACTACCGCAATGGACTGTGTGTTGATGAAAACGGTACGCTGAGTGGTTCCTCCCTGACGATGATTGAAGGGGTGCGTAATCTGGTTGAACATTGCGGGATTGCGCTTGATGAAGTTCTGCGTATGGCGACCCTTTATCCTGCGCGCGCGATGGGCGTAGATAAACAGCTTGGCGGAATTGCACCAGGTATGGTTGCAAACCTGACGGCATTCACACACGATTATAAAATTATCAAGACCTTCGTTAATGGTAACGAGGTCGTCACTGAGTAAGTAAAAGTATGACACCAGGCGGACAAGCTCAAATCGGTAATGTCGATCTCGTTAAACAACTTAACAGCGCGGCGGTTTATCGTCTGATTGACCAACACGGACCAATCTCGCGCATTCAGATAGCCGAACAAAGCCAGCTTGCCCCTGCCAGCGTGACAAAAATTACCCGTCAGCTCATTGAGCGCGGGCTGATCAAAGAAGTCGATCAGCAGGCCTCCACCGGAGGCCGCCGCGCCATCTCCATTATTACCGAAACCCGCAATTTTCAGGCGATTGGCGTACGTCTTGGTCGTCATGACACCACCCTTACGCTCTATGATCTGAGCAGCAAAGCCATCGCGGAAGAACACTACCCGCTTCCGGAGCGCACTCAGGAGACGCTGGAACACGCGCTGCTGAATACCATTGAACACTTTATCGAGAGCTGTCAGCGCAAAATCCGTGAACTGATTGCGATCTCGGTGATCCTGCCAGGCCTGGTAGACCCCGAAAGCGGCGTGATCCGTTATATGCCCCATATAAAGGTTGAGAACTGGGGGCTGGTAGATGCGCTGGAAAAACGCTTTAAAGTGACCTGTTTCGTGGGGCACGACATCCGCTCTCTGGCCCTGGCAGAGCACTACTTTGGTGCGAGCCAGGATTGTGAAGATTCGATTCTGGTGCGCGTACACCGGGGGACAGGGGCAGGCATCATCTCTAACGGGCGCATTTTTATTGGCCGCAACGGTAACGTCGGTGAGATTGGTCATATTCAGGTAGAGCCGCTTGGCGAACGCTGCCACTGCGGAAACTTTGGCTGTCTGGAGACGATTGCCGCCAACACGGCGATTGAACAGCGGGTGCGCCATCTGCTTGAACAGGGTTACCAGAGCCGCGTCACGCTGGACGATTGCAAGATAGGGACTATCTGCAAAGCCGCCAACAAAGGCGACGCGCTGGCCTGTGAAGTTATTGAGCAGGTGGGTCGCCATCTGGGTAAAACCATCGCCATCGCCATCAACCTGTTTAACCCGCAAAAAGTGGTGATCGCCGGTGAGATTGTGGAGGCCGAGAAGGTCCTGCTGCCCGCCATTGAAGGCTGCATTAACACTCAGGCGCTGAAAGCCTTCCGCCAGAACCTTCCCGTCGTTCGTTCTAAGCTTGACCATCGCTCAGCGATAGGCGCATTTGCGCTGGTTAAACGCGCCATGCTCAACGGTATTCTGTTGCAACATTTGCTGGAAAGTTGATCGGGTCTTATAGTAACGCCTTCTTTTTTTGATGTCGGAATGTCCATGACCATTAAGAATGTAATTTGTGATATCGACGGCGTGCTGATGCACGACAACGTTGCTGTACCAGGTGCTGCGGAATTTCTTCACCGCATCATCGACAAAGGAATGCCTCTGGTTCTTCTCACGAACTACCCTTCTCAGACCGGTCAGGACCTGGCAAACCGCTTTGCCACAGCAGGCGTCAACGTGCCGGACAGCGTGTTTTATACCTCTGCCATGGCCACCGCTGATTTCCTCAAGCGCCAGGAAGGAAAAAAGGCCTACGTGGTGGGTGAAGGGGCGCTGATCCACGAGTTATATAAGGCAGGGTTTACCATCACAGATGTGAACCCGGACTTTGTGATCGTTGGCGAAACGCGCTCCTATAACTGGGAGATGATGCACAAAGCCTCCTACTTTGTTGCCAACGGTGCGCGTTTTATTGCCACCAACCCGGATACCCACGGCCGTGGTTTTTACCCTGCATGCGGCGCGCTGTGTGCCGGTATCGAAAAGATCTCTGGCCGGAAACCATTCTACGTGGGCAAGCCCAGCCCGTGGATCATCCGTGCGGCGCTGAACAAGATGCAGGCCCACTCTGAAGAAACGGTGATTGTCGGCGACAACCTGCGCACCGATATCCTGGCCGGATTCCAGGCGGGCCTGGAAACCATTCTGGTGCTTTCCGGTGTCTCCACGCTCGACGATATTGACGCCATGCCCTTCCGACCGAGCTGGATTTATCCCTCCGTCGAAGAAATTGATATTATCTGATCCCAAACCACGCCTCAGCGCGTGGTTCTTTATTTTCACGCCCGATAAACAACCCCACATCTAACAAAACAGCCATTTTATTGCATAATCATCAATAAAAGCGTTTATGACGTACTCGTTTTTCACTATTCGGCAATCAGCATTGCACTATTTCCGTTTTATCCCGTAAAACCCTTGCGCGCCCTCCCCCTTTGCGGCATTTTCATAAGCAAGCAACATTACAAAGCAACAGGGTTAACGGAGAAGGTTATGTGTTCAATTTTTGGCGTACTGGATATTAAAACTGACGCAGGCGAACTGCGTAAAAAGGCACTCGAATTGTCCCGCCTGATGCGCCATCGCGGCCCGGACTGGTCCGGCGTTTACGCCAGCGATAAAGCCATCCTGGCACACGAACGTCTGTCCATTGTTGACGTCAACGCCGGTGCGCAGCCGCTGTATAACGAGAAAAAAACACACGCGCTGGCTGTCAACGGTGAAATCTATAACCATCAGGCGCTGCGCGCCGAGTACGGCGACCGTTACGCCTTCCAGACCGGTTCTGACTGTGAAGTGATCCTGGCGCTGTATCAGGAGAAAGGCCCGGAATTCCTCGATGATCTGCAGGGTATGTTTGCCTTCGCCCTGTACGACAGCGAAAAAGATGCCTATCTGATTGGCCGCGACCATATTGGTATTATCCCGCTGTATATGGGTCACGATGAACACGGCAACTTTTATGTCGCCTCAGAAATGAAAGCCCTGGTGCCGGTTTGCCGCACCATTAAAGAGTTCCCGGCAGGAAGTTACCTGTGGAGTAAAGACGGCGAGATCCGTCAGTACTATCAGCGCGACTGGTTCGACTATGATGCGGTTAAAGACAACGTGACTGATAAAGCCGAACTGCGTCAGGCGCTGGAAGATTCTGTTAAAAGCCACCTGATGTCAGATGTGCCTTACGGCGTACTGCTCTCCGGCGGGCTGGACTCGTCCGTGATCTCCGCGATCACCAAGAAATTCGCCGCGCGTCGTGTTGAAGATCAGGAACGTTCAGAAGCCTGGTGGCCGCAACTGCACTCCTTTGCTGTGGGCCTGGAAGGCGCACCGGATCTGAAAGCCGCGCAGGAAGTGGCAAACCATCTCGGTACCGTGCACCATGAGATCCACTTCACCGTGCAGGAAGGGCTGGATGCGATCCGCGATGTTATCTACCACATCGAAACCTACGATGTGACCACCATTCGCGCTTCCACGCCGATGTACCTGATGTCGCGTAAGATCAAAGCGATGGGCATTAAGATGGTGCTCTCCGGTGAAGGGTCTGACGAAGTGTTTGGCGGCTACCTCTATTTCCACAAAGCGCCGAACGCAAAAGAGCTGCACGAAGAGACAGTACGTAAACTGCAGGCGCTGCATATGTTTGACTGCGCACGCGCCAACAAAGCGATGTCTGCCTGGGGTGTGGAAGCCCGTGTTCCCTTCCTGGATAAGAAATTCCTCGACGTGGCAATGCGCATCAACCCGCAGGACAAAATGTGCGGCAACGGCAAAATGGAGAAACATATCCTGCGTGAATGTTTCGAATCCTACCTGCCGGCGAGCGTGGCATGGCGTCAGAAAGAGCAGTTCTCTGACGGTGTCGGGTATAGCTGGATCGATACCCTGAAAGAGGTGGCGGCAAAACAGGTTTCCGATCAGCAACTGGAAACCGCGAGCTTCCGCTTCCCGTACAACACGCCAGGCTCCAAAGAGGCGTATCTGTACCGTGAAATCTTTGAAGAGTTGTTCCCGGTGCCGAGTGCGGCGGAGTGTGTTCCGGGCGGCCCGTCCGTTGCCTGTTCTTCGGCTAAAGCCATTGAATGGGATGAATCTTTCAAGTCTATGAACGATCCATCAGGACGTGCGGTAGGCGTACACCAGTCTGCCTATAAGTAATCGAAAAGCATCCAATCAGGCCCTGCGGGGCCTGATTTTTTTGGCCCCCTATTTCACTCCCTAAAAACGATAAATAACCAATAATTGCCGAATATTCGGTCACGCTGTTCGCAACCTAACCAAACAGTCACATTCCGGCTATTTTCGTTGAAAAAGGTGTTGACGCTGCAAGGGTCTATACGCATAATGCGCCCCGCAACGCCGATAAGGTAACGCGAAAAAAAGATGGCTACGTAGCTCAGTTGGTTAGAGCACATCACTCATAATGATGGGGTCACAGGTTCGAATCCCGTCGTAGCCACCATCTTTTTTGCGGGAGTGGCGAAATTGGTAGACGCACCAGATTTAGGTTCTGGCGCCGCAAGGTGTGCGAGTTCAAGTCTCGCCTCCCGCACCATTCCCAGGTAAGCGTTGCACGGATGGGGTATCGCCAAGCGGTAAGGCACCGGTTTTTGATACCGGCATTCCCTGGTTCGAATCCAGGTACCCCAGCCATATTTCTTCGATTTTGCGGTTCTCCGCGGTATTGGGGTATCGCCAAGCGGTAAGGCACCGGTTTTTGATACCGGCATTCCCTGGTTCGAATCCAGGTACCCCAGCCATCGAAGATTGCAGTACTGGCTACGTAGCTCAGTTGGTTAGAGCACATCACTCATAATGATGGGGTCACAGGTTCGAATCCCGTCGTAGCCACCAAATTAGTCATCTGTCGAATGATTCGGTAGACGAGAAAAAATTGTTGGGGTATCGCCAAGCGGTAAGGCACCGGATTCTGATTCCGGCATTCCGAGGTTCGAATCCTCGTACCCCAGCCAATTTAAAAAAGTCGTTAAGCACATTGTTTAACGCAATTGGGGTGTCGCCAAGCGGTAAGGCTCTGGTTTCTGATACCAGCATTCCGGGGTTCGAATCCCTGCACCCCAGCCACTTAGTAACAAAAAAGCCCGCTCTGCGGGCTTTTTTGTTTTTGTTGGATTATGTACCGCATCCGAAAGCCCTCTCCCGCAGGAGAAGGCGCCCAGATTAAAGGCCTAACGCGTACTTCAGCGCCTGACGCTTCAGCCCACCGGCACGCTCCGCCGCCATCAACCCAATGTTACGCAGAATGCGCACCGGACCAAGATCGTTACTGAACCCGGCGTAAAACAGATCCATCCCCGACTGCATGATAAAGTTATCCGCCATACGTCGCGTCTGGTAACGTTTCAGTACCGGATGGCTGGCCCAGGCCTCCGCGTGAGCGCGCGCCTTGCCCAGCACATCCAATAAAGCCTCAACGTCACGGTATCCCAGGTTCACGCCCTGCCCCGCCAGCGGGTGAATGGTGTGTGCCGCATCCCCCACCAGCGCCAGCCCTGCACGGGCATACTGCAATGCATGGCGACGGGTAAGCGGAAACGCCCCGGCGGCAACCGGCATGACGTTGCCCAGACGGCGTGGGAAGTGCTGATGGATCTCTCGCTGCAGCTGTTCCATTGAAAGCCCCTGCAACTGACGAATGCGCGCCGGTTTGTCATACCACACCAGCGACGCCCAGCGATCAAACAACGGTAAAAAAGCATGCGGGCCATTCGGGGTAAAGTGCTGCCAGGTGCTCTCACCCGGGTCATTCTCACACTGCACGGTGATCAGCATGCACGCCTGCTGGTACTGCCAGGCATGAATGCCAATTCCCGCCATTTGCCTGACCTGTGAGTTGGCACCATCCGCTCCGACAACCAGCCTCGCGGCCAGCTCATCACCCTTATCCAGCTCAAGCAAATACCCGCCTTCGTGGGGATGCAGTGCTTTAAGTGACGCCGGGACGCGCAGCGTCACTTTCGGATGCGCCTCCAGGGCCTGCCAGAGCGCCAGCTGGAGGACCGTGTTTTCCACCATATAGCCCAGACGGGGCAGCTTCAGTTCAGCGGCATCAAACGCGACATGCGCATTCTCCCACTCCCAGGTTTCGAGACGGCTGTAGGGGTGCGCGCGCATCCCGAGCACGGCATCCCAGACGCCCAGCCCGCGCAGCAGATCGACAGAGGCGGCGCTGATAGCTGAAATTCGCACATCCGGCTTTGCCGTCGGGTCAAACGCAACAGGGGCAGCCTGCTCGATAACCGTCACCTCAAATCCCTGCTGCGCCAGCCCCAGCGCGAGTGCGCCGCCGACCATACCGCCGCCGACAACGGCAATTTCGGTTTGTTGGAGAGTCATGGTCAATTATCCTTAATGGTATATACCTTAAGTTTACCGGATTTTTTCGGTCTTGAGGTTGACAACCTTCATACTGGTCACAACCGCAGCAAAGCATTACAATACGCGCCCTGCATTCCTGAGCATGAGCAAGTCGATGACAAAAAAACTCCATATAAAAACCTGGGGCTGTCAGATGAACGAATACGATTCATCCAAGATGGCCGATCTGCTGGATGCCACGCACGGGTATCAACTGACTGACAACGCGAACGAAGCGGACGTGTTGCTGCTCAATACCTGTTCGATCCGTGAGAAGGCGCAGGAGAAGGTGTTCCATCAACTGGGCCGCTGGAAGCTTATCAAACGCAAAAGACCCGATGTGATCATTGGCGTGGGTGGCTGTGTGGCCTCGCAGGAAGGCAAACTGATCCGCCAGCGTGCTCACTATGTTGATATTATTTTTGGCCCGCAGACGCTGCACCGCCTGCCGGAGATGATCAACGCCGTTCGCGAGAATCGACGCCCGGTGGTTGACGTAAGCTTCCCGGAAATCGAAAAATTTGACCGTCTGCCAGAACCACGCGCGGATGGTCCAACAGCCTACGTCTCCATTATGGAAGGCTGTAACAAGTACTGCACCTATTGTGTCGTACCGTATACCCGCGGCGAAGAAGTGAGCCGTCCGACCGACGACATTCTGTTTGAAGTGGCGCAACTGGCGGCACAGGGTGTGCGTGAAATTCACCTGCTGGGCCAGAACGTCAACGCCTGGCGCGGCGAGAACTACGACGGTACCACCGGCAGCTTTGCAGAACTGCTGCGCCTGGTGGCCGCGATCGACGGCATCGACCGCCTTCGCTTCACCACCAGCCACCCGATGGAATTTACCGATGACATCATTGATGTGTATCGCGATACGCCAGAGCTGGTGAGCTTCCTGCATCTGCCGATTCAGTGCGGTTCCGACCGCGTGCTGAACCTGATGGGACGTCCACATACGGTACTGGAGTACAAATCCATCATCCGCAAGCTGCGTGAAGCCCGCCCAGATATCCAGATTAGCTCCGACTTTATCGTTGGCTTCCCGGGCGAAACCACGGATGACTTTGAGCGCACGATGAAGCTCATTGGCGAAGTGAATTTTGACGTCAGCTACAGCTTTATCTTCTCAGCGCGTCCAGGTACTCCTGCGGCCGATATGGTCGACGATGTGCCGGAAGAAGAGAAAAAGCAGCGTCTGTATATTCTGCAGGAGCGTATCAACCAGCAGGCCAACGCCTGGAGCCGTCGTATGGTCGGCACCGTCCAGCGTATTCTGGTGGAAGGCACTTCCCGTAAGAGCATTATGGAGCTGTCAGGACGCACCGAAAATAACCGCGTCGTGAACTTTGAAGGCACGCCAGACATGGTCGGTAAATTTGTGGACGTGGAGATTGTCGACGTGCTGACCAACTCCCTGCGCGCGAAAGTGGTCCGTACCGAAGACGAAATGGGTCTGCGTATCGCACAGTCGCCGGAATCCGTCATGTCCCGCACCCGCAAAGAAAGCGACGCTGGCGTCGGTATTTACCAGCCATAACGCCATCCGGCCTGCCGGTTCGGCAGGCCTTGTATTTCCTCTCATCGCCCCCAATATCTTCCGCAACGCTTGCGCCTTTATTCTATGGCGTGAATAATTTCGGTAATGACCGTTTTATTACGCCAGGTGGCACCGGGTCAGTTAAACAATCAAAGAGGAACAGTTTGAACATAGATACGCGTGAAATTAGCCTTGAGCCAGCAGACAACGCTCGCCTGCTGAGCCTGTGCGGGCCGTTTGATGACAATATCAAACAACTGGAGCGACGTCTGGGTATCGAAATCAATCGTCGCGATAATCATTTCAAACTCACAGGACGCCCTCTCTGCGTCAACGCCGCTGCGGATATTCTGCGTAGCCTGTATGTGGATACCGCCCCAATGCGCGGTGAAATACAGGATATCGAGCCAGAACAGATCCACCTCGCGATCAAAGAGGCGCGCGTGCTTGAGCAAAGCGCAGAAAGTGTGCCGGACTATGGCAAGGCCATCAATATTAAGACCAAACGTGGCGTTATTAAGCCGCGTACGCCAAACCAGGCGCAGTACATCGCCAACATTCTCGACCATGACATCACCTTCGGTGTGGGCCCGGCGGGTACGGGTAAAACCTATCTGGCCGTTGCCGCGGCGGTTGATGCGCTCGAACGCCAGGAGATTCGTCGCATCCTGCTGACCCGTCCGGCGGTGGAAGCGGGTGAAAAACTGGGCTTCCTGCCAGGCGATCTGAGCCAGAAGGTTGACCCTTACCTTCGTCCGTTATACGACGCACTGTTCGAGATGCTCGGCTTTGAGAAAGTTGAGAAGCTGATTGAGCGTAACGTGATTGAAGTTGCCCCGCTCGCCTATATGCGCGGCCGTACGCTGAATGATGCATTCATTATTCTCGATGAAAGCCAGAACACCACCATCGAACAGATGAAAATGTTCCTGACCCGTATCGGCTTTAACTCAAAAGCGGTCATTACCGGTGACGTCACGCAGATTGACCTGCCGCGCAGCACCAAATCGGGTCTGCGCCATGCCATTGAAGTGCTGGCCGACGTCGACGAAATCAGCTTTAACTTCTTCCACAGCGAAGACGTGGTCCGTCACCCGGTTGTGGCGCGCATCGTTAACGCTTATGAAGCATGGGAAGAAGCAGATCAGAAGCGTAAGGCCGAACTGGCCGCAGAACGTAAGCGCGAAGCGCAGGAGCAAGAACAAAAATGAGTCAGGTGATCCTCGATTTACAACTGGCATGTGACGATAATTCCGGTTTGCCAGAAGAGGCGCAGTTTCAGACATGGCTGGATGCGGTTATCCCCCCGTTTCAGGAAGAATCAGAAGTCACGATTCGTCTGGTGGATGAAGCCGAAAGCCATGAGCTTAACCTGACCTACCGCGGGAAAGATAAGCCGACCAACGTGCTCTCTTTCCCCTTCGAAGCCCCACCGGGAATTGAGATGCCGCTGCTGGGCGATCTGATCATCTGCCGCCAGGTCGTGGAACAGGAAGCTAAAGAGCAGCAAAAACCGCTGGAAGCCCACTGGGCGCATATGGTGGTACACGGTAGCCTGCATCTGCTCGGCTACGACCATATTGAAGATGACGAAGCGGAAGAGATGGAGTCCCTCGAGACAGAGATAATGCTTGCTCTGGGCTATGAGGATCCGTACATTGCCGAGAAAGAATAGTCAGTCGACCGACTGACTAACATGCCGCCGCGTAGGGAAATAGCGCGGCGGTAAACGTTGAACTAACAAGAGAACCCTTAACAAACGCCATGAGCGACGACAATTCACACAGTAGCGACACGACAAACACCAAAAAGGGATTTTTCTCCCTCATTCTGAACCAGCTTTTCCACGGCGAACCTAAAAACCGTGACGAACTGCTGGAGCTGATTCGTGATTCCGGGCAAAACGACCTTATCGATGAAGATACGCGCGAAATGCTCGAAGGGGTAATGGACATCGCCGACCAGCGCGTTCGCGACATCATGATCCCCCGCTCGCAAATGATCACCCTGAAACGTAACCAGACTCTGGACGAGTGCCTCGATGTGATCATCGAATCCGCACACTCGCGTTTCCCGGTCATCAGCGAAGACAAAGATCACATTGAAGGGATTTTGATGGCGAAAGATCTGCTGCCGTTTATGCGCAGCGATGCCGAAGCCTTCAGCATGGAAAAAGTGTTACGCCAGGCCGTGGTTGTGCCGGAAAGTAAACGTGTGGATCGGATGCTGAAAGAGTTTCGCTCTCAGCGCTACCACATGGCGATTGTTATTGATGAATTTGGTGGCGTTTCCGGTCTCGTCACGATCGAAGATATCCTTGAGCTGATCGTGGGCGAAATCGAAGATGAGTATGACGAAGAAGAGGATATCGACTTCCGTCAGCTTAGCCGCCACACCTGGACCGTCCGCGCGCTGGCCTCGATTGAGGACTTTAACGACGCCTTTAGTACCCATTTCAGCGATGAAGAGGTCGATACCATTGGCGGGCTGGTGATGCAGGCCTTTGGCCACCTTCCGGCACGCGGCGAGACCGTTGACATCGACGGTTACCAGTTCAAAGTGGCAATGGCCGACAGCCGACGTATTATACAGGTTCATGTCAGAACGCCGGACGACTCACCGGTGCCAAAACTGGAAGATTAATGTAAATGGCATTTGCCCCATTACTTGAACGCCAGCGCGTACGTCTGCTGCTGGCGCTGTTACTCGGAGCCAGCGGAACGCTGGCTTTTTCTCCTTACGATATCTGGCCTGCAGCCATTCTCTCCCTGATGGGACTTCAGGGTTTAACCCTGAATCGTCGTCCCGTCCAGGCGGCAGCGATTGGCTACTTCTGGGGACTGGGGCTGTTTGGCTCCGGCATCAACTGGGTCTATGTCAGCATCGCCCAGTTTGGCGGTATGCCAGGACCCGTTAACGTCTTCCTCGTGGTGCTGCTGGCCGCTTATCTCTCGCTCTATACCGGCCTGTTCGC
Organism: Enterobacter sp. J49; assembly: GCF_002148625.1. NCBI lineage: Bacteria > Pseudomonadati > Pseudomonadota > Gammaproteobacteria > Enterobacterales > Enterobacteriaceae > Enterobacter > Enterobacter sp. J49. The sequence goes on from NZ_MWPY01000030.1 coordinate 166,822, forward strand.
GGGTATCCTTTCTCGCCTGTGGCCAAAAACCACCTGGCTGCGCGTTGCCATTGCTGCGCCGGTTGTCTGGCAAATTACCGAGTTCCTTCGCGGCTGGGTACTGACTGGCTTCCCGTGGCTGCAGTTCGGTTACAGTCAGATTGATGGCCCGCTAAAGGGGCTTGCTCCGGTAATGGGCGTTGAAGCGATTAACTTCCTGTTGATGGTGGTGAGCGGACTGCTGGTCCTGGCGCTGGTCACACATAACTGGAAGACGCTGGTCGTGGCGCTGGTGTTGTTTGCCCTACCTTTCCCACTGCGTTATATCCAGTGGTACAGCCTGGTGCCAGAGCGCACTACACAGGTTTCAATGGTGCAGGGGAATATCCCTCAGTCAATGAAATGGGACGAGAAAGAGCTGCTGAACACGCTGAAGATCTACGCTAACGCCACCGAGGCGGTCATGGGTAAATCGCAGCTGATCATCTGGCCAGAGTCGGCGATTCCGGATCTGGAAATTAACCAGCAGCCGTTCCTGAACATGATGAACGATCTACTGCTGGCTCGCGGCAGTACGCTGGTTACGGGGATTGTCGATGCGCGTCTGAATCAGCAGAACCGCTATGACACCTACAACACCATCATTACGCTGGGTAAAGACAGCGAATACAGCTACAACTCCACTGACCGGTATAACAAGAATCACCTGGTACCGTTTGGCGAATTTGTACCGCTGGAGTCCATTCTGCGCCCGTTAGCACCGTTCTTTGACCTGCCGATGTCCTCATTCAGCCGTGGCCCGTACGTTCAGCCCCAGCTGCATGCGCACGGTTTTGCCCTTACGGCGGCCATCTGCTACGAAATTATCCTCGGCGAGCAGGTGCGCGATAACTTCCGTCCGGACACTGACTTCCTGCTGACTATCTCCAACGATGCCTGGTTTGGTAAGTCGATTGGCCCGTGGCAGCATTTCCAGATGGCGCGGATGCGCTCCCTGGAGCTGGCGCGCCCGCTGCTGCGTAGCACCAACAACGGCATTACCGCCGTGATTGGCCCGCAGGGCGAAATCCAGGCCATGATCCCGCAGTTCACCCGTGAAGTGCTGACGACCAACGTCACGCCTGCGACGGGCCTGACGCCTTATGCCCGCACCGGCAACTGGCCGCTGTGGATCCTGACCGCGCTGTTCGGATTTGGCGCGGTGCTGATGAGCTTGCGTCAGCGTCGTCGATAATTTCCCCTCCCTTCCCCTCTCCCGTTGGGAGAGGGCATTTCTGGCACGTCTCTTGCTTTATTTCCCCACGTAAACGCAGTTTGGCTTAACGTGCAACTTCGTCGCACCAGCGTAGATCACCGGTAGCACCGAAACGGTGCAACGAGAGATATTTGCCTCTGATTGGTGCGGCGCGCTTCGCAAAAATAAACAATAACGCAGCAAAATCTTTACATTAAGCCAGACTAAATGTTAACAAGCTTGCATAACACTGCACTCGCATAGCGCGAGATATAACAACATCACAATGGGTATCAATGCGTCACTGGCGCTGATAAGAAAGGAGTTGGGTATGCAATTACGTAAACTGGCCACAGCAATGCTGGTTATGGGGATGTCGGCAAGCGTCGTTCACGCTGAAGATGCTCCGGCTGCCGGGAGCACTCTCGACAAGATTGCCAAAAACGGCGTGATCGTGGTCGGCCACCGTGAATCTTCTGTCCCGTTCTCTTACTACGACAACACGCAAAAAGTCGTGGGCTATTCACAGGATTACTCCAACGCTATCGTTGAAGCTGTGAAGAAAAAGCTGAACAAACCTGACCTGCAGGTGAAGCTGATTCCAATCACTTCACAAAACCGTATTCCACTGCTGCAAAACGGCACGTTCGATTTTGAGTGCGGTTCCACCACCAACAACCTTGAGCGTCAGAAACAGGCTGCCTTCTCTGACACCATCTTCGTCGTGGGCACCCGCCTGCTGACCAAGAAAGGCGGCGAGATCAAAGACTTTGCGGACCTGAAAGGCAAAGCCGTCGTTGTTACCTCCGGTACCACTTCCGAAGTGCTGCTGCACAAGCTGAACGACGAGAAGAAAATGGATATGCGCATCATCAGCGCGAAAGATCATGGCGACTCTTTCCGTACTCTGGAAAGTGGCCGTGCTGTGGCGTTTATGATGGATGATGCCCTGCTGGCAGGCGAACGTGCAAAAGCGAAGAAACCAGACAACTGGGATATCGTCGGCACGGCGCAATCTAAAGAAGCGTACGGTTGTATGCTGCGTAAAGACGATCCGCAGTTCAAGAAGTTGATCGATGACACCATCGCTCAGGTTCAGACCTCCGGTGAAGCGGAAAAATGGTTCGATAAATGGTTCAAGAACCCGATTCCACCCAAAAATCTTAACATGAACTTCGAACTGTCTGACGACATGAAAGCGCTGTTCAAATCACCAAACGACAAGGCTCTTAACTAATTAGAACAACAGGGGCGGGATCTCCTGCCCTCTCGATTGTCGGGAAGCATGGACAGACTATACGTTGAGTGGTCGTTCCCCACTCAGCGCGAAAAATGAGCTTCTCACCAATCTTCGAGGGTAGCGCTGCTACCCTTTTTTTTCTGGAGTTTATTATGTCAATAGACTGGAACTGGGGCATATTCCTGCAACAAGCCCCGTTCGGCAACACCACCTATCTTGGCTGGCTGTGGAGCGGTTTTCAGGTTACCGTCGCCTTATCGATCACGGCGTGGATTATCGCGTTTCTTGTCGGTTCACTGTTCGGTATTTTGCGCACCGTACCTAACCGTTTTCTCTCATCTCTCGGCACCCTGTATGTGGAACTGTTCCGTAACGTTCCGCTGATTGTGCAATTTTTCACCTGGTATCTGGTCGTCCCGGAACTGCTGCCGGAAAATATTGGCATGTGGTTTAAGTCGGAACTGGATCCGAACGTGCAGTTCTTTGTCTCCTCCATGCTCTGTCTGGGGCTCTTCACCGCCGCGCGCGTTTGCGAGCAGGTGCGTGCCGCCATTCAGTCACTGCCGCGCGGACAAAAAAATGCTGGCCTGGCAATGGGCCTGACGCTGCCACAAACTTACCGCTACGTACTGCTGCCTAACGCTTACCGCGTCATTGTTCCACCGATGACGTCTGAGATGATGAACCTGGTGAAAAACTCGGCCATTGCCTCGACCATCGGTCTGGTGGATATGGCCGCACAGGCGGGCAAGCTGCTGGATTATTCCGCCCACGCGTGGGAATCCTTCACGGCGATCACACTCGCCTATGTTCTGATTAACACTTTCATCATGCTGGTGATGAACCTGGTTGAACGCAAAATCCGCCTGCCGGGCAATCTGGGGGGCAAATAATGTACGAATTTGACTGGAGTTCTATCGTTCCATCCATGCCTTACCTGCTGGATGGCCTGCTGATCACCTTAAAAATCACCGTGATTGCTATTGTGGTGGGAATCGTCTGGGGCACCCTGCTGGCGGTCATGCGCCTGTCGGCCTTTAAACCGTTCGCCTGGTTTGCCACGGCCTACGTTAACGTTTTCCGCTCCATCCCACTGGTGATGGTACTGCTGTGGTTTTACCTGATTGTTCCCGGCTTTCTGCAAAACGTGCTGGGGCTGTCGCCGAAAACCGATATCCGCCTGATATCCGCGATGGTCGCGTTCTCAATGTTTGAGGCTGCTTACTATTCAGAGATTATCCGAGCGGGTATTCAGAGTATTTCCCGTGGTCAGTCCAGCGCCGCGCTGGCGCTGGGGATGACGCACTGGCAATCCATGCAGCTCATTATTCTGCCGCAGGCGTTTCGCGCCATGGTTCCCCTCCTGCTGACCCAGGGCATCGTACTGTTCCAGGATACCTCTCTGGTCTACGTATTGAGCCTGGCAGACTTCTTCCGTACCGCGTCTACCATCGGTGAACGTGATGGTACGCAGGTCGAAATGGTGCTCTTCGCGGGTGGCGTCTATTTTGTGATTAGTTTAAGCGCGTCGCTGTTGGTCAGTTGGCTGAAGAAAAGGACTGTATAATGATTTCCCTGAAAAATGTTTCTAAATGGTATGGGCACTTTCAGGTGCTGACCGACTGCTCAACCGAAGTGAAAAAAGGTGACGTGGTGGTGGTATGTGGGCCATCCGGCTCCGGTAAATCCACGCTGATCAAAACCGTTAACGGCCTGGAGCCGGTGCAGCAAGGTGAGATCCTCGTCAATGGCACCAAAGTCAATGACAGGAAAACCAACCTTGCTCAGCTGCGTTCCCACGTCGGCATGGTGTTCCAGCACTTTGAGCTGTTTCCGCACCTCTCCATTATTGAGAACCTGACGCTGGCGCAGGTAAAAGTGCTGAAACGCGATAAAAAGCTCGCGCGCGATAAAGGTCTGAAGCTGCTGGAACGCGTGGGGCTCTCTGCGCATGCTGATAAATTCCCGGCGCAGCTCTCTGGCGGTCAGCAGCAGCGTGTGGCTATTGCCCGCGCCCTGTGTATGGATCCGGTCGCCATGCTGTTTGATGAACCGACTTCTGCTCTCGATCCCGAGATGATCAACGAAGTGCTGGACGTAATGGTTGAGCTGGCGCACGAAGGGATGACGATGATGGTGGTGACCCACGAAATGGGCTTTGCCCGCAAAGTGGCGAACCGCGTGATCTTCATGGACGAAGGGAAGATTGTTGAAGACTCGCCGAAAGAAGAGTTCTTCGCCAATCCAAAATCCGAGCGAGCAAAAGACTTCCTCGCCAAAATCCTGCACTAATCTCCCCGGTGCGCAATCTGCGGATTGCGCACTGCTTCACGCTTTAACTCTCTTCTTCTCGTCGGCGTCACATTGCAGCGTTAACCTTGTCACAAAATAATGCTACGTATGGAGCACGCTATGGCACAACCTATCCTTCTCGATTGCGACCCGGGTCATGATGACGCGATCGCCCTCGTCCTTGCACTTGCCTCCCCTGAACTGGACGTTAAAGCCGTCACGTCCTCTGCCGGAAACCAGACACCGGAGAAAACGCTGCGTAACGTCCTGCGTATGCTGACGTTGCTCAAACGCACCGATATACCGGTCGCCGGTGGTGCTGTCAAACCGCTCATGCGCGATCTGATCATTGCCGACAACGTGCACGGTGAAAGTGGGCTGGATGGCCCGGCACTGCCCGAACCGGGGTTTGAAGCGCAACCCTGCACCGCCGTAGAGCTGATGGCGAAAGTGCTGCGTGAAAGCGCGGAACCGGTCACGCTGGTGGCCACCGGCCCGCAAACCAACGTTGCGCTGCTGCTGAACAGCCATCCAGAATTGCACAGTAAAATCGCCCGAATCGTGATCATGGGCGGCGCAATGGGACTCGGGAACTGGACGCCAGCGGCGGAGTTCAACATTTTTGTCGATCCGGAAGCCGCAGAGATTGTCTTCCAGTCTGGCCTGCCTATTGTCATGGCCGGCCTGGACGTCACCCATCGCGCACAAATAATGGCGCACGACATTGCGCGCTTTCGTGCCATTGGCAACCCGGTGGCGACAACCGTCGCAGAGTTGCTGGACTTCTTTATGGCGTATCACAAAGCCGAGAAATGGGGTTTTCACGGCGCGCCGCTGCACGATCCATGCACCATTGCCTGGCTGCTCAAACCGGAGATGTTTACCACGGTAGAACGGTGGGTAGGCGTGGAAACCCAGGGAAAATACACTCAGGGTATGACGGTGGTGGACTACTATTCACTGACGGGCAATCACCCCAACACCACGCTAATGGTGGATATCGATCGTGAAACGTTCGTGGATTTGCTGGCGGAAAGACTCAGCTATTACAGCCAGGCCCGGTAAGCGAAGGCCACCGGGCATGGTAGACTGCTCTGCGGCCTGAAGCCCTCCCCCTGGCCTGCAGGGAGAGGGCGGCTTTTACTTAGGGCTCAAACGGCCGACGCTGGAACTGATCGTGTCCACACTTTGGACACAGCGGCAACACATCCGGCGTATAGACTGCAATGTGGTGATGGCATTTCTCGCACACCAGATTCCCCAGTCCGACCACTTCTCCGCTGTGATAGACCCCGTGGTGGTTGAGGTCCTGAAAGACTTCACGCCACTCCAGCTGCGTTTTATCGGTGATATCCGCCAGCTCCTGCCACAGGCTTTCTTTAATTACCCGCATAAAAACGCTGTCGGTAACCTCGTTCTGACTCTCTTCGTAGCTTCGCGCAAACTCTTCCAGGTCGCGGCGTACGGCGCGCGTCACCTCTTCCACTTCGGTTCGCGTTAACTCACCCGTTTGCGTCACGCGGGCCCGCGCCTGTTCCACCAGCGCATCGATATCACGCTCACCGTTACGCAGCCGTTCCGTCAGTGTTGTCACCAGTTCTCGGTAAAATTGAGCAACCTTGTTCATCATTTTGCCTCCCGGGTAAGTAACTGACTCTAATAATAGACCTTATTTCGCCACCGCTTTGCCAGGTGAACCACAGACCCGACAAATTCCTCACGCGCGCATTTGTGCGAAAGGCTGTTTTGGCGCGGGCGTTTGGGCTATGCTATGCGGATCTGAATTACCACATCCATTGGCTACATTTGTAGCTGTATTGAAAACAGGACCACTGGCTGCCATGCAAGAGCAATACCGCCCGGAAGAGATAGAATCAAAAGTCCAGCAACACTGGGACGAGAAGCGCACCTTTGAAGTAACCGAAGACGAGAGCAAAGAGAAGTATTACTGCCTGTCGATGCTTCCCTATCCTTCTGGTCGACTACACATGGGCCACGTGCGTAACTACACCATTGGTGATGTGATTGCCCGCTACCAGCGTATGCTCGGCAAAAACGTCCTGCAGCCAATCGGCTGGGATGCGTTTGGTCTGCCTGCAGAAGGCGCGGCGGTCAAAAACAACACGGCACCTGCCCCGTGGACGTACGACAACATCGCGTACATGAAAAACCAGCTCAAAATGCTGGGCTTTGGCTATGACTGGAGCCGCGAGCTGGCGACCTGCACCCCGGAATACTACCGCTGGGAGCAGAAATTCTTCACCGAGCTGTACAAAAAAGGCCTGGTGTACAAGAAGACCTCTGCCGTTAACTGGTGCCCGAACGACCAGACCGTACTGGCGAACGAGCAGGTTATCGACGGCTGCTGCTGGCGTTGTGATACCAAAGTTGAGCGTAAAGAGATCCCGCAGTGGTTTATCAAAATCACCGCCTACGCTGACGAGCTGCTGAACGATCTGGATAATCTGGAGCACTGGCCTGATACCGTCAAGACCATGCAGCGTAACTGGATCGGCCGTTCAGAAGGCGTGGAGATCACCTTCAACGTTGAGAACGACGATCGGACCCTGACCGTCTACACTACCCGTCCGGACACCTTCATGGGTGCGACCTATCTGGCCGTGGCCGCTGGTCACCCGCTGGCGCAGAAAGCCGCGGAAAACAACCCGGAACTGGCGGCCTTCATCGACGAGTGCCGCAACACCAAAGTGGCCGAAGCCGACATGGCGACGATGGAGAAGAAAGGCGTTGATACCGGCTTTAAGGCTATCCATCCACTGACGGGCGAAGCAATCCCTGTCTGGGCAGCCAACTTCGTGCTGATGGAGTACGGCACAGGCGCCGTCATGGCCGTTCCAGGCCACGATCAGCGTGACTACGAATTTGCCACCAAATATGGCCTGACCATCAAGCCTGTCATCCTCGCGGCTGACGGTTCTGAGCCAGACCTCTCCGCACAAGCCCTGACCGAAAAAGGCACCCTGTTCAACTCGGGTGAATTCAGCGGTCTGAGCTTTGAAGATGGCTTCAACGCGATTGCCGACAAGTTAGCGTCGCTGGGCGTCGGTGAGCGTAAAGTCAACTACCGCCTGCGCGACTGGGGTGTCTCTCGCCAGCGCTACTGGGGAGCACCTATCCCAATGGTGACGCTGGAAGATGGTACCGTGATGCCAACGCCAGAAGATCAACTCCCGGTGATCCTGCCGGAAGATGTGATCATGGACGGTATCACCAGCCCAATCAAAGCCGATCCTGAGTGGGCAAAAACGACCGTTAACGGCCAGCCAGCGCTGCGTGAAACTGACACCTTTGATACCTTTATGGAATCGTCATGGTACTACGCGCGTTACACCTGCCCGCAGTATCAGGAAGGCATGCTGGATTCCGATGCAGCAAACTACTGGCTGCCTGTGGACATCTACATCGGTGGTATTGAACACGCCATCATGCACCTGCTCTACTTCCGCTTCTTCCACAAGCTGATGCGCGACGCAGGCATGGTCAACTCTGACGAACCAGCAAAACAGCTGCTGTGTCAGGGAATGGTGCTGGCCGATGCCTTCTACTACGTCGGGGCGAACGGCGAGCGTAACTGGGTGTCTCCGGTTGACGCGATCGTTGAGCGCGACGAGAAAGGCCGTATCGTGAAGGCGAAAGACGCCGAAGGTCATGAACTGGTTTATACCGGCATGAGCAAGATGTCGAAGTCTAAAAACAACGGCATCGACCCTCAGGTGATGGTTGAGCGTTACGGCGCAGATACCGTGCGTCTGTTTATGATGTTTGCCTCTCCGGCTGACATGACCCTGGAATGGCAGGAATCGGGCGTTGAAGGGGCTAACCGCTTCCTGAAGCGTGTCTGGAAACTGGTTTACGAGCACACCTCTCAGGGTGATGCTCCGGCAGTGAACGTCGCGGCACTGACTGAAGATCAGCAGGCGCTGCGTCGTGATGTTCATAAAACGATTGCAAAAGTGACCGATGATATTGGTCGTCGTCAGACCTTCAATACCGCAATTGCGGCTATTATGGAACTGATGAACAAGCTGGCAAAAGCCCCGCAGGACGGCGAGCAGGATCGTGCCTTAATGCGTGAAGCGCTGCTGGCCGTCGTTCGCATGTTGAACCCGTTCACCCCGCACGTCAGCTTCACCCTTTGGCAGGAGCTGAAAGGCGAAGGTGATATCGACAACGCACCGTGGCCAGTGGCTGACGAATCCGCGATGGTGGAAAACACCACGCTGGTTGTGGTCCAGGTTAACGGCAAAGTTCGCGGTAAAATTACCGTGGCGGTCGATGCTACCGAAGAACAGGTTCGCGAACGCGCAGGCCAGGAACATCTGGTTGCGAAATATCTTGAGGGCGTTACCGTACGTAAAGTGATCTACGTACCGGGTAAATTGCTGAATCTGGTCGTTGGCTAAGCGCGGGAGGAAACGTGCGACAACTGGCAACAATACTCTTATCTCTGGCGGTGCTTGTCACCGCTGGTTGTGGCTGGCATCTGCGCAATACCACGGCAGTGCCTGCTGAAATGAAAACGATGATTTTCGACTCATCGGATCCGAATGGTCCACTCAGCCGGGCAATTCGAAACCAGCTGCGTCTTAACGATGTTGAGTTGATTGAGAAAGGGACGTTACGTCAGGATGTTCCATCCCTGCGCGTTCTGAGCTCAGCCTTAGCTCAAGACACGGCGTCCATTTTCCAGGACGGCCGTACCGCGGAGTATCAGATGGTTCTGTCGGTTAATGCCGCCGTCCTGATCCCGGGTAAAGACATCTACCCAATCAGCACGAAAGTGTACCGTTCGTTCTTCGATAACCCGCAGACGGCTCTGGCAAAAGACGCCGAGCAGCAGATTATCATTAAAGAAATGTACGACAAGGCCGCAGAGCAGCTGATCCGTAAACTGCCGGGCGTTGCCGCGTCAACGAAACAGGGTTCTGACATCATCGAAAAACCGGATGCCACCACGCCTCCTGTTTCTGCCTCCATGGGTAACTGATGATCAGGCTGTATCCTGAACAACTCCGCGCGCAGCTCAATGAAGGGCTGCGCGCGGCGTATCTGCTTCTCGGAAACGATCCGCTATTACTTCAGGAAAGCCTGGATGCCGTCCGACAGGCGGCGGCCGCTCAGGGCTTTGATGAACACCACACCGTCCAGCTGGATAACAACACCGACTGGAATGCCCTCTTCTCGCTTTGCCAGGCGATGAGCCTCTTTGCATCGCGCCAGACCATCCAGATCCTGCTGCCGGAGAATGGCCCTAACGCGGCCATCAATGAACAGCTGGCAACGCTGGTCAGCCTGCTGCACAGCGATCTGCTGTTTATTGTGCGTGGCAACAAGCTCACCAAAGCGCAGGAAAACGCGGCCTGGTTTACCCAGCTCGCGGCCAATGCGGTTATGGTGACCTGTCAGACGCCTGAGCAAGCCCATCTGCCAAAATGGGTCGCGACAAGAGCGAAGCAAAACAATCTTCAGCTGGACGACGCCGCAAACCAGCTCCTCTGTTACTGCTATGAAGGCAACCTGCTGGCACTGGCGCAGGCGCTGGACAGGCTCTCCCTGCTCTGGCCAGACGGTAAGCTGACACTGCCACGCGTGGAGCAGGCCGTTAACGATGCCGCGCACTTTACGCCCTTCCACTGGGTGGATGCACTGCTGGCAGCGAAAAGCAAACGCGCCCTGCATATATTGCAACAGCTGCGCCTGGAAGGTAGCGAACCGGTTATTTTGCTGCGCACTCTTCAGCGTGAATTATTACTGCTGATTACGCTCAAGCGTCAGTCTGCACATACGCCATTACGTTCGCTGTTTGATAAACATCGGGTGTGGCAAAACCGTCGGGCGATGACCACCGAGGCCATCAACCGCCTGAGTCATGAACAGCTGCGTCAGGCCGTGCAGCTTCTGATGCGCGCTGAGCTTACGTTGAAACAAGATTATGGTCAGTCGGTCTGGGCGGAGCTGGAAAGTCTCTCTTTGCTGCTCTGCCATAAGGCGCTGGCAGACGTATTTATCGATGGATAGTATGCATTCTTTACAGGCCCTGTACGGTGGCACCTTCGACCCGGTCCATTACGGACATCTGAAGCCGGTTGAAATTCTGGCGAATCTGATCGGCCTTCAGCGCGTAATCATCATGCCCAATAATGTGCCGCCACACCGTCCGCAACCTGAGGCGAGCAGCGAGCAAAGAAAAGAGATGCTCACTCTGGCCATCGCGGATAAACCGCTTTTTAGCCTTGATGAGCGAGAACTGCGCCGCGACACACCGTCCTGGACGTCGCAAACGCTGCAGGAGTGGCGAGCCGAGCAAGGGCCGGACACGCCGCTGGCCTTTATTATTGGTCAGGACTCCCTGCTCAATTTTCCCACCTGGCACCAGTATGAAACCATTCTGGAAAACAGCCACCTGCTTGTCTGTCGCCGTCCGGGCTATCCGCTGACCATGCGAGAAGAGCAGTACCAGCAGTGGCTTGAGGCGCATCTCACAGACAATATTGAAGACTTGCACAACCAGCCTGCCGGGAAGATTTATCTGGCAGAGACGCCGTGGTTCGATATTTCTGCGACCCTCATTCGCGACCGTTTGCAGCAGGGATTAGCCTGTGACGATCTGCTGCCATCAGCTGTGCTGGACTACATTCACGCGCATGGGTTGTATCAGAAAAGCGCAGACGCATAGCGGGGGCGCATGAAAAAGCGGCGTAATGATTATCCTGCCTTGACAGGTTAAGCCATACTGTTATCCTCCGCTGCCAGACTTTCCCGCCGATCATTGCTTTACAGAAATTGTTTTACAAAAATGGCGATGCAATCTCAGGCGGAGGGTGGGATGATACCCGCCTTCAAAAGCCCGGCCGGAGACATTTGTCCCGACACTGGCGTCAGTTCAGGTATACTGTCTGGCCACGAATTCATAGTTATACAATCTCATTCACCCCAGGGGGAAAACTTGCAGGGTAAAGCACTCCAGGATTTTGTTATCGACAAAATTGATGACCTGAAAGGTCAGGACATCATCGCTATCGACGTTAAGGGTAAATCCACCATCACCGACTGCATGATTATCTGCACCGGTACTTCAACGCGTCATGTTGTTTCGATTGCCGACCACGTTGTTCAGGAATCGCGTGCAGCAGGCCTGTTACCGCTTGGCGTTGAAGGTGAAGCGACCGCTGACTGGGTGGTTGTCGATCTCGGCGATGTGATTGTCCATGTCATGCAGGAAGAGAGTCGTCGCCTGTATGAGCTGGAAAAACTCTGGGGTTAATGCGTGAAGTTGCAACTGGTCGCCGTCGGCACCAAAATGCCGGACTGGGTACAAACCGGTTTTACTGAATATCTGCGTCGTTTTCCAAAAGACATGCCGTTCGAACTGGTGGAAATTCCCGCCGGGAAACGCGGCAAGAACGCCGATATCAAACGTATTCTCGATAAAGAGGGAGAGCTGATGCTGGCTGCCGCAGGCAAAAACCGCATCGTCACCCTCGATATTCCAGGTAAACCCTGGGATACGCCGCAGCTGGCGCACGAACTGGAGCGCTGGAAGCAGGATGGTCGTGACGTCAGTCTGTTGATTGGCGGGCCTGAAGGGTTATCTCCTGCCTGCAAAGCGGCGGCAGAACAAAGTTGGTCTCTCTCCGCGCTGACGCTTCCCCACCCGCTCGTTCGGGTACTGGTGGCAGAAAGCCTGTATCGCGCGTGGAGCATTACTACCAACCACCCATATCACCGCGAGTAGTGACTGACCAGGGTAGATTAAGCAGCGGATGAAACTACAGAATTCTTTTCGCGACTATACGGCTGAGTCCGCGCTGTTTGTGCGCCGGGCGCTGGTCGCCTTTACGGGGATTTTGCTGCTTACCGGCGTGCTGATCGCCAACCTCTATAATCTGCAAATTGTCCGCTTTACCGATTATCAGACGCGTTCAAACGAAAACCGTATCAAGCTGGTGCCCATCGCGCCCAGCCGCGGCATTATCTACGACCGTAACGGCACTCCGCTGGCGTTAAACCGCACCATTTATCAAATCGAAATGATGCCGGAAAAAGTCGATAATGTGCAGGATACGCTTGAAGCGCTAAAAGGCGTTGTCGATCTGACCGACGATGATATCGCCGCGTTCAAAAAAGAGCGTGCCCGCTCCCACCGTTTCACCTCAATTCCGGTTAAAACGAACCTGACGGAAGTCCAGGTGGCCCGCTTTGCCGTGAACCAGTATCGTTTTCCCGGCGTGGAAGTGAAAGGTTACAAGCGTCGCTACTACCCTTACGGTTCCGCGCTGACGCATGTCATTGGTTACGTTTCCAAGATCAACGATAAAGACGTTGAACGCCTCGATAAAGACGGCAAACTGGCGAACTACGCGGCGACGCACGATATCGGTAAGCTGGGGATCGAACGCTACTACGAAGATGTCCTGCACGGGCAGACCGGCTATGAAGAGGTTGAAGTTAACAACCGTGGCCGCGTCATTCGCCAGCTCAAAGAAGTGCCACCGCAGGCGGGGCATGACGTCTACCTGACGCTCGACCTCAAGCTGCAGCAGTATATTGAAACCCTACTGGCGGGCAGCCGTGCTGCCGTTGTCGTCACCGATCCGCGTTCCGGCGGCATTCTGGCGATGGTGTCCATGCCAAGCTACGACCCGAACCTCTTTGTCGATGGTATCTCCAGCAAGGACTATTCCGGTCTGCTCAATGACCCGAATACGCCGCTGGTGAACCGCGCCACACAAGGGGTTTACCCGCCAGCGTCAACGGTAAAACCGTACGTGGCGGTCTCTGCGCTGAGCGCGGGCGTCATCAACCGCAATACCAGTCTGTTTGACCCGGGCTGGTGGCAATTACCAGGCTCTGAAAAACGCTATCGCGACTGGAAAAAATGGGGCCATGGTCACCTCAACGTTACCAAATCGCTGGAAGAGTCTGCGGATACCTTCTTCTACCAGGTTGCATATGACATGGGCATTGACCGCCTGTCAGAGTGGATGAGCAAATTCGGTTACGGACATTACACCGGCGTTGACCTTTCAGAAGAACGTTCCGGTAACATGCCAACCCGTGAGTGGAAGCTGAAGCGCTTTAAGAAGCCGTGGTATCAGGGTGATACCATTCCGGTGGGTATCGGTCAGGGCTACTGGACGGCGACCCCGATTCAGATGAACAAAGCGATGATGATCCTCATCAACGATGGCGTAGTGAAAGTTCCGCACCTGCTGCAAAGTACGGTTGAAGACGGCAAAAAAGTGCCGTGGATCCAGCCGCATGAAGCCCCGGTGGGTGACATTCATTCCGGTTACTGGGAAATTGCCAAAGACGGTATGTACGGCGTGGCGAACCGCCCGAACGGGACCGCGCATAAGTATTTCGCCGGCACACCGTATAAAGTGGCCGCCAAATCCGGTACTGCGCAGGTCTTCGGTCTGAAAGCCAATGAAACCTATAACGCGCACCGCATTGCTGAACGTCTGCGTGACCATAAGCTGATGACGGCCTTTGCCCCTTATGATAACCCGCAGGTTGCGGTGGCGATGATTCTGGAAAACGGCGGCGCAGGTCCGGCCGTGGGGACCATCATGCGCCAGATCCTCGACCACATTATGCTGGGTGATAACAACACCGAACTGCCGGCTGAAAACCCGGCCGCCGCTGCGGCGGAGGACCAATAATCATGACGGATAATCCAAATAAAAAATCGCTGTGGGATAAAATCCACATCGACCCAGCCATGCTGCTGATCCTGCTGGCTCTGCTGGTTTACAGCGCCCTGGTTATCTGGAGCGCCAGCGGCCAGGACATCGGCATGATGGAGCGCAAAATCGGCCAGATCGCGATGGGTCTGGTCATTATGGTGGTCATGGCGCAGATCCCGCCGCGGGTCTATGAAGGCTGGGCGCCGTATCTGTACATATTCTGTATTGTGCTGCTGGTTGCGGTAGATGCCTTTGGGGCCATCTCTAAAGGCGCGCAGCGCTGGCTGGATCTGGGCGTTGTCCGCTTCCAGCCCTCTGAAATAGCCAAAATAGCGGTTCCCTTGATGGTGGCGCGTTTTATTAACCGTGACGTCTGCCCGCCTTCGCTGAAAAATACCGCCATTGCGCTGGTGCTGATTTTCCTGCCGACGCTACTGGTTGCGGCGCAGCCTGACCTCGGCACTTCGATTCTTATCGCCCTCTCCGGCCTGTTTGTCCTGTTCCTGTCGGGTTTAAGCTGGCGTCTGATTGGCATTGCAGTCGTGCTGGTGGCAGCATTCATCCCGATTCTCTGGTTCTTCCTGATGCATGATTACCAGCGACAACGCGTCATGATGCTGCTCGATCCGGAAACCGATCCGCTGGGTGCGGGCTATCATATTATTCAGTCCAAGATTGCGATCGGTTCCGGCGGCCTGCGCGGTAAAGGCTGGCTGCACGGCACCCAGTCCCAGCTGGAGTTCTTACCGGAACGCCACACCGACTTTATCTTTGCGGTTCTGGCGGAAGAGCTGGGCCTGGTTGGCATCCTGATTCTGCTGGCGCTGTATGTGCTGTTGATCATGCGAGGGCTGTGGATCGCCGCACGTGCGCAAACCACCTTTGGCCGCGTGATGGCAGGCGGGTTGATGCTGATTTTATTCGTTTATGTCTTCGTAAATATTGGTATGGTGAGTGGTATTCTGCCGGTTGTTGGCGTCCCGCTCCCGCTGGTGAGCTACGGAGGCTCGGCACTGATCGTGTTGATGGCCGGGTTTGGTATCGTGATGTCGATCCATACCCACAGAAAAATGTTGTCAAAAAGCGTATAAAAATAAGGGGATCGGAATGCGTAAGCAGTGGCTGGGGATCTGCATTGCGGCAAGTTTACTTGCGGCCTGCACAAGTGATGATGGTCAGCAACAGGCAACCGTCGCGCCGCCGCAGCCTGCGGTTTGTAATGGCCCGATCGTTGAAATCAGCGGTGCCGATCCCGTTTATGAACCGCTCAATGCCAGCGCGAATCAGGATTACGAGCGCGACGGCAAAAGCTACAAAATTGTTCAGGATCCCTCCCGCTTTAGCCAGGCTGGCTTTGCCGCCATTTATGATGCCGAGCCAGGCAGCAACCTGACGGCGACCGGCGAAGCGTTCGATCCGATGCAACTGACGGCGGCTCACCCGACCCTGCCTGTCCCGAGCTACGCCCGTATCACCAACCTGGCGAATGGTCGTATGATCGTGGTACGCATTAACGATCGTGGTCCCTACGGTAACGACCGGGTGATCTCCCTGTCACGCGCGGCTGCAGACCGCCTGAACACCTCGAACAATACCAAAGTCCGTATTGACCCGATTATCGTGGCGCAGGATGGCACCCTCTCCGGGCCAGGTACCGCGTGTACGACGGTGGCGAAACAGACTTACGCCCTTCCTGACCGCCCGAACCTGGACGGCGGCATGGGAAGCGTCTCTTCTCCGGCAGAGCCTTCTCAGCCAGCAGGAGAAGTGCGCCCAATCAGCAATGATACGCTGCAGAGTGACGACACGACGGGTGCGCCGGTAAAGAGTAGCGGCTTCCTGGGCGCGCCGACAACGTTAGCCACCGGCGTGCTGGAAGGCAGCGAACCTACGCCAGCACCGGCTCCTGTTGCCGCTCCTGCCACAGAGCCTGCGCCCGTAACGGCTCCGGCGACGGCGCAAAGCACACCGGTTGCGGCTCCAGCGGCGGCAAGTGGCGGCTTTGTGGTGCAGGTTGGGGCGGTAAGCGATCAGGCCCGTGCACAGCAGTATCAACAGCGTCTGAGCCAGCAGTTTGGTGTTCCGGGACGCGTTGCGCAAAACGGCGCAGTATGGCGTATTCAGATGGGGCCGTTTGCCAGCAAATCGCAGGCAGCGTCTCTGCAGCAGCGCCTGCAAAATGAAGCCCAACTACAATCATTTATCGCTGTTGCGAAATAATGAACTGGCGGCATCCAAAGTGTCAATTTGTGTAAAACACATTCACAAACTCATGCTTAAAGTCGGATGCCTGCCTGAATAGCATTTGCTATAGTAAGGCACTTTTTTTAATTCCATCACGGATGTCGTTGTTCTGACCATGAAGACCACTTTTTCTGCTCGTTTTGTGCAGCGCATGGCGCTGACCACGGCCCTTTGCGCAACTGCTCTCTCTGCAGCTCACGCCGATGACCTGAATATCAAGACCATGATCCCTGGCGTTCCGCAAATCGACGCGGAATCGTATATCCTGATCGACTACAACTCTGGCAAAGTGCTGGCTGAACAGAATGCCGACGCCCGCCGCGATCCGGCCAGCCTGACCAAAATGATGACCAGCTATGTTATCGGCCAGGCCATGAAAGCAGGGAAGTTCAAAGAAACGGATCTGGTCACCATCGGTAACGATGCGTGGGCAACCGGCAACCCGGTATTTAAAGGTTCATCATTGATGTTCCTGAAACCGGGCATGCAGGTTCCTGTTTCTCAGCTGATCCGTGGTATTAACCTGCAATCCGGTAACGATGCGTGCGTGGCAATGGCCGATTTCGCCGCAGGAAGCCAGGATGCCTTCGTCGGTCTGATGAACAGCTACGTCACCGCGCTGGGTCTGAAGAACAGCCATTTCCAGACCGTACATGGTCTGGACGCAGATGGTCAGTACAGCTCCGCACGTGATATGGCGTTGATTGGTCAGGCGCTGATCCGTGACGTGCCGAACGAATACTCCATCTATAAAGAGAAAGAGTTCACCTTCAACGGTATCCGTCAGACCAACCGTAACGGCCTGCTGTGGGATAACAGCCTGAACGTTGACGGCATCAAAACTGGCCATACCGATAAAGCTGGCTACAACCTGGTTGCTTCTGCCACCGAAGGCCAGATGCGTCTGATCTCTGCCGTGATGGGCGGTCGTACCTTCAAAGGTCGTGAGACGGAAAGCAAGAAATTACTGACCTGGGGCTTCCGTTTCTTCGAAACAGTGAACCCGTTGAAAGCCGGTAAAGAGTTTGCTTCTGAGCCAGTCTGGTTCGGTGATAACGACCGTGCTTCCCTTGGCGTGGATAAAGATCTGTACCTGACCATTCCTCGTGGTCGCATGAAAGATCTGAAAGCCAGCTACGTGCTGAACACCACTGAGCTGCACGCGCCACTGCAGAAAAACCAGGTGGTGGGCACCATCAACTTCCAGCTGGATGGTAAAACCATCGATCAGCGTCCGCTGGTGGTTCTGCAAGAAATCCCGGAAGGCAATTTCTTCGGCAAAATCATTGATTACATTAAATTGATGTTCCATCACTGGTTTGGCTAAAAATTGAACACTTGAAAGTGTGATTTTGATCCCCATATACTAGATATCCTGATAACTCCCACCTGTCGTGGGAGTTATTCTTTTTGACGTTACGCCGGAGCTGACATGAAAACCAAACTTAACGAACTGCTTGAATTCCCTACCCCGTTTACCTACAAAGTAATGGGTCTGGCGAAACCTGAGCTGGTTGATCAGGTGGTTGAAGTGGTACAGCGCCATGCGCCGGGTGACTACTCTCCGTCAGTAAAACCAAGCAGCAAGGGCAACTACCACTCGGTATCCATTACCATTACCGCAACCCACATTGAGCAGGTTGAGACGCTGTACGAAGAGCTCGGCAATATCGAAATTGTTCGTATGGTGTTGTAGTCCCTCTGCGGTTACCCGGTTTGCCGGGTAACCCGCCTCCCCGCTTGTGATATACTCTCCCTCACCTTTTGTCCCTCGTCTTCGGAGACGTCCTTTTGTATCAGGATAAAATTCTTGTCCGTCATCTCGGGCTGCAACCTTACGAGCCTGTCTCCCAGGCCATGCATGATTTCACCGATTCACGCGATGACACCACCCCTGATGAGATCTGGCTGGTCGAACACCTGCCGGTATTTACACAGGGACAGGCGGGAAAAGCGGAACATTTATTGATGACGGGTGATATCCCGGTAATTCAAAGCGATCGCGGTGGGCAGGTCACATACCACGGGCCTGGGCAGCAGGTGATGTACGTTCTGCTGAACCTGAAGCGCAGAAAGCTCGGCGTTCGCGAACTGGTTACCCTGCTGGAACAAACCGTGGTTAACACGCTGGCGGAATACGGTATTGAAGCCCATCCGCGTGCCGATGCGCCGGGCGTCTATGTGGGAGAAAGTAAGATTTGCTCACTGGGGCTGCGTATCCGCAAAGGCTGCTCCTTCCACGGGCTGGCACTGAATATTAATATGGATCTTACCCCCTTCCAGCGCATAAACCCCTGCGGCTACGCCGGAATGGAGATGACGCAAATGTGCCAGTGGGTTGAAAGCGCAACGCCAGAGAATATTCGTCCCGTGCTTTTGAAGAACGTTTTAGCCCTACTTAACAATCCATCTTACGAATATATCACTGCTTAATATATCATGCATCATGGCTCGATTATTTGACGGGCCACTGTTTATTTACCGCTTTTACGCTTTACAATAATCCGCTTATTCTATATTTTCGAAGCGCTCGAATATTACCGCTACATATTATTTAGCCTCCAGCCAGAACTGCATACAGGGCGTAAGTAACTTGCGTGATAATCACACAACTGTTTGTTTTTGATAAACAAGTGAAACAAAACCAACACTTTACGAATCTCTACAAGCATAATAAATAAATTCAACTATCATTCATAATGTGAATGTATACGGAGTGAAAGCGTGGAGTATAATAATTTACCAGCCAAACGACTGAATGACCCAGGTGGTGAGGACAAGCCACAAATTTTTCGGACTTTACGTAATATTGATCTCAATTTGTTGACTATTTTTGAGGCAGTATATGTCCATAAGGGTATCGTTAATGCTGCGAAAATTCTTAATCTCACGCCTTCAGCAATAAGCCAGTCAATTCAAAAACTGCGCGCTATATTTCCCGACCCGTTATTTATTCGTAAGGGCCAGGGGGTTACGCCGACGGCCTACGCCACCCATCTGCATGAGTACATCAGCCAGGGGCTGGAGTCGATTCTGGGTGCGCTGGATTTAACCGGCAGCTATGACAAACAGAGAACCATCACTATCGGCTGCACCCCGTCTGTCGGCGTGCTGGTGATGCCCGCTATTTTTCAGGCGATAAAAGAGCATGTTCCCCAGCTCCTGCTGCGAAATGTGCCGCTCAACGAGCCTGATATTCAGCTTGCTCAGTTTCAGACCGACCTGATTATAGAAAGCGGCAGCTTTAGCGCCCGAGCGCTCGGACAACATGTCCTGTATGCGGATAACCTGGTGCTGGTGTGCCGCCAGCAGCATCCCGCCCTGAGCGCGCCGTTGACCATTGAAAATCTGCGCAACTACGATCATTCGTCTTTCATGACCGAAGGACAGTCCAACCATGCGCTGCGTCAGCGAATCGATGAGATATTCCCGGAACGCCAGATCAGCTTCAGTAGTTACAATATGTTCACCACTGCCTCCCTGATTGGCAGCAGCGACATGCTCTGCATCATGCCTTCGCGTCTGTATACCTTGTTGCGTAAATGTTGGCCGCTGGAGAGCATTCCTCTCAACCAGCTTAATGCGGAATCTATCGAGATTTCACTGCATTACAACAAACTCAGCTTGCGCGATCCGGTACTGGAAAACGTTATCCGCGTCATCCGCCAGGCCTTCTGACAGGTTGATACAGCACAAGCCCCTGCCCCCTGCCGGGCAAAACGCACAAAACAACAACTATTTTACAAATTGGCGACCTGGCAGGCTGCTTTACCGACCGTTTCAATGATATACTGCCTGTCGTTCGTTCAAAAATAGTTGATAAATACAACATTCCCTTGAATAGAAACGCTTTCCTTCGATATTCGCAACTGGAACACGCACGCTATGAGTAAACCCATTGTGATGGAACGCGGTGTTAAATACCGCGATGCCGATAAAATGGCCCTTATCCCGGTTAAAAACGTGGCTACAGAGCGCGAAGCGCTGTTAAGAAAACCGGAATGGATGAAAATCAAACTTCCGGCTGACTCTTCGCGTATCCAGGGGATCAAAGCGGCGATGCGCAAGAACGGCCTTCACTCCGTCTGTGAAGAAGCCTCTTGCCCGAACCTTGCTGAATGTTTCAATCACGGTACCGCGACGTTTATGATTCTGGGTGCCATCTGTACCCGCCGCTGCCCGTTCTGCGATGTGGCTCATGGCCGCCCGGTAGCACCCGACGCCAACGAACCTCAGAAACTGGCACAGACCATCGCCGATATGGCGCTGCGTTATGTCGTTATTACCTCCGTTGACCGTGACGATCTGCGTGATGGCGGTGCTCAGCACTTCGCTGACTGCATTACCGCTATTCGCGAGAAAAGCCCGAACATCAAAATTGAGACGCTGGTTCCAGACTTCCGCGGCCGTATGGATCGCGCGCTGGACATCCTGACCGCGACGCCACCAGACGTGTTTAACCACAACCTGGAGAACGTGCCGCGTCTCTACCGTCAGGTACGTCCTGGTGCGGACTATAACTGGTCTCTGAAGCTGCTGGAGCGTTTTAAAGAAGCGCATCCCCATATTCCAACCAAGTCAGGCCTGATGGTTGGTCTCGGTGAAACGAATGCTGAGATCATCGAAGTGATGCGCGATCTGCGCCGCCACGGTGTGACCATGCTGACGCTGGGACAGTATCTGCAGCCAAGCCGCCATCACCTGCCCGTGCAGCGCTACGTGAGCCCGGATGAGTTTGATGAGATGAAAGCCGAAGCGATGGCGATGGGCTTTACCCACGCAGCCTGCGGCCCATTTGTTCGCTCCTCTTACCATGCCGATATGCAGGCAAAAGGCGAAGAAGTGAAATAAGACTGTAATATTCACTTACAGTAATGCAAAAAAACCGGCCTCTTGAGCCGGTTTTTTTTCGCAAGCCCTCAGGCATTGCCGTTACTCTTTGTGAGAAAGCTTCTCTGCCGGGATGTCACCCTCGGCGCTTTTCTTCGCAGCCGCATCATCGTCGTTCATCGCTTTCTTAAAGCCTTTGATGGCGGCACCCAGGTCACCACCCAGCGTGCGTAACTTCTTGGTACCAAACAGCAGGACGACCAGTGCGGCAACCACCAGCAGTTTGGTAATACTAATCTCACCCATAGATACCTTCTTTACATAAACCAGGCTGCATTCAGCGCCAAAAACCTGATTGTATTAACGGTCATTTGACGCGTGCACACAATAGCAATCTGTAACAAGGTGAATCAAGCATTGTTGAAAAAAACATCACAATAATTGCGGTGGCGCAAACCGACGGTTGCGAAGAACCGGTAATTGCTGCCGTGCAAGCGTAATCCTCTCCCGCTGTAACTCTGTCATCAGCAAAACCGGGGCCTCCGCCGCAGCGGCTATCGTAACACCCAGCGGATCCACCACCCTGCTCTGCCCAATGTTCTTATTGCCGCACTCCCCCGAGGCCACAACATAGCAGGTAGTATCCAGCGCACGCGCTGTAAGGAGCGTTGCCCAGTGATGCTCTTTAAGCGGCCCCTTGACCCACGCGGCAGGCACAACCAGCACGTCAGCCCCCTTTAACGCGAGCGTAAGTGCCAGCTCAGGAAAACGCAGGTCGTAGCAGGTCATCAACCCAATCTTAAAGCCATCGACATCAAGCAGCGGTGGGATGCTGTCTCCCGGATCCACCCGCCGCGATTCCTGAATGCTGAAGGCATCATAAAGATGGAGTTTGGCATAGCGCGCAACGATCGCGCCGTCACGGATGGCCACGAGCGTATTTACCGCCCGTCCCGCCGTCGAGGGGACATGCACCGTAAAGAGGGTGGTCAAACCATTGCCCGCGCTTTCCGCCAGCAGGTGCTGTAAAAATCCGCCGTCCAGAGGCTGGGCAGACTTCACCGACAGGTCCGGGTCGTGGTCATCTCTTGCCAGCAGCGCCTCCGGCAGCACCAGCAAGGATGCTTCTTTCAGGCGGGCCTGCCTCATCAGAGAGACACATTTATCTGCATTCTCTTGCCAGTCAGGCGTAACCGCAAACTGTCCTACCGCAACATACATATTTGTCCCCTCAGCAAAAACCGCGTTAAACTCGCCACTCTTACACATCAAATAGCAGGTATTTACAGTGTTACAACTACTTTTAGCCGTTTTTATTGGTGGGGGTACGGGTAGCGTTGCGCGGTGGTTCTTGAGTATGCGTTTTAATCCCCTGCATCAGGCTATTCCAATGGGTACGCTGGCGGCTAACCTGATAGGTGCTTTCATTATTGGCGTGGGGCTGGCCTGGTTTAACCGTATGACGCATATCGATCCCGTGTGGAAGCTATTGATTACCACCGGCTTTTGCGGCGGTTTAACCACCTTCTCAACGTTCTCGGCGGAAGTGGTTTTCCTGTTTCAGGAAGGGCGTGTCGGCTGGGCGCTGATGAACATTGCGATTAATATGCTCGGCTCCTTTGCGATGACGGGGATCGCATTCTGGCTATTTTCTTCCGCCACGACGCACTAACAGACGCTGCGTTAATGTTGGCTTAATTTTTCTCTGTCACTCTGAACGCAATACTGAACGAGGGTGACAGAATGAAACAGAACCTGATGAGCGCAGGTGTGGTGTTGTTGAGCGTGCTGATCGTTGCCAGCTTCCTCAAAATGTATCTGCTTAGCTGATTCCACGCGAAAAAAAACCCGCTCAGTGAGCGGGTTTTGAAATTCTTGCTGACGCGTCTGAATTACAGAGCGATTACGTTAGCAGCAGAAGGGCCTTTGGCACCGTTAGTGATTTCGAACTCTACACGCTGACCTTCAGCCAGAGTTTTGAAACCATTAGACTGGATTGCAGAGAAGTGTACGAACACGTCTTTGCTGCCATCTTCAGGAGTAATGAAACCGAATCCTTTGGACTCATTAAACCACTTAACGTTACCTTTAATCTTAGACATCAAAATTACCTTTACATTAAAAAACGACACAAATGCTGTGTCGGGTACCAGTACATCAATTGTGGGACCTTTTGTCCAGCGGTTCTTTGATAAAAAGTGACTAAAGTCGCGTTAATTTCTGCTGACGGTTTTTTATCTCAACGGAATCAACGGCTGCACACTTTTTCACCAGTACGTGACGTTTTTTCAGTTAAAACTGAAAACGCATCCAGGCGAAGTAAACGTTACCGTTGTTGTATGTCCCCGGGATATAGGTCATCTGGAACGTTGCCGGACCATAGCCGATAGAGGCCAGAGGCAGCAGCACCGGAATCGGAATGTAGTTCCAGTTGTCGCGTGCGGTCACACCGGCGGTGTAACCCAGCCCCACATGGAAGTTTTCATCGGCTAACGGACGCCAGGTTTTCTCCCAGCCATAACCCCCGATTGGTTCCCACTTGTTAAAGGAATCTTTAAAGGCCATCAGATAGATGCCATGCCAGTTCCCTTTTTCGTCCCAACGCGACTGACCAAAACCAGCCCCCCACGGGCGCTCGTTATATTTGTCAGTCTTTTCTTTGTCATAGGCAAAACGTGCATGCCACGTTATTGCCGGAACATACAGGTCATAATGCTCTGGCGCAGTCCAGGTCTGCGACACATTATCAGTGAAGGTGGAGAACCAGCCTTTATCGGTTGCATTGCTCTCGGCGTGTGCAACAGACGACAATGCTAACTGCCCAAAAATAAACAACAAAATGAGGAAAAATTTATTACGTACAATCACAATGCAATTACCATTCTTAGTATTCGAGGCAAAGTTTACCATAAAATAGTTTAATCAAAGCTTAACAGCATCAGCGTTATTCCTAATTAATCAGCGTCCTCCTGGGAATATTCTGAGAGGAACATACCTTCACGCCATAATAAGCACAACAAAAGTAAGCCTTTATTAGACTTTAATACGCTGGATAACCCAACCAACGCCAGCAATGACGGTCTCCAGGGCCCGTCCTGGAGGGCTGCCAGCAGCCATTAAAAACCCAATTCCCAAAGGGTTTTTGCCTTTTCTTTCTGCGGCGAATTTAAACCCACAAAATATTTAACAACCCATTATCATTTAATTGACATATAGTGATATCTATACCGGTCAATATGCACACGAGATAAATGCCGGGGCGATGGCAAAAATACCGTTAATATCTTCTTTAGTAGTCTGTTTATTGATTTTAATCAGCAAGGACAGAACATTAATTCGGCACATTTCATCCTTCTTTTTTATTGATTATTTGTGCTCTCGGGCAGCAAGGACACAGGGGAAACCATGCTTACGTTTATCGAGCTCCTTATCGGAGTCGTCGTCATTGTCGGTGTAGCGCGCTACATCATTAAAGGTTACTCGGCCACAGGGGTGTTATTTGTCGGCGGGCTAACCCTGCTCATTATCAGCGCCATCATGGGCCATCAGGTGTTACCGGCCAGCGCAGACAGTACGGGCTACACCGCCACTGACATTGTTGAATACATTAAAATCCTGCTCATGAGCCGCGGTGGCGACCTGGGTATGATGATCATGATGCTGTGCGGTTTTGCGGCATACATGACCCATATCGGCGCGAATGATATGGTGGTTAAACTGGCGTCCAAACCGCTGCAGTACATTAACTCCCCCTATCTGCTGATGGTCGCAGCCTATTTCCTTGCCTGCCTGATGTCCCTTGCCGTGTCGTCCGCAACCGGTCTGGGCGTACTGTTAATGGCCACCCTGTTCCCGATTATGGTTAACGTCGGTATCAGCCGCGGCGCGGCCGCCGCGATTTGCGCCTCGCCGGCCGCCATTATTCTTTCCCCCACCTCCGGTGATGTCGTGCTCGCAGCCAAAGCCGCTGAGATGTCGCTTATCGACTTTGCGTTCAAAACCACGCTGCCCATTTCTATCGTCGCCATTGTCGGCATGGGCATCGCGCACTTCTTCTGGCAGCGCTATCTCGATAAAAAAGAGAACATCAGCCACGAGATGCTGGACGTGAGTGAAATCACCACCACCGCGCCAGCGTTTTATGCCATTCTGCCGTTCACACCTATTATTGGCGTGCTTATTTTTGACGGTAAATGGGGCCCGCAGCTGCACATCATCACCATTCTGGTGATCTGCATGCTGCTGGCCGCCCTGCTGGAGTTTGTGCGTGGGTTTAACACGCAGAAAGTCTTCTCGGGTCTGGAAGTGGCCTATCGCGGTATGGCGGATGCGTTTGCAGGGGTCGTTATGCTGCTGGTTGCAGCAGGCGTCTTCGCCCAGGGTCTGAGCACCATCGGCTTTATTCAAAGCCTGATTTCCATCGCCACCTCGTTCGGCTCGGCCAGTATTATCCTGATGCTGGTTCTGGTAGTGCTGACCATGCTGGCCGCCATGACTACCGGTTCAGGTAACGCGCCGTTCTACGCCTTCGTTGAGATGATCCCGAAACTGGCTCACTCCTCAGGCATTAACCCGGCCTATCTCTCCATCCCCATGCTGCAGGCGTCAAACCTCGGTCGCACCATTTCGCCGGTATCGGGTGTGGTTGTAGCCGTTGCCGGGATGGCAAAAATCTCACCTTTCGAAGTGATCAAACGCACCTCCGTCCCCGTGATTGTAGGGCTGATTATCGTGATTATTGCCACGCAGGTGCTGGTACCCGGCGCAGCTTAAGCTAAATTCCTGATATCCAGAAAGCGCCTGCGGGCGCTTTTTGTGCTTTAATAATTTCCAGAAATTATTCATGCTCATTCGATCAGGAAATCACATGTTCAGGAAGGATATCGTTATTCCGTCTGGCGCAATCGCGCTGGCACTCTGTGTATTCTCCGCACAGGCCGACCCACTCAAGGCAACGCAGTATGGCGATTTCGATCGCTACGTTCTGGCTCTTTCCTGGCAAACCGGGTTCTGCCAGAGCATGGCCGACCGTAACCGCAACGAGCCCGAAGAGTGCCGTTTACAAAAAGAGAGTGATAACAAAACCGATTTTCTGACCGTGCACGGATTATGGCCGGGGCTGCCAAAATCTGTTGCCGCACGGGGTGTGGATGAACGTCGCTGGATGCGTTTTGGCTGCGCGACCCGTCCAATCCCGAACATGCCGGAGGTGAAGGCCAGCCGCAAATGCGCTGCCGCCGAAACCGGACTGTCGCTTTCAGGTGCTGCGAAGCTGAACAGCGTTATGCCAGGTGCTGGCGGTAACTCCTGCCTGGAACGCTACGAATATGCCAAACATGGGGTGTGCTTTGGTTTTGATCCTGACGCGTATTTCGGCACAATGGTGCGCATGAATCAGGAGATAAAAAACAGCGCGGTCGGCAAGTTCCTCGCCGATAACTACGGAAAAACCGTAAGCCGCAGCGACTTTGACAGCGCCGTGGCCAAAGGCTGGGGCAAGGAGAATGTCAAAGCGTTCAAACTTACCTGTAATGGCAACCCGTCCTACCTGACCGAAATGCAGATCTCACTGAAGGCAGACACCATTAATAACCCGCTTTCTGCAACCTCATTTGCTCCGCAGCCACACCCGGGTAACTGCGGAAAACAATTCGTCATTGATAAAGCCGGTCACTGATTGACGATCGGTCGGGTCATGTCAAACCGGTGCTCGTCACTGATGCCATAGTAAGCCGTCGGCCCACCCGCACGCAGGATGGGCTGCGCTCTCGCTGTCTGATAAATCCCCTCTTCCAGCAACGTTTCGGCGATGTGAATACCCACCACTTCGCCGAGCACCAGCCAGGTATCAACCGGTGTGCCGTCGGCCCCGGTAAGCTGAATACACTGCGACAGGCGACACTCAAAGTTAACCGGGCTTTCTGCCACCCGCGGGGCGTTCACCAGCTGGCTGGCCGCTGGCGTTAATCCCGCAAAGGTAAATTCATTTTCATCGTGGGGAAGCATAGCCGAGGTCGCATTCATCGCTTCAGCCAGATCGCGCGTCGCCAGGTTCCAGACAAACTCGCCGGTTTCGGTAATATTACGCACGCTGTCTTTCCAGCCGTTGCTGGAAAAACCGATGATAGGCGGACGATAGTTAAAGCAGTTAAAGAAGCTATACGGCGCGAGATTCAGCTGACCGGCGTTGTCGCACGAGGAGATCCAGCCAATCGGGCGTGGGCCAATAATCGCGTTCAGTGGGTCATGCGGCAGGCCGTGTCCTAGAGAAGGTTGATAGAAATACATAGTGCTCTCTTAATGGTGGGGCAGACACGAATTGCGTTTCGCTCAGTACCCTGGATCAGGACACTCAGCGTAACGCAATCCGCCAGGAATTAAGACTGAATAAATTTCAGCAAATCGTCGTTGATCTGGTGCTTATGCGTGGTGCATATGCCGTGAGAACCCCCGGCATAGACCTTCAGCTCAGCGTTCGGCAGGATCTCTGCAGCCACCCGACCACAGGTCTCGATCGGGACTATCTGGTCGTCATCGCCGTGGATCACCAGCGTCGGGATAGTCATCTTTTTCAGATCTTCACGCAGATCGGTTTCAGAGAACGCTTTGACGCAGTCATACAGCGCCTTGATCGACCCCTGAAGCCCCTGCTCAACGAAGCTCTCCCGCACCGCTTTGGACTCTTTCGCCCCCGGGCGGTTATAGCCATAAAACGCCTCGGTCAGCGCATAGAAGAAAGCTGCGCGATCGTTAATCACGCCTTCCCGAATACCATCAAACACCTCTTTCGGCACACCGTTCGGGTTGAAATCGGTTTTGATCATAATCGGTGTCACGGCACCAATAAGTACCGCTTTCGCCACGCGATCCGTACCGTGGCGACCAATATAGCGCGCCACTTCGCCACCGCCGGTTGAATGCCCCACGTGAACAGCGTCTTTCAGATTCAGACGCGCCGTCAGCTCAGCCAGGTCGTCGGCGTACTGATCCATATTGTGCCCATCCCACGGCTGCGCTGAGCGGCCATGTCCGCGGCGGTCATGTGCAATTACGCGAAATCCTTTTGACCCCAGGTATAACATTTGGTCTTCAAAGGCATCCGCCGTCAGCGGCCAGCCGTGGCTAAATACCACGGGTTGTCCGCTTCCCCAGTCTTTAAAATATAAATAACTGCCGTCTTTCAACGTAATTTTGTCGTAATCGCTCATGAGATCTCCTGAGAAGAAACACTGAATGCGGATAGTCGCCCGCAGGGGGCGCTTAAAAAGAATAATGCAAATTGGCAAGGGAGCACGTTTTTCACCGAAAATTCATATGACCCATGAATGTGACCTGTATCACTTCAAAGTTGTGCGCTCAGCCAGTATCATCAGAAGAGTTAAACCCTCGCTGCCAGACGGCGAGGGTTTTCTTTTGGATTGGTTTCTGCGTTACACGCAGCATTAACGACATGGAGTAAAAAATGTCCAGACCCACCATCATCATCAATGAGCTTGACGCAGAACGTATTGACAGACTGCTGGAAAAAGCAGAATTCGCTTCGCTTCCGGTGGCTGACGCCCTGAATGAAGAGCTTGACCGGGCGCAGATGTGCACGCCTGAATCCATGCCTCACGACGTGGTCACCATGAACAGCCGGGTTAAATTCCGTAACCTGGCCACTGGTGAAGAGCTGACCCGAACGCTGGTCTACCCGGCGCAGATGACCGACAGCAGTGCACAGCTTTCGGTCCTTGCCCCTGTGGGTGCCGCGCTTCTTGGTCTGCGTACGGGAGACACCATCAACTGGGCGTTGCCAGGCGGTGCCGCGGCGCATCTGGAAGTGCTGGAGCTGCTCTACCAGCCAGAAGCCGCGGGCGACTACCTGCGTTAACCCCATCTGAACAAACGCTCCCGCGTTGCACAGAGGATGCACCCGCATCCTCTTTCCGCAAATTCACCCGATTATCCTATATCGCCCGAAAACCCCTTAACCCACGCTTAATCTGTTTGGGTGCCGCGGGGACGGTCATGAGTGAGATAGTGGTTATCACACTTATTTTTCTCATTATTCTGGCGATCATCGTCATGGCGGTGCTTTTTCTTTATCGTCATCGGTAAGCGATAATCTCACACCACCCCACCCGGGAAAGCATTGACCAGGCCTTTCACCTGCTGTGCCGCCGCGTCAGGCGTTTCCGCCCCCGGCACCAGAATGACCTTGCGGCACTCCTCCTCCCGTTTTTCGAAAATCTTGTAGGCGCGTTCCGCATCCGCCAGCGGCAGATAGTGGGTCACAATCTCCTCCGGCGTAAGCAGCCCTTTTTCGATAAGCGGCAGCAACTCGCCCAGCCAGGCGTGGACGTGTGTCTGCCCCATCCTGAAACTCAGCCCTTTATCGAAGGCATCGCCAAACAGGAAGCCGTGAATAAACCCGGCGTAAACGCCAGGGACGCTGACAACGCCGCCGCGCCGGACAGCCGCGATACACTGACGCAGCGCTTTGCCGCTGCTGCCTTCAATTTTAAGGTTGCTGAGGATTGTTTCCGTGGTGCTGCCTTTGGCTTCGAACCCGACGGCATCAATCACCGCATCGACACCACGCTGGCCGGCAGTTTGCTCAATGATTTTTTCGGCGGCATCGTTATCATCATCAAAGTTGACCGGGATTGCGCCGTAGCGCGCCTGAGCGAATCGCAGGCGATACGGGTGATGGTCGATGACGAAGATCTGTTCCGCCCCGAGCAGTCGCGCGCAGGCAATGGTCAGCAACCCCACCGGCCCGGCGCCGAAAACGGCCACGCTCGATCCTTTTTCGATCTGCGCATTTTTTGCCGCCTGCCAGGCGGTGGGTAAAATATCTGACAGGAACAGCGCTTTGTCATCGGACAACAGCGGCGGCACCTTGAACGGCCCAACGTTCCCCTTCGGTACGCGAACATATTCCGCCTGGCCTCCCGGCACACCGCCGTAGAGATGGCTATAGCCAAACAGCGCGGCTGGCGCGGGAATCTGCTTTTTGTTCAGCGCGGCGCCCTGCCCGGCGTTGGTCGTCTCGCAGGCCGCGTATTGCTGCAGACGGCAGAAGAAACAGTCACCGCAGGCAATCACAAACGGGATAACCACGCGATCGCCCTTCTGTAAATTCTTCACCTCCCTGCCACACTCAACGATTTCCCCCATAAATTCATGACCAAAAATATCGCCGTGTTGCACCTTCGGGATTTTGCCGCGATAGAGATGCAGATCGGACCCGCAAATCGCCGTAGCCGTGACCCGCAGAATAATATCGTCTGGCTGTTCAATGATGGGATCGGGGACATTCTCGACGCGAACATGATGTGGGCCGTGATACGTGAGTGCTTTCATGCAACCTCCGAAAGGATCCAGGACAGTGTATAAAGGGTAGCTACCCCAGAAGACTTGCCCGTGATGACGGATCTTTTGAGATTTTTCCTGGCGAGATCAAAAAGTGGCGCCGCGCTTACAGAAACCATTCATATTTTGTGGTTGAATGAATTCAGCGTTTATAAACAAGGAGAAACGGGTATGTATCAGACAATCATTATGCCGGTTGATGTTTTCGAGATGGAGCTGAGCGACAAGGCCGTACGCCACGCGGAGTTCCTGGCGCAGCAGGACGGGATCATTCATCTTTTACACGTGTTACCGGGTTCCGCCAGCCTGAGTCTGCACCGCTTTGCCGCCGATGTACGTCGCTTCGAAGAGCATCTTCAGCACGAAGCTGAAAATCGTCTACAAACCATGGTCGGGCATTTCAGCATCGACCCTTCACGTATCAAAACTCACGTCAGGTTCGGTAGCGTGCGGGATGCCGTTAATGAACTGGCCAATGAACTGAAAGCAGACGTCGTGGTGATCGGTTCCCGTAATCCTTCCATTACCACCCACCTGCTGGGCTCTAACGCGTCGAGCGTGATCCGTCACACCCACATTCCGGTGATGGTCGTCAGGTAAAAAAAAGAGGCCACCTTTCGGTGGCCTCTTGCTGTTGCAGGTGTAGTCTTGCTTTCTTTTTATGCCGTTTTGGTGCGAATCAGATAATCGAACGAGCTCAGAGACGCTTTCGCCCCTTCACCGGTGGCAATGATGATCTGTTTGTACGGAACTGTGGTGCAGTCCCCTGCCGCGAACACCCCTTTCACGCTGGTTTCGCATTTCGCATCGATAATAATTTCGCCCATGCGGTTGCGCTCAATCGCGCCGTCCAGCCAGGTGGTGTTTGGCAACAGACCAATCTGTACGAAGATCCCCGCCAGCGCCACGCTATGCACGTCACCGCTCACGCGGTCGCGGTATTCCAGACCGGTCACTTTGCTGCCGTCACCTTTCACTTCCGTGGTCTGCGCATTCAGCACGATATCGACGTTTTTCAGGCTACGCACTTTGTCCTGCAGCACCTGGTCCGCTTTCATCTCTGGGGCGAACTCCAGCAGGGTGACGTGTTCAACGATACCCGCCAGGTCAATCGCCGCTTCCACACCAGAGTTACCGCCGCCGATCACCGCCACGCGTTTACCTTTAAACAGCGGGCCGTCGCAGTGCGGGCAGTAGGTGACGCCTTTGGTGCGATACTGATCTTCACCCGGGACGTTCATGTTGCGCCATTTGGCGCCGGTGGCAATGATAATGCTGCGCGCTTTCAGCACCGCGCCGGAGGCGGTTTCAATCTGGTGTAATCCCCCTTCAACCGCGGCCGGAACCAGCTTGCTGGCGCTCTGGCTGTCGATCACATCCACTTCATAATCGCTGACGTGCGCCTTCAGTGCGCCAGCCAGTTTCTGGCCTTCGGTCTTCGGCACAGAGATGTAGTTTTCGATATCCACGGTGTCGAGCACCTGGCCACCGAAGCGTTCGCCCATCAGGCCGGTACGAATGCCTTTACGGGCGGAGTAAACCGCCGCCGCCGCGCCCGCCGGGCCGGAGCCGACAATCAGAACATCATACGCGTCACGTTTGTTCAGCGCTTCTGCCGCACGTTTTTCGGCGCCCGTGTCCACTTTGGCAACGATTTCGGTCAGCGTCATACGGCCCTGGCCAAACTCCTGACCGTTCATAAAGACCGCCGGAACGCCCATGACGTTACGGTCGGTGATTTCGTTCTGGAACGTACCGCCGTCAATCGCCGTGTGCTTAATGCGCGGGTTCAGCACCGACATCAGGTTCAGCGCCTGCACCACGTCCGGGCAGTTATGGCAGGAGAGTGAGTAATAGGTTTCAAACTCAAAATCGCCGTCAATGTCGCGGATCTGCTCGAGCAGCGCCTGCGCCTCTTTTGACGGATGACCACCGGTCCACAGCAGTGCCAGCACCAGCGAGGTAAATTCGTGGCCCAGTGGAGAACCGGCAAAACGCGGCCCCTGGTCAGAACCCGGATTGGTGATCAGGAAGGAGGGCTTGCGCACCGCCAGACCGTTATCTTCTTTGAAGGTCACGTTCGGTGACAGTTCGGCGATCTCTGCCAGCAGTTCCTTGATCTCTGCCGATTTAGCGCTGTCGTCCAGCGTGGCAATCAGCTCAACAGGTTTGGTCAGTTTCTCAAGGTAGGCCTTGAGCTGGGTTTTCATATTGGTGTCGAGCATTATTCTTCCCTCTCTAAAAACGTCATCATGCAAGCTGCCTTATTCGGGCGGCCTGAATGCAACTTGCATCATGGTGCTGGAATAAAATGGGCGCGGGCGCGCCCATTACGACTGTCATTTCCGGAGCCTGTCGCGTCAGAGCAGGCGATGCTCTGCGCGAAAGACGGCGGGAAACTTAGATTTTGCCAACCAGGTCTAAAGACGGTGCCAGAGTCGCTTCGCCTTCTTTCCATTTCGCCGGGCAAACTTCACCTGGGTGAGAAGCAACGTACTGCGCCGCTTTCACTTTACGCAGCAGGTCAGAAGCATCACGGCCGATGCCTTCAGCGGTAACTTCGATTGCCTGGATAATGCCCTGCGGGTCAACAACGAAGGTAGCACGGTCAGCCAGGCCTTCATCTTCACGCATGTTGTCGAAGTTACGGGTCAGGGCGCCAGTCGGGTCGCCGATCATCGCATATTTGATTTTCGCGATGGTTTCAGAGCTGCTGTGCCATGCTTTGTGGGTGAAGTGGGTGTCGGTAGAAACAGAGTAAACGTCTACGCCCAGCTTCTGCAGTTCGTCGTAATGGTCTGCAACGTCACCCAGTTCGGTCGGGCAAACGAAGGTGAAGTCAGCCGGATAGAAGAAGAAGACGCTCCAGCGGCCTTCGGTATCTTTCTCGGTCACTTCGATGAATTCACCGTTTTTGAACGCCTGGTTTTTGAAAGGTTTAATTTTGGTATTAATCAAAGACATCTGTACTTCCTCCGTGTTTTCGTTGAGATGTAAGGTAACCAACTTTCGCCGGGTGGGCTAATGCGTTTGCTTTATCAAATCAATCAGCCATACCTAACAACCCGAACAAGACAACGTGATGAACTGAATTAACGAAAAGCCAAAAGTAAAAAGGCCGCCCTGGTGGGCGGCCCTGATACCTGAACTTTCCACAGGAACTTTCAGTGCCAGCAATTGCTGGCGTTGCGTTGCGCTCTACATACCTCATATCAAGGCCGTAACAGCGCCTTGATTACAACACCCGCACAGCGCGAGGGCAATGCACATGAGCGCCAATCGTATCTATGGCTGTGATAGGTTTCATCGAACACGGTTTATCGCGCAGGACTGAATACGCGCCGGCGAGGATTAATAAAAATGAATGATAATTATTTGTCTATATATAATTGAGACTATTTTAATGCAAACACTCTCGCAGTTTTAGAGATAAAAATATCTTAATATTCATTGAAGCTCTATTTTATAAATCTGCCATCGTGATATATTAAGTCAACATACAACTCTAATTAAGTAAGTTAATTGCATGGATGGCAAATGATTAACTTCCTTCTATAGTTATCAGTGATGTGTTAACGCAACGCAGTCCACTCAGGATGAAACATGGCTAATCTCTACGATCTAAAAAAATTTGATCTTAATCTGCTGGTAATTTTCGAGTGTATTTATCAGCACTTAAGCATCAGCAAGGCAGCAGAAACGCTCTATATTACGCCCTCGGCGGTCAGCCAGTCGCTGCAAAGGTTGCGTAATCAGCTCAACGATCCCCTGTTCATTCGTTCCGGGAAAGGGATTACGCCCACCACGGTAGGCGTGAACCTGCACCATCATCTTGAGCAAAACCTCAACCAGCTTGAGCAGACGATTAACATCATGCATGGCTCAACGCTAAAAAAGAATTTTGTGGTATACAGCCCGCAAATCCTGACCACAGAAAACCTGCTGGGCCCGCTTAAATTATTGATGCGTGAGCACAATTACGAGATTGAACTGCATGACATGCTGCTCTCTGCTGACTCCGCAGAGGATCTGCTGGCATACCGTAAAGCAGACTTAATTTTCTCAATGGCCCCGGTTAGTAACCGTTCAATGATTTGTGTGCCATATGCATCCTATTCCGTCCTGCTGGTCTGCAGCCAGGATCATCCGCGGATGAAAGAGGTGGCCACCATGGAAGAGCTTCAGGAAGAGAAGTTTACGATATTCCTCAGTGATGAGCCGGGCGTTAAAACCTATCAATCGATGGCAGAAAAAGTGCATGCGGAAAAGACAATCGGTTTTCGCTGTGACTCTGTATTTACTATTATTTCGATGATAAGTGCCTCTCATTTAATTGGTTACGTACCCGAAATTTTATTTGATAAATACAGTGAAGTGCTAAGACTCAAAAAAATCACTGCACCGTTCACCCTTCCCTCGCTTGACATTTTTATGATTTATAACCGCTCGGCATTAAACAGTACGGCATTCGCGAAATTCATTAACGAAGTAACAGAAAAATAACATCGACGGGCTGTGTCGCTCACAGCCCGTTCTCTTTGTTAATACATAATCCTGACTTATATTTTATAACGCGCTTTCGCGTTATTTTGACTGATATTACTCTCACTTATTATGCGCAGACCGCCGTTATTCTAACGTGAGAGGGATGACACGCTCAGAGTGTATTCAGCCGCTCCGCCGCCGCGAGAAGCGTCGATTCCTGTTTCGCAAAACAGAGCCGGATCAGCTTATGCGGGAACGGGTCGGCGCAAAATACGGACAGCGGAATGGCAGCAACGCCCACTTCTTTTGTCAGCCACTGGCAAAAACTCACGTCATCCCGATCCGAAATCGCGCTGTAGTCCGCCAGCAGGAAGTAGGTCCCTTCGCAGGGTAAAATCTCCAGACGGCTCTGGCTTAGCGCATTCACAAACAGATCCCGACGCTGACGGTAGAATGCCGGCAGGTCGCGGTAGTGCTCCGGTTCGGCGCGCAGCATATCAGCCAGGGCCAGCTGGGCCGGCGTGTTTACGGCAAACGTCAGGTACTGATGTACTTTACGCAGCTCAGCGCTGATGGCCGCGGGAGCCACGCAGTACCCCACCTTCCAGCCGGTCATGTGATAGGTTTTACCAAATGACGATACCGCCACGGCACGCTCGCGAAGCTGCGGATGGGCCAGCACGCTGGCATGCCCTTCCTGCGCAAAACAGATGTGCTCATACACTTCATCGCTCAGCACGTAAATTTCACGCCCGGCAATCGCCTGCCAAAGTTTTGCGAAATCGGCTTTCTGCCATGCGGTCGCCGACGGGTTGTGCGGAGTATTGATAATAACCAGACGGGTTTTGTCGCTCAGCAAGGCAGCAAACGCCTGCCAGTCCGGACGGAAATGCGGTGGCTGTAGCGCGATACGTTTCACCACGCCGCCGGAGAGTTCAACCGCCGGCGCGTAGCTGTCATAACTCGGGTCAAAGCAGATCACCTCATCACCCGTGCGCACCAGCGCGGTAATTGCGGCATACAACGCTTCGGTCGCCCCTGCCGTCACCGTGATGTCGCTGGTAGCGTCTGGCTTATAGCCATACAGCTCAGCCGTTTTGTCTGCTATGGCGTCCCGCAGTGCCTGCACGCCCGTCATCGGTGCATACTGGTTCGCCCCCTGCGCAACGTGGTACGCCAGACGTTCCTGCAAATAACGCGGGCCATCAAAATCAGGGAACCCTTGCGAGAGATTAATGGCGTTGTGCTGCTGGGCCAGTGCGCTCATTTGCGTAAAGATGGTGGTACCAAGACTGGGAAGTTTACTCTGAGGAATCAATGCGTTATTGCTCATTGTGTTGTGCCTGCATGTAATACTTATGTTGCTGACACTATAACACGATGTTAGTCTTTGGCAATCAAGACGCTTAGACGTCTAAACAATATGAATATTCCTGACCGAGAGGGAAAAAGGAAGATGACCGACAACCTGCAACTCACACACCTGGTCGACGCCTGCCGCTGGATCGGCGCCAAAGGCTGGGCTCCCGCGACCGGCGGTAACATGTCCGTGCGTCAGGATGCACATCTGTGCTGGCTCAGTGAATCCGGTAAAGATAAAGGCAGCCTGACCACCGACGATTTTCTGCAGGTGGAGATTGCGACCAACCGTGCACCGTCTGGCCGCACGCCGTCGGCTGAAACCGGGCTTCACACGCTCATCTATCGTCTGTTTCCCGAAGCCAACGCGGTTCTGCACGTCCATACCGTCAATGCCACGGTCTTGTCGCGGCTGGTCAAAGAGCCTGAGCTGAAGATCACCGGCTTTGAGATGCAAAAATCCCTCTCCGGGCAGAGCACGCATCTGGATACGGTCGCCATCCCGGTGTTTGATAACGACCAGGATATCGACGCACTCGCCGTGCGCATTGCCGAATACGCTCAGGCGCACCCGTTTAATTATGGTTTTCTTCTGCGCGGTCATGGCTTAACCTGCTGGGGACGCGATGTGGCCGAGGCCCGCCGTCATCTGGAAGGACTGGAATTCTTATTTGAATGCGAAATGCGTTTACGACACTGGGAGAGAGTATGATTCGCGCGATTGTGACGGATATTGAAGGGACCACCAGCGATATCCGTTTTGTCCATGATGTTTTGTTCCCCTACGCGCGTGAGCGTCTGGCGGCCTTTGTGTCCGCGCAGCAGTACGCCGAGCCGGTCAAATCGATTCTGGACAACCTGCGTGATGAAATTAACCACCCGCACGCCAGCGTAAGCGACCTTATCGACACACTTTTTACGTTTATGGATGAAGACCGCAAGTCAACCGCGTTGAAGGCGCTACAGGGGATCATCTGGCACGACGGCTACGTTAACGGCGATTTTACCGGCCACCTCTACCCGGACGTACTGCCTGCGCTGGAAAAATGGAAAGCGCAGGGTATTGATCTCTATGTTTATTCCTCAGGCTCCGTCGCGGCGCAGAAACTGTTATTTGGCTACAGCGACGAAGGTGATATTACTCATCTGTTCAGCGGCTATTTTGATACCCACATCGGTGCCAAGCGCGACGTCCAGTCTTACCAGAACATTGCGGCACAAACGGGTATCCCCCCGTCGCAGATCCTGTTCCTGTCGGATATACATCAGGAGCTGGACGCCGCTGAGCTGGCAGGTTTTCGCACCCTGCAGCTGATTCGCGGCGATGATGACGGTGCAAGCCATCACCATCAGGTACACCAGTTCGACGAGATTAACCCGGAGCAGATCCCTTCATGAGCGCATTGACCATTTATTCCGATAAAGACCCCAGTCAACCTCGCTGGCACAGCACCGACGCTGCCGACATCGCCCAACAGCTCAACGCCAGAGGGGTGCGTTTTGAACGCTGGGCCGCAGACCGCGACTTAGGCCGCGATCCTGCCCCCGATGCGGTTATCGCGGCTTATCAGCATGCGATCGACACGTTAGTGGCAGAGAAAGGTTATCAGAGCTGGGATGTCATCAGCCTGCGTGCCGACAACCCTCAAAAAGAGGCGCTGCGCGCAAAGTTCCTGAACGAGCATACCCACGGGGAAGATGAAGTGCGTTTCTTTGTTGAGGGTGCGGGGCTGTTTTGCCTACACATTGGCGACGAGGTGTGTCAGGTATTGTGTGAGAAAAACGACCTGATTTCCGTGCCTGCCGGAACGCCGCACTGGTTTGATATGGGCTCAGAGCCGAACTTTACCGCCATTCGTATTTTTGATAACCCCGAGGGGTGGATTGCGCAGTTCACCGGCGATGCGATTGCGGATGCGTATCCGCGTCTGGCATGATTTTTCCCCTCTCCCTTCAGGGAGAGGGGGCGAAAAAACGTCAGTGTTTCAATCCCTTCGTATACGCCACCAGCTGGTCCAGCACAATGCCCCACCCTTCGTGGAAGCCCATCTGTTCATGCTGCTCGCGGATTTCCGCCGTTGGGTGGCGAGCAATGGCGGTATAACGCGTTTTGCCCTCCCCCACATCATCCAGCAGTAGAATGGCCGTCATAAACGGCTTTTCGGCGGGCTTCCAGCCTTCCGTATAACCGTCGGTAAAGACCAGCTTCCTGCCGGGATCGATTTCGAGAAACACACCCCGGTTATCCATCCGTTGCCCGTCTACCTCAAACACCGTGTTAAACCGCCCGCCAACGCGCAGGTCAAGATCACACTCGGTCACTTTGTGCGGAACCGGGATGAAGAAATTTTTGATGTGCTCGGGTGTCGTCCAGCAGAGCCACAGCAGATCGCGCGGGGCATCCACCACGCGTTCCAGTTTTAAGTCTGTATCAGGATCAAGCGTCACGTGACTGTCCTCCTAAAGGGAACCCCTTAAAGGATAGTCGTCCTCAGGCGAATTTCCCTTTTGCCACCTCTTCCGGCGTGACGATGCCCGTATCCAGCACCCAACCGCTTATCAATGCCGCTGGCGTTACGTCAAAGGCCGGGTTGTAGACCTGCGCGTTTTCAGGAGCCCACTGCACCGCGCCAAAGCTCCCGGCCACGCCCGTCACTTCGCTGGCCGCACGTTGTTCAATGGGGATTGCCTCACCGTTCGGGCACGCCGGGTCAAGCGTGGTATGCGGGGCGGCGACATAGAATGGAATACCGTGGAACGTTGCCAGAACCGCCAGAGAATAGGTGCCAATTTTATTCGCCACATCGCCGTTAGCCGCAATACGGTCTGCGCCCACCCACACCGCGTCAACCAGCCCTTTTGCCATCAGGCTGGCGGCCATGGAATCGGCGATCAGCTGATACGGCACGCCCAGTTCGCCGAGTTCCCATGCGGTCAGTCTTCCACCCTGCAACAGGGGGCGGGTTTCATCCACCCAGACGGTGCTGACGCGTCCTTCCTGATGCGCGCGGGCAATCACGCCGAGCGCGGTGCCAACCCCTGCCGTCGCCAGCCCGCCGGTATTGCAGTGGGTCAACACACGGCTGCCGGGTTTCACCAGCGTACTGCCGGCATTCGCGATGGCCTCGCACAGCTGCTTGTCTTCATCAATCAGACGCAGCGCTTCCGCCACCAGCGCAGGCACAAAATCCTCCTGCCAGAGAGCCAGCTTCATGCGGTCGAGGTTGTTCATCAGGTTCACCGCCGTCGGGCGGGATGCCCGCAGGGTCTCCAGCGCCACAGCCAGTTCATCACGGCTTTTGCCGTTTTCCGCCAGAAGGGCCAGCAGCAGGCTTGCAGAGAGACCAATCAGCGGTGCCCCGCGTACGCGCAGGGCGTGAATATGGCCGACCAGCGCCTCTACCGTCGAGGCGTCAAGCCAGCGTTTCTCCTGAGGAAGCGCCTGCTGATCGAGAATAAATAACTGATTCTCCGCCACTCGCAGGCTGGTCGTCTGTAATGTCTGCATGTCGTTAATTCCCTGTTGCGTTGTTGTAGCACATTGTGTCAGGATGAAATCCAGATGTATAGACGTCTAAATGTCTTTATTAGCTAAACCAGTGAGGAACAGGCAATGTCGCAATACCGTACCTTTACCGCCCAGGATGCCGTGGAGTATGCAAAGCAGTTCGGCGGCCTTGATGATCCCTCATCGCTGGTGGAGGCGCAGGAAGTGGGCGACGGTAACCTCAATCTGGTGTTCAAAATTTTCGATACCGAGGGTGTAAGCCGCATCGTTGTTAAGCAGGCGCTGCCGTATGTGCGCTGCGTCGGCGAATCCTGGCCACTGACCCTGGATCGCGCCCGCCTGGAGGCGCAAACGCTGGTGGAACACTACCAGCACAGCCCGCAGCACACGGTGAAAATCCACCACTTCGACCCCGAACTGGCGGTGATGGTGATGGAAGATCTCTCCAGCCATGCCATCTGGCGCGGGGAGCTGATCAAAAATACCTACTACCCGCAGGCGGCGCGTCAGCTGGGTGAATACCTCGCGCACACGCTGTTCCATACCAGCGACTTTTACCTGCACCCGCATGACAAGAAAGCGCAGGTCGCGAAATTCCTTAATCCGGAGATGTGCGAGATCACCGAAGATCTGTTCTTCAACGATCCGTACCAGGTCCACGAACGTAACAACTACCCTGCTGAACTGGAAAAAGACGTTGCCGCCCTGCACGATGACGCTCAGTTAAAAATTGCCGTGGCCTCGCTGAAGCACCGCTTCTTCTCACACGCTGAAGCCCTGCTGCATGGCGATATTCATAGTGGCTCGATTTTCGTGGCAGACGGCAGTCTGAAAGCCATCGACGCAGAGTTCGGCTACTTCGGCCCCATCGGTTTTGACGTCGGCACCGCCATCGGCAACCTGCTGCTCAATTTCTGCGGCCTGCCGGGGCATCTGGGTATTCGCGATGCCGCCGCGGCCCGTGAACAGCGTCTGACCGACATTCAGTCGCTGTGGAACACCTTCGCGGAGCGCTTCCAGATCCTGGCCAGTGAGAAAACGCGC
Organism: Enterobacter sp. J49; assembly: GCF_002148625.1. NCBI lineage: Bacteria > Pseudomonadati > Pseudomonadota > Gammaproteobacteria > Enterobacterales > Enterobacteriaceae > Enterobacter > Enterobacter sp. J49. The sequence goes on from NZ_MWPY01000030.1 coordinate 208,104, forward strand.
GATGCGGCACTTGCTGCACCGGGCTACGCCTCTGAATTCCTGAAAAAGGTATGGAAAGACGCGATCGGATTCTGCGGCACGGAGCTGATTCGCCGCAGTGTCGGTCTGTCGCACGTGGCGGATATCGAGACCATTCAGGATGAAGCAATGCGCCACGAATGCCTGCGCCACGCGATTACGCTTGGCAAGGCGCTGATTGTGATTGCCGACCGTATCGACACCGCCGAAGATCTGGTGGCGCGGGTGCGTCAGTACAGTTAAACGCCTCGGCCCTCTCCCGATGAAGAGGGCCGTCAGAAAGACACCAGCGCGCCGTTACCCCAGATACTCAATCACCGACAATCCACCGTTATAATCCGTGCTGTAGATAATGCCCTGCGCATCGACAAACACATCGCATGACTGGATCACCTGCGGTCGATTCGGCCGCGTATCCATCATCCTCTCAGGCGCCGCCGGCACCAGCGCACCGGTTTCAACCGGACGGTAAGGATTGGTAATATCAAACGCGCGCACGCCCGCATTCTGCCAGGTCGCAAAAATCAGCGTTGAGCTGACAAAGCTTCCCGGCCGGTTCTCGTGCAGGTTGTGTGGACCAAAATGCGCCCCTTTCGCCACATAATCCCGCTCCTGCGGCTGCGGGAATGTGGAAATACTTACCGGGTTCGACGGCTCGCGAATATCAAACAGCCAGATGAACTTCTCACCGTCCTCCTGGTTATCCAGTACCGCTTCATCCAGCACCACCAGCAGGTCACGATCCGGCAATGGCAGCGCGGTATGCGTGCCACCTCCAAACGGCGGGCTCCAGTTGCGATGGCTAATCAGCTTCGGCTGCGTGCGATCCTTCACGTCCAGCAGCGTCAGTCCCCCGTCGCGCCAGCTCCCGTAAGCGGTATCCCCGGCAATAATCGCGTGGTGCAGCGCGTAGCGTTTGCCTTCCGGCCAATTGGGTTGCTCCCCGTCGGCCTGGTTCATCCCCGGCAGCCACCAGCGCCCGGCCACCTCAGGCTTTTGCGGGTCGGCCAGATCGATCGTCAGGAAAATATAGTCGGTAAAGCCATCGATCAGCGCCGAAACATACGCCCAGCGCCCACCGACGTACCAGATACGGTGAATGCCGATGCCACTCAGGGATAAAAAACCGATCTCACGCGGTTTGTCAGGGGTGGAGATATCAAACACCCGCAACCCGGCGCTCCAGCCCTTGTCCTGCACGTCGCGTACGGTTTCCCCTACCTGACGGGTGTAGTAGACCTTTTCGTCGGCGAAACGGGCATCCGCGAACAAGTCTCGCGCATTAATGACCAGCAGGAGATCGTCGTGCGCCTGAAGATGAACGTTCCAGGTGCCGGGCGGCGCGGGCATATAGCCTGCCGGTTTGGGATGTTTAGGGTCGCGCACGTCCACAATGGAAAAGCCCTGCGAGACCATATGCCCGATGTACGCGAAACCGCGATGCACCATCAGCTGCACGCCGTCCGGGCGACCGCCCTGGTCGCTATGGCCAATCAGCCGCATATTGCGGCTGTATTCAGGCGTGGGAAGCACACTCATTGATGTTTCGCTTCAAGCGTCGCAAACCACGGGGCGATAAAATCTTCGGTCTGACCCCAGCCTGGGATGATTTTCCCCAGCGACGCCACGTTCACCGCGCCTGGCTGGGCGGTCAGCAGCGCCTGCGGGATCGCCGCCGCTTTGAAATCATACGTGGCGGGTGTGGTTTCACCGGCAATCTTGTTGGCAATCAGACGTACGTTGGTTGCACCAATCAGCTTCGGATCCACCGCCACGCTCACTTTCCACGGGCTGCCTGGCTCGCGCATCAGCTGAAGATCCTGGTTTGAGATATCGATGCTGTAGAGTTTGATTTCGGTGCGGCCGTTCTCTTTCAGGGCTTTGTAGGCCCCCTGGCTGAAGGCATCCCAGGTTCCCCAGATGGCGTCAATTTTGCCTTTCGGGTATTTCGCCAGAATAGCGCCCACTTTATTCGCGGTATCTCCCTGCACGTCAGACGAAACGGCACCGATAGACTCCAGTTCTTTAATGTCCGGATACTGCTTCTGCAGCGCTTTATAGGCTGCCTGACGACGTTCCATCGGCGGGAAACCGGCAACCCACAGCTTCACGATGTTGGCTTTACCGTTGAAATCTTTCGCCAGCTGGCCGAAGGAGAGATGGGTCAGGGAAGCATCATCCTGCTGGGTCACGGTCACCCCGGGAATGTCGCCCTGAACGGCGGTATCAAACACCGACACTTTAATGCCGGCATCGACGGCTTTTTTCACCAGCGCGGTCGCATAGGGGTCGCGCCCCTGAGAGAGGATAATCCCGTCATATTTCTGGCTGATCGCCTGATTAACGAAGTCCTGGAATTTGGCATCGTCGCCATTGCTCAAAAAAGTGCTGACCTTAAAGCCGAGCTTTTTGCCTTCCTGAATGGCACCGGCGACAAACTGCGTGGTGTTGTCGTCAGAGCCGAGGTTACGGATCACCGCAATGCGGATGGGGCCGTCATGATTTGCAATGGCGGGCGGAAGCGGTGCGGGGGTTGCCGCAAGGCCTGGCAGCGACGTCAGTAACCCTAATGCCACCAGAGAGAGGGTGATTTTTTTCATTCTGTTTTCCCGTTGTGTTGTGATCAATCGTTAGCGTTTTTGTATGTAGGTAATCGCCAGCGCCACGGCGAGCACCAGCCCTTTTATAATGTCCATCGCGTAATAGGGTACGGAAAGCATCACCAGACCGTTCGACAGCACGCCAAGAATAACTGCCCCGACGAGCGTACCCAGCGCGTTCGGTTTTCCGGACCCCGCGAGCGAGAAGCCAATCCACGCCGCCGCAACCGCATCCATCAGATAGCCGCCGCCCGCATTCACCTGTGACGAGCCAATCCGCGAGGCCAGTAAAATGCCGCCTAATCCGGCGAGCAGAGAGGCAATCACGTAGGCCGCCACCTTGTAGCGCGTGGTGCGAATACCGGAGAGACGTGCCGCCTCCGGATTACCGCCGATGGCATACATGCGTCGTCCGTGGGTGGTCAGTGACAGCCCCAGCTGTGCGAGGATCGTTACCACCAGCATGATGATCACGATAGTCGGCACCTGTCCCAGCAGGCTGAACGCCGCCGGAATGGTCCCCTCAGCCATGTCGCCGCTCGGCAGCACCATGTTTTCGGTAATTGACCCGCCGTAGCTGTAGGTCATCGCCACGCCCTGGATAACAAACAGGCTGGCAAGCGTGGCAAGCATGTCCGGGATCCGCAGGATGACAATCAGAAACGCGTTAAACAGGCCAACCAGGGTACAAAGCGCCAGGGTAATCAATATCGATTCGGTGGTGCCGAAGCCGTACCAGACGAACAGTGACACCACCAGCGCGTTAGCCAGCGATGCCGTTGAACCAACCGACAGGTCAAACCCGCCGATGGTCAGCGAAATTGACACCCCGATAGCAATCACCGTCACGATGGCAATTGAGCGCAGGATATTGATAATGTTGTTCGGATCGAGGAAGTTGTCCGACGCCAGGCCAAAGATGGCCACCAGCGCCACCACGGTCAGCAACATGCCCCACTTGTAGAGAAAATCAAAAATTTGCTGACGGCCAGACGCCGCCGCCGTTACTGAAAGGGCCTTGCTCACGACGCCGTTCCTCCGGTTGAATAATAAAGTAGTGTCTCTTCGTGGGCCTCAGCCCCGGCGATTTCCGCCACGATACGTCCGTCCCACAGCACGCAAATGCGATCGCACAGCCCCACCAGTTCAGCGAATTCACCGGAGGCGTAAATCACCCCTTTGCCCTCGCGCGCCAGGCCGTCAATTAACTGGAACAGATCGGTTTTCGCTTTGACATCGACGCCTTTGGTCGGCTCATCAAAAATCAACACGCTGGCGTCGTTGCGCAGCCACTTGCCGATGGCAATCTTCTGCTGGTTGCCCCCCGACAGACGACGCAGCACCTGCCCCGGCCCACGCGCACGCACGCCGACGCGGGCAATCACCTCTTCCGCCCAGCGCCACGCCTGACGGTGGCCGAACAGGCTCCAGCGCGAGAAGCTGTTATCCGCAGTGACCGCCAGGTTCATGCTCACCGGTTCATCAATAAAAATGCCCTCTTTGCGCCGCTCCTCCGGTACCAGCGCCAGACCGCGCAATACCGAATCCGCCGGATCGCGCGGCTGCCAGGGCTGATGATTTAGCTCACCACGCGCTACACGGCTTTTGCTGGCCCCAAACAGCGCCTTGCAGAGTTCCGTTTTGCCCGCTCCCGCCAGCCCGGCAATGCCCAGAATTTCGCCTTTTCGCAGGTGCAGGGAGATATCTTTCAACAGCGCGTCATCGTGCAGCCCTTCCACGCGCAGTAACGTCTCGTCACTGTGCGCAGGACGGGCCGGCGGATAGATATCGTTAAGCTCATGGCCAAGCATCTTCTCAACGATTGCGTCACCGCTGAGGTTCGCCATCGGGCCGGATTCAATCAGCTTGCCGTCGCGCAGCACGGTTAAGGTGTCGCAAATAGCGTTCAGTTCGTGAATACGGTGAGAGATAAACACCACGCCAATCCCCTGCTTTTGCAGACGTCTCACTACGGCGAAAAGCCGTTCGCTTTCATGGCTATCCAGCGGCGCGGTCGGTTCATCCAGAATCAGAAAACGGCAGTGGTGTGAGAGCGCCCGCGCCAGCAAAATCTGCTGCTTTTCTGCCAGCGTGCAGGTGTCGACGATGCGTCGCACATCCAGAGCGATACCCAGCTGCGCCAGCGCCTGTTTCGCCTGCTGGCGGATTGCGCGCCAGCGATAGCGATGCCCCGGCTGTGCGAGCTGATCGAGCATGATGTTTTCGGCAATGCTCAGCCCTGGTATCAGCGCGACGTCCACTTCCTGCTGCACCAGGTGGATACCCAGCCGTTTGGCATCAAGCGGCTCGCGGATCGTCACCGGCTGGTTATTAATGCAGATCTCACCTTCGTAGCGATCGTAAGTGCCGCACAGCACCGCCATCAGCGTCGATTTCCCCGCGCCGTTTGCGCCGGTCAGCGCATGCACGGAGCCGCCCATTAACGTCAAATCCACGCGCGACAACGCCTGAAAGCCGGAAAAGGCCAGGCTGATACCGCGCATCTCAAGGCGACTGGAAACCATCCGCGTTAAATCCTTCTTTCATATTGTGATTTATCGAATTTTTCACAGCTCCGGTTGACTGACAACGACGGAAAAGGCATAAGATAAAGCGAAATATTATTAGCCATCCGGATGTCCAGACATAACATCGGGTTAGCGCTTGCTAAACAAAGGACAACACATGAGCAACACCGATATCCGCGTCGTGCCAGGCCCGGCGAACTATTTCTCGCATCCGGGAAGCCTTGCGCACCTGAATGAATTCTTTACGCCGGAACAGCTCTCCCGCGCGGTGTGGATTTATGGCGAACGCGCCATTGAAGGCGCGCGCCCTTTCCTGCCGGAAAGCTTTCACACACCGGGGGCGAAACATCTGCGCTTTAAAGGGCACTGCAGCGAACGTGACGTGACCGATCTGGTGACGGCGTCTGGCAATAACGCCAGCGTGGTGATTGGTGTCGGCGGTGGCGCACTGCTTGATACCGCCAAAGCGGTGGCGCGCCGTCTCGGCGTGCCGGTGGTGGCTATTCCCACCATCGCCGCCACCTGCGCCGCCTGGACGCCGCTCTCCGTCTGGTATAACGATGCCGGTCAGGCGCTGCAGTTTGAGGTGTTCGACGATGCTAACTTCCTGGTGCTGGTGGAACCGCACATTATCCTCAATGCCCCAGCGGAGTACCTGCTGGCAGGCATCGGCGATACGCTGGCGAAGTGGTATGAAGCGGTGGTCCTGGCCCCTCAACCCGAACACCTGCCCCTGACCGTACGTCTGGGGATCAACGGCGCGCTGGCGATCCGCGACGTGCTGCTTTCCCGTAGCGAAGAGGCGCTGGCCGACCAGCAGCGTGGCGAAGCGACGCAGGCGTTCAGGGACGTTGTGGATGCCATTATTGCCGGGGGCGGAATGGTGGGCGGTCTGGGCGAGCGCTATACCCGCGTGGCGGCCGCGCATGCGGTGCACAACGGTTTAACCGTTTTGCCGCAAACGGAAAAATACCTGCACGGTACCAAAGTGGCCTACGGCATCCTGGTGCAAAGTGCGCTGCTCGGCCAGGATGACGTGCTGGCCGAGCTGGTAGCGGCCTATCAGCGCTTTACCCTGCCCACCACGCTTCGCGAACTGGAGGTGGATATCAACAACCGCGACGAGCTGGACAAGGTCATTGCCCATACGCTGCGCCCGGTGGAATCTATCCACTATTTGCCGGTCGCGCTCACCCCAGCGGTTTTGCGCGCCGCGTTTGAGAAAGTGGAATCCTTCAGCCGTTAATCGTTCCGACCGACTATACCTAATGATGATTCTCATCACTCTCGCAACGAGGTCATCATGCAGATCGATTTAACAGGTAAGAAGGCGCTGGTTACCGGCGCCAGCCGTGGGTTGGGTCGTGCCATCGCACTTTCACTGGCACGCGCCGGTGCCGATGTGGTTATTACGTATGAAAAATCCGCCGACAAAGCCCAGGCGGTCACCGAAGAGATAAAGGCGCTTGGGCGCCACAGCGAGGCGATTCAGGCCGACAGCGCCAGCGCACAGGCCATTCAGGATGCGGTTACCCATGCGGCACGCTCCCTGGGCGGGCTGGATATTCTGGTCAATAACGCCGGGATCGCACGCGGCGGCCCGCTGGAGTCCATGACGCTGGCGGATATTGACGCCCTGATTAACGTCAATATCCGGGGCGTGGTGATTGCCATTCAGGAAGCGCTGGTGCATATGTCTGACGGCGGGCGCATTATCAACATCGGCAGTTGCCTGGCAAACCGTGTGGCGATGCCCGGTATTGCCGTCTATTCGATGACCAAATCTGCACTCAACTCCCTTACCCGGGGTCTGGCTCGCGATCTCGGCCCGCGCGGCATCACCGTGAACCTTGTGCATCCTGGCCCGACAAACAGCGATATGAACCCGGAGGATGGAGAACAGGCTGAATCTCAGCGCCAGATGATTGCGGTGGGACATTACGGCCAGCCGGAAGACATCGCCGCCGCGGTCACCTTCCTGGCCAGTCCTGCCGCCGGACAAATATCCGGCACGGGACTGGATGTCGATGGCGGGTTAAACGCCTGATCGCATGTTGAATGTAAACAAAAGCAGATTAGCCTTTGTTTACCGAAAGAGGGTTAACAGCACTTCGCGCCGCCCTTGCCGCCGTAACGGGCGTCCTGGCGGTCGCGGAAGAAAGCTTCATAGGTCATTGGCGTCTGGTCAGGGTGGTTGACGCGCATATGCTCGACGTAGTTGTCGTAATCCGGTACGCCGATCATCATTTTGGCGGCCTGGCCCAGGTATTTTCCTGCTTTGGAGAGGGTGTCGAACATAGTGGATGTCTCGTCTTTTATCCCCTCTCCCCGGCGGGGAGAGGGTGAGGTTGAGCGATTAATGCGCCCCTTTCGCCTGGGTCACAATCTCTTCCAGGTTCTCAGGCATTGGCTCATACGGTGTCTCTTTTGCCGTCGGCTTGTCTTCTTTCAGCGCCGCCAGTGCAGTCTTCAGAGAATACAACGCCAGCACCACAACCACCACCATAAAGAAGATGGTCAGTCCGGCGTCCAGACGGTTGTTAAACACCAGCTGCGACAGCTGTGATTCCGTATATTGCGCCGGGATCTTACCGCTGTCGATCATCGCCTGGAACTTGTTGGCGATAGCCAGGAAGCCCACCTTGTTGTCCGGGCTGAAGGCTTTCTGCCAGCCTGCCGTCAGGGTACAAATCAGCAGCCATGCGGTTGGCAGTAACGCCACCCACGCATAACGCTGACGCTTCATCTTGAACAGCACTACCGCACAGAGCATCAGCGCCATGCCCGCCAGCATCTGGTTGGCAATACCAAACAGCGGCCACAGGGTGTTAATCCCCCCCAGCGGATCGACGACGCCCTGATGGAGGAAATATCCCCACGCCAGTACGCACAGCGCCGTTGCCAGCAGGTTCGCCGGTAATGAATCGGTACGTTTCAGGTTCGGTGAGATCACCCCCAGCAGATCCTGCAGCATAAAGCGTGCCGCACGCGTTCCTGCATCCACCGCCGTCAGAATAAACAGCGCTTCAAACAGAATGGCGAAGTGATACCAGAACGACACGTCCATCAGCCCGCCCAGCGCGCCGTGCAGAATATACGCCATGCCCACCGCCAGCGTTGGCGCGCCCCCCGCACGGGAAATAATTGACTGCTCGCCCACTTCACTGGCGATATGGGTCAACGTGTCAGGGGTAATGGCAAAGCCCCAGCCGCTTACCACCTGCGCGGCAGAGGCCACCACGTCAACGGTGCCGGCCGGTGCCAGCAGCGCCATTGGGCTGTTCATCGCGAAGTAAACGCCCGGGTCGATAATACAGGCCGAGACCAGCGCCATTATCGCCACGAACGATTCCATCAGCATGCCGCCGTAGCCAATCAGGCAGGCCTGATTCTCATTGGCGAGCATTTTCGGCGTGGTACCGGAGGCAATCAGCGCGTGGAAACCAGACACCGCGCCACAGGCGATGGTGATAAACAGGAACGGGAACAGGTTGCCGGTCCAGACCGGGCCGGTGCCATCAATAAATTTGGTCAGCGCAGGCATGGTCAGCGTTGGGCGCATAATCAAAATGCCGATTGCCAGCCCCACAATCGTGCCGATTTTCAGGAAGGTGGAGAGGTAATCGCGCGGGGCCAGCAGCAGCCACACCGGCAGCACCGCCGCCACAAATCCGTACCCTACCAGCATCCACGTCAGCTGTACGCCGGTGAAATCGAAGAACGGCGCCCACGTCGGGCTCTCAGCCACCCAGCCGCCGGAGATAATGGCAAACACCAGAAAGACCAGGCCGATGACCGACACTTCACCAATGCGTCCCGGACGCAGGTAGCGAATGTAGATCCCCATAAACAGCGCCAGCGGAATGGTAAAGGCCACGGTATAGGTTCCCCACGGACTGTGGGTCAGCGCTTTCACCACGATCATCGCCAGCACCGCGAGGATGATCACCATGATCATAAAGGTCGCGACCAGGGCGATCACCCCGGCCGTGGCTCCCATCTCCTCTTTCACCAGCTCACCGAGCGAACGTCCGTCGCGGCGGGTGGAGACGAACAGCACCATAAAGTCCTGCACCGCACCGGCCAGCACGACGCCCGCGAGGATCCAGATCATCCCCGGCAGATAACCCATCTGCGCCGCCAGGACTGGCCCCACCAGCGGGCCCGCGCCGGCAATCGCCGCAAAATGGTGACCGAACAGCACTTTCTTGTCGGTAGGCACATAGTCCAGACCGTCGTTATGACGAACCGCAGGCGTCATGCGCGTGCCGTCGACCCCTAACACCGTCTTCGCGATATAGCGGCCATAAAAACGGTACGCGATCAGATAAATACAGACCGAGGCGACAACGATCCACAGCGCGTTAATCTGTTCCCCCCGGTTGAGGGCGATATAGCCCAGGGCAAATGCTCCCACAACGGAGAGCCCTGCCCACGTAAGGTATTTCCCTGAGTTGTTCATAGTTGTTGTCCGTTGTTGTGAAACAGTGAGATGTTACATTTTGTTTCTAGAACAACGCTCAAAATTTAACAACTTTGAAACGCAATAATGCGTGGTCAAACCAGACATTTACACCACATTGTTAAGCCGATCACCTTCCGCTGAAACCCCCCTGCCGCCATGGGTCACACTTTTGCCTTTTTCGTCCCGACACCGCCTTACGAAATGATTTGTATCATTTTTTTTGCTCAAAACCTCGCCAGAATGACCCTGCGCAATTGCGTGCATACAAGGAAAAGGATATGAACAGTTCAGTACCTCAGGATCTCAAGGTCGGGCCCGGCGCGTACGTTGCGCTGGCATTCGCAGCCGTTTTCTTCTCTGGCCTGCTGGGCGGAAAAGAGTGGTACGGCGTGTTTGATTTCACCACCCTCAACGGTGCGTTTGGCAAGGTGGTCAGCAAGGCCAGCCTTGAAGACGGCACCCTGACCACCGCCACCAGCGCCTTTCGCGGTACCGGTGGCAGTGGCGCAATGGACGGGTTTCTCTTTGCGCTCGGTTTAATTCCGGCCGTGATGTTTGCGCTCGGGATGATCAACGTGCTGGAGCACTATGGTGCGCTGCGTGCAGCACGTAAGCTGTTAACGCCGCTGCTGCGCCCGCTGCTGGGCATTCCCGGTACCACCGGGCTGGCGCTGATTGGCAGCCTGCAGAGCACCGATGTGGGTGCATCCCTCACCCGCAACCTGTCCGATGAAGGGCAGATTAGCGAAAAAGAGAAAGACGTTTTCGCCATGTTTCAGTTCTCCGCCGGGGCGATGATCACCAACTTTTTCTCCTCTGGTGCCATCCTCTTTACCCTGGTCGCCGTTGACGGGACGGCCGCGGTGCCAACCTCCATTGGTGCCTGCATCGCCGTGATGTTCATCATGAAGATTGTTGGCGCAAATCTGCTGCGCCTGATCCTGACCGTCATCGGCAAAGATGCCCCTGAGCAACAACCGACACAAGGAGAGACCGTATGAGTGCCCCACAATCTCATCCCGTGATTACCGATGTGTTTGTCGAAGGCGCACGCAAGGGCTGGAGTATTGCCACCGGCAGCACCCTGCCCAACGTGGTCATGGCTTTTATCATCATCAAGGCGCTGGAAATTACCGGGGCGCTGAAAGGGCTGGGGATGATCTTCTCCCCGCTGATGGGCCTGTTTGGCCTGCCGGGTGAAGCGGCTGCCGTGCTGATTGGCGGCTGGATGTCGATGGGCGGCGGTATCGGCGTGGCGATCGGCCTGTTTGATAAAGGCATTATTACCGGCGAGCACCTGGCGATTCTGGCACCTGCTATCTATCTGATGGGCTCACAGGTGCAGTATCTCGGCCGCATTCTGGGTGTGATCGGCACCCGCGCCAAACGTATTCCGCTGATGATTGCCATTTCGGTCATCAATGCCTTCTTAGCCATGCTGCTGATGCGCATTATTCTCTGAACAGGACGTTAATATGAACCTTGACCATTATATTGAAGAGCTGAAAACCCTGGTGAACGTGGACTGCGGCACCCGTACTGTCGCAGGCGTCGAAACCGTGGCTGGCATTATTGAAACGCTCTGGCAGCGCGAAGGCTGGCACACCGAACGGGTCAATCTGGGCGACAAGGTTGGCCCGGGCGTATTCGTCAGTAATAAGCCACAGGCGGCACAGTTCGACGTTCTGCTGGTCGGCCATCTTGATACGGTATTTGCCCCCGGCACCGTCGCCGAGCGTCCGCTGAGCGAGGACGCCACCCGTCTTTATGGCCCTGGCGTATCGGATATGAAGAGCGGCCTGCTGAATATCTTGTGGGCGATGCGTGAGCTGGACGCAGCCGACCACGATCGTCTGGCCATTGCGATCGCCATGAATCCCGACGAGGAGACCGGCTCCGTCTATTCACACGAATGGATTGGCGAACTGGCAAAACGCGCCCGCTGCGTGCTGGTATGCGAAGCCGCGCGCGCCGACGGTTCGCTGGTGAAGGCTCGCAAAGGGATGGCGGGCTATCACCTGACGTTCAGCGGCGTGGCGGCACACGCGGGTAACGAACCGGAGAAAGGCCGCTCGGCGATAACCGCCCTGGCAAACAGCATTATTGCCATTAATGCCCTGACCGACCAGGAACGTGGCACCACGCTCAACGTCGGCGTGATCCACGGCGGCAGCGCGGCAAACGTGGTGGCCGATAAAGCCGTTGCCGAGCTGGACGTGCGTTTCTGGGAAAACGATGAGTACAGCCGGGTGAACCAGGCGCTGGAGGCATTGTGTGAAAAAGGCTTTTTAGAGGGCGTCACGACCTCGCTGACGCGCGTGAACCACAAACCGGCGATGGCAGCGAGTAAAGCCACGCAGGCGCTGATGCAGCAGGTTGAAGCGGCAGGTCAGGCGGAAGGAATAGCCATTACCTGGCAGGCGGTCGGTGGTGGCAGTGATGCCAACCACACCGCCGCGCTGGGCATTCCGACCCTGGACGGGCTGGGGCCGATCGGTGCCGGGTTCCACAGCCCGGCGGAGTGGCTGGATAAAGCGTCGATTGCGCCGAGAATACGCTTGTTGAAGCGGGTGATTTCGATGCTGTAAGTCTTACCCCTCTCCCCAACGGGGAGAGGGGTATTGACCGTGCAACGCTAGCCCAAAATTTGGGTACTCAACCGGCAGGTACAGCACCGCCGTCCCTGCTCGTCGAACACCACAATCTCCCAGCTCTGGCTGGTTCGCCCAAGATGCAACGGCTGACACACTCCGCGCACCTTCCCATGCGATACCGCGCGATGGTGCGTTGCGTTCAGCTCCGTTCCCACCACGCTTTGTCCGTCGCGGGTCATCAGAAACCCGGCCATCGACCCCAGCGTTTCCGCCAGCGCCGCCGACGCCCCGCCGTGCAACAGACCGAACGGCTGATGGGTACGCGCATCCACGGGCATTTCGGCCTCAAGCGTATCGTCACCGATGCGGGTATAGACAATGCCCAGATGCGCCACCATGGAGTTCAGACTGGTGGCGTTCATTTCTTCACGCGATAAGTGACGTTTCCAGATCATCTACGCCCCCAGCGTGGAGCCGCCGTCCACCACGATATCCTGCAACGTGATATGGCTGGCAGCATCGGAGGCGAGGAACAGCACCGTGCTGGCAATCTCCTGCGGACGGGCGATTTTGCCCAGCGGAATACCGAGCTTGAACTGCTCGCCAAAGCCGCGAATACGCTGCTGCTCAGCATCGTCGCTTTTCCACAGGGTGCGCTGCATATCGGTATCCGTTGACCCGGGCGACACCAGATTACAGCGCACGCCACTGCCCGCCAGCTCAAGCCCGACGGTCAGCGCCAGGCTTTTTAGCGCCGCTTTCGACGCACCGTAGGCGCTCATGCCGATACGCGGCGTGTGGGCCGCGTCAGACGCCACGGTGACAATCGCCCCGCTTTGCTGGCGACGGAACTGGCCCATCGTCTGCTGGAACAGATTAAATGCCCCGCCGACATTAACCGCGAAGGTCTGCTGCCAGTCCTCCTGCGCAATCTGGTCGGTCGCGCCCATACGCAGTATTCCCGCCGCGTTCACCAGCACGTCCAGACGCTCAAGCCTTGCCAGCGCGCGCCCGCACACCTCGCGGACCTGTGCGGCATCCGCGATGTCCAGCGTTTCGGTGGCAAAGGGATACGCTTCCTGCGGGAAGGCCAGGTCAAATCCGGTGACCTGCGCGCCCGCTTCAACAAACGCCCGCGCCGTCGCGTAACCGATGCCCTTACCCGCGCCCGTTACCCAGACGGTTTTGCCGGTAAAATCGAACCCCGCCATCACTTCACCTCGCGGGAGAGCAGCGCCCACCAGGCGTCGAGGGTGGGGTTTTTCGCCAGCATCACGAAGTCGATATCGCCGTGCACTTTGCGCCAGCGGGCGGCCAGCGCCATCATGCGCACCGAGTCCAGACCGTAGTCGATCAGGTTTTCGTCATCCATCGGCTCATCTGATTCATCCAGCAGCGGCAGGATGATGTCACGCAGCGCCGCTTTCGTGGCCGGAATGGACGGCAGCAGGTCGTCCGTCATAACCACCCGGCCGGCGCGCCCTGCGACGTAGTTCAGGGACATCAGGTGCTCATCGCGGGTAAAATCGGCCAGCGCATCGGCGATAAAGAACGGTTTGATATCCCGCATAAAGGCGTCTGTAGCGGTCGTCATGCAGCCAATATGGGCGTAAACCCCGGTGATCAGCAGCTGGTTGCGTCCCGTCTCTTTCAGCATCAACTCCAGCGGCGAGCGGTGGAACGCGCTGTAGCGCCACTTCACCAGTACCGTATCGGCTTCATCCGGCGTCAGCTGAGACACAATGCGCTGCTGCTCTGGTGAGCGGGTCAGCCCCGGTCCCCACATATCGTTCAGCAGGGCGCGGTCTTCATCGCTCTGCGCTTTCGGCTGCGCGGTGTAGTAAACCGGAATATTGTGTTGCTTGCAGTAATCGCGAAGTCTGGCGATATTCGCGACCACCTGGGCCATCATCGGGCTGTTTTCGCCCCAGAAGTTCAGGAAATACTCCTGCATATCATGGATCAACAGCGCGGCACGTTCAGGCTCAAACGCCCAGTTCACTTTGTTGTCTGGCAGGTCTGCAGCCGTCGGCAGCGCATAAGCGGTTAATTGTGGAATGGCCATACTCTGTTCCTTAGCCCCGTGCGCGTTCAGCTAGCCACAGGCGCAACTGTTTCTTATCGACTTTGCCGACGGGCGTTAACGGAAGCGCATCAACGCTCTCCACGCGGTCCGGCAGTTTAAATTCTGCAACGCCCTGCTCACGCAGGAAGCGGCGCACCTCCACCGCACGCAGTGGCTCTTTCACCACCAGATACGCGCAGCTCTTTTCACCCAGCAGGCTGTCCTCCATGCTCACCAGGGCCGCGTGGATCACCGCGTCGTGGCGAAGCAGCAGGTTTTCAATCTCTTCTGCGGCAATCTTTTCGCCGCCACGGTTGATCTGATCTTTCTCCCGTCCCTGAACGGTGATGTAGCCCTGTTCGTCAATGGCGATCAGATCCCCGGAGCAGTAAAAGCCGTCCGCATCAAAGGCGCTGGCGTTGTGCTCCGGACTGTTGAAATAGCCGCGGAAGGTATACGGCCCGCGGGTCATCAGACGCCCGACTTCACCGCGCGGGAGCGGATTACCGTGCTCGTCCGCCACCCACACTTCGTCATCCGGGCACATCGGGCGCCCCTGCGTATTGATAATGCGTTCCGGCGTATCATCGAGCGCGGTGTAGTTCACCAGCCCTTCCGCCATACCAAACACCTGCTGCAGCTGGCAGCCAATTTCTGCCGGAATACGCGCCGCGAGCGACGCGGACAGGCGCGCCCCACCGACCTGCAGCAGCGTCAGCGATGAGAGCGGAGCATTCCCTGCACCGTCGGCAATCGCCTGCAGCCACAGGCTGACCGCCGGGGGCACCAGCGAGGTAACCGTGATCTGATGTTTTTCTATCAGCGGGAAGCAGATTGTGGCGCTCGGATCGTTTGCCAGCACCACGCAGCCCCCCGCCGTAAAGACGCCTAACGAGCCGGGCGAGCTCATAGCGTAGTTATGGGCCGCTGGCAGCGCATTCAGATAACGCGTGTCCGCGGTAATCCCGCAGATCGCATTGCTGCGACGGATGCTGTAGTCATAGTCGTTATGCGTACGCGGGATCAGCTTCGGCGTGCCGGTGCTCCCGCCCGAGAGCTGGAAGAACGCCACTTCGTCGGCAGGGGTCGGGTTCGGAATGAAATTTTCTGCCGGATGCGCAATCGCCGCGTCCAGCGCATGTTCACCCTTGTCGCCGCGCAGCAGCACGACGCGCACCGAACGGTGCTCATCGACAAAAGTATTGAGGAAGTCATCCCCCGCAAACAGGGCGTGCTCGCGATCGGCTATCAGCAGTGCAGGTTTGATCTGCGCGGCGTAGGCGTTCAGCTCCGAGCGCTGATGGCTAAAGAGCGCATTGACCGGCGCCACGCCCACCTGCAGCAGGGCGAAAAAGGTCATGTAAAACTCGCACACGTTGCCAAGCTGCACCAGCGCCGTTTCACCGCGATGGAGCCCCAACGCCTGCAGCCGCGATGCCAGGTTATTCACGGCCTGGTTAAACTCGCGGTACGTTATGCGACGGTCACCGTCGACGATCGCCACCGCATCGTTGTTCGCCTGATCCGTCTGGATGTGGGTCAGCGGCAGATCCTGCCAGTAGCCTTTTTCACGGTAGCGCCGGGCAAAATCCTCGGGCCAACGGGTAAAGGGAAGGGTCATGAGTGTTCCTTAATGCAAACCGAAAACATTGAGCATGGTGGAGAGTTTTACGCCGGTTTCACGCCACTCGCCCACGGGTGAAGAGGCCGGGACAATGCCCGCGCCGGCAAACAGGCGAACGGTATTCTGCTGCAGACGTGCGCAGCGGATGGTGACCACCCATTCACCATTGCCTTCACTGTCACACCAGCCGACGATGCCGCCGAACAGCTCGCGATCGAACGGCTCCAGCCCGGCGATCAACGCCTTAGCAGCCTGATGCGGGAAACCGCTCAGGGCTGGCGTCGGGTGCAGCAGGCAGGCCAGCGTCAGCGCGTTTTCGTTTTCACGCGCCTCACCTTCCACCGGCGTGGCCAGATGCCAGAGCGTGGGAGTGGTGATCAACTGTGGGGAGGACGGCATGCTGAGGTGATGGCTGCGCGGTTTGAGAATGGCTTTCATCGCCTGGGTCACCAGGTCATGCTCGTGACGATCTTTTTCGGACGCCAGCAGCTTGTTGCCCGCCTCGCGATCCAGCACGTCATCCGGCTGACGACGCGCGGAGCCTGCCAGCGGCAGAGAGCTAAAATGCGCCCCTTCTTTACGCAGCAGCAGTTCCGGGCTTGCGCCGAGCAGCACGCCACCGTCTTCCAGCGGTACGTGGAAGTTGTAGCTGGCCGGGTTCTGGGCGATCAGCCGCTCCATGAGTGCACCGCTATCAATCGGTTTGTCGGTGACGATATCAATCAGGCGCGACAGCACCACTTTGTTCACCTGCGGCGTGGCGGTGAGGGCAGCCGCGCGGGCGACCATCTCTTCAAATACCGGCTGCGGCGGGATCTCGGTGCGTTTTTCCACCTTCAGCGCCTGTGAGCCGGCAACATAGCGGGCGGACTGCTGACGCGCCGGGCGAGAAAAGGTCTGCCAGCGTTGCGGAATAAACAGAGACGACGGCTTGCGGGTATCAAACGGAATGGCACCCACCATCACAGGATGGGCAATGCCGCTGGCTTTTGCGTTGCGGAAAGCCTGGGCTAATTTCTGCTGAAACTGTCCTGCCGGATCGTCACCCCCGACGGCGGATTCAGAGAAGCGGGAAAAACAGCCGGACGTGGTAAAACTGCGGTAAGGCGACATAAAGAAAAAGCTGTCTGATTGCAGCGTGCTGGCGGTGTGCTGAACTTCCTCAGCCAGGGACGTATCCATTTCATCCTCCTAAAATGATAAAGGCAGTAATAATGATTATCATTTATATTTACGCTCGCTAACCTAATCTCACATCGCCTCGGTGTCAACCGCAGAGCAAACATCTTCTTCGGGTAACGCTTGCATCCCGTCGTCGCAGACATGAAAATGAGAAGCATTAACTTCAACAGAAACAGGATGCCACGTTGTGAAATGTCTTGCCGTCTGCCGTAATCCCCTGCTTTTCATCGGACTTTTTGTTTTAGGACTTACCTCAGCGCTTGCCGCCGACTGGCCGCGTCAAGTGACAGACAGCCGCGGCGTGCATACGCTTGAGCACAAACCGACGCGCATCGTCTCCACCAGCGTGACCCTGACCGGCTCCCTGCTGGCGATTGACGCGCCGGTTATTGCCAGCGGCGCCACCACGCCCAACAATCGCGTGGCGGATGCGCAGGGATTCCTGCGCCAGTGGGGCGATATTGCGAAACAGCGTCAGCTTGCGCGTCTGTACATTGGCGAGCCGAGCGCCGAAGCGGTGGCCGCCCAGATGCCGGACCTGATTTTGATCAGCGCCACCGGCGGGGATTCGGCGCTGGCGTTGTATGACCAGCTTTCAGCTATCGCGCCGACGCTTGTTATTAACTACGACGACAAAAGCTGGCAGGCGCTGCTAAAACAGCTCGGCACAATCACGGGTCAGGAAAAACAGGCCGCCGAGCGCATCGCCGCGTTTGATAAGCAGCTTGCCCAGGTGAAACAGCAGATGGCATTACCGCCGCAGCCGGTGAACGCCATCGTCTACACCGCCGCCGCGCACTCGGCAAACCTGTGGACGGCGGAATCCGCTCAGGGCCAGCTATTGCAGCAGCTGGGCTTTACGCTGGCTGAACTGCCTGCCGGATTGCACACCTCCAAAAGCCAGGGTCAGCGTCACGATATTATTCAGTTAGGCGGGGAAAATCTGGCGACCGGGCTGAACGGCGAAGGGCTGTTCCTGTTTGCCGGAGATCAGAAAGATGTGGATGCGATTTACGCCAATCCGCTGCTGGCGCACCTTCCAGCCGTGCAGAACAAGCGCGTCTGGGCACTGGGAACAGAGACGTTCCGCCTGGATTATTACAGTGCAATGCGGGTACTGCAGCGTTTAGACGCACAGTTCAGGTAAGAGGCTAACCCGGCCCTCTCGGTGAGAGGGCCGGTGTGAACGCGTCAGGCCGCACTGTCGTTCAACACAACCTCCTGCCTGAACCGACGCAGCTCAACCAGGACCACCAGCAATATCCCTCCCAGCATAGCCAGGACAAAGCCGCTGCTGCTCGCTGAAGCCACCGGGGTCATTATCGCCCCCAGCCCGCCGAGGATAGCCGCGCCAATGGCATCGCCCGTCACGTTCTGCGCGGTCCACAGACCGTTGATACGCCCCAGCATCCCTTCCGGCGTCTGGGTCTGAATCAGGGTGTACTGCAACAATGAACTGATGGCGCTCAGCCAGCCAAAAATCACCAGGCACATTACGCCCAGCGCCCATACCGGCATCAGGCTGAAGAAACCAATCGCAATAAACGACGCCAGGGTAGCCAACAGCATGATCAGCCCGGGACGCGCACTCTGCGCCAGGTTACCGCTGGTCAACGCGCCGCATGCCGCGCCGAGCGGAATAGCCGCGTACAGCACGCCGATTTCCGACGCGCTCATCTGCCACACGCCCGCCAGCGCCGGGTAAAGCACGCGTACGGCACTGGCCATCGTCAGCAAACCGCCGAGCAGCGCAATGCCACCTATCAACGGATTACTGAACAGAAAACGGATCGCGGCCATTAGTGATGTCAGCGGATGTTCGCGCGGCTGTGGCGGAGGCGGCAGACGCGGCAAACGCAGGAGCGTGAGCGTAGTGATAAAGGTGCCCGCCGCCGCCAGCCCGTAGTTCCACGCCACGTTGCCGGTCGCCAGCAGCAGGCCACCGACCATCGGTGAAATTACCGACCCGAGGCGCACGGTCAGCATGGTGATTGCCCCCGCCTGCATCAGGTTTTCGCGCCCGACCAGCGCCGGCGTGGCTGCCAGCAGCGCCGTGACGCCGAGTGACGCAAAAAAACCGTCCCACAGACCGAGGGCGTAAATGGCAATCAGTGACGGCTCCGGCAGCATGGCGTTCAGACACAGCCCGATAAAGCCTACGCCGCACGTGCCGCGTGCCAGCAGGATCAGTTTTTTACGCTCATACCGGTCCGCCAGCACGCCGCCCACCATCAGGCCGATAAACATCGCCCCACCGGTTAAGGTGACCGAAAGCCCCACCAGCCAGCTGGAGTGGGTCATGGACTGGATCTGCACCGGCACGGCAACGCCAAGCAGGCCGAGGGAGAGGATGGAGATAAAACGGGCGATAAAGACAGCGCGGTATGCGGGGTGCGTCTTCAGCAGGCTGAGGTTGAGCAGCCAGGATTTTTGATTCATGACAAGGCCTTGAGTGTATTTCTACCAATTCCATTGGCGCACATGCTAACATAGCCAAATAAGATAGATAACGATAATCACTATCATTATCAAATCATGGATGTTGCTATGTCGTTTTCCTCTTCCGCGGTGCGCGCCATTGCCGTGCCCGTGTTATTGCTACTGTTAATCCTTGCGATTGCACTCAGTTTGCTGGTCGGCGCGAAGCCGCTGCCCGCGTCCGTTATTGTCGATGCGCTCACTGGCAGCTGTCAGAGCGCCGACTGCACCATCGTGCTCGATGCCCGCCTTCCCCGTACCCTTGCCGGACTGCTGGCCGGGGGTGCGCTGGGTCTTGCCGGTGCCTTAATGCAAACGCTCACCCGTAACCCGCTGGCCGACCCCGGCATTCTTGGGGTAAACAGCGGTGCCAGCTTTGCGATTGTGCTTGGCGCGGCGCTCTTCGGTTTTACCTCTCCGTCTGAACAACTGGTGATGGCCTTCTGCGGCGCGCTGGCGGCGTCGCTGGTGGTGGCGTTTACCGGTAGCCAGGGTGGCGGACAGCTGAGTCCGGTACGCCTGACGCTGGCGGGCGTGGCGCTCGCCGCCGTGCTGGAAGGGTTATCCAACGGCATCGCCCTGCTTAACCCGGATGTTTACGACCAGCTGCGCTTCTGGCAGGCCGGTTCGCTGGATATCCGCACCCTGGAAACCTTAAAAGTGGTGGTGATCCCGGTCGTCATTGCCGCCGCCGTCGCGCTGTGTTTAAGCCGTGCGCTCAACAGCCTGAGCCTCGGGAGCGACACCGCAACCGCGCTCGGCAACCGCGTGGCGCGCACGCAGCTAACGGGTCTTGTCGCGATCACCGTACTGTGCGGCAGCGCAACTGCGGTAGTCGGCCCCATTGCTTTTATCGGCCTGATGATGCCCCACATGGCACGCTGGCTGGTGGGTGCCGATCACCGCTGGTCGCTGCCGGTCACGCTGCTTGCTACCCCTGCCCTGCTGCTGTTCGCGGATGTTGTGGGTCGCCTGCTGGTGCCTGGTGAACTGCGCGTCTCGGTGGTAAGCGCATTTATCGGTGCACCGGTGCTGATCTTCCTCGTGCGACGTAAACGCGGAGGTGGCGCATGATGGCCCCGTCCCGACGTTTAGTCACCAGCGTGTCGTTGCTGGCCGTCGTCATTCTGATGCTGGCGGTCTGGAGCCTGCGCAGCGGCGCGGTCACGCTCGATTTCGCGCAGGTTTTTAACGCGCTGCTTGGCAGTGCGCCGCGCAATGTCACCCTGGTGGTCACCGAGTGGCGACTGCCGCGCGTGGCGATGGCGATTCTGGTGGGCGCGGCGCTCGGCGTCAGCGGTGCCATTTTTCAGTCGTTGATGCGCAACCCGCTTGGCAGCCCGGACGTGATGGGGCTGAACACCGGCGCCTGGAGCGGCGTGCTGGTGGCGATGGTGCTGTTTGGTCAGCACCTGACGGCCATCACGTTCACCGCGATGACCGGCGGGATAGTCACCGCGCTCATTATCTGGGCGCTGGCCTGGCGCAACGGTATCGACACCTTCCGCCTGATCATTATCGGTATCGGCATTCGCGCCATGTTAATGGCTTTCAACACCTGGCTATTGCTGCAGGCTTCGCTCGACACCGCGCTCTCTGCCGGGCTGTGGTATGCCGGTTCACTCAATGGCCTGACGTGGGGCAAAACCTGGCCCGCTGCCCCGCTGATCCTGGTGATGTTTCTTGGCGCGGTGTTGCTGGTACGCCGGATGCGCCTGCTGGAGATGGGTGATGACAGCGCCTGCGCGCTGGGTGTGGGCGTTGAGCGCTCGCGCCTGATGCTGATGCTGGTGGCGGTGTTACTGACCGCTGCCGCCACCGCCATCGCCGGGCCGATCTCGTTTATCGCGCTGGTTGCACCGCACATTGCCCGGCGCATCAGCGGCACAGCGCGCTGGGGATTAACCCAGGCGGCGCTGTGTGGCGCAGCGTTACTGCTGGCCGCTGACCTCTGCGCCCAGCGGTTATTTATGCCTTATCAACTTCCGGTAGGCGTCGTGACCGTCAGTCTCGGCGGGATTTATCTCATCGTCTTGTTAGTTCAGGAGTCACGCAAGAAATGACAAACAGTACAACCCGCTTGCGCGGCGAACACTTAACCCTCGGCTATGGCAAAAAAATCATTGCCCGTGACCTGACGGTGGCTATCCCGGATGGCCATTTTACGGCGATTATCGGCCCGAACGGCTGCGGTAAATCGACCCTGCTGCGCACCCTCAGCCGCCTGATGACGCCGGTTGAGGGCTGCGTGTATCTCGACGGCGAGCAGATCCAGCGCTTTGCCAGCAAAGAGGTGGCGCGCCGTATCGGCCTGCTGGCGCAAAACGCCACCACGCCTGGGGATATCACGGTGCAGGAACTGGTCTCGCGCGGGCGCTATCCGCATCAGCCGCTATTTACTCGCTGGCGTAAAGAGGATGATGAGGCGGTGAAGCGGGCGATGCAGGCGACGGGCATTACCGATCTGGCCCGGCAAAGCGTGGATACGCTCTCCGGCGGACAGCGCCAGCGGGCGTGGATTGCGATGGTGCTGGCGCAGGAAACCGCCATCATGCTGCTGGACGAGCCTACCACGTGGCTGGATATCAGCCATCAGATCGATCTGCTGGAGTTATTGAGCGAGCTGAACCGCACGCAGGGCTATACGCTGGCGACCGTGCTGCATGATTTAAATCAGGCATGCCGCTATGCCACACATTTGATTGCGTTGCGCGACGGCGAAATTGTGGCGCAGGGTGCGCCAAAAGAGATTGTGACGCCGGATCTGATCGCGCAGATCTACGGCATGCGCTGCATGATTATCGACGATCCCGTGGCCGGTACGCCGCTGGTGGTGCCGTTGGGCAAGCGTGCAGTCTGATGCCCTCACCCTCTCCAGGAAAAGAGGGTGAGAGTGAGGGGAAACCGCTACCCCAATATCGCCTTCAGCACCGGTCCTATCGTCTCAAACGCCTGCGGTGAAATGATATCCACGTGGGCACAATCCTGGCTGTAAACCTCCAGTTCCCCCACCCACGGCGCCCAGGCCTGCTGCGGATCCAGCGTTTGCGTGCGCCCGGCAACAAACAACGTCGCTTTACCGTCGAACCGTGAACTGTGCGCCGTTGTCAGCAGGCGGACGGCATCGGCGTAATTCCCTTCGATGGCGTTAAAGAGCTCGCCAGAGCCTTGCCCCTGCTGCGCGGCGATAAACGCCTGCCGCTCGCGTTCAATTTCTGCCAGTACGTCCGGATCGAGACCATGGGCCTCTTTCTCTGCCCAGTTCTGGGTTTCCGGCGGCCAGGTATCCAGCAAGCCGAGAAACGCCACCGCGTCACCCTGCTCGCGCAGACGGGCCGCAATGCCCTGCGCCAGCGTGCCGCCAAGCGAGTAGCCGAACAGATAATACGGCCCCTGCGGCTGTTGCCCGCGCAGAGTCTGCAGATGATGTTCGATCACCTCGTCCAGCGTAGCGCACTGCTGCATCGGCCCTTCCGGACGCGGCGACTGAATGCCGGTGATTGACCAGCGCGAGCTGAGATAGCGCGCCAGCACGCTAAACTGCCAGGCAAAGCCGGATGCCGGATGGAAGCAGAACAGCGTCGGACCGTTGCTTTCACGCAGCGGCAGAAGGGTCTCGTAGCCCAGACGCTGTGCCTGTTCGTCATTCATCGATGAATCCAGCAGCGCGCTGAGCATGCTGACCGTCGAGGCCACCATAATCTGTCCCGGCGTGACCCTGCGGGCAAACGTACGGCTGAGCTGCGCGGCCAGGCGCATCGCCAGCAGGGAATGACCGCCGAGGGCGAAGAAATCGGCATCGATATCGTTCACGTCACAGCCGAGCAGGGCAGAAAATGCCTGCGCGACGGCCACTTCAGCGTCTGTTTCTGGCGCCCGCCCGGACGTCTTGCGGGTCAATTCCGGCAACGGAAGCGCCTTGCGGTCAAGCTTTCCGTTGGCAGAGAGCGGCAGCGCGCTGATTTGCAGCAGCACCACCGGCACCATATGGGGCGGCAATTGAGCTTTAAGCGAGTGCAGCAGCGCATCGCGGTCCAGCGGCAAGCCGGACCCGGAGACGACATACCCTACCAGCTGTCGGGCATCGCCCCCGGTTGCCGCCGCCTGATTAAACACGCACGCGTGCGCTACGGCCTGCGCCACGTCAGGCAGCGAAAGCATCGCACGATCGATTTCGCCGAGCTCGATACGCTGACCACGAATTTTCAGCTGATCGTCACTGCGGCCCAGATATTCCACCGCGCCGTTATCCAGCCAGCGCGCCACGTCGCCGGTGCGGTACATCCGCTCGCCAGGTGCAAAGGGATCGGCAATGAAGCGGCTGGCGGTCAGGTCCGGACGACCGAGATACCCCTGCGCAAGCTGGATCCCGGTAAGATAGAGATCACCGGCCACGCCGAACGGCACCGGACGCATCATCGCATCCAGAATGCGCAGCCCCGTATTCCATACCGGGAAGCCAATCGGCACGCTGTTGCCCGCCACCGCAGCCAGTTCCGGACCCGACGCCGGATACCAGCTCACGTCCACCGCCGCTTCCGTTGGACCATAAAGGTTATGCAACGGGACATGAGTAAGGTGCTCCCACTCCCGACACAGTTCTGTCGGCAGCGCTTCCCCGCTGCAGAACACCTGCTTCAGGGTCTGACAGCAGTCGGCATTTTCCGGCGTCAGCGACGCAACGAATGCCGCCAGCATCGACGGCACAAAGTGTGTCGTGGTCACGCCATAATGCGCGAAGAAGTTCTGCATCGCCTGCGGATCGCGGTGCGCGTCCGGCTCGGCCATCACCAGCTTCGCGCCGGCGATAAAGGGCCACCAGAACTCCCAGACCGAGACGTCAAAACTGCACGGCGTCTTCTGCGCCACCACGTCATGCGCGTCCAGCGGATAGTGATCCTGCATCCACATCAGGCGGTTAACGATGGCGGTATGCCCTACCATCACGCCTTTTGGCCGTCCCGTTGAGCCTGAGGTAAAGATGATGTACGCCGTGTGCCCCGGCTTTGCCAGCCGCAGCGGTTCACTGCCCGCAGGGGGTAATAGTGTGTTGTAACTCAATACAGGGACCGGCAGATCGCTAAAGCGCGAAAGCTGATCGTCAGAGGCGATCAGCAGGGACGGCTTCGCGTCCTCCAGCATCATGCGCAGACGATCGTCCGGGTAACCGGTATCCAGCGGCAACCACGCGGCGCCCGCCTCCACGATGCCGTGCAGCGCCAGGGTAAGAAACACCGAGCGCGGCAGGGCTACCGCCACGCTGTCGCCAGGCTTAACGCCGCGTTCCCGCAGTAATGTCGCAAGAGCCACCACCTGCTCGCGCATCTGGCGGTAATTCAGTTCGATGTGCGCATCAGCAAGCGCGGGGGCATCCGGCGTTTTGCCCGCCTGGTCTGCCACCAGCTGAGCCAGCGTGGTTGACGGTAGCGCCAGCCCGGTATCATTGATACGCGCCAGCTGCTGGTATTCCTGCTCTGAAACGGTTTCTGCTTCGCCGCAGCGCAAATCCGGGTTGGCAGCAAACTGCATCAGCATGGCGTTCAGGCGTGCAACGTGGCGCGTTAGCGTCGCTTCATCGTAGCGCTGCTTATTGGCAAGGATTTCAATACTCAGTCCGCCCTGCTCGTCCGGGAACAGCGCCAGTTCAAGGTCATTGACCGGGCCAGTGGCCAGCGTATGGGTGATGGCGTCCACGCCATCCATATCCAGCTGATAATCAAACACCTTGACGTTCAGTACCGGGCCAAACAGCGCGTCATCGCCCGCGGCACGTCCGCTGTCACGCACGATCTGCTCGGCGTCATAACGCTGATGGCGACGCATTTTTTTCAGCTGGTGTGCCAGACGATGCGCCAGCGCAGGCAGGCTTTCGTGCGGGGCGATGTTCACCGCCAGCGGCAGCACGTTCAGCACCGGACCGGTTGCCGTTAAGGCCGCCGACCCCATTCGGCGCATAAAGATAAACCCGGCGGCGTAGTCCAGCCGTCCGGTCAGACGCCCGATCCACAGCGCCACCAGCGCAAGCGCCAGATCGGTACGCTGAACCGGCCCCGCCGCCTGAGCAAGCCGGGTAAAGGCGCGGCGATCAGCCGTCACCTTCAGACGCAGAATATCGGTGGTCGCCGCACGGCCCGGCAGCGGTGCCGACGACAGCGAGACCGGGGAAGGAAGCTGCTTACGCTGCTCCGCCCAGAACGCCCCGTCGCGCTGATACGCTTCGCTGTCGTGATAGCGCTGGTACTCCTCCACCACCTCGGCGAAAGGGGTAAACGGCGACGCGGGCGTGGGCTCGCCGTTTTGCCATGCGCGATAAATGGCGGCGATCTGACGGGTAATCGCCGGAAAACTGAAGCCATCCACCACCAGATGATGGTATCGCTGATACCAGTACCAGTGCCCTTCGCCTACCTGAATCAACTGATGGAACGCCAGCGGCTGACCGCTGTCCACGCGCAGGTTCTGGTTTAAATCCGCCGCCATCAGGGCCATCGCCGCGTCATGGGATTCGGCGCGAACCACGGACGGTTCAGGCAGTGACATAGCGTCATCCACCCACTGCCACACCTCGCCATTCTCTTGCACAAAACGCATGCGCAGAGTGTCGGCCTGCCTCATCCCTTCAACAATGGCTTTTGCCAGCAGCGATGCGTCAATATTGCCCTTCAGCTCGGTGTAGTGTGCCACGCTCCAGGCGTTTGGCAGGGAGGAAAGCTGCTCCGCCATCCAGATACCCGGCTGGGCGGCGACAAGGGGAAGACGGTTCATGCTTTCTCTCCCGCAAAATAAGACGGTTGCAGGGTTTGCCAGTGGTCGGCGAGCCACTGCTGACAGGCTTCCTGAGACTGCGCTTCACAGACCACGCGCCAGCCCGCCGGCAGCTGGCACTGCTGCGGCCACAGACTGTACTGTCCCTGGTCGTTACGCAAAATCGCAAACTGACCCTGCGGATTATCGAAAGGGTTGCTGAATTCCATACAGACTCCGTTAGTGAATAAGCGGCTGCCAGAGGGTCATCAGCCCCTGCGTCAGCCCACCGCGCCAGCAAAGCGCGTCGTGTCCGCCGTCAACCTGACGCCAGATAACCGGTTGCTGCGGGTGCAGTTCGGCGTAGATCGCCTGATTCGCGCGGAAGATGAGCGGCTCATTGCGCCCGGCTTCAAGAACGATACGCAGCCCGCGCGCGGTGAGGTCGCCCGCTTTAAGTTGTTCGATGAGCAACCCGTCCTGCTGACCGCCACGGTGCGGCCACCAGTAGGAGCCGGACTGGCTTAATACGCAGCCAAAGCGCTCGGGCCAGTTAAGCCCGGCATAAAGTGAAGAGAGGCCGCCAAAGCTTTGACCCGCGACTACCGTTCGGTCGGCGCGGTCGCTGAACGGAGTGCGGCTGTTCACCCGCGGGAGAAGTTCCTCCTGCACCGCCCGCCAGAAATCAGGGTTGCAGGGCAACTCGTGATTGCGGTGCGCCATGTCGATCACATCGATTAAGACGTAGACGGCAGGCGGCAGTTTGCCCGCGTTTGTCAGCGCGGTTAGCGGAGACCACACGGGCATGCTTTCGGCCCAGAACTGGCCGTCGAGCAGTACGGCAAGCGGCCGCTCCGGGCTGTCTTCACCGGTGGTGAAAACCCACACCCGGCGGCGGTTATTCAGACGCACGCTTTCCCATTCAAAGCAGACGGGCGCGTTGCCGGGCGTTGCGGGCGTGTTCCAGCCGGGCTGAACCGGGGCCTCGGGCATTTCGAGCGCCGAGACGGGATGCCCGCGTCCGCCGCGCCAGCTTTGCGGATTTAACGGATCGGCCATTGCCGCGGGGAGCAACTTTCGCCAGCCTTCACGCAGCGCCAAACGTTCGGGTTGCTCGCCGTGGAAGACCGCGTCGGCAAAATCATCGTCGTTCACTGAGGGGATAAAACAGTAGCTGCCGCGCCATTGCGGGGTGAACGCGCCCTGCCACTGCCAGACGTCAGTATCAGGAATGCGCTCAAGGGATTGCGGACGGGCATTTTGATGGTGATCGGTCACGCCGGTAATGTAGAGCCAGACGCGTTTTAGCGGCGAGGTTTTTTGCGTTCCTGCCGGGTCACGCCACCAGAAAGTGACGCGATAGTGCCCCTTCTCGCGGGTCCATTCGGGTCCGTTTTTCGACTGCCACCAGGCTTCACTTCCCGTTTTTAACCCCGTCACCCGTATAACCTCATGTTTATCAGTCTTTTTTGTTTCAGGACAAATTTTATTGATAATATTATTGATAACTATTTGCATTTGCAATAGCGTAGTGGCCGCGCTGTGGGAAGCGCGCTCATAAAACAACCATGCCACGCGTTGTGTGCGCTCGAGGACGGGGCTGCTTACGCAAACTGCGGGTGACACCATGCCGCCTCCTCTCCCTTTCGGGAATGGAGCCCGGGGATGCGGCGCGAAAAGCAGGACGTACAATGAATAAGAAGATTCACTCCCTGGCCTTGCTGGTCAACTTAGGGATTTACGGCGTTGCGATGCCAGCGCTGGCAGACGACAACACCGCCGACGCGCAGCACGAAGACACCATGGTGATCACCGCCGCAGAGCAGAACCTGCAGGCACCAGGGGTATCGACCATCACCGCCGATGAAATCCGTAAAAACCCGCCCGCACGTGACGTGGCCGAAATCATTCGCACCATGCCTGGCGTTAACCTGACCGGGAACTCCACCAGCGGACAGCGCGGCAATAACCGTCAGATTGATATTCGTGGTATGGGTCCGGAAAACACCCTGATCCTGATTGACGGCAAGCCGGTCACCAGCCGCAACTCCATCCGTCTGGGCTGGCGCGGCGAGCGAGATACCCGCGGTGACACCGGCTGGGTACCGCCAGAGATGATTGAACGCATTGAGGTCATTCGTGGCCCGGCCGCAGCTCGCTACGGTAACGGTGCGGCAGGCGGCGTGGTGAACATCATCACCAAAAAATTCGACAACCAGTGGCATGGCTCCTGGAATACCTATCTGAATGCTCCAGAACATAAGGATGAGGGTTCCACTAAGCGCACCAACTTCAGCCTGAGCGGCCCGCTGGGCGGCGACTTCAGCTTCCGCATGTTTGGTAACCTGGACAAAACCCAGGCCGATGCGTGGGACATCAACCAGGGTCACCAGTCCGATCGTACCGGTACCTATGCCGACACCCTGCCAGCAGGCCGTGAAGGGGTCGAGAACAAAGACATTAACGGCGTGGTCCGCTGGGACTTCGCGCCCATGCAGTCCCTGGAGTTTGAAGCAGGTTACAGCCGCCAGAACAACCTCTACGCGGGTGATACCCAGAACACCAACAACGACAACAGCTCCAGCGGTCTGGTGAAGAAAAACTACGGTAAAGAGACTAACCGTATCTATCGCCAGAACTTTGCGGTGACCTGGAACGGCGGCTGGGATAATGGCATCACCACCAGCAACTGGGCGCAATACGAGCACACCCGCAATTCGCGTCTCGGCGAAGGCCTGGCAGGCGGTACGGAAGGATTGTTCAACAGCAATAAATTCACCGACACCGACCTGGCTGATGTGATGCTGCACAGCGAAATCAACCTGCCGATTGATTTCCTCGTCAACCAGAACCTGACGCTGGGCACCGAGTGGAACCAGCAGCGCATGAAGGACTCGACCTCCTTCTCGCAAACCCAGCAGGGCGGGACCATTCCGGGTCTCAGCAACGATCGTAGCCCGTATACCTCGGCGGAGATCTTCTCCCTGTTCGCCGAAAACAACATGGAGCTGACGGACAGCACCATGCTGACCCCGGCGCTGCGCTTCGATCACCATACGATCGTCGGTAACAACTGGAGCCCGTCCCTGAACCTGTCGCAAGGCCTGGGTGACGACTTTACGCTGAAGATGGGTATCGCCCGCGCCTATAAAGCACCGAGCCTGTACCAGACCAACCCGAACTATCTGTTGTACAGCAAAGGCCAGGGCTGCTACGCCAGTTCCGACGGCGTGGGTTGCTACATGATGGGTAACGACGACCTGAAAGCCGAAACCAGCATCAACAAAGAGATTGGTCTGGAGTGGAAACACGACGGCTGGCTGGCGGGCGTGACCTGGTTCCGTAACGACTACCGCAACAAGATTGAAGCGGGGTATGCGCCAGTCGGCCAGACCTCCACCAGTAAAGTGACCACCGATATTTACCAGTGGGAAAATGTGCCTAAAGCGGTGGTTGAAGGTCTGGAAGGCTCCCTGAACGTGCCGGTCAGCGACACGATCAACTGGACCAACAACATCACCTATATGCTGCAAAGTAAGAACAAGGAGACCGGCGACCGTCTGTCGATCATCCCGGAGTACACGCTGAACTCAACCCTGAGCTGGCAGGTACATCAGGATGTGTCGCTGCAGTCGACCTTCACCTGGTACGGCAAGCAGCAGCCGAAGAAGTACAACTACAAAGGCCAGCCGGTGACCGGGTCTGAGAAAGACGAAGTCAGCCCGTACAGCATCGTTGGCCTGAGTGCGACCTGGGACGTGACCAAAAACGTCAGCCTGACCGGCGGCGTGGATAACGTCTTTGATAAACGCCAGTGGCGCGCGGGTAATGCCCAGACCACCGGCAACGCCACAACCGGTGCCTATATGTACGGCGCGGGTGCATACACCTATAATGAGCCGGGCCGAACCTGGTTTATGAGCGTGAACACGCACTTCTAAAGCAGGCTGTGTCTCCCCTCTCCTGCCGGGAGAGGGGCTGAATGTCTCCCTCTCCCGGCAGGAGAGGATCGGGGTGAAGGCATCAGGCCGCACTATTCCTCAACGTCAGGACGAGAAAACATGCGCACCACCCACTCCACATTTCGTCTTGCCGGAACCACGGTCCACCAAATTACCTTCGATCCCACCACCTTTACCGACGCCGACCTCCTCTGGCTTCCTCACCACAACGCGCTTGCTCACGCTGCCCCCAAACGTAAAGCTGAACACCTGGCCGGACGCCTCGCCGCCGCCCACGCCCTGCAGGAATATGGCTTTACGGCCATACCGGCTATCGGCAGCAGCGGCGAGCCGCTGTGGCCTGTCGGCATGACGGGCAGCATCAGCCATACGGCCAGTCGTGCGCTGGCCGTTGTAACGCCGCACGGGCTAACGGGTATCGACGGGGAAATTATCCTCGCTGATGACGAAGCGGTGGAGATCAAAGACGGGATTATTGGCCCCGCAGAGGACACGCTGCTGCGCCACACCGGCCTGCCATTTGCGCAGGCGCTGACGCTGACGTTTAGCGCCAAAGAGAGCCTGTTTAAGGCGCTGTTTTCACAGGTTAACGCGATGATGGGCTTTGATTGTGCCCGCGTCACGGCGCTCGACGAGAACACCCTGACGCTGGCGCTGACCCGCCCGCTGGCGGGGTTTTCGCAAGATGATGCCTTCACGCTGTTTTGGCTGCGTGACGGCAACACGCAGATCACACTGCTTCCGCCTTTTCCCGCCGCTTCGCGCAAGTCACCATCACGGCGTTGAACAATACGCCAGACTGCAGTCTTTTCAATCCTTGCCGCGGGTACAGCGCAGATAAGGCAGGGTGTTACGTCTTACTGAATAAAAACCTCATGCAAATGACTGTTATCCCAGTGGCACCAATGGCCGAGACGGACAGAGCAAGAATCGAAGCAAAATCATGCACACCCTCTATGCCGTAAATACTAAACACGTTTGCCAGACGTTGAACGTTGTCCAGAGGAAAAAAGGCTGCCCATACCAGGCCGCAAACAAAAAACCAAAATACTATTTGTACGCAAAAAAGGAAAAAACCGGTGAAAGTCCTCATCGGGTCACCGTTATTGCTCCGCAGGAGAACCGTTAATATCAACACCGCCATCGCCTTTAAGCCACACGTAAGCTGGGATCGTCATTTTTATCTCCTTATAAAAACCAGCAGTATTATCGTAAATCGCTTTTTGAATTAATGCATTTGTGCCTGAGGAATGACTGATAAAAACAGATAAGGCAGATAAATATAAAAAAAGAATGGGCAAATAGCAGTGCTACTGAGTCGTAAAGGATAAGCAGTCGTAGAACGGGGCCAGAACTGGCCCCGCGGTTTTACTTCAATTCAGTGCTCAAACATCCGGGAACATCACACTATTCCCCGGCGCCTCGCGATGGAGGTGAATAAAGTTCAGGTGCCGCTCATACTGATCCAGTATATCCGTAATCACCTGTTCCTTACTGTAATCCATCAGGTCATTCCCCTGGCTCCCTTCCAGCAGGAACGTCTCAAGGCGGTAATACGTTGATTTCCCACTGCGTGCGCGATAGGTAAACCCGGGCACCGAATACTGCTGTGGCCAAATCTGGTAGACAAAGTTTTGTTCGTCGCCCATATGCACCAGCAGGTCCAGGTGTCCCAGAGTCTCACCGTCGTCCGGCGGCAAGTTTTTCAGTTCAACATACGCACCACGCAGCTTCAGCTCCTGCGCCACCTCTTCCATCGCCGGGAAGCAGACCGTTTCCATCATCTGTTTGGTGTAGCGCGTGCCCGGATAGTTCATCAGACGTGACAACCGCTTTTTCCAGCTCAGTCTGTCCTGCGCACCCATCGGGCGTGGCGCGGTGTCGCGGCTGGCGCTGACGCGGCGGTAATCTTCCACCTTGAGAGATTTATACAACCCGGCCATCACGAAGAAGATCACGAAACTGAACGGCAGACCCATGATCACCGTGGTGTTCTGCAGGGCAGAAATACCGTTGGTCATCAGCATGCCCAGGGTCAGCAGGCCAATGGCGACAGACCAGAAGATGCGCAGCCAGTTAGGAGCATCGCTGTTAATGTCCTTGAGCTTCGAGGTAAAGTTCCCCAGCACCAGCGCGCCGGAATCCGCCGAGGTGACGTAAAACAGCAGGCCGGTAATGGTCGCAACAGAGGCGCTAAAGGTAAACGCCGGATACTGCGCCAGCAGGCTGTAGAACCCTCGCTCCGGATGCACCATCGCTTCCTGCGCAAACGTCGCATTGCCGTGAATGATCTCGTGCAGCGCGCTGTTGCCGAACACCGACAGCCACAGCAGCGTAAAGGTGAACGGGATAATCAGCGTGCCCATCACAAACTGACGAATGGTGCGTCCACGCGAAATACGCGCCAGGAACAGGCCAACAAACGGCGACCACGCGACCCACCACGCCCAGAAGAACAGCGTCCAGTTGTTCATCCACTCGACCGGGCGATCGAAGGCGAAGCTGTTCAACGTCATACCCATAAAGCGGTTCACGTAATCACCCACGTTCAGCACTAACGCATTGAGCAGGAATGACGTATCGCCCATAAACAGCACGAACAGGATCAGCCCCAGCGCCAGCGCGACGTTCAGCTCAGAAAGCACGCGAATGCCCTTGTCCACGCCGGAGGTAACCGAAATGGTGGCGATAATCACCGACAGCGCGATCAGCGCCGCTTTGGCCGCCATGGAATCCGGGATATCAAACAGCACGCTCAGACCGTAGTTGAGCTGCACCACGCCGATACCGAGCGTGGTGGCGATCCCAAAGATGGTGCCAATCACCGCCGCAATATCCACGGTGTGTCCAATCGGTCCGTTAATTTTTTTACCGAAAATCGGATAGAGCGCGGAGCGGATCGTGAGGGGTAAATTATAACGATAGCTAAAGTATCCGAGCGCCATACCCATCAGGGCATACATCGACCAGCCGGTTAAGCCGTAGTGGAACAATGTCCAGACCATCGCCTGTCGCGCGGCCTCCATCGTCTGCCCCGCCCCTTCCGGTGGCTGCATATATTGCGTGACCGGTTCCGCCACGGAGAAGAACATCAGGTCAATACCAATGCCCGCGGCAAACAGCATCGCGGCCCAGCTCAGCAGGCTGAACTCGGGTTTTGACTGTTCCGGCCCGAGCTTTACCGAGCCAAAGCGCGAGCAGGCGATGCAGACGACGAAGACGATATAGAGCGTCGCCGCCAGCAAGTAGTACCAGCCGAAGGTCTTCGACACCCAGTTCAGGGTGCGCCCAATCCACTCGGCAGAAAAATCGCTAAAGAAGATCGTCATCAGGGAAAACAACAAAATCAGTCCTGCGGATGTATAAAAAACAACCGGATTGATTTTGTCCTTTTCTCTGTCTTGCGAAAGATCTGTCATCCAGTATCCCCACTGTTTTTGTAACTATTGAAATCCAAAACCGCAACAATTAAGACACATTTTATATTGAACGTCCAATCAAAAACCGCTTTAATGGTTAACCAACGCTGATGAATGGAGTGGCAAAAATGCCCAAAGTGGGGATGCAGCCAATCCGGCGCAGGCAACTGATCGACGCCACGCTGGAAGCAATAAATGAAGTGGGAATGCATGACGCGACCATCGCGCAGATCGCCCGTCGGGCGGGCGTTTCCACGGGGATCATCAGTCACTATTTCAAGGACAAAAATGGCCTGCTGGAAGCGACCATGCGCGACATCACCGGCCAGCTGCGCGACGCGGTATTGAACCGCTTGCATGCCTTACCGCACGGCAGCGCAGAGCAGCGTCTGCAGGCGATTGTCGGCGGCAATTTTGATGAAACCCAGATCAGCGGCGCGGCAATGAAAGCCTGGCTGGCCTTCTGGGCGAGCAGCATGCATCAGCCAATGCTCTACCGTCTGCAGCAGGTGAGCAGCCGCCGTCTGCTGTCGAACCTGGTGTATGAGTTCCGCCGCGAGCTGCCGCGCGAACAGGCGCAGGAGGCGGGTTACGGGCTCGCGGCGCTGATTGACGGGCTGTGGCTGCGCGCCGCGCTGAGTGGCAAACCGCTGGATAAAACCCTGGCCCAGTCGCTCACCAGCCACTTTATTAGCCAGCATTTACCGACCGATTAACCGAGGAGAATTTATGTCCCGAATGGCAGAACAGCAGCTTTATATCAATGGTGGTTATACATCGGCCACCAGCGGTCGCACCTTCGAGACCATCAACCCGGCCAACGGTGAAGTCCTGGCGATCGTTCAGGCCGCCGGGCGCGAGGATGTCGATCGCGCCGTAGAAAGCGCGCAGCGCGGGCAAAAAATCTGGGCGGCAATGAGCGCCATGGAGCGCTCGCGCATTCTGCGCCGTGCGGTAGACATTCTTCGTGAGCGTAACGACGAGCTGGCGAAGCTGGAAACCCTCGACACCGGCAAAGCGTACTCAGAAACCAGCACCGTTGATATCGTCACCGGCGCGGACGTGCTGGAGTACTACGCAGGGCTGATCCCGGCGCTGGAAGGCAGCCAGATCCCCCTGCGTGATACCTCATTTGTCTATACCCGTCGTGAACCGCTGGGCGTGGTCGCGGGCATTGGCGCGTGGAACTACCCGATCCAGATCGCCCTGTGGAAATCCGCGCCAGCGCTGGCCGCAGGTAACGCGATGATCTTCAAGCCGAGCGAAGTGACGCCCCTCACCGCCCTGAAGCTTGCCGAGATCTACACCGAAGCGGGTCTGCCAGATGGCGTGTTTAACGTTCTGCCGGGCGTGGGCGCAGAAACCGGCCAGTTCCTGACCGAGCACCCGGGCATCGCCAAAGTCTCCTTCACCGGCGGCGTTGCCAGCGGAAAAAAAGTGATGGCCAATTCGGCGGCCTCGTCCCTGAAAGAGGTAACGATGGAGCTGGGCGGGAAATCCCCGCTGGTTATTTTCGACGATGCCGACCTGGATCTCGCGGCGGACATCGCCATGATGGCCAACTTCTTCAGCTCCGGCCAGGTATGCACCAACGGCACCCGCGTGTTCGTGCCGGCGAAATTCAAAGCCGCGTTTGAGCAGAAAATTGTTGAGCGCGTGGCACGTATTCGCGCGGGCGATCTGTTCGATGAACGCACCAACTTTGGCCCACTGGTGAGCTTCCCGCACCGCGAAAACGTGCTGCGCTATATCGCCAAAGGCAAAGAAGAAGGCGCACGTGTGCTGTGCGGTGGCGACGTGCTGAAAGGCGACGGCTTTGACAACGGCGCGTGGGTGGCTCCCACCGTGTTCACCGACTGCACCGATGAGATGACCATCGTGCGCGAAGAGATCTTCGGGCCGGTGATGTCCATCCTCACGTACGAAACCGACGAAGAGGTGATTCGTCGCGCCAACGACACCGATTACGGTCTGGCGGCGGGCATCGTGACTGCCGACCTGAACCGCGCGCACAGCGCGATCCACCAGCTTGAAGCGGGTATCTGCTGGATCAACACCTGGGGTGAATCCGCGGCAGAGATGCCGGTTGGTGGCTACAAACACTCCGGCATTGGCCGCGAGAACGGCGTAATGACGCTCCAGAGTTATACCCAGGTGAAGTCCATCCAGGTTGAGATGGGTAAATTCCAGTCCATATTTTAACCGGGAGGTTTTTTTGCAATTTGACTACATCATTATTGGTGCCGGCTCTGCCGGCAACGTACTGGCAACACGACTGACGGAAGATCCCAATACCACCGTTCTGCTGCTCGAAGCGGGCGGCCCGGATTACCGTTTTGACTTCCGCACCCAGATGCCTGCCGCGCTGGCGTTTCCCTTGCAGGGCAAGCGTTACAACTGGGCGTATGAAACCGAGCCCGAGCCGCACATGAACAACCGCCGTATGGAGTGCGGTCGCGGCAAAGGGCTTGGCGGCTCATCCCTGATCAACGGCATGTGCTACATCCGCGGTAACGCGATGGATCTGGACAACTGGGCAACTGAGCCGGGTCTGGAACACTGGAGCTATCTCAACTGCCTGCCCTACTACCGTAAGGCAGAGACCCGTGACGTGGGGCCAAACGACTACCACGGCGGCGACGGCCCGGTGAGCGTGACCACCTCTAAACCCGGCGTAAACCCGCTGTTTGAAGCGATGGTAGAAGCCGGTGTGCAGGCGGGCTACCCGCGTACTGACGACCTTAACGGCTATCAGCAGGAAGGCTTCGGCCCGATGGACAGAACCGTGACGCCGCAGGGCCGTCGCGCCAGTACCGCACGCGGCTATCTGGATCAGGCGAAATCACGCCCGAACCTGACCATTCGCACCCATGCCATGACCGATCACATTATTTTTGACGGCAAACGCGCGACAGGCGTCGAGTGGCTGGAAGGCGAGAGCACGATTCCGTCAAAAGCGACGGCCAGCAAAGAGGTGCTGCTGTGCGCCGGGGCGATTGCCTCTCCGCAGATCCTGCAGCGCTCCGGCGTGGGTAACGCGGAACTGCTGAAGCAGTTTGACATCCCGTTGGTACATGACCTCCCGGGTGTGGGTGAAAACCTGCAGGATCACTTAGAGATGTACCTGCAGTACGAGTGCAAAGAGCCGGTCTCTCTCTACCCTGCCCTGCAGTGGTGGAACCAGCCGAAGATTGGCGCGGAATGGCTGTTTGGCGGCACCGGCGTGGGAGCGAGCAACCACTTTGAAGCG
The DNA here is from genome assembly GCF_002148625.1 of Enterobacter sp. J49. Classification (NCBI taxonomy): domain Bacteria; kingdom Pseudomonadati; phylum Pseudomonadota; class Gammaproteobacteria; order Enterobacterales; family Enterobacteriaceae; genus Enterobacter; species Enterobacter sp. J49. Next base: position 245,033 of record NZ_MWPY01000030.1, read on the forward strand.
GGCGGGTTTATCCGCAGCCGCGAAGAGTTTGAATGGCCGAATATTCAATACCACTTCCTGCCGGTCGCCATTAACTACAACGGGTCGAACGCGGTCAAAGAGCACGGTTTCCAGTGTCACGTTGGCTCCATGCGCTCACCAAGCCGCGGGCATGTACGGATTAAATCACGCGATCCGCATCAGCATCCGGCAATCCTGTTCAACTATATGTCCCACGAACAGGACTGGCAGGAGTTTCGCGATGCGATCCGCATCACCCGTGAGATCATGCACCAGCCGGCGCTGGATAAATACCGTGGACGGGAAATCAGCCCGGGCATTGAGTGCCAGACCGACGAACAGCTGGACGAGTTTGTGCGTAACCACGCTGAAACCGCCTTCCACCCGTGCGGCACCTGTAAGATGGGGTATGACGAAATGGCCGTGGTCGACGGCGAAGGTCGCGTTCATGGGCTGGAGGGATTACGCGTGGTGGATGCGTCCATTATGCCGCAGATCATCACCGGCAACCTGAACGCCACCACCATCATGATTGGCGAGAAAATTGCCGATGCCATTCGCGGACGCGAGCCGCTGGCGAAGAGTACCGCGGCATATTATGTCGCCAACGGTGCACCGGTTCGCCTGTAACGCAGTTTGCTAAGCAGCCCCTCTCCCAACGGGTGAGGGGCATATTTTACAGACGAAACGCCTCCAGCTTTTTACGCTGCCGCCCTTCCCCGTCAAAATTCGCTTCAGCCAGCCAGGCGCGGAGTTCGGCATCCCGCTGTGGCCATTCGCCATCAATGATTGACAGCATGTCGCTGTCGCGGTTGCGCCCTTTGCGCACCAGCTTCTGACGCAGCCGGCCTTCCCAGACAAACCCCAGCCTTTCCGCCGCATTACGCGAGGCAGTGTTCATTGAATCGCACTTCCACTCCAGCCGACGATAGCCATGCTCGAATGCATTCCTGAGCAGCAGCCATACGGTTTCCGTGCCGAGGCGGGAGCCTTTCATCTTGCGTGACCAGGTGACGTGGCCGATCTCCACCGACCCTTGCATGCGCTCTATTGCCATATAGCTCACCAGCCCCACCGCTTGCCCGGTACGCAAATCGATGACGGCGTACGGCACCAGTTCATCATCCAGTACTTTGCCAAGGACCCATTCTGCGGTGTCTTCAACGCTCACGGGCTGGGTGCTGACAAGCCACGTCCAGTCGCTGTCGTCCCCCAGCGCATAGGCCTCATACAAATCCGCGGCGTGGCGTTCGGCATCCAGCGGCTCCAGACGACAATACTGACCGACGAGCGGAGTGCGGGTTAACGCACGGGCGCATTTCCAGTCGGGGACGATATCGTTAACAGTTTGACCATGTTGATTAAGCTCGGGCACGGCGTTGACTCCCGGAAGGATAAGGGTTTTGTTATAGCAGGTTAAAAAGCGGACGAAAAGAGACGCGGCGTATTGCCTGCAGGGGAAAACGGGAGGGAGTGGCGTTTGCACGCCAGGATGACAGCGGTACGCCGGGTAAGACGTCGCCCTACCCGGCAAAGCATTATTTCAGCAGCTTCACCGTAGCGTCGATGTCGATCTCATCTTCCGTGAAGATCATCGTCGTATTCTGGAAGGTGGTGATAGCCAGCTTCTTCACCGTGCGCATTTCACCCGGTTTTTTGTCAGACTTGGGTTTGATGTTGTTCATCAGCAGCCCCACGGACAGTACCGCATTCTCTTTATCGATGCCGGTATCTGCTGGCTCTTCTTCGCTGAACACCACAAACGATTTGATCGAGGTGAGCTTCACGCGCTCGCCTGCGATATAGAGGTGTTTGCTTTCCGGGATCACCTTCACCGCATAGGCGGAAAGGCCTTTGTTGTTGGTTGTGGGCTCGAAGGTCACCGCTGCGTCTTTCTTAATCAGATCAGGGTTGGCGACCTTAATCACATGAAAATAGCGGTTGTCACCGTTTTCATCTTTGATAAATCCAAAGCCTTTATCTTTAAACCACGTTGTGATTGTACCGTTCATCGCTGTTACCGCCTGTCAGATCTCTAAGACTAAAGTTTTGCAGCGCGCAGTGTAATCCACAATGGCTGAGGAGACAAAAAAAAGCCCCTGCACGGGGGCAGGGGAAAACTCATGTCAGAGCTTATTAGTATTTAGTTGAACACCATACCACCGTCAATCAACAGGGACTGACCGGTCATGTAGTCGGAATCTGGCCCGGCGAGATAAGAGACGCAGGCGGCCACATCTTCGGGTTCGGACAATCTGCCAAGCGTAATGCGTTTGGCAAACGTTTCAGTGCCGTAGCCGAGCGGTTTACCCGCCGCTTCGGAGACCTGGCGGTCAATTTCCGCCCACATCGGCGTTTTGACGATGCCCGGGCAGTAAGCGTTAACGGTGATCCCTAATGGCGCAAGGTCACGTGCCGCCGTCTGGGTTAACCCGCGTACCGCAAACTTACTGGAACTGTAGACCGCCAGTTCAGGGTTCCCGGTATGGCCTGCCTGGGAACAGGCGTTGATGATCTTGCCGCCGTGCCCTTCTTTACGGAAGGCGTCAATGGCAGCCTGGATACCCCAGATAACCCCTTTGACGTTGATGTTGTAAACTTTGTCGACAATTTCCGGGGTGATCGACTCAATTGGCGTGGAAGGCGCGATCCCGGCATTGTTGACGATCACGTTGAAACCGCCCAGCGCAGTGCGGGCTTTTTCCACCGCTGCAAACACCTGCTCGCGGCTGGAGACATCCACCTTCACGGCGACGGCCTTCCCCCCATTGCGAGTGATCTCATCGGCAACGGCTTTTGCCGTCTCTTCGTTGTAATCCGCGATGGCGACGGCAAAACCGTCTTTCACCAGGCGAAGCGCAATCGCTTTACCAATCCCCTGGCCTGAGCCTGTTACGAGAGCAACTTTTTGCATTTCTCTGTCCTTATATTGATTCACAAAATCTGGCTGAGATGGAGCTGGCCCATCAGCAGCGGGTTATCGCTATAGTCGACGGGAATGGCGACCACGGCCGGGCCATCGACATCCATTGCAGCACGCAGCGTAGGCTCCAGCGCATCCGCGCTCTCGACGGCAAAGCCTTTCGCCCCAAAGGCATCGGCATAGACTTTGAAATCGACCGGGCCGAACTCTACGCCGGAAAGGCGCTGGTATTTTTTCTCTTCCTGGATCGCCACCATGTTGTAGGCGTTGTCCACCCAGATGATGTGCAGCACATTGGCGTTAAGACGCACGGCGGTTTCCAGCTCCATGCTCGACTGCAGGAAGCCGCCGTCACCGGACACCGAGACCACCTTGCGGCCAGGATTGACCAGCCACGCACCAATCGCCCACGGCAGTGCAACGCCCATGGTCTGCTGACCGTTAGAGATCATGACCTGACGTGCGCGGAAGCTATAGAGATAGCGGGCGATCCAGATGTGGAAGCTCCCCATATCAACGGTAAGCGTAACGTCGTTATTGACGATGTCCTGCATGGCGCGCACGATGCGCAGCGGATGCAGGGCAAACTGATTGAGCGAGGCGCCTCGGCGATCGAGCAGATCCCGTTGATGCTGACGATCGACCAGGATTTCTGACGCGCGCGCGCTGAGCTCCAGCTTGTGGGCGATCCGGCTCGCGAGCAGGTTCAGCGTTTCGGCGATGTCCCCCACCAGCTCGAGGTCAGGCACATAATTGCGTTCTTCATAGGCAGGCAGCACATCGATATGCACCAGCGTGGCGTCGCCGCTGTTCCACATGGACGGTTCGTATTCCACCGGGCTGTAACCGATGCAGATAATCAGATCCGCCAGATGCAGCAATCTGTCGCCTGCCTGGTTGTTAAAGAGGCCGACACGTCCGGCAAAGCGGGTGAAATGTTCCTGATTCACCGCCCCGGCCGCCTGATAGGTACTGGTGACCGGGATGCGGCTTTTCTCCAGCAGCTTACGCAGCGCGGCGCTGTTGGCAGGCTGGCTGGCCATCAGGCCCAGTAAAATGACCGGATTTTTGGCTTTTTCGATAAGCTTCGCCACGTCGTTAATGGCGGATTCCGGTGCTGGCCCCATTTTGGCAGTACTGCTGCCCGGCAAAATCGCGCCCGTGGCGGGCTGGTCGACAATATCCTGCGGCAGGCTGACGAACGCGCCCCCAGGCCTGCCGTGCTCGGCAGCGCGAAACGCGTTCGAGACCACTTCGGCAATCGCATCCGGTGAACTCACCTCTACGGCGTATTTCGTCACCGGGCTGAACATGGCGACCGTGTCCATGCTCTGATGCACCAGCTTCGCTTTATCTGCCCGCTTCACGGCACCGCCCAGCGCGACCACCGGGTCACCCTCACTGTTGGCGGTGGCAATCCCGGTGATCAGGTTTGAGCAGCCCGGTCCGGAGGTGACCAGCGCAACACCGGCCTTGCCGGTGAGGCGCCCTACCGCTGCGGCCATAAACGCCGCGTTCGCTTCGTGGCGCACGGGAATGATTTCGATGGAGGAATCGAGCAAGGAATCAAACACTTTGTCGATTTTTGCACCCGGAATACCGAAAACCTGCTTCACGCCCTGCGCTTCCAGCTGGCCTACGACCATATCGGCGCCATGCGCCCACTGACGTGCCTGTTTATCACTGTTCACGGTGGTTCTCCTGTTAGTTTTCGACGGAACGGATTGCAGCATCAAGGTTGCTGGGGTGAAGGTTGGCCTGTAAAAATGCGCTGTCGGCAGGCAGGTCGATCATCAGTTTGTGAATTTCACCGAAGGTCAGCACGCCGCTCTCCAGCTGGTAGTCGAGCAGGTGCCCGCCGCCCTGACGATCGTCGGTGATAAAATGTTCGTGATATCCCGCGACGTTAATGCCCTGCATATGCTGCGGCGTGCGGAACCCGACCAGTACCCCTTCTCGCTGGTTAAAGCGGAACACCGGCTGGTCGTCCAGCACGTCGGTCATCGCACGGTATGGCGGCTTTTGACGCGGAACGGTACGGGTGTGGGCGTGGCGGAAATTACCGTCGATGCGTAACGCACAGAACAGGTTATCGGAGGGGATTTGCTGGTCGATCACGTCATGGATCTGCTGACGGCTGACCGGCGCATCGAAGGTTTTGCGATACTGCGGCTGGAACCAGGTCATCACCGCAAACGGTGTTTTTTGCTCCGGCTTCGCGGCACGGGCACTCCCGTCGGCGCGCAGCTGATACACCTGGCTGCTGAAGGCAATCATTTCGCCATCCAGCTCGTTGAACGTACCCAGACCAAAATCGCCGTGCGCAAGCAGATCGGCGATAGTGGTATCCCCCTCGTACACGCCGCTTAACAGGGCGCTCATTAGCGATGTCTGATAGATCACGCTGTCAGGATGCTGGGCAGAAAACCCACGCAGGGTCTCGCACAAACTGGCCTCACAGTCGCATGCAGATGAATGCACCATCATGCTCGTCCTCTTCAACTTTATTTAGAAAGGTTAAATAAATGTTGACCCGATTCAGCATAGAGTTCCAATATAGAATCCATGCTGGTTTGAGACGTTTTTGATATGGAACTTCGTTATCTGCGGTATTTTGTCGCCGTTGCACGTGAGCGACACTTCACCAAAGCGGCCAAAGCGCTGGGTATTTCACAGCCTCCTCTGAGTCAGCAGATTAAACGGCTCGAGGAAGAAGTGGGCACGCCGTTATTCAGACGCCTGACGCGAGGCGTGGAGCTGACTGAAGCGGGAGAAGCCTTCTATGAGGACGCCTGTAAGATCCTGGCGCTGAGCGACGCCGCGCTGGAGAAAGCCCGGGGCATTGCCCGCGGGCTGAACGGCAGTCTGTCGATTGGGATCACCAGTTCAGACGCCTTTCACCCCAAAATCTTCACCCTTATTCGCCAGTATCAGCTGCAGAACATGGCGGTGAGAGTGCACCAGGTAGAAGCCAATATGTCTTCGCTGACGGCGATGCTGGCGGAGGGTGAGCTGGATATCGCGTTTGTGCGTCTGCCGTGTGAGAGCAGCAAAGCGTTTGAGCTAAAAATTCTCGACCGTGAGCCGATGGTTGTGGCGCTGCATCGCGACCATCCACTGGCGAAGTGTGGATCGCTGGCGCTGGACCAGCTTCGTGATACGCCGGTCGTTTTGTTCCCGCAGGAGGTCGCGCCAGGGCTGTACGATCGCGTTTACGGCTGCTGCGAGCGGGCCGGAATTGACGTGCAGCACACGCTGCAGTCTTCGCAACTTTCCTCTTCCCTGAGCATGGTGTCCGCTGGCGGCGGGTTCGCCCTGGTGCCGAAGTCGATGGCCGCCATTTCGCCCCCCAATGTGACCTACCATGCGCTGACATCACCGGAGCTTTATACCGATATCGCGCTGTGCTGGCGGCGTTTTGAACGTTCGCGGACGGTGAAACGGTTTCTGGCGATGCTGAGTGAAGGGTAATGGCGCGGCGTTGCTTGCGCCCGCTAAGGCCTTTCTGGAAGCCGCCTCGCAAACCTGCAAGTAACCCTGTGTAATTCAGGGTTACTGCTTTTCTTACTCTCCTCCCGGCCGTAAAGTGCCTGCGTTGCGGCACATCCGCAACCGGGCGTAGGAACCCGCATATCACGATACGACAATTATTTTGTCGCGGCAGCGCTCATCCCGTTACACTACGGTCGCGCTGGCGGAGCAACCGAAAGGTTGGCCGTTTTTGTCGTGTGCGGTATTCCTACCTCCGTCAGCGCTACCACCCATGAGCGTAGGAACTTATTGGATGGTCTGGAGTTTTTTTAAAATGGAAAATCACATGACAACTGTCCCTTCCCTGTCTTACGCGCTCTCTGAAGAAAGCGCTATACACCATCTGATTCATCTACAACTGCCTGAATCTGCAGATCTCTTCGAACTGGCCGATGCCTGCACCGCGTATGTAAGCGTGCTGGTAGAAACCGACGATGCGGTCACTCATGCAACACTGTGCACGCGTTTGCTGGCAGTCCTTAAACGCCTTCGCGCGCGTTGTGATTCTGCCCTCCCGCCTTATCTGGTCGAACAGCTGATTGCAGGAGAGAAGATTGTCTCCTGCGTTCCGGACTGCTGGCAGGATACGTCGCTCCAGGTGGACTATGCGCTGGCGTTAACGCAGGCGGTAATGGGCGGAACATTGCCTGCAAACGTGGCAAAAGAGCTGACCGGTCTGCTACATGATATGGTCTGGCTGCTGGCGGAGTTCGTCAAGGAGCCGTATATCACGGCGCACTAAGGCCAGAGCTTAAGGGCCGAAATCCAGCTGGTCTGTGAGCCAGAATTTCGGCCTTAATAATATAAAAAACCCATGCAGACGAAGGGTTAAAGTACTGAGATAGCCTCGTCCAGCCAGCCGGGAAGCGTTTCTCTGTACCAGTTCAGGTACAGCTCAAAATCTGTTTTGTTCCGGTCATAGAGCAGGGACATCACCTCTGACACAATCCATGCTTTAGCAAGGGTTATTTCCGTCGCTAGCTGTCGGGCAGGCATATGCGGATAATGCACGCTGTAACGCTCCGCAAGCTGTAAAATGCTTTGCCTGGAGCCCATCCCCTTTACCAGCGGGGCGAGGTCGATAGCCGGACTGCCCGTGCCAAACCTTTCCCAGTCAAAGAGAACCCACTCTCCGTTTTCTCTCCTCCCCCAGTTACCGGCATTGGTATCCCCTGAGATTAAACATTTCTGCCGAAACAAAACGCTGCCCGCTTGCTGAAAACAGCGCATCTGGTGGGCCGCGCGGTCCGGTAATCTCAAAAGCGCCAGTGATTTTTCAAGCGCTTTCTCGGGCCAGGAATGAGGGTGATACACCCAGGTTGGATCTGGTGGAGTGCAATGAAGATGAGAAAGGCATTTCAATATGTCATCCCCCGACACCTCATCCTGAGACACTTTTCCAGGGATATATTCCAGCCTTAACCGGCGTGGATGTGGATCGGCAGACAACAGCGTCGGCGTTTTGATTCCCCTGCTGTTGAGCTCTTCCGCCGCATGCTCGTAGAAAGCGTATTCCACAGGGCTAACAGGGCATTTATCTATGACTTGCTGACCATATTGATCCACCAAACGCTGCACTTTTGCCGCACCCATTTGGGATAAATTCTCCGCAGACATACATGACTCCCTGTGTCAGGTTTGGCTTTAAGGGATAAGTGTAGTGTGATGCGGAGGGATCAGGGGCATTGCGTTTTACGGGCAGTGTTGCAGGTTGTGGGAAGGTCCGCTTAGAGCGAAGAGCGGAAGCTGGCTCTTGTACAGACAGCCAGTACAATGGTAGACAAATTCAGCCCCCACGACGGAGAGTGTTCAAAGGCCTCTACTGACGCCCCAATATGGCTTTACCGCCGTCTCCGACTGATGAACATGTCAATGTCATCGAAGATATCGGCGCGAGCCAGATCCCGGAGTTTGTAGACCCGTTTTTCTGATTCATTGCTTTTTGAGCGAACTGAAGTAAGGCCGTAGAAGTAAAACAGTACCGCTGGCAGATAGGGCATTTTCTCGCGTTAGCGGAGGTCATCACTCTGCTTAGATTCAGCATATGACGTCAGCCGATAGTGTGACTGTACCAGACCCGAAGGGAAGCTACGGCTGGATAATAGCGTCAAATCGATATCATGGGGCAGCACTCCGAACAGCGGCTTTCCCGAACCGAGCAGGACAGGAACAGTAGTGATAACGATATCGGCGACCAGACCTTCGCGAAGGAACGACTGTATTAACTGCCCACCATCGATATAGGCCCGGTGCACGTTCTTCTCCATTAGCTCAGTAAGAGCCTCCCTTGGCGTGCCGCATGAAAACTGCACTTTACCCTTTAGCGCCTCGGGCACGGGGGTACCGGTTAGCTGCCGGGAAAGCACCAGCACGGGTCGATCATAAGGCCATTCGTCAAAAGTCAGCACCTTCTCATAGCTGCCTCGCCCCATAATGATCCATTCTTTGTCCGCGATGAATGCGGCATAGCCATGATCTTCTGTCGGGTCATCGCGCTTCAACAGCCAGTCGATATCACCATCCTGTCGAGCGATATAACCATCAAGACTGACCGCGATGAAAACATGTGTGGTGACCATCACGTGCTCCGTATTCAGGTTGCATATATCTCATTGAGTTTAGCAATGTTAGCGATATTGATATGCTGCGATAAAGTCACATCACAATGTTAGCAACATCTGCTCCAGGCACGCAGCGAGCTAGTTACCTTAGGTGAATGTCCGCTAGCGGACATTCCAGTTGCATCACGTCTGGGCTTTACGTTGCGACCAGGACGGAGCGGGAATATAGGGCAAGTTCACAGCTGCGATATCGCATCCTGGGTGCCACCGTGCGCGGCGATAAACATGGCGACGGCCGACCGACAATATAATTCGATTTCGTTGTCGTCCTCTGCTCTGGCCTCATCGAAGCGCGCGATAATCAGAAGGTCAGAGCCTTTGAAAAGCGCGGCAAACAAGCGAGCGGATTGAAGAGGATCGGGAACGTTCAGAAGCGCTTTCTGGTGCAATTGCCGTAAAAGAGCTTCGATTTGGGCGATGACATGAGCGGGGCCAGCTTCATAATGGAGCTTGCTTAACGACTTTTGATTCGTCTTGTCAGCCATGACCATGGCTTCGACGCTACTCACGTCGGGCCTCAACAACGTGCGCAGCAGTAATGATCCCACCGCCATCAGTTGATCTTCAACCGAACCGTCAACGCCTTCAAGAAGGGACTGTGGTGCAAACAACTGATGACAACCGGCCACAATGGCCGCACTGAAGAGTGCCTCCTTGTTCTCGAAGTGCCGATAGATGCTGAGTTTGGATATCTTCGCTCGCTGGGCGACTTTGTCCAGGGTCGTCGCCTGAAATCCCAATTCTACGAATAGCTCGGAGGCGGCCTCGACGATTGTCTGGCCAAGCGCCTCGTTGACAGGCCGGCCCCGCCGGGTCGGGTTGTTTTTATTGGTCACTATAAATACAGTCCTTGACAGTATCGTAATTATTTAATTACGATACCATGCAGTTTCATAAATTTGCAAGGTGCGCCAGAGCTAGCACATCTCCTTACATCCTCAACACGGAACTCATCACCATGAATGACGTCATCATCATCGGAGGCAGCTTTGCCGGTCTTGCCGCCGCCCTGCAGCTTGGCCGTGCCCGTCGCAAGGTTACGGTCCTCGACACTGGCCGGCAACGTAATCGCTTTGCTGCCCGTTCACATGGTGTGCTCGGCCACGATCACAAGCCGCCACAGGACATCCTGGCCGAGGCGCGGCAGCAACTGGCACGCTACCCAACGATCAAGCTCGTCAACGCTCGCGCCGAAAGCGTATCTGGCACCATCGACGATTTCTGCGTCGTCACGGACGATAACGAAAGCCTGCGGGCGCGCCGCTTAATTCTGAGCTATGGCGTCGCTGACCAGATGCCTGATATTCCCGGCTTTGCCGAAAGCTGGGGGACATCCATCATACCATGCCCCTATTGCGACGGCTTTGAAGTCGCCGACCAGCACTGGGGCCTCATCTGGTCTGGCGTACAGTCGCACAATCAGGTCAGGCTCTTCCACGACTGGACAAACAGATTGACTGTCTTTGGCAACGGTCACGACATCAGTCTCGACATACGGGCCGATCTGGCCACCCGCCAGGTACCTCTCATTGATGGCAGGATCACTGAAATCGAACCTCACGGAAGCCATAGTGCCACCATCAGGATCGAATCCGGCCCCGATGTTTCAGTCGATATTCTGTTCGCGCATCCGCGGACCAGGCCGTCCGCAAGCCTTCATGATGCACTGGGCCTCGCCACGGTCAATACGCCAACCGGCATCGCCCTCAAGACCGACGAGCGCCGCGAAACCAGCATACCTGGCATCTACGCCGCCGGTGACCTTGCCAACCCCGGTATCCCCTCGGTCACTACGGCAGCATGGCAAGGCACGATGGCGGGTATCTTCGCTCAGCAGTCGATGCTCAGTTGAGCGCAGGCAGCATCGTTCATCCAGTTCAATTTACTGTAGACAGGAGTGCCGCCATGGCCGCGATAAAACCATTTAAACCTCTGGACGAGAAATTTCCGTTTGACCGCCAACTAGGCGTCGCGGTCGCACCTCTCGTGCTAATCAATCTCTTCGCGGTCTTGGATCCCGCCGACGAAGTAGGCTTCCTGGACGCTTTCAAGGCAGCTGCCGAGGTCATAACGAAGCAACCGGGCTTCATTTCTATGCAATTACATCGGGCGATCGGCGATAGTCCGACGTACCTGAACTATGTAGTGTGGGAATCCACCGAGGCGGTTCGCGCGGCCTTCACTGATCCCGAGTTCCTCGCGAAACTTCCAGCATATCCTTCATCCGTCGTAGCCAGCCCTCATCTGTTCCAGAAGGTCGCCGTCCCCGGCTTCTGCACAGCTTGACTCCGGAAATATAGTAAAGCGCGCCCCCCTAACTGAGCCGTAAGGTCCGCTACGAGCGAAAAGCGGACCTACTGATGTTCATGATATGACTAACCGCGCAAATCAAAGCGAGATTTTTGAAAATCGCGGTACACTTCCTGATTAGTAAAAGCTGGAAAGGTGGCTTTCTGGGCTGCTGATTTTACCGCTTCGCAATATGCTTTATTACCGTCGCTAGTTGATATGTTTAAAGCCTTACCATTCTGAGCAAACTCTATGTGTAATCGACACTTCTTCCCTTTCCAGTTTTGTGGGTCAGCCAGTTTTGCATTTATCGCTGCTCTGATCGCCCGCGCTTGCGCGCCCCATTCATCCTGATCGTCCCAGTAGCCAGAACCGCAATTAGCCCTTGCAGTGGTTTTATGGCATCCGGAAGGTTTTAATGGCGTGCATCCCGTTGCCAGACTGGCAACAAATGCCAGCATAAAAAATTTCCTTACCATTTCATTCGCTCTCACTCCCTGCACCCTCACTCCATTAAATTCGTTATGTACATTGATAGATTATTCCGCCATCACAAGTACATTTTCAACTGCCCATTCTGGCGATGACGAGGTCGTTATTAAGCAGTTACTGGCTCCCTTTTGATAACCTCATGGAGTTTTTCAATGCCCGCCTCTTAAGCGCTCTCAAAATGCCGATTATTGCGAAATTCGGCAGAGGGTAGTTCCGGCAATAAGCACTAGCAGTCTCACGCCTGAACGACTTGATGATGCTCTTAGAATGACGCCAAAACAGCGGCAACGCCATATAAGCCAATACCAAATGCAATGTGTGTAAGCAGGCTTAACAGACGCGAAAGCCATGGATGAGGTGTACGTGAGGCCGCGATACCAAAGCCAAACGCGGGTTGCAGCATCAAAAACGGGGCAGTTAACGTTATTAAGCCTGTCAACACGCCAATTAACAGCGAGGGTTCTTGGAGCCAGAACTTTCCGTCAAGTGAAAACGGGATAAACGCAAAAAATATACCGGTAAGGTAATGGAATATCCAGCCAGTAAGCATCTCTCCATGTATCTGCGGCGATGAAAGAATGGTGTGATGACTGAATTTCCCCTTAGGGAGGAGTAAAACCCAGCGCCCAACCAAAGCATAATTCAATGGTGGTATTTTCAGAATGTACTTCTGAAAAAGTGACCACAAATCCATAACCAGCGTTGCGCCAATTCCCGTGATGATCGTTTTGAAAATAATATCCAAAGTCCACTTCCTTTTATCAGTGAAATGATAAGCTGATAATCAGTGTGCAACTTAAAGTGCGGTTTAAGTCAACAATGAAAGAACTGGATATCAGAGAAGTCGCCAACCTTACGGGAGTTACACCATCGGCGTTGCGATATTACGAAAAGAAAGGGCTTATTAAACCTATTGGTCGTAATGGCCTTAGGAGGCAGTACAACGAGATTGTGGTCAATAAATTGCAATTAATCGCTCTGGGACAGGCAGCAGGTTTTTGTCTTGATGAGATTGCCGACATGTTCAGTGAAGACAACAAACTCATACTCAACAATGTTCTGCTTCTTCAACGAGCAAAGGAGATCGACAGTACCATCCGCCGGCTCCAGTTGTTAAGCCAGGGACTGAAGCATGTTGCTTGCTGTTCGAAAAGCGTGCATTCCGAATGCGAGGAGTTCAAAAAAATTGTCTCAAAAGGACTTCGGCTCGTCATATAAATGACGATTAACGAATCGGGCACGCCTCATGATATCAGGCGGATTAACAAAAGAGTTGTGAAGTCTCCAGCAGCAAAAAGTGGACGACATTACCAGTGGAAAGCATCGCTGTTAATATCTGGACAGTTCATGCTCACCCCCGTGTGACATTTTTCATAGACAATTAAGAAGGGCTATTCATGGCTGCTGTTGAGGAATTGAAAGTGAAGTATCCAGGTGCAAATGCCTGGCAAATGGGTGACAGCCCGGAACTGGCCAGTGAGCTTGCGGATCTGATTAAAAAAGGGATCAAAACAGCCTCTTGCGGATCTTTTGCCTCTTATCAGCAGGAAGAGCCTGCGCCGAAAATTGGGAGCTATAACATTATCCTTGATGGCCAGAGCATCCCGGTCTGCGTAATCAGGCTGGTTTCAATGCGACTGGTTCGTTTTTGTGATGTTACTGAGGAGTTTGCCCGCAAAGAAGGTGAAGGCGATTTAAGCCTTGAATACTGGCAGAAGGAACATCAGCGGTTTTTCACCCGCGAAGGGTATTTCTCTGAAGAAATGGAGCTAATTACAGAAGAATTTGAAGTGGTTGAACTACTGTAAGATGAGCTAAACGATCTTGCGTTCAATCCCCTGCCCTTTATAACAACTCCCGCTTCTGGCACAAAGCGGACCGACATAAGAGCCGCAAGGTTTGCTAAGAGCGATAGGCGACCCCACAAGCTTACAATAAGCGTGGAGTAATGCTGGCATTTCAGGTCACTCCGTCGGCTGGCTTAACTCACCCCACTTGAGATCCAGAAATCGTTTTCTGCGGTGCGCTCCTGGAACCTTATCCGCTCTCCGCTTCAGGTGTCCCCTGATGGAATACCCGTTTCCATTGCCCGCTCCCGGCCCGCTCCCAACACGAAGAACGCAAAGTCGGGCGAGTGCCGTCTGCATTGAATGTCCTGTAGTGCAATATCGCGACATCCTCTCTTATTTGGATGAGCTGAAAGTCGCTGCTGAGAATGGTCGGGATAACTGTTTCGGCAGAAAGTGCCTCTATTGTCTGCGAACGATCGATCAACACACCTGATCGTGTCATTTCCCTGAACTGGTCGTGAAGTATCTGTTCAAGCCATTCACGATCGTTGCGCCTGCTGCCATGAAGCGTGCGCTCCAGCGTTTTCAACTGTTCCAGAAGCATGGCATTTACCCTCATTCAAATTCGACTGTCAGTTTCATGGCCATAAATGTTTTGCGGCAACTCGTCCGCCAGCATGTGAAGTGTCGTCTTCAGCCATTTGGTTGCCCCTCTCTGGCCACTGCGTTTATGCGAGTAAATCTTTACTTCAAACGGGCTTATGGTGAACGGCAATGAAAAAATCTGAATACTGGCAGCATGTTTCAGCTTCTCAGCAGCAAAACGGGGAATGGCCATTAGCAGGTCACTTTCCGCAACGATAAACGGGGCACTCAGCATGGATGGCGTCTTAAGCGCTATCTGCCGCGTATACCCCAACTGCTCAAGCCGTAAATCCAGTACCCCCTGCTTTTCGTTCCAGGGGGTTATCACCAGATGCCGTGCGGCAAGATAATCTTCCAGCGTCAGCTGTGTTCGGCGGGTATTGCTGATGACAACATACTCATCCTCAAACCAGTTTATCTCGTCCAGTTCATTGTGACGGATATCGTCGGGTGTACTGAATCCCAGCGCCAGATCCACTTCTCCTGCCAACAGTTCGTTCAGCGCCGGGCTGTGTGGCAAATAACGTAAATCAAAGCGCAAGCCAGGCGCTTCCTGCTGCAGTCTCTGCATCAACGTCGGGAAAATGCACAACGCGGTAAAGTCCGTAATCGCAATCTGGATCCGCTCCGTGCTTTCGCAAGCCACGAACGCCGGTTGTACAGTCAGCTCCTGATTGAGAAATTTCAGTGCTGATGCAATAGACGGCGCGAGCTGGGTAGCATACACGCTTGGGCACATCCGGTGGCCTTCCCGGTAAAATAGCGGGTCATTGAGCGCAATACGCAGTCGGGACAGCGCGTGGCTCAACGCAGAGGTGCTCATCGCCAGTTCATCCGCGGCGAGGCGAACGGAACAGTGCCGATAAATGGCGTCAAAAATGAGCAGCAGGTTTAAATCAAGACGTCGTAGCGCTGGATGCATAATATTCATCATGGGGTGATTTCATTGCACTTAATTCTTCCGACAATACCCCCTATGCTTAACGCCATCAATAACGATGCCTTGCAAAAAAGACAGGAAAACATATGAGTATCAGCCTTCGCCAGGCCCGCCCGGAAGATGCCTCCGCTATTTACGATATGATTTATGAGCTGGCGGTTTACGAAAAAGCCCCGCAAGAAGTGGTCACCACACCGGATGAGATTCGCGAAACACTCTTTGGCGACGGCAGCCATACCGAAGCATTAATCTGCGAGATTGAAGGGAAAATCGCCGGGTACGCCGTGTTCTTCACCAGCTACTCCACATGGCTTGGACGTAACGGTATTTATATGGAAGATTTGTATATTTCCCCCGATTATCGCGGCAAGGGCGCGGGAAAAGCGATGCTGAAGAAAATTGCGCAATATGCCGTGGAACGGCGCTGCGGACGCCTTGAATGGAGCGTACTGGACTGGAACCAGCCCGCAATTGATTTTTACCTCAGCATTGGCGCATTACCTCAAAACGAATGGGTACGGTATCGCCTGGAGGGTAACGCGCTGTTGAACTTTGCCGAATAACGCGACCGTGTTGCAGCAAATTGCAGATGCAGGCTGCTTCTGTTGAGGGGCAATCATGTTCGCGTTGAGGGGAGTATCAGGAATACATTGATCAGGCTTCGGGCCTGTTCAGCCGCGGCGCGTTCGTCGGTGGAGTATTTCTTCGACATAATGGTCAATGGCAATATTGTGCTCACGGCTCACGCGCGAAATGAATATGTGCAAAAGCGCCAGCGATGCGTGGAGTGTGACTGCGACCAGATTGTCGAAGTCTTTCTGAGTGAAACGGTCATTCCCCTTCAGTGTCGAATGCTGGAGCAAGGTGTGGGCCGTGATCTCGAGGACGGCTCGCCTGTAATCGCTCGACAGCAGGACATCCAGATCGGTCTGGCGAAGATCAAACGTGAAGTTAAAACTGACAAATCCGGAATCGACCGGCAAAGAGTAGGTCAGTCTGTCACCCTGTTGCTCAACGTACGGTTCATACCCCTCCCCCATCAGCCGTTGCGCCTGCATATCGCCCTCTCTTCTCTTCCAGGCGCCAGGCACACGTGTTGACCAGGGAGCGTCGCCGCAGGATTAAACAAGTGTTTCACCCGCTTTGATTGATTGACTGATAAAGGGCGCGGGCTTTCCAAAGAGATATCCTTGTGCCAAATCACACCCTAAACGTTGAAGGCACAACAGTTGATCATTGGTTTCAACGCCTTCAGCAATAATTATCATATCAAGGCATTTCGCCATGCCGACCATTAATTTTGCGATGGTCTGAGTTTCTTCATCCGTGGATATTGTTCGCACAAAAGATTTATCGATTTTTATTTTATCAAAGCCTAACTGAATCAATCTTGAAAGGGAGGAATAGCCCGTACCAAAATCATCAATAGAGATTTTTATGCCCAGCACTCTGAGCGCCATAAGGATTTCGATGGGGGTTTCACTGTCGGTAAACAGCGAAGATTCCGTCACTTCCAGTTCGAGTCGGGTCGCGGGCAACCCCGTTTCGGCCAGCACTGCGCGTACTGTATCGACAAAATTCATACTGCTTAACTGCACCGGAGACACGTTGACAGAGATCCTTGCCGGCACCTTCCATGTCGTCGCTTCCTTGCAGGCGATTTCAAGCGCGGCTTTGCCTATCTCATGGATGAATCCCGTTTTCTCTGCTACCGAAATAAAATCATCCGGCGCAATGATGCCCTTAACGGGATGATTCCAGCGCAGAAGGGCTTCATAGCCATATATTTCAGTGGTGTACGAATCAACAATCGGCTGATAGTAAACGACCAACTCTTTATTTGCGACTGCCACTGATAAATCACGCTCCAGGGTTCTGCTTTCCTCGAGCTTTTGCAGCATAATGCGGCGAAACACTTTGATCATGTTTAAGCCTGCACGTTTAGCTTCATACAGAGCCAGATCGGCAAACTTATAAAGGTAATCTGAACGTCGTTCTAACTCTGAAACAACAATACCGACGCAGGTACCAATGGTGACGTTAGAGTTACCTATTATGTAAGGCTTTTTAATGCACTCACAGATTTCCATGGCCAGATTAACGGCACTTTCTTCCGTCAGCTCATGAGACAATAATGCAAACTCGTCGCCCCCGAGGCGATAGAATGTATTTGTTTCGTTGCTCATGGAGGATAACCGGTGCGCAACCTCACGCAATAACAGATCGCCGGCATCGTGACCAAAGCTGTCATTGACTTCTTTAAAGCGATCGAGATCAAACAACATGACCGTGACTGGCCTGTGTATGCGGCTCGCTATCGAGATGTTATTAATAAGATCATCCCAGAAATAAAGCCTGTTTTTAAGCCCCGTCAACGAGTCATGGTAAACGTCATACGCCAGTTTTTTATTCTGTTGCTGGAGTATTTCCTTCGATTTCTGAAGTTCATTTGCCAGGCTGGTAACCTGTCGGTGAGTTTTAAGTATCTTCCTGTTCTGGCAGACGTTTAAAACACCCAATATCGCACTTAAAATAATCAGCAGAACCGAAAGGCCTGAATAGATACGATACAGGTTTTGTATATTCTGGTTTGTCTCGTTGATGGAGTTAACATCATTGGAGAGTGCACTGGATGAAAACTGGCTAAGGGCGGAATCAAGCGCATACATTTTCTCAAGATAATCAGCAAGTTGAGCGCGACTCATCCCTTCCAGATGATGATCAAGGTAATCAAGCGTTTCATGCAGGTTTTTTGCCAGTGCATTATGGTTTTTATTCGACTTTACATATTTCCCTAAATCGCCTTCTTTCAGTAACTCGCGCTGGCTAAGCATGATCTCCAGCCGCATGCGGAGATCGTCCATGGTGATATCAGGATTATTGTCAGAATAACGGCTGATCCACGACTCCAGCCTGTAGTATTCTGAAACCATCTGAGAGACAGACCAGGAGTCCTTATAATGGTTGAGTTTTTGCAGATCCTCCTGCCGCTCATGCAAAAGAAATGAAATATACCCGGTTGTAATGAATAGGAAAAATATAATGCCTACCAGGATCCTGTTCATGCATTTCTCCAGATTATTACTCTACGACCATTTTGCTAATCTGCCATGCTGATCTCGAGTAATAGACCTGGTTATCCAACTCTTTGTTACTTTCATAAGGATAGACAATAAACAGAGGGCCCTTGTCGCGAACGCGCATATATTGGCCGTTCATTTTTATTGCAAGGATCACGTTATATTTTGTGAAGTCTTCAATGGGAATTTCGGTCGTATAATCATTGAGCGCGGTTACACTCAGAACAGTGCCTTTGGCGCCGACCAGTTCCATGAGTTTTTTCATGGGAATACCCTCAAAGCTTGTCTGGTCATTATACCATGGGTTACGGGTACGCATGGTAACGAGGCCGATTTTTTCCAGGCCAGCGATATCAAAGACTGCAGCGCCATTTTGATTACTGTTCTCGATTTTCCCGGAGATGGTTAACACGGGTTTCCCTTCAAGCTTAGGGAGTTCCTTCCCCCAGGAACAGGTCGAAATAATCAAGAAAAGTAGGGTGATTGCCATTCTCATGCGCGATGACTCCATTAAGGAAATAGGTATGTCTTGTCGTCTATTCTGACACAAATTGTTACCAGCCAACCAGATAAGACTCCAGGACGAAACGGTCCCGTTATACTCTCGTTTAACGGTCCATGACAGCCATCCCGACGTTGTTGCTTGCCGTATCGTCATTAACAAAGATTAGCCTTCAGACGTGTCCCTGTCTCCCTTTTACACCATGATAATATGAGACAGAGCAGGTTATTAAAATTGGACGAAGGCGGAATTTGAAAAAATTGTCGTTTCTAATCCCCCGTTGCGTCTTAAACGGTCAGAATTTGTGCGGAGTGGTCAATTATTGGTACGGAATACCCTCAGGAGAGGTGCACATTGCGCCCTTATAAGCAGGTTAAAAGAGCAATGTCGTGCTATCGAGCGATCAATCCGACACAAGAATATTGTCGATCACCGGCTGGACGATTTGCTGAAATACTTTCGCGTCGTTAAACGCGCGTGCGGCTAACATAGCACCATGTACCGTTGCCATTAACTGCCCCGCCTCGCTGGCGTGGGTTGACCGGACAGTAAAGCATTTTTCCCTTTCTCCTCTCTGAAGCAACTCCGTCAGCCAGCCAGAGAGATCGGCGAAATGTCCCGTCACTTCCGAAGCGACTTCGGGCGGCAACGTCGGCAGTTCGGCGGCAAGCATCGCGCAGATACAAAATGGCGCGGAACCGTCCTGGATGCATTTGGCCCAATAATCGGCATAGGCCTGAAGTTCGGCAACCGGATTATTTAGCTGACGGCTTAATGCCTGCATTCCGGCGCGGGCCTCCTGGCGATACTCGCTCACGACGACCCTTACCAGCTCCGCCTTGCTTGAAAAATGGTGGTGAATACTCGCCTTGCGAATATTCACCTTTTCAGAAAGGTCGGCAAAACTGAAGCTTCGGTAGCCACCGGTGGTAAGCAATTGTCGGGTGAAAAATATAATGTCGTTTGCTTTCTGTGAACGTTCGGTGGACATAGCCGTAACCCATTGTCAGTATACAGATCAATAAGATATCAGAGAGCAGAGCGAAAACCTACCGACAGGCCGCCTTTACTGCCGCCGTCTGCCGGTCCCCGCCATACTGTCAAAGACGCCATCTCGCAGCACTAACGCATGAAAAAGCGCGGCCGCCAAATGCAGCATCACGGTAGCAAATAGCATCAACGCAACCAAAGAGTGCAGAGGCCGCAGAATGGCAAACCAGTCGTTATTCACCGGAACAATGGGTGGCAAAACAACCCCGCCCCCGAGGGTGATGGGGTACCCCGCCGCTGACTGCATTGCCCAGCCAATCAGGGGCTGAAGGAACATCATGAGGTATAACGCCCAGTGTGAGAGATGCGCTATCAGGCGCTGCCAGGCCGGTATGGAAGCCGGTAGCGAAGGGACGGAGGTATAAAACCTCAGCCATAGCCTGACCACCACCAGAACCAGAATCATCAGCCCCAGCGGTTTGTGGATCGCCACCAGCAGGGCATGTTTCGACGAAATGGTTGAAACCATCGCGATGCCGATAAACAACATTGCCACGATAGCCGCCGCCATGAACCAGTGCAGAATGCGCAACGCCGGATGGAAATAAGCAACCTGTTTCATAAGCCAGCTCCTGACTGTCGGGACTGTTCACGGGTACGCGCATTGTAGGATTTGGCATAGGCCGCCGAGCGCGCATTGAGTAAAGGATCGTCCGAAGGGGCAATGCCATCGGGCAAAATCAGCGGATCGTAGTTGATGTCATTGCACGGACCGTTTTGCTGCGGTGTTGCACGCGTCAGCACGAGCATGCCGGCATTGATGGTTTGCCGATCTTCAGGCCAGACCTGGCTTGCATCGTTGCCCGGATCGCCCGGTTTAGCGACGGTAATCATCAGATCCCATTTCAGCGGCCCTTGCTTCAGGCGCTCTTCAAGATCGTGTTGCAGAAAATCTTTATCATTTTTATCCGCCTCGCTCATCGGCTGAGAGCCAATATGCGGCACCATACTCCAGCGGACCAGATGCTCTTTACCCGTTTTATCAATAAAGCGAAATGCATTCAGGCTATTAAAGCGATCGCTTGCCCAACTGGATGAAGGTACATACTGCTTTGCCCAGGCGAGGTAGGGTTGCATCTGAGGATGCACGATCACAAACGCCTTAAGCTTATCGGGGTTGGGTTTACCGGTTGCCGGATCGGGCAGAGTCAGGTTTTGCAGCGCATAGAAGTCTTCAACGGTAGAGACCGGAAAGCGTGGCATCGCGTTCATGCCTGTTCGCCATTGCTCGCCGTTGCTCTGCCTGAATTGCAGCGCCATGCTGCGCACGGGAACGGCATAATCCGGCGCTTTTGGGTTACCCCCTGCGATGGCGAAACGGCCCGTAACTGGCGTTTCGCCAGGGGCAAATAGCGCTGCTCGCGATAACGAACTGACCTGGCCGTTAGAGATAAAATCCCCCACCACGCACACGCCCTTCGCGTGATTGCGGCGAAAACCGGGATGTTCCCCACCCGATTTCTGCAATACCGAAACCAGTTTGTCAGACGTCAGACGATTCGACGTCAGCCAGCCGCCTGACCAGAGAAACAGCGCTATCAAGACAAGGGGAATAATCGCGACCAGGCACAGGCGGACTATTTTTTGGCCGGTGGAAAGTGAAGTGTTCGTCATATTTTTGCTCACACAGTGAATACACAATCAAATACGCGAGAACGTATTCCTGAAAACATTAAGCACGTCTTTCGCTGCTGACGTGATAACTCGCCCATTAAGACGCGCCACAGGATGAATGAAGCAGGATTTTTTTAACTGTAGCCCAGAGCCGCTCTTTATCTCTGTCACGTATTTTTTCATGCTGAATTTCTCGCATGAATGCCGCTTTATCAGCTCCGGAAAAGCCGCCCTCCGTTTTTAATTTCCGGGCGATACTGCGAAGCGTTGATTCATCGGCATGGGCAATTTTTGCTCTCACCGCAGAGAGCGGCATCGGTGTCCTCGGTGTGTCTTCTTCCATGAGCCAGTCGGCACAATGGAAATGCTGGATAGCCTTCGCAATGTCCATCTGCAGTTGAATGAAAGACCTGACGCTCTCTCTTTCCAGCCCTGACGCGTGGGCGACAGCAAAGGCTCTTTCAAGCACGTCCCGTTCCTGTTCAGGGTCGGCAATTGCCTGACCCTGCTGCGCCTTATACGCTGCAACCTCTTTCATCAGGCAAAAACGCAGGTTGATACTCATGCCAGGGCCGGAAAAAACCTCGATCGCTGTCGTTGTTTCCGCAATGCCATCTCCCTGAATGGATGGCCCTGCCGCTAACTCATGCTTTTTCTCCATTACCGATCTCACTTATCGCATAGGTAAAAAAATAACGTTCTCAGGCCCGGATCCGGTTGGCTGGAAAGCGAACGAAAACCAACCTACCAGTTGGTAGGTTTAGTGTCAATTTCATCACTCATTTTTTACTCAATGCTGGATGCCATGTTTGTTCGGAATGGTTTTCAAAAGAATTCGGGGTAAGACAGGCTGCCGAAACGGCGAGCGAGGGGGAACGAAGAAAGATGAACAGAACTCAGAAAAAACATGCGGGCAGGAATACTGCATCCTGCCCGCATACCGGCCATACGGTCATTCCACTCCCCCAGCAAAAAAAATCGTATGGCGAGTTATCTTAGGCGTGAACCATATCTGCACAATACTGGATGCCAATACCGAACGCTCCGCCATGTTTCTGGCTGATCGAAGTGGTCAGTTCGTAGGTTTCATGACGTGCCCAGTCACGTTGCAGTTCAAGCAGGTAAGTCAGGGCAGTAATCGGCTTTGCGCCAGCCTGAATCATGCGTTGCACAGCGCGTTCATGAGCTTCTGCACTCATGTCACCGCTGGCGTCTGTGACGATATAGACGTCAAAACCTTGCTCAATGGCAGACTGAACCGGACCATTCAGACAGACCGAGGTCCACAGACCTGCAAACACCAGGCGGTCGCGCTCCAGTTTGTTGACGGCATCAACAAAATTACCATCTTCCCATGCGTTTGAGGTGGATCGGTTAACGTACGACGCGTCATCCGGGAATACCGCTGAAACTTCAGGAAATACCGGGCCCGCAAAATCATGGCGTGAAATCGTTGAAACAAGGGTCGGAATATTAAACCCCTTGCCTGTTTCCGCGAGGACTGCGGTATTTTGTCTCAGCAGGCCGATATCAATATTTTTCACATTGAACGCCATCTGGCTCTGGTGATCCAGCAGGATCAGCGCATGGTTTTCCGGGCTTAACAGATTTCTGGCCGCTGCAGGTGTTGCTTTAATCGTCATAATAGTTTCCGCGATGTTTGTTTAAATTTATCAGTGTGTTAATGACCTGATTCGTGAACACGAGAAAACTATACAAAACGAAATATTCTTTTGTCCGTTCATTTTTGCAAAGGGCTTATTGCAAAAATGAACGCTGTGAAATATTAATGAATTTTATATGAAAAAAGGAATTAACATGTTTGTCCGAATATTCTCTTTCTGTTCTCTGCTAAATAGTGGGAACAGTGATTCATAAATTCCCTTATTTTTGCTGATTTCCTCACATCAGGATGCGCGAGCAGCCAAATGTCTTCACCCAGTCCCTCCACGATGGGGCTAATCTGAGCCAGTTTATCTATCTGATTGCCATGCATGCAGGGTAACAAACCGATCCCAATGCCGCTTGAGATTGCCGACGCAACACTGAGAACGGAGTCGCCGCGAAAGGTGATATTTTTCTCGGGAATATTTTTTTCAATCCACAGAAAGGCGTTTAACTTAGACATTGCGTAATGGAAGGAGACCCAGCGATGCTCCGTGAGCGTCATAGCATTGACTTGCTTTTTTTCCCATTGTTCACGTAAACCATACACTGCCCAGAACGCCGATCCCACCTTGCGGCCGGAAAGATGCTCCGGAATGTCTCTGGTGGCTCGAAACGCGATATCCGCCCCGCCATCGAACAAATTGACGGATTCATTTTCTGTCGAGACCTGAAAGGTAATGTGGGGATTTATTCGGCTAAATGACGCGATCAGCGGGTTAAGGTAATCCTGCAAAAGGGCATCCGACGTGGTGACCCTTATCTCCCCCGAAAAACCGCATTCATCCTCTTCAATGTTCTGTAGAACATAGTGGATATCCTCTTCAATGCGGTGTCCCAGGGCGATCAGCGCGGTTCCGGCTTTTGTCGGAACGTAGTGGGTGCGGCGACGCAGAAAGAGGGCTAATGCCAGCGACGTCTCAATGGCCCCCAACCGACGAAACAAGGTGGAATGATTGATGCCCAGAGCATCTGCGGCGCGTGACAGATTACCGTGCTCACCTATAGCCATAACGGTTTTCAAATCATCCCAGGAAAAGTTCTGGGAGGTCATTTTCTTCATACTCTTTAAATCCAAATATCTTATCGGCAGGCCAGCTGTAAAAATTGCTGGCGGATGCGCTCGGCAATGGCATTGACCACCGCCGCACTCTCATCAGTCGGATCAATATCAACCCGGAAGGGACGTTTCCCGCAGGTGTATTGACGATATTGACTATTGCCTGCGCGGCATGACCGTGCAGGCCTCATCGCTCATTTACCCCGGAAGCGTATGCATCCGCCTGTCGGGGGGATTAGGCGAAGCCACCGTTTACACGAATAACCTGCGAGTTGATCCAGCTCCCGTCCGGACCGGCGATCATCGCTACTGCGCTGGCGATCTCTTCTGGGGTACCGATGCGCTCGAGCGGGGCCAGTTTTGCAACGGCCGCAACCTGCTCTTCGCTCTTACCGTTAAAGAAGAGCTCAGTCCCGGTGGGGCCCGGAGCAACGGCATTAACGGTGATATTTCTGCCCCGCAGTTCGTTTGCCAGCACGTGTACAAGCCCTTCCACGCCTGCTTTTGAGGCGATATAGGGACCATAAGCCGGGAAGGATTTGGCGATCACGCTCGTCGAAAGGGCAATGATTCTGCCGCCTTCACTCACGGTTTCAGCAGCATTTGCCAGCACCAGAAATGCGCCACGCAGGTTGGTATGAATGACACGATCAAAATCGTGAAGACCGGCAGGGGTAATCTTCGCCATTGGCATGATCCCCGCGCTGTGCACCACCACATCCAGTCTGCCGGTAACCGCTTTCGCTTGCTGGAACAAGTGGCTGACATCCGCTTCGCTGGCAACATCAGCCTGAATCGCCGTCGCACGGCCACCTTTAGCAACGATGCTCTGCACGGTTTGCTCTGCCGCCTCGGCATTACCTGCGTAATTCACGATAGTGGTAAAACCGTCCCGCGCGAGACGCTCAGCAATGGCGCGGCCGATACCACGGGAACCGCCCGTAACAAGGGCAGTTTTATTGACTTTGTCCATCGTTCTCTCCGGTTTCAGTGAAAGGGGGTCTGAATGGAGATATTAATGTTTTAGCAGGAGAGATAAATGGGTGATATTTGATAACATAATTCCATTATCGTTAATAATCGCCTTCAGGATCCGTGATGGATAAATTTGATACCATGCTGCTCTTCACCCGCATTGTAGAGCTTCAAAGCTTCAGTCAGGCCGCGGACCAGCTAGGGATCCCCAGAGCGACGGCCAGCAATGCAATAAAAAGCCTGGAGAAAAACCTGGAGTGTCGTCTGCTGGAGCGCACGACCAGACACGTGCGGGCCTCGCTGGATGGCGAGGCATTTTATGAACGCTGCGTGCATATTCTTTCTGAACTGGACGATGCGGAGTCTTCCCTGCGTCATTCCGGCGTAAGGCCACAGGGGATTTTGCGCGTGAATCTTCACGGGGCCCATGCGACCCGCATTGTACTGCCCCGTATTGACGAGTTTCACGCCCGCTATCCCGCCATCAGGCTGGTTATCAGCAGTGGGGATCGTCTGGTCGATCTGATTCGGGAAGGCGTTGACTGCGCCGTACGCGCGGGCAAGCTCTTTGATTCATCATTAATTGCCCGGCCTTTAGCCCAGATGCCTCAGGTTATCTGCGCCAGTCCGGACTATCTTCGTAAGCACGGCCGACCGATGACTCCAGACGATCTGCTTTCTCACCAGAGCGTCAATTTCTTTTCCACCAGCCGGGGTAAGAACTACCCTCTGGAACTCATTGTTAACGGTAAAGAGAAAAGCTATCCGACCAAAGGCTGGATGACAGTGAATGACGCAGAGAATTACGTTATTTGCGCGTTGCGCGGATGTGGGCTGGTTCAGCTTCCACGTTATCATGTGGACGATGCCCTTCGGGATGGCCTGCTACAGGAAGTGTTAAGCGACTGGAAAAGCCCGGCCATGCAACTTTCGGCTATCTATCCACAGCACCGACAGCTGTCTCCCCGTGTCCGGATTTTTGTAGACTGGCTGGTTTCTCTCTATCGGGAACGCTTTGAGGTGAACGCTTAATGGCTGCGTAAACCGTCGCTCACGTTGACGGCGCCGCGGGATCGGCAAGCATCGCATCGGCGATATCCAGCATAACCCGCAGGCGATCCATATGCCGGAGGTCAGAGTGATACCCTACCCATATATCTTTGGACGGCGGTGGCTCCGGCATGCTGATAGCCGCTAAGCCGGTGATGGCATCACCAAGCGGGCGCGGTAACACGGCGATGCCCATTCCACGCTGGCACATCTGTGCCTGTACGGCCCGGCTGGTACTGGTGAACACACGTCGTGACTGGGGGAACCTGTCGAGCAGCCAGGCGACGTCAGAGAAGTGGGATTGTGCCGTGTTCATCAGAATAAGCCCCACTGCGGCCGGATCGTGTCGGGCGATATCGGCGATTTCCGGCGTTCCATATAGCGCATAGGGGATGCGCATCAGGCGGCGCTGTACAATATCCGGTTCGGTAAAGGGAACGATGCGAAACGCAATGTCGGCATCACGCCGCGACAGGTTAAGTAAGCGGTAGCTTGCGATAAGCTCCGGCACAATCGCCGGATGGCGGCGCGTCAGTTCCTCCAGGACCGGTGCGAGAACATAGTTGGCAAACCACTCTGCTGAAGAGATCCGCAATATCCCTTCAAGACGTTCGTGATTACCGGCGAGACGCCGCTCCATCGCCAGCGCGGAGTTTTCCATCGCTTCTGCCAGCTTCAGCACCCTGTCGCCGGCGTCGGTCAGAACCAGCCCCTCCTGTGTCCGGCGAAATAGCGCTTGCTGCGCCTCTTCCTCAAGCGCCTTTATCCGGCGACCAATCGTCGGATGGCTCACACCCAGGCTTCGTGCCGCCTCGCCGAAAGAGCCCTTACGCATAACTGCAAGAAATACCCGGACGTCGCCCCATTCCATGCCAGTGTCTCACCGTACAAAAATGAACATTGAATATACAAAAGTGGCAGTTCCAAAACAACTTTGTCGATATCACTATAGCGTCCTCACCCCAGTCAGGAAATGAATGACATGTACAAATTAAAAGACAAAGTGGCGATTGTAACCGGTGGTTCCAAAGGCATCGGAGCCGGGATTGCCCGTCAACTGGCGGCTGACGGTGCAAAGGTTATTGTCAATTACGCGTCAGGCAAAAGTAGTGCTGATAACGTCGTTGCCGATATACAAGCTGCCGGTGGGCAGGCGGTAGCGGTCGCGGCGGATGTCACCCGTCAGGCTGAGGTTGAGGTGCTGGTTCACGCGGCCATCGACATTTTCGGGCGGCTGGACATTGTGGTGAACAACGCCGGCATTTATGAGTTCGCCCGCATTGAAGAGAGCACAGAGGCACTCTACCGCAGACAATTCGACATCAATGTTCTGGGCCCGCTATTAATGTCCGGCGCTGCTGCACCGCATCTGAATAAAGGCAGCAGCATCATTAACATCAGTTCGTTCGTCACCCGCGTCTTTATCGCCGAGAGTGCCATCTACAGCGGCACCAAAGGGGCGATCGATGCTATTACCGGGGTACTGTCACGAGAACTCGGCCCCCGGGGAATTCGCGTCAACGCGGTCAACCCTGGCCTTATCGAAACGGAAGGCAGTCATAGTGCAGGCGCGATGAACTCGGACTTCCAGACATGGAATGAAAAGCAGACCCCACTCGGCCGCATCGGTCAGGTGCAGGATGTTGCGCCGATCGTCTCATTTCTCGCATCAGACGATGCGGGATGGATCACCGGTGAGGTGATTCTTGCCTCTGGTGGCATGCGCTAACGCCCTGCCTCTCAATCTCTGCACATAACTGTTACCTGTGGAGTGTTCCATGTCACCCCCTATCCTCCCGCAAGCCGAGCCGCGTCGCTGGGCAATGTTTGTCATCCTGCTGGTTGGCGCATTTTTGCCCCCGCTCGATTTTTTTATCGTCAATGTTGCGCTACCTGCTATTCAGGACGAGCTGAGCGCCTCTTCCTCTGCTGAACAGCTGGTCATTTCGTCCTATGCAGCCGTGTATGCCGTAACCTTAATTACCGGCGGTCGTCTGGGTGATATTTATGGTCGTGGGAAGATGTTTTTTATAGGGCTTATCGGTTTTGCGGTGGCATCGCTGCTGTGCGGTTTAGCCTGGTCACCATGGGTACTGATTAGTGGACGCGTGTTACAGGGTGCTACGGCCGCGATTATGGCGCCTCAGGCACTGGCTTCCGTACAGGCCATTTTTCCGGAAGCGGAAAAACCGTTCGCGTTGAGTATCTATGGCGCTGTATTTGGCCTGGCCTCGGTTATCGGGCAGGTAGTGGGCGGTATCCTGATCTCAGCGGATCTGTTTCACCTGGGATGGCGGGCTATTTTTCTCGTTAACTTGCCGGTGGCGCTGCTGGTCATTCTCTTCGGGTTGCCACTGCTGAAAGAGACGCGTGCGCCATCCGCACAACGACTGGACCCGGTCGGCATGTTACTGGCGACCGCCACGTTGAGTGCGCTGATTGTGCCGTTAATTGAAGGCCGTGAAGCGGGATGGCCCTGGTGGACATGGCTGTCATTTCTGGCTGTCCCGCTGCTGGCGTCGCTGTTATGGCGTTATGAGCGTCGCCTTAGCCAGAACGGCGGTTCGCCTCTGCTTGATCCGGTCGTATTACGCGCGCCGGGGCTGGGTCAGGGGCTGGCGATCGTTTTGCTGTTTTATTCTATCGGGGCCTTCTTTCTTTTGTTCTCCGTTTATCTACAAGATGCGTTGCAGTTAAACGCCCTGACTGCGGGCCTGCTTTTTCTGCCTTTTGGCGTGGGTTTTCTGATCGGTCCGTTGCTAACACCTTATCTGAGGCGTTTTGTCGGCAATTATCTGAGCGCAATCGGGATGGGATGCGAGACGTTGGGGTTAGCAGGCCTGGCAGGGTTGATTGCCCATACCATGATGGGTAGCGCACCGGCCATGCTGCCGCTCGCTGTATTGCTTTTTATCACCGGCCTCGGCCAAGGACTGGCGATGCCGACGCTGGTCCGGATGGTGACAGGCCGCGTTGCACCGGCGTTTTCAGGCATGATTGCCGGGGTAACCAGCTCGACACTCCAAATCAGCACTGCACTGAGCGTCGCCGTCATCGGTAGTATTTTTTACAGCATGCTGGACAACGGCAGAAGCGGTGCAAATATTACGCATGCCTTTATCGTCGCCCTTCTGGCGATGGCGATATGCCTGGCAACGGGTGCCGCGCTAAGCATCCAGCTTATCCGGCAGGCCTCCGGTTTATTTTCTGCTGCGAGCGGCGCGTCTATCAAGTAACGTAACAGACAATCAACTGGCTGAGGGGTGGACATCCTTGCTCATGTTCCTCCCCAGCGTGCCGTTTACCCGCAGCAGGAACTCATGCGTCAACCTGAGAAAAAATCATGAAAAAATCGATAGTCCCTGAAGAATTTCAACACTATTTCGATGACTGGCACTTCTCGCCCGTTATCGAAGCAGATGGCACGGTGTATCTCTCTGGTGTTACCGCGGCACGGAAGGACAAACCGATAAGTCAGCATCCGGAAGAACAATTCCATGATGCGTTTTATAAGCTTGGTGTTTATTTGAAAGCCGCAGGCTTAGGGTATGAAAATATTCTTGAGATGACCACTTTTCATATTGATCTTAAAAAACATATAGACGTTTTTTCTAAAGTGAAAGATGAATATGTAAAGGCACCCTACCCGGCATGGACTGCCATAGGCGTATCAGCGTTCATTCCAGAAAATGCGCTGGTGGAAATGCGGATTGTGGCTAAAAAGTAGTGCCACCGTGTGTCCCCAAATCACCCCGGGTACGAACCGGATCGGCTTAAGCGCCGCAAGGTCTGCTACGAACAAACGGCAGACCTCGACGAGACGACAATGTCTTCATCAACTGCAATAGGCTATGTTTACAGATTCAGAAACCCTGGCAATGGCACTGCGGCCAGAAAATGGGACTTGCCGATGAATGCAGAGAACCTTCCTGTGGTACTTATCCCGGGATTTATGCTTGATGAAACACTGTGGGACGATTTTATCACCGCATTTCCCGAGCGCAGGCTCTTTATACCTGCGAGCCTGGGCCAGGGAACCACAATCCAGGATATTGCCGCTAATATAGTCCAGAAACTACCGGAGCGTTTTGTGCTGGCCGGCTTTTCGCTAGGTGGTTATGTTGCCAGAGCTATTTATGAGGCTTTTCCGGAGCGGACAGCGGCGATGATCCTCATTGCTACGTCTCTCAGAGAGGATTCGGCAGAAGAGATAAATACCCGTGTTGCTGCAGCGAATATCAATTCCTCCAGAGAATTTAGTGAGCTGAGCACAACGGCCATTAGAAAATCCCTTCATGCTGATCTCGCCAGTAATACGGCCATTATTGAGAAAATCCGTAATATGGGAAAAAGGCTGGGAGCCGATGTATTCAGAGTTCAGTCAGGGCTAAACCGCGAGCGAATAACATTAAAACCCATTTTATGCCCGACCTACGTTATTGCAGCGAAACATGATCGGCTGCGTTCAACAGAGGAGGCAGAAGAACTCGCCAGGCTAACCGGAACCTGTGTGGATTATGTTGACGGTTGTGGACATCTTATTCCTCTGGAAAAACCGGATGAACTGGCCCAGCGTGTGTCCAGATGGCTCGATAAAACAGGCCTTTAAAATAACGTTGGTGCAAACAGAGTCCCCCTATTCTCTGCGAATCAAACGCCAGGTCATTTTTCTTAGATGTCTGCTTCTGGCCTCTGCTACGCATTTTCGGCTATCTGAGTTGGGAAATCGACAGTGACCAGCAGCCCGCCTTCTGCAGACGTACACAGGCCTACGCTGCTGTTGTGTTGCTGCGCAACCGCGTTGACGATGGCAAGCCCCAGTCCACTCCCGCTTTGCATCTGATTGGGGTCGCGAAAAAATCGGTCGAACACACGCTCCCTCAATTCAGGCCGAATACCGGGCCCGGCATCTGAGACACGAAGCTGCGTGGATTTATCCCGCGATCGTAGCTCTACTTCAACCCGTCCGCCCTCAGGGCTGTACTTGACTGCGTTCTCAATCAAATTGTCAATCAGCGACATCAGGCGCTCCCTGATGCCTGTGATCCAGACTTCATCATCAGAGATGAATTCAAGCTCTATCCTGCGCTCCGTAGCCAGCGGTTCCAGTGCAGCCATTCGCTCCTGAATGAGCGTCGTCAGCGGCACTGGCTGCATAACGGTATCAATACGTGCTTCACTGTGCATCATCAGCAACAATTGATTGACGAGTCGGGCGGCCCGGCTGTTGCTGCGAATAATCCCCGCCAGTAATTCCTGTTGAGTCTCATTGCTTACATACGACTGCAGCGCCTCCACGTTGATTCGCATTGCAGCAAGAGGAGTACGCAGCTCGTGAGCGGCATCAGCAATGAAAATCCGTTCCCTTTCCGCGCTTTCGCGCACCCTGGCAAGAAACACGTTTATCGCGTCCACCATTTGGCGAAGCTCCCTGTGTTTTGGCATGGCTTTAAATGGAGAGAGATCGTCTGGCGTTCGCAAGGATATTTCATTTACGACCTTGCTCCAGGGTCGCATTGCAATACGAATTGACAGCCACGCGGGAAATAAAAGAAAAGGAATGCACACCAGTAGCGGCAATATGTAATAGCCACGCGAGTTCAGGTAGATAAAGAAGTTCCAGCCTCCGGCAGGCGTCACAAGTGTCACCTCCACATCGGAGTTCCCGGATTTGAGCGTACGGCTGGTCCAGGTGCGCCCCTCACTCTCAATACGCTGTAATTCCCCCAATTGGGTGTTTACGACCCCTGTTGGTGCGCCATCAGATGAATAAATTATCTCGTTATGTTTGCGAATAATGAGGCTGATTGACAGTTCAGGATCTTCACCTCCGCCATATCCCTCCCGCAACGCCTTACTGAACGTGTTCAGCACATCGGTGCGTTCCTGGGGGCGATCGTCCATACTGTCCACCAGCGTAAAAAGGGTTTCGTAGGTCTTACTGCCCGTTAATATCGGGGGGCTACGCAAGTCCTCCCACAAAACAAAAGTCAAAAAAAGACACCACAGCAAGGTCAGCAGCAGCATCTGGGCGATGATGATTCGCCGTACGAGCGTGGGGAGTCTCAGGGTGCGCCAGATATTTCGCATCAATCACCGCCTTTGTAGATCGGTACAGTATCAATGACATACCCCACCCCTCTCACCGTTCGCACATAACCGTCCCCGATTTTTCGACGCAAATTCCCCATATGCACGTCGAGAGCATTACTCAGATTTTCTTTGGTGCCGAAGATTCTTTCTTCCAGAAATCGTCGTGTAAGCACGCGGTCAGCGCGCAACATTAACGTTTCAAGCAGCGCGTATTCACTTGCCGTCAACTCCACGTGACGGGCACTCACCGTCACGCGACGCGTTGGCACATGCAGAGATAACCCTCTGATTTCTATTGCCTCATTCTGAAAACCGTAACTGCGTCGCGCAAGCGCTCTTACCCTGGCCAACAACTCGGCGAGAATAAAAGGTTTAACAAGGTAATCGTCTGCACCGGCATCCAGCCCACACAGGCGATCCTGTAGCGTGCCTCGCGCAGTCAGGATGATGACAGGGATCCCCTTGAACTGTTGCCGCAAGCAGGTCATAAGGCCCATGCCATCGCCATCGGGCAGTCCCAGGTCGAGCAATATCAGTTCTGGCACGCAGGCATCAAGCTGATGCAGCGCATCCTCTTTGCGGCGAACCCATATGACATCAAATCCTTGATCTGCAAGGGCGATCCGCACGCCATTGCCCAGATCCAGGTCGTCTTCGATTAGTAGAATTTTCACATTGGTAACGGTATCAACAGTGAATGAAGAACGTCTTAAGAAAAAAACGGTTTCGATAAATCTATCAGGTTTACTGCAGCGGTACTTGCTTCAGCGTTTCTTCATTTTCGGCTCATAAGAACCTTAGGGTGCGTATTCAAACTGAGAAAACTGGCGTGAATAACCGCTTGTATCGTCATCATTTGAATCCACAAGGACTTCTTTAATGAGAAACATCGCACTGCGTCATCAGTATCCTCCTTTGCTCTCGCCTCGCAGCCTGAAAAAAATAGTGCCGGGAGTCGTTCTGGCGTTTCTGACCACCCCGACACTGGCGGCAGAACAGAACCAGGGTAACGTGTTGACCCTGGGGGGAGGTGTGGATATTGCGCCACGCTATTCTGGTTCGGATAAAAGCCGTGCCACTACAGCATTAGTGCTCGATTACTCCATGGCAAATGGCGTCTTTATCAGCACCACGCGGGGTATCGGTTACGGTAACAGTGTCGGTAAACTGGATTACAACGCTGCGCTGAGCTATCGCGTTGGTCGCAAGGATCGTGACGTGAACAGCGATTCAATAAGCTCCGGCAGTGACGACTTGCGGGGTATGGGTGACGTCAAAGGCTCGGCCATCATTGTGCCCGGACTGGGGTATAAGGTGACCGACTGGCTGAGTGTGCAATTGCAGGCTGAAGTGCCGGTTTCTGAAAGAAACAACGGTGAGGCCCTGCACTTCGGGATTATCAGCCCACTTTATACATCACCGAAAAATTCGCTGACGCTGGCGCTGACCACCAGTTGGGGATCCAGCAAATACATGCAGACTTACTACGGGGTGAATGCCGCACAGTCAGCAGCATCGGGGTTTTCCCGACATGATGCTGGATCCGGTGTTTATGCTTATTCGCTGAATGTGGACTGGACCCACAAGCTCACCCCGGACTGGAGCGTAGCTGTCGCAACAGGTGTTACGCAGTTGACGGGAGATGCAGGCAATAGCCCCATTGTTCAACGAAAAACGTCGCCCACGGGAAGTTTGAAAGTGACGTACAGCTTCTGATCGTGATGGGATGAGTGCTTCCCGACGACTTCTCGCTCAGAACTCTCAATAATATGTATTCGTTCCGCCCCAGTAAGATAACGGGGCGGCACTCAACACGCCCTGATGCCCCCCTGACTCGGGGCATCAGAATCGATGATGCACTCTGGCGATCAGGCAGCTTTAACGGCTCTGATTTTTTTACTGCCAGCCGCATCTGGCTCGGGGTTATCTATGGCAGTGGCGGCATTGAAATCGGGAAGCTTGCTGGTACGCAGAATATGCTGCACGGCCTCTTTCTGCTCGGCGAGATACAGCCCAAGATTTTCAGCCTGCGTTTCATCCATCTGCATGCCGCTTTGCAACAGCCAGTCGGTGAACGCTTCTGCCATGTCGAGCAGTTTGTCGTGAGCGTCAGCCTCTTTTTTACTGGCAAATGTCATTTTCTCTTCACCTTTTCGTACGACAACATATTTTGTTTCAACAGCCATTACGCACCTCTCACACTGTATTTATATACAGTATAGCATTTCCAGAATTGTGTTGCAGTCAAATTGTACTTTCGTTTTAGCCCGAGCCTGCAGACCACTGTGTCAGTAGCGCATGCAGTTTGGCGGGCTCCAGCGGCTTACGCAACACCAGGTAGCCTTCCTGCTCCGCTTCCAGCAGAACCGGCGAGTTAAACTCCCCGCTGACCATCGCGCCGCTCATGTCGGGCAGACGTTCGAAAAGTGCTTTCAGGATGTCGAACCCGCTTTCGCCGGATCGCAGGCGCTGGTCGCACAGTACAGCAAATGGCGTGAAACCGTCGTCAATGATGGCAAAAGCGTCTTCGGCCGAGGCCGCGCAGCGCACGTTAATCCCCCAGAGGCTCATCAGGCTCTCCCAGGCGGACGTCACCAGCGGATCGTCGTCAACGATCAGGCAGGAGCCATGCAGTGGCGCATAGCGTACCGGTGTAGAGAGGTTGTCACCGGCGGGCAGTGGATCCACCGCTTTCACGTCACCCGTGTATTGCGTAAAGCGCATCCAGAATCGTGAACCTTTGCCTTCAATGGAGTGCATTCCATACTTCACGTTCATCAGCTTGGCACAGCGGGCAACCACCGCCAGGCCCAGCCCGTGCCCTGCGCTGTCGATCTTCCATGCCAGCTCGGGGCGGTAGTAAGGCGAGAAGATTTTGCTTTTTTCGTCGTCGGCAATCCCCACCCCGGTGTCCCATACTTCCACCAGACACTCGGCACCGCGCGGACGGATGGCAACCAGCACACCGCCCTGCTGCGTGTAGCGAAGGGCATTTTGTATCAGGTTTATCAAGGACTGACGCACCAGCAGCGGGTCCCCCATCACGAAGAGGCGACGTTTGGGCCGCCAGGTTCGCAGCCGCAGGGCGCGACTGTTGGCCTCTTCGCGAAACAGGGTGATCACCGAGTCGAGAAGCGTGCCGATGTCCACGCGTGTAGGGGCGGTCATTACATTGCCAGATTCAATTTTGCTGAGATCGAGCAGGGAATTGAACATCAGGTGCACCGAACGAACGCTCTGTTGCAGGTCAAGCAGCTGCGGCGTCAGGCTGTCGTCCTGGTTTCTGTGGATAATGGCTTCGATCAAAAAGCCCATGGCATGCACCGGCTGGCGAAGATCGTGGCTGGCGGTCGTCAGGAACTGATTTTTATCGAGCAACGCCTGTTCCGCTTCTTCTTTGGCCTGCCGGAACTGCTCCGCCAGGCGTGAGCTTTGCTCTTCCAGTAGTGCTTGCTGGATAAAGAACGCGTGGGACGTTAACGCATGGCGGTAGATTGCGAAACCGTACAGCAGATTCAGCATCAGCACGATGAACATCAGGTCATCCAGTCGCAGGATGATACCGAGAGTCAGAACCCCCCAGGAGGCAAAGAAAAACCGTGTGAAGGTGCTGATGACCGGCGTCAGATGCGTCGCATTGGCAGCGACAATAGCGGCAATGCTGATATTAAGGAGCAGGAAAAAGTCAAAATTCTGCGTCTGCGGGGTAATTAAATAGAGTGATGAAATCCCCAGCCCATGAAAAAAGGCCACCTTATTAATGCGCGGAAGCCAGCGGCGCAGGACGGCCTCATCATCATTTTCTTTAACCTCTTGCTGATAGCGCCGATGCACTATTCGGATCGCCACAGCACAGAGCAAGTAAATTATTATCCAGGTAATGGTGGGACCCAGATCGTCCCCCAGCAAATGGATCCAGATAGCGAAAGGAATGCCGACAAAAGGCACAGCGCTAAAGCTGAATACCAGCCGCAGAAACGTATTATTCAGCAGGCGAATTTGCGCGGGGGGAGAGATGCCATCGTTCTGTGAACCCTGGAAAAACCTCATTCCGACGGCTCCCGTTTGCCATGCAGTAGCGTGATGGCTTCCACCCGACTGTTAACGCCTATCTTTTTCAGAATATTGCTGATGTGTTCTTTTACCGTGGGCTCAGAAATAGAAAGCTGGGCGGCAATTCTTTTATTTGGCAGGCCGCGCATAATCATATTCAAAACATCAATTTGCCGCGGCGTTAAGTTAAATTTACTTAACTTCTCATTATTCGTCTTAACGGCACATTCGTTTGCACAAGGAAACCATGTCAGATTATCCGCCAGGGCAAAAACGGCCCGTGAGAATAATTCAGGAGGTTCGCTTTTCAATACGAAACCGTGTCCTCCGGCCGTATGCACTTTCTGCCAGATATCGTTATTTTCATCCCCACTGACGACCAGAAGGCGCACCTGAGGGTAAAGCTGTTTCACTTCTTTGAGTAATTTCAACGCCGTACCGGAAGATAGCCAAAAATCGATTACCAGTAAACGTGGCGGGCCATTTTCCCTAATATGACGGTAGCAATCTTCTTCATTCGTCACGACATACGCCTGTTTGAACCGGCAATGTGTAATCAGAAAATTGGCGATGCCGCTTGCTACCAATGGATGGTCATCAACGACCAACGCATAATTCTGCCCCAAAGGAATCTCCTTTCACCTTCGCGTATCTGAGAGTACAGATGAATTATTATCGACCCACCCTACTTTAGGAGGGTTTTTTCAATTAGGAAAGAGAAATATATTACCCGCTGATTTGGGTAATAGAAAACATAAATACAATCAGTGATTTTAACTGGTTGGATATAAAGGATAATTTATGAAAAGACCACTAATCGCTTTAACCGTTACGTTGATGCTAGCCGGTTGTTCCACCCTGAAAACCGATCAGGCTATTCCACTGCTGCAGGCGGAAACCGCTAAAATGCTGGGGCTGGGCTCGTCGGACGAAATAACGGTGACCAACGTGAATGGTGCCCAACCGGATGCATTGGGCGGCCAAAAACTTTCTTATCGCGCCACGACAGAAAAAGGGCGAATTTTCGATTGCTCATCAATGATGATGCCTGGAATTTTAGGATCTGCGCCGACGCTAAGCGCGCCGACCTGTACGCCGGTTGTCACGCATAAATAATTTCCTCAATACCAAAAGGCGTACAAATAATAACGCCTTTTAAATTTCCCGACACATTTGAGTTTCATATAAAAACGATTTTCCAGACATCATGCTAATGAGTACGGAGATAGCCCGTGAATAACTCTACATCGCATTCTTTAGCGGTTAAGACACCGCTTTCCAGACTTTACCTCGCTCTATTTTCCGCACCGCTGTTGATGCTCTCCCCTGCCGATTTCGCTCGCGCAGCGGATGCCATTTTTGACGGCGACGCGCGTGTTACCGAATCTTTAGGTTACACCGGCGATGTTTACGTCGGCCGTAACCAACGCGGGAACCTGCTGATCGATAATGGCAAAATCACTGCCTATAACATCAATATCGGTCGACTGTTCAACGGACAAATTTATGAAAGCGCGGTCACGGTCCGCGGACCAAATGCTGAGCTGAACGCGGTTAACGATCAGTACATTCTGCGTGGTGGCCTGAATCTTGGCCTGGGCACCCTGCGAGTTGAAGACGGTGCGCTGGCCAGCGCGAAGGAGATCGTGGTCGGTACCACCCGTGGCTACGACAGCCACCTTATCGCTACGGGCGCCGGTTCACGCGTCGTCAGTAATTTTCTCAGCGTTGGCACTGACCTGGGTGCCCGCTCCACGCTGGCGATTGAAAACGGTGCGACGCTCAACACTACCTACGATGCCCGTATCGGCAATGGTTCCGGCCCAGATGAAACCGACAAGCTGAGCCCGAAAGCCACCGTCACGGGATCCAGTTCGCAATGGAATGTTGGCCGTACGCTCACGCTTTATGGCGATCTGGACGTGCTCAACGGCGGAGCGGTTAACGTGGGCAACATTCAGGTGGCGGGCGTCTCTGGCGCGCGTAAAACCGCCGAGCTGGTTATCGCGGGCGAGGGCTCGCGTTTTACCAGTGCCAGCAGCGTTAGCGTTGGCGATTACGGCAATGGCGTACTGTCGGTCATGGACGGCGGTGCATTTTCCGCAGGCAGTAATGAGCTGGTAGTGGGGATGACGGGCTCCGGCTCGAACCGGGGCGCGCTGATAATCGGCAGCCGCGGCAATATGGACTCCGGCACCGGTTTAACGGAGCCGACGCTCAGCGCGGCGGGCGGCGCGGGCACTCTTGATGCGAAGACGGCAATCAGCCTTCGGGGTGGGTTATTCGGCAGCTATGTCTACTTCAACCATACCGACGGAAATTACGTTTTCAGCAACAAGATGAGCGGCGAAGGTGAAGTGATCAATACCTCCGGTCAGACCACGCTGAACGGCGATCTTTCAGGGCTCAAGGCGAACGTGACCGCGCGCGGTGGAAAAGTCATTATTGCCAGCAATATCAACACCCAACCCGAAGACGATATTTTTGATGTGCAGACGCTTAGCGCCGAGAACGGCGGCACGCTGATCCTCAACGCGACGGCGGGATCGGAGGTCAGTAACGGACAAGGTTACAGCAGCGCCGCGTCGATCAAAGCCGGCGGCACGCTGGGCGGTGACGGCACGCTGGGCCAGACAGAGATCCTCTCCGGCGGCCATATCTCGCCCGGTGATGGTACTATCGGCACGCTGACGCTGAAACGCTACCTGAACTTTGTGGGTGAATCGTTCTATGACGTTGATATCGCTGGTGACGGCCGCAGCGATCAGTTACTGGTGTCTGGCAAAACGACCATCAGCGATCAGGCTAAAGTACAGGTTACCGCGCTGGATCCGCAGACCAGCTACAAAACGGGCCAAAGCTATCGCATTCTAACCTCCAACGGGGGAATTGACGGCCAGTTCGCCGGGGCCATCTCCAAATCCGCCTTCCTGGACGTGGCACTGAAACAGAGCACCGACGCTGTCGATCTCACCATCGCGCAGAAAGAGACCGGCGGAGAGAATCCTGGGGGTGAAAATCCGGGTGGTGAGAACCCTGGGGGTGAAAATCCGGGTGGTGAAAACCCTGGCGGTGAGAATCCAGGCGGCGAGAATCCAGGAAGCGGTAAACCGGGTATTTTCCAGACGGTAGCCAACACCAGCAACCAGTGGAATACCGCCGGCGCGCTTTCCACGCTGACACAAAACGGCCCTTCCCTGGCGCTGTATAACTCTCTGCTGGTACTCAGCGCACCGCAAGCGCGCGAGGCGTTCAACCAGCTGTCAGGTGAAGTTTACCCGTCGGTACAGTCTAACCTGATCGCCGGCAGCACTCAGCTGTTCAACGTACTGAACCAGCGCATGCAGCGCGCGTTCGATAATGACAGTCTGCCGATACCGCCGTTAGCGATGTCGCTGGTACAACAGCCGGAGCAACAAAATAACGGCGTATGGGGCCAGACCTTCAGTTCCTGGAGCAGAACGCGCGACAACGGTAACGCAGGCAAGCTGGACGGCAACACCACCGGCTTCCTGCTGGGCGCGGATCGCAAGTTGGCTGACCATAACGTACGTGTCGGGGGGTACTTTGGTTATAGCCGTGGTGATTACGACGTTGATAGCCGCCATTCATCCACGGATACCGATAACTATCACCTTGGCCTGTATGCCGCAGCGCAACAGAATGCGTTCTCACTGCGCGGCACACTGGGTTACACCTGGCACAAGATTGAAGGCGAGCGCAACGTTGATTTCAGTGGTTTCTCGGACCGCCTGAAGTCAGATTACGACGCCAACTCGCTGCTGGCGTTTACCGAGGCGGGCTACCGTTTTGGCCAGCCGGCGATGAATGTTGAACCGTTTATCAACCTGTCCTGGATTCGACTGCATACCGACAGTTTCAGGGAAGATGGCGGTGCCGCCGCGCTGAGCGTGCGTAATGAAACGATGAACACGTTCTACTCCACGCTCGGGATGCGCGGCGTCACCGAACTGCCGAAAAACGTTAACCTGTATGGTTCGTTGGGCTGGCAGCACGCCTACGGGGATAAAAACACCTCATCGCGGATGGCATTTGCCGGCAGTGACGCGTTCATCACCCAGGGCCAGGCCGTTGATGAGGACGTGATGGTGGGCGATATCGGCGTCAGCGTACAGCTGTCGCGCGCTGCGACGCTGGATGTCGGTTATCAGGGGCAACTTGGTCAAGACACCCGCATCAATTCGGTCAACGCTAACCTGCGCTGGTCGTTCTGATTACCCTTTTCAGCATTTATACAGACCCGCGTACTGCGGGTCTTTTTTTGTCCGTTTTCTGTCCATCGCAAACTGATATCTGGTGAGGCTGACCTGTTCCCATCGGTTAACACACCAGGGTATTCGTCGTGAGCGTTTCGCCACGACAGCACACAATCGGATCTGTCGAATTACGTCAAAACACATATATGCTTAAATCAGAGAGCATCAATTAATGAAAGACATATTCCCGTCAATACATATCAGGAGGTCTGTTTGCGAATTGAAACAACTCGATTGTGCCTTCGCCCGGTAATGGCATCAGACGTAGCCGATCTCTTCAGAATTTATGGTGATCCGGC
This sequence comes from Enterobacter sp. J49, assembly GCF_002148625.1. Classification (NCBI taxonomy): domain Bacteria; kingdom Pseudomonadati; phylum Pseudomonadota; class Gammaproteobacteria; order Enterobacterales; family Enterobacteriaceae; genus Enterobacter; species Enterobacter sp. J49. The sequence continues at coordinate 285,982 of NZ_MWPY01000030.1, forward strand.
GACGAACACGTTTAACCCCGCAGGCCCCTACCCGGATATTGATCATGCAAAAACGGTTCTCAATCGCTGGCTCGCCCACTGGCAAACTCACAGCTTTGGTAGCTTCGCCATATCGCTTCTCGAATCCCCTGAAAAAATTATCGGATTTGGTGGGCTGAGCATCCGTAGCTATGGCGATAGTGTGATTAACAATCTTGGGTATCGGTTATCGACAGATGCCTGGGGAAAAGGCCTGGCGACAGAATTTGCTACACACGCGGTAAGGTATGGTTTTGATGATATGCAACTCACCGAGATCTCAGCCGTTGTCAGAGCTAACCATCTGGCGTCACAGAAGGTTCTTGAGAGAACGGGACTGAGATATGTCAGAGATATACATGATATTAAAGACGCACCGCCGAGCCTTTTGTATTCACTCACCTTAACGGAGTGGATGAAGAAAATCAGGTAAACATCATCTTCCGTCGTTAATGTGAAAAATACGCATACAGTTAAATGCCAGTGGGTTATGTTTTCACGTGAGCGTATATTAAAACGACAAACTCGTTGAGTATAAATTCATTTTAAGGCACGGAAGTTGAGGTCCTGGTGAGAAGACGTTATGTGATTGCAGATGTGTTTACTGATAAACCGTTTTGCGGTAACCCGGTAGCTGTCGTTCTGGATGCCGAGGGATTGACCACTGAGCAAATGCAGCTGCTCGCGTTAGAATTTGGCTACAGTGAAACGACGTTTGTTTTACCTCCTGAAGAACCATCACATACGGCTTGGGTACGGATTTTTACCCCGACGCGTGAAATCCCTTTCGCTGGTCATCCCAATATTGGGACTGCTTTTGTCCTGGCGTATCAGGCTGAACTGAATGGCGAATCGCTACCTGAAACGCTGATATTCGAAGAAGCTGCCGGGCGGGTACCTGTCAGGATTATCAGAGAAAATGCAAAGGTCACGGGTGCAGAACTTCTTGTTCCGCAAGCTTTATCCTGCCATTCAGAAGTCAGTCCGGAAAACGTGGCGGCCTGCCTCTCTCTTGAAGCCAGTGACATACGCACTGAAATGCATATGCCTGTCGTCGCCTCTGTTGGCCTGCCTTTTTTGATTGTCGAACTCGCGACCCGAAATGCGCTTCGCTGTTGCGTACCCAATTTGCAGGGTTTCCGGGCTATTTTGCCCCTCGACGGTGCGGTGTCCATTTACGCCTATACGCTGGAAACGGATCCTGAAGACCCGTGTGATTTGCAGGCCCGGATGTTTACGCCACGCATGACCGAAGATCCGGCAACAGGCAGCGCGACTGGCGCAGTGACAGCTCTGCTGGCCCAGCTTCGCAATAAAAAAGAGCTCTCTCTTCGCGTAAGCCAGGGCGTTGATATGGGGCGCGCCAGCATATTATTTTCAGGCTATGACGGCACTGCAGAAAGCCCGTCAGTTCGGGTAGGAGGAAAAAGCGTTATTGTCATGGAAGGTTCATTTACATTGCCCTGACGGCCGCGGTGAATGAGGTGCGGACGTCGCAATTTTTATCACACCCGGTGAAGATTGACTCAGAGCATAGTGTATAAATCAATGGAAAGTTGGTCATGAATATTGAGAGTACGAGCCAGTACCTCTTCAGGCCTGGCTCCCATAGTCATGAATTTTTTTCAGTCAATCGGCAGAATAATTTTTAACTAAGAATCATCGTTTCTATTACTTTATATCCGTCCAATTAAATTTCTTACCCGTTGTATCCTTAATTACAATCGGTTTTTGATAGTCCTGTAGCCACTTTTGCAAGCTAACGATATCATTTTCAACCCGATGTATTCCGAGCCATAATTCGGATAGGGTATTCGCATCATCGGTAGACCATGGTGTATCGTAGTCTCCGATCAACTTATTCTTTCTTTTAACTTTAGGGCTATACCAAATGAAAGTTGGGACAGATAACGCTTCCCGGGGGGGATTAGCCCCCGCATGATAATATACCACTGAACGTGAAGGATCGCGTATTAAGGCATGGTCAGAAAAGTAAAATACAGAAGAGCGTGTATTTGAAAGTTGGTTAAAAACTTTCCCCATAACATAATCCGTGAAGCGCACAGAGTTATCATAGCAATCATCATCTTTATTTCCATCTTTAAAGACGGAAGCATCTTTTGGGAAGCGCGCGCAGGCAGGTTCGTGGCTACCATATAGATGTAGCACAATTAATTTCTTACCAGATGTTTTCAGCGTTGATTCAAGTTCTGGGAGCAAAGAGTCATCGAACCCCTGATCAATCCACTGATGGTGTTTGGTTTTCATAGCGATACCTGTAATCACATTATTATATGCGCCCCCTTTTCCCTGGTGGCTAAACCAGTACGTATCGTACCCGGCTTTGTTCGCTATACTAATAATATTGTCACTGTACTTAGCGGGATCTGCTTCCTGTACTGAATCAGCAGTGAGCGCAAGCGGCACAGCCATAATGGTCACTGGCGCTGGGCTGATGGCATGCTGGAACAACAGAAGATTTTTCCTTTCTGCTTCCAGTTCAGGAGTCGTGCTTCGCTCATATCCATATATGCTCATATTTGCACTGCGCTCAGACTCCCCAATAATAATTACATAATTATCAATTCCGGTATCTGATAGTGATATTGAATAGTCAGGTGTATTATTATTAATACTGGAGGCAATACTCATATCAGAGATGGCTTGCATAAAGACTGTAGCCGTGCTCAGTGGAGTTGAATTTACAACACGTTGAGCAAGGCTATCAACATTGCTTTTTCGTAATTGATGAAGTATACCCTGTACAGTATAGCCAGTTAGCAAAAGCACGAATAATATTGCAGGGTATCGTTTATACTTTAACGGGAGGATACTTGTGCTACAGTTGATAGTTAAAACAAATAAACACAGCAACCCCATGAAAATTGCACAACTTCTCCAATAAACGCCTAACATTGAAAATGCTTCGCTACCTGTAGTATTTATTACACTTAATGCAAAACCATAGTCAAATTTAGCATTGAAGTGATTCCAGGCATACATCTGAAGAGACAAATCAGCAGCGATTAATGTTAAGGCTATAAAGCCCATAAGGTTTTTTAAAATTTTGCTATTGATGCAAAGAAGTGTTAATAACAGAAAAGCAAAAACCAAGGTGCGATTAATGACCAAATTATAACGCGCACCAATAAAATTAACAATTACAACAATGGATACTGAAATTATAAAAAACGCCCCACTTAAAACAAATCTAAAATTATCATAACAAATTTTTTTAAGAGTTAATAACATTTCATAGCACCTAAACCGGCTCGGTTTTTATCCGTTTTATTTAAATATAGAAAATAGTGTGATTCTTGTTTATTATATAATCAGCTGAGCTTGATTAATTAATGCAAATATGCTCCATAAGCTCAAAGCGTTCACAGAATCAGGACGCCTTGTTTAGCTTTCTTGAGGACTTTTAGAATATGAAACGCTGCGGGTGCCAGAGTCTATAGTATGCCGGCAATCTTCGGTACTACGAGGATTAGTAGATTTCGATTTTCATACTTCGCTCTTTATCATGCTCCCTACTCCACTCAATGCGTTGTACGTCCGCATAACAGCCTATGAGCAGGGATGCGGCCATGAGGCCATATGCAAATATTCCTCCGTTTCACAATATTGCCCTTTATGGGTTTGGTTGTGTTCATAATTTAAACCAGACAATATATTTCATAATTGTACCTTGCATTGAATTTAGAATAAGTCGAGAAAAATAATGTCCACTCCCGGCACAAAGCGGACCGAAATAAGAGCCGCAAGGTCTGCTATCAGCAAGGAATGAACATCAACAATTTTCGACCATAAACAAAAATGTACCCGAGCCCCTAAATCTCGCGTTTTTCTGCCCATTTCAGCATTGCATCGAGAGCCGGACACAGCGCCTGCCCCCACTCAGTGAGCCGATATTCGACTTTCGGTGGAACCTGGGGATATACCCTACGTGACACAATGCCGTCGGCCTCCAGCTGTCGCAGCTGTTGTGCCAGCATCTTCTGCGAAATTTCGGGGATCAGTTTTTCAAAATCAGAATAGCGTTGCACCTTTCCGTCGAAAAGATGAAACAGAATAATGAGTTTCCAGCGGCCTTCCAGCATTCGCAGAACTTGTTCCACGCCGCTTGCGGCGGTTTCAGGGCTATATAACTTACTCATAATTCAGTTGCTCACTTTTTTGTGTGTACTTGTCAATTTTACAGTCTATGTTAAAAATTCCCGTACTGTAAATAACGGGAGTAAGGGCCATGTCATTATCTCTATCGCAAGCTATTTCAACCTATTTTGCGATCGGCAATGGTGCCGATATTGCCAGCGTTAAGCGCTGTTTTACCCTCAATGCCGTCGTGTTCGACGAAGGTAAAACCCATCGGGGGCACGCGGCAATCGAAGCGTGGCAACGCGCGGCGCGGGCTGCGTTCGACTATAGCGTTCACCCCATTGAAGTTCTCACGGAAAGCGATCGGGTAATAGTCACCTCGAACGTTGTCGGTAATTTTCCCGGTAGCCCCGTGATGCTTACACATACTTTCGGCCTCGCTGGCGACAAGATTGCGACTCTGGAGATAATCTGATGCTGATGGATCTTGATTTACAGGGCAGACGTGTTCTGGTTACCGCAGGTACCAAAGGGATCGGCAAAGCAGTTGTCCGCCTTTTAAAACAGCAAGGGGCTACGGTGCTAACCACCGCGCGTCACGAGCCCGCAGAATCTACCGCAGACGCTTTCGTGGCAGCGGATCTGACCACCATCCAGGGATGTAATTTAGTCGTGGACGCCGTTCAGAAACACCTGGGCGGCGTCGATATCATCATTCACGTAGCAGGCGGTTCTACCGCTCCCGGCGGTGGGTTTGCAGCCCTTGGGGAAGAGGAATGGCAACAGGAGCTCAATCTTAATCTGTTGCCTGCGGTACGCTTAGATCGCGCGTTGTTGCCAGGGATGCTGGCGCAACAGGATGGGGTGATCATCCACATCACCTCTATTCAGCGTGAACTGCCGTTACCGGAATCGACCACCGGATATGCGGCGGCCAAAGCGGCACTGTCGGCGTACAGCAAAAGCCTGTCGAAAGAAGTGTCCCCTAAAGGGATTCGAGTGGTGCGTGTGGCGCCTGGCTGGGTAGAAACCGAAGCATCGGTAGCAATGGCGGAACGACTTGCTCAGCAGGCAGGAACGGACTACGAGGGCGGTAAGCAGCTCATCATGAATGCACTCGGTGGAATTCCGCTGGGCCGTCCCTCAAAGCCCATCGAAGTGGCGAACCTCATCGTCTTCCTCGCGTCATCCTGTGCTGCCACTATTACCGGTACGGAATATGTGATCGATGGCGGTACTGTCCCGACGGTATAATTTTATATCTGAAACAGTGCATTATTTTGAGCCTTAACGTTTCCTCACGACAAACGAGTGGCCAGGCGTAACGGCCGCTTAGGGCATAAAGCGGCCTGATATAAGAGCCGCAAGGTCTGACTTGAGGCATAGATTAAGGCAAAAAGTCGCGTGGCGTTGAGTCCATAATGAAACGAAAGCAGCAGTGAATGCCGCCGGGAATGGGTTTCAGCGTCAGCTCATGCTACGGAGCAGAACGCTACGCGCAACTTCAGGCCCGCGTAGAACAAAGGGCAGACGACCTCTTTGCAGACACTCAACATGCTGTGTCCAGCAGTAAGCGATTACCTACCCTACTGAGACGCTTCAGCCAGTAATGCAGCCTGTACAGCAGGTCGGGCATTTATTTTTTCCATGTACGCCGGTAGCGCTGGCCAGCGTTCCAGTCGGATTGAGAAGAATTTACACCAACCCAGCACAGTAAAAAGGTAGGCATCCGCTACGCTGAAGGATGAGCCAGTCAGATAAGTGTTTTCGTCGAGCCTCGCCTGGAGTAAATCGAACTGTCGGAAGAGCTTATCCTGAAAAATCGCTTTGATGTCCTCGGGCAGTGCGGGGTTGAACAGCGGTGCCGAGCCAGCGTGTATTTCACTAGTGATAAAGTTAAGCCATTCCTGCAGACGCACCCGAGCCCAACTGTCCGCGCGCGGTGCCAGGCCATATTCTGGTTTAAGATCGGCGAGGTACTGCACAATGGCTGGCCCCTCAGTGAGTATCTGCCCATTATCCAATTCAAGTGCAGCGACATAACCTTTAGGGTTAATGGTGCGGAAGTCGCGACCATCAGCAGTGAGCTTGCTTTTGTTGTTAACCTTCACCAGTTCAAATTCAATTTCCAGTTCGCGCAGCACAATGTGCGGTGATAACGAACAGGTATCCGGGGCGTAATAGAGTTTCATTTTGTCTCCGTTAAATGTGTAAAGCCATCGAGAAATTCGAAGCAATCCTGAACTCACTGTATTTGACGCGTATTTCACTGTAAAATTAATGATATAGAATATAACTATTAGCTGAGCTACTGATAATCATGATGAATCTTTTACACTGGCGCCTGCTGGTGGCCGTCGCGGATGCCGGCAACATCTCGCGCGCCGCAGAAGAGATAGGAATGACTCAATCAGGTGCCAGCCAGGCCATCGCCCAGCTAGAAGCTTCGCTTGGATTTCCGGTATTTACGCGTGAGCGACGGTATATCGGCATTACCGCGCTGGGTGAGCAGGTTATTGAAAATGCAAGAAACATGCTTTCGCAGCTGAATGCCATCCGCATACTGGCTGATAAGAGCCGAGACTTACACCGAGGGCGCATTCGCCTGGCCAGTTTTCCCTCAGTGACGTCCACATTGTTGCCAGGGCTTCTGCGCGACGTTAAGCGCCTGCATCCGGGTATTGAAATCGTTGTCCTGGAAGGTTCGGACGAGGAAGTCGAGGAGTGGCTTGCCGCCGATACCGTAGAACTTGGGGTGGTCATGAATCCCGGCCCCGGGCGTGCACAGGTTATATTAGGACAGGATGCATGGGTCGCGGTAATACCAGCTAAACATCAGCTGGCACATCATGCCAGGGCTTATGGCATAACGCTAAAGGCGCTGGCAGACCAGCCCTTTATTCTGGCGACAGGCGGATGTGTCGTTAATGGAAAAAGCCTGATGGAAATGGCTGGTTTGCAACTTTCTGATATACGCGTGACAGTACGCGACTGGATTAGCGCCTGTAAGCTAGTCGGGGAAGAGATGGGCGTCGCCCTTGTACCTGAATCAGCCCTGCCGGAGACGCTGCGCAACCTGTGCGTGGTGCCTTTGACGCCTGCTATACACCGGGAATTTGGGCTGGTTTGTTCGTCATCTGGAGCGTCTTCTGATGCAATGCAGACGCTACTTAATGCGCTACGTAAGCGAAGATGAGCCAGCTGGTGTTATTCAATTCAGCGCCTTGTTAGATGTCCGTTTCTGACACGAAGCGGACCGTCGTGTAGGGATTAAGTTCTGCTTAGAGCGAACAGTGGAAGTTCTGCATGCATATTGACATCGAGAGTCTTGAGCAATGGGGAGCAAGTCAAAGGTTCGAAAGATAGCCACCTGGAAATGCTCTCCTTTGTACGTCATTGAGCAAGATCGGTCAGGCAAACTGAATCGCCTTCGAGCATATTAAGCAGCACGGAGGAAGTCATGTGTGATAATAAAACTGATAGTTACGCCAGACGCTTTAAACAGGTCTTTGATTATATTGACCACCATCTCGATGACGCTTTATTACTGGAAAAACTGAGTGAAGTGGCTCACTTCTCGCCATTTCATTTCCATCGTCAGTTTTGTAGTTATTGTGGGATGCCACCTGGCCGTTACATCCAGATGATGCGCTTAAAACGCGCATCTTATCGACTGGCTTTTAATCCGTTAGAGAAAATCACTGATATCGCGTACGACGCCGGTTTCCAGCATTCTGAATCATTTAGCCGTGCTTTCAGACAAATGTTCGGTCTATCACCGACGCAATTCCGCCAGCAGCCCCCCTGGGTGGATTGGCATAAGCGCATATCCGAACCTTACAAAGCCAGGAGACAAACCATGCAAAGCCAGGTCAGGATCATTACTTACCCCGCGACGTCAGTCGCAATGCTGACACATTATGGACAACCAGAGCGAATAAACGAAACGGCGGCTCGCTTTATTGAATGGCGAAAAACCACGGGTTTTTCACCGGTTGCCAGTAGCCAGACATACGGTATTGCACCACACGATCCAACCTTAACGCCGCCGGATGAATTTGAGTTCCATATTTGCGGAACCGTCACGTCACCCATTATTGAAGACAATCGCTTCGGGGTGATAAATAGTGACATTCCGGCTGGTCGCTGTGCGGTGTTACGTCATCAGGGATCGCATGATGCGTTAACCGGGTTGGCTAAGTCTCTGTATCGTGACTGGTTGCCAGAGAGCGGAGAGGAACTTCGCGACTTCCCGCTTTTCTTTCATTACCACAACTTTGTGCATGAGGTAGCAGAACATGAATTACTCACGGATATCTATTTGCCGTTAAAATGAGCTGATTCAGGGTTATTGTTCATCGTTGATCTGCTCCCCATCGATTAAAACCGTGATATTTGCAACGTCCGCTCCTGGCACAAAGCGACCAAACTAACGGAGCAGAAGGTCCGCTGTGAGCGATGAGAGGACGTTGAGTTTCTAGTAAAACTGACATGAAAACGTCCAAAGCCCCTCTGGGGATTTGTGAAAGTAGCCGATACCATTGTCCGCCCACATCCAGTTTACTTTTTCTTCTGACCCCACTTGAAAGACAAAATCTTGAATCCCCACACCATGTTGTATCTCCATTGGATATCCTCCAACCTTGGTTCCCCTGTACCGGTTAAAACCATCATAGAATCTATCACTTGCATCCTCATCATCGTTTACGTCAGACAAGTCAATAATATCCCAAGCATCCTCCCATCCCGGAGCATCATCATTGACACTCACCCACCGAACCGGAAATGCGCGATATGGAGTGTTAATTGCAGGCAATAACTCAAGCCCATCAAGGGTGGCGTATTCTCGTATTAGCCACCCCTCGCCATGAGGTTTATCAAATGGATGGCTTTCCATATTATGATAAAGCACTAAGAGCGCGATCCCCTTCAGTTGTTCAGGAATCACGGGAAGTTCATCTACGCGAATCTGGAGAAGCGGAAACATCGGCTGCCCCTTCCAAACTGGCAACCCTTCACCTGGAAGAGCGACTCCTTTTAAAAACCAGGATGTAATTGGGTCTGCTGTAGGGCGGAAACCACCGACTTGTGCCACAGATGCAGTACGTAATTTGGATCTGAGTTCTTCTAAAACTAACGCACTCTTGGATTTCATAATTGCATCCTTGCGTATGCCCATACTCTTGGATTCTGAAATAGAGAAGTTTTTATTATATATCGTAATTATTACCCAACAGACCTAAATATTTCTGTGCTTCCTCGTCAGAGGAGTAACGGAGGTCCGCTCCTGACACAAAGCGGACCAACATAAGAGCCGTAAGATCCGCTACGAGCGAAAAGCGGACGACGCTGAAGTAACGGATTGTTTATTTATAAAAGAAGATAACCGTTATTTTCCCCACCTCTACAGTGGGGCTATGAGGACCTGTTTCAGGAAATGATGTGCCGTTATTGCAATAGCTAGTAACGCACAAGTCCGCCATCTACGGCGTACTGGCTACCGGTTACATAGGATGCGTCATCTGAAAGCAGAAAGAGTGCGACAGCAGATGCTTCTTCCGCTGTTCCTGCCCGGCCGAGAGGGACCTGGCTGACAACAAAATTCTCAAACTGCTGACGCGATTCCTCCGGCATGAAATGTCTAAAGTTCGTTTCAATCGGACCCGGAACCAGCGTATTGGCCCGAATACCGCGCCCAGCCAGCGCAGAGGCCCAGCTTTTAACCATTGCGACAACTGCTCCTTTAGTTGCTGCATACAGGCTGGTCATTGCCGCACCTTCATATACAGAAGAAGATGAAGTGACAAGAACAGACGCACCTGAATTGAGTGATCCCGAAAGAGCTGCAAGCTGTAGCATCGGGCCACGTACGTTAGCATTCATCATGCGGTTAAAAACATCAGCTGTCACAGATTCCGGTGAACCTACTTCTGCAAATCCAGCATTAAGCCATAATCCGTCGAGTGAACCCCAGCCGCTTATCGCTGCCTGAAGATCGCTTATATCTGCTTCGCTGGCAGCATCGTTTTTCAGAATAAGAGATGATTCCGGCAGCATGCTACGGGCGCGATTCAGCCTTTCATCATTGAGCCCGGTAATAGCAACATGACCGCCCTCACTAACGATGCGCTGTGCGCCTGCAAATCCCATGCCGCTAGTACCACCAGTTATAAGTATGCGTTTTCCTTGAAATCTGCCCATGATTAGGTTCTTTGTCTTTCGAGTCATCACTTACCTTACAAAGATAACCATCAGTCGTCATCTGTTTCATCACGCAACGGTGACATTATTGTTTCAACGTCTGCATTTGGAACAAAGTGGCAAATCAAGACATCGCAAGGTCCGCTGTGAGCGAGGAGCGGAAGTTCGCATTTATCATTACAGCCGGGACGGATGACTAACATTTGCGTGTGAAAATTAACAGGAACCCGGCAGTAAACGCTGCAGCTCATGCGATGAAACCAATGTTGGCCTGACACTGGTCATGCGAACATGGAAATGCCCCAGCGGCGTTATCGTGCAACTGCGTTCAGTATTATTATTTGGGTAAGGGGGCTTGGTATTGCTCCACCCATTTAGCTAAAAAGTTTTATTGTAATTGCATGTTTCAACTGTGAAACGATAGCCCTCAGGATTATTAGGGTGGTAGGCTAGTACTTTGTTTCCATCCAAGAAAAGGATACTTTCTGTATTATTAACCCAAGAATCAGTACATAAGTTTTTACTGTTAAAATCAGCCCAAAGTGCAAATTTGATTATCAATTGCTCTTGATGCAACATCATAGTTGATAGCATTGGAACTGAGAATGATATGAATATAAAAATCAGGAAAAATACGCCAAGTGCTTTCCCAATAATTTTAAAACGAATGTTAAATATTAGAAATAATGGCAGGATAGTGGATAAGGTGAGACTAATGAGTATGAATAATAACCAAACTCTAGATAGTATATATGCTTGATAAACGATGCCGAACGGAGCAAAAAGGAATGCGAGTAGTTTGTAAGTAATGCTAAGGTAACCTGCATTAATCTGAAATATATTATTCAAGGTCTCTGAAGCCCACCTTTGAGCAAAAATAGAATATATAAATATAACCCATGAAAGATATACAGCAAAGTGCCATTTCTTCTTTATGCTCTCTAGTTTTTTTTCAATGATTGTCCTTGATATAAAAAGTATTGCAAAAATAAAAGGAATTAATCCTGTGTAGAAAATTGAAATTATAGACAATAGGGTGGATTTTGTTATTAAAGTGAGCATAATCACCAACAACCATGCCATGAAAAAACATAGATAAACATTCCAGACTTTAAACACAACAACCCTCCGTTAAAGAAATAGCTTTAGATGCTATATTAAATCAGCATATTACTTTGATTATGTTGACCCAGTTTCATCACGAGCCCACTATTCGGGAGGGAAAATGCGGCCCCTCGGGCTCCCATATTACCATGTCGTCAACCGTTACCATTCCACTAATCGCTTCAACAACCTGATGTATAACGGGAAAAAATGCCTTCAGACAAACTCTAAGTATCTTGTCCGAGCAAGCCAAGCATATTTAGATATCCTACCAATCGTGCCATAACGTCCGCTTCTGGCACAGGGCTGCCCGTCAGATTAGATTTAGCTCTATGGCGTAACAGTGCCAAATCAAACCTGAGTTAATACAACTAATAATAGCATTGACATTGATTTAATTCAGTTGTCAGCCTGTTTTTTTATACCGTTCGTAAATCTCAGCATAGAAATGAGCTAGCCATTCTTCGTAATCATTGATATGATTAACTAACCCACGAATATCAGCCACATCAAAAATAGTATAAGCAACAGTTTGTGGCTCGATTTTTTTATTGAGAACCCTTTTATAATCTAGGGCGTCCCCTGTAAAAAAAATCATTCCATCTTCATTAGGGATTTTTTTTGCAGCCCAATGTGCAAAAATATTTCTATAATCTCTACGATATTTTATTTCTTTCAGCTTAGCGATAACATCATCAACTCTAGAAGACTCAACAAGATTTAAATTCACTAAGTTGATTAATTTATCTAAAATACATGGAACACTCACTTTTTTATTTGTTTTTATTGTAATAACCCCCTCTAATACAAGTTTATTAAACAATCTATGTATATTTAGCTCTATAAAACAATACATTTGTATATATTTACCCAATAGCATAAAATCATCGTTTGTTAGATTCCAAAACTCATGTGCTTGATATTTATTTGCTTCTTTCTCTAAATATTCTGATCTTTCATTCCTGAATTCAATCGGTAATGCCATTATAACCTCCCTGTTTTACCCTAGAATACTTAGATATGAGTATCATTCATCAAAGAATTCATGCAATTCTTTTTACTTAAAGTCCTCGCCAAAACTATATATGTCAATACAAACTATAGATATTTATGATCAGCTTCGCAATAATTGCCTTTAGGTCCGTTTCTGGCACAAAGCGGACCGACATAAAAGCCGTACGATCACCTACGAGCGAGGAGCGGAAGTGACCTAAATTTATCGTGGTCATGAGATTCAGTCTGAAGCAAGGTGAAGAATGTCCGATAAATCGATGTGCGAGATAACGTTCTTCGTTAATCACACCATGAGGTGCTTTCTGATGATATGGTTATACCCTCACCATCCTTAAAGAGAGAACACTAATGATTGTAAGGACCTGGCATGGATGTGTTCCGCTTGAACATGCGGAAGGTTTTGCAAAACACCTTGAAAAAACAGGGGTAGAGCATTCCAGGAGCATATCGGGGAACAAAGGCGCGTTCGTTCGCAGAGAAACGCAGGGGAGTTGGGAGCATTTCTTTCTGGCAACTTACTGGCAGGATCTGCAGTCAGTGAAGGCATTTGCTGGAGAAAACTATCATGTGGCGGTCACTTACCCGGATGATGAAGAATTTAAGCTACTTTCTGACCCTTACGTTTTCCAGCATGTTGTTGAGGCAATTTCACCACTTTAATGTCATCTTCCGGGGATCCTGTCGGTATCTCTGAATTGTCATAATCCCTGAATTGTCATAACCCCCATATTGACTCAACGCATCCATTTAGGGCACAGAGCAGCCTGTTTCATCTGGTATCAACATGCTGCTCCGTGCGAAGACTGTTCTGTTTAACATCACCCCGATTTAGACCCTATCACTCGGGTCTTCGCGGGTTGGACCTTGAAAGTAGAGGCTACTTATATGGCAACTACGCGGTTGAACCAACACAAAACGAATCGCTTCCCAGACCGATCGCCCGTTCAAGAGCTGCTCTCCCATTCTGCATTGACTATCGACACTCGAATCTAACCCTGTAAGTTCGAAATCAGGAGGGTACAGTCCGGTAACCCGTATATTTTCTTCGGACAATTGCTGTGCGAGTTTTGTTGTAAATCCGCTGAGCCCATGTTTGCTGGCGAAAAAAGCGGGGTGCGCAATTGAATCCGTGAAATTCGGGATCCCGCAGGAAGAGATAATTGAGACGATATCAGCACTGTCTGAACGTCTTAACCCAGGCAACAGAGCCTGCGTCAGAAGAATCGACGCTGTCAGGCCGGAACTGACGGTATTAATAATGTCGGTATCAGGCTGGTCGTCTAACGTTCCTGACAACCATTGGGCAGCATTGAGAATTAAAATATCTATGGGCTTGTCTGAAGTTAATAGCTGTGAAGAAAACGCAGAAACGGATTCAGGCCGGGTTAAATCACAGATATACCCTTTTGCCATACCGCCTTCAGCAGTGATAAGACTGCAGGTTTGTTGAATATCATCAGCCCGCCGCGCGCAAAATTCTACCTCAACGCCTTCCCGCGCCAGCCATACGCACAGCGCCTGACCAAATCCCCTGCCCCCACCCGTAATAACCGCTCTTTTGCCTCTCAGCATCTCCATACGTCCTTTCATTAATGGATATGTTTATGGAGATATAGCATGAGGAGAGGGAGTGACATCTTTCCGTGAGTGCTATTTTAGATGCGGTCATGGCGTCTGCGATGCGCAATAAACGCCCCTGCAATGAATACCCTCCTGAGTTCAGGCCATCATGACCACAATACTTAGCGTTCAAGCGCAGTAAGGATTGCGGCTTCCATTTTCTCGGGGGTGGTGATCGGCGCAAAACGCTTGAGCGGTTTACCGTCGCGTCCGATCAGGAACTTGGTGAAGTTCCACTTGATTCGTCCCCCCAGCACGCCGGGCAATTCGTTTTTCAGATAGCGAAACACCGGATGCGCTGCGGCTCCGTTGACCTCGATTTTCTCAAATATCGGGAAGCTCACACCGTAATGAATGTGACAGGTCCTGGCGATGTCGTCGGCATCGCCGGGCTCCTGTTTACCGAACTGGTTGCAGGGGAACCCAAGCACCACCAGCCCCTGGGCGGCGTATTTCTTATAAAGCGCCTCAAGGCCGCCGTATTGTGGCGTGAAGCCACATTGGCTGGCGGTATTCACGACCAACACCACCTTGCCAGCGAAGTCGAGCATAGCGACAGACTCTCCATCCAGACGGGTGGCTGTCAGTTGATAAAACGTGGTCATAGCGGGATCCTCAACGCAGAACCTGTTCGACGCCAACATTACCACGTCGCGCACAGCGGCGGGGAATGAAACGTGGGAAGTCGGTTCTGTTTCTGGTTGCGCGGCAGGTCTGGAAACTTACCCTAAATAATAGCGAAGTATAAAGGCAAACATCACGCCGGAGATCACCGTCACCGGCATTGAAAAGCGCATTGCAACAACCAACGTTAACCCTAACGCGATCAAATCTGCAGGATTTCCGGAGGCAAAAAAAGGCGCAATGAAAGCCAGCATGACACAACCGGGAGACGATTTAAGTACCGTCATCGCCCTGGGCGTAAGCACCCGGTTTCGTAATATAAGATAAGCGGTCACACGCGTTGCATACGTGGTGAGTGCCATTAATACGATGGCGATGAAGGTCTGATAATCAGGCATCCTCTCCCCCTAAAAATGCGGCAACGGCTAATCCTGCTAAAGGGCCAGCAATGACGTACCACAGGCCGGCAATAAAGTGACATACCGCCACGGAGACAACCAGACTGATTATCCAGGGCACGGCTTTGCGAATGCCATTCCACATGCCTCTGACCAGCACAAGAAAGACCGCCGGAAAGGCCATATCAAAACCATACTGGTGAACATCGCCCAGCACCGGGCCAATTAACGCGCCGAGTGCGGTACAGAAAACCCACATCGTATAGAAAGATAAAGAGACCGCCATATAATACGGCATGCTGAACAGCGGCGCCGTTTTGTTATTTCTGGAATGCGCGTCATTATAACTGAGTGCCCAACTCTCATCCGTCATAAAAAAAAGCGCAGGTAAAACCTTTCGTTTTGGAAAACGAGAAAGTAAGGGAACCAGCGTCGCCCCCATTAAAATATGACGACTGTTTACCAGTAATGTTACGGCCATAATAAGTAAAAAAGGTGGCGGCGACGTCCAGATTTGTATGGCGGCAAATTCAGACCCGCCGGCAAAATTTAATCCTGTCATCAAGGGAACGTCGAGAGGCGTGAGCCCCTTATGGCTTGCCTGCGCACCCAACACCAGCGCAAACGGGATCACGCCCAGTAATACGGGTAACCCATCTTTCAGGCCACGAAGGATTTCTTTTTTCTTCGTTTCACTCTTATCCAGTAACGGTCTGGCAGAACTGACATCCACACGTTGTTCACTCATGCGTTTCGCTCATTTCAACTATTTCAAATACTGGCGCCAGAATAAAAGATGTGACACTATCAGTAAATATAAATAGTGTCACATTACACTTATGGTAACCTCATGCGCGAACGTTCTCCGTGGCAACCCCGTCTTGCAGAAGGCAATTCCTCCCCTACCGATCGGCTGGTCCAGGCGTTGTCAGACGATATTCTTTCAGGCCTGCTGAGGCTCGGCGCGCGCCTTCCGGCGCATCGTGAACTGGCAGATACGCTCGGTATCGCGGTGGGTACTGTAACGAAAGCCTATGGGATCCTGGAGAGACGGGGTCTGGTTCGAAGCGTTAAGGGCAGCGGAATGTTTGTCGCGCTGGCCAATTCCAGAAGCCGAACCTTTATCGACCTGTCGCAAAACACCCCGCCAGCAGCACTGACCTCCCGGTCACTGAGTAAGACACTCACCACCCTCGCCCGGCGTCCTGACATGGATATGTTTAACACTTACGCCCCGGCAACGGGCCATGATGAACACCGGCGGCTTCTTGCGCAGTGGTTCAGTCGTCTGGGTGTCCCGGCCGATTACCAGCGTCTCATCTTAACGAACGGTGCTCAGCATGCGCTCTCTGTAGCGTTGTCTACGGTCTGTGAACCTTTTGGCCGACTGTACGTTGAGGCTCAGACCTATTCAGGGCTGATTCAGCTGTCGCATTTACTGAAGCTCACATTAGTGGGGATCCCGATGGATGACGAAGGCATGGATGTCTCTGTTCTGGAAAAGATCCTCGATGAAAATGCGGAAAAAGGCGGTGCTGTCTATGTCACGCCGCTCTTACAAAGTCCGTCCACACGCATTATGAGCCTGGCCCGCCGTCAGGAACTGGTTCGGGTTTGCCGGGAAAGGGGCATAAAGATTATTGAGGATGATGTTTATCGGCTGATGAGCACGACAGAATTGCCACAGATTGCCAAAATCGCCCCCGATATCACCTTATATGTGAATAGCTTATCTAAGATCCTTAATCCAGCATTGCGGATTGGCGGGCTGCTGGTACCGGAGGCGCTGTATTCACGAGCAGAATCCATGCTAAGGGCAACGGCGATGATGGTCTCTCCGCTAAGCAGCTCCATCATGGAGCAATGGCTGATTGATGGCACAGCAGAAACCGTCACCCTCGCAATTGAACACGAAACCCGGCGTCGTTACCAACTCGCTATCGACATTTTAGGAGAGCACGTTTATCGCTCGGGGCTGCCCAGCTTTCATCTCTGGTTACCGTTTTCACGCGATGACGCGCACTCTTTCTACAATGCAGCGCTGGCGACAGGCATCAAAGTGACAGCACCGGCCTCGACTGAAGTGGGTCAACAGTCGGATCAGTACGGCGTCAGGTTATGTATTGGCGGAACGGAGTTCAGCCAGTTAAAGCAAGCACTCTTGAAACTCAACGAGATTGCCGGGCAACTCAAACAGAAACCAGACCCGTTCCCGCTTTTTAATGTATGAATGACAGGATAGGTCTGACTCCTTTTCTTCTGACGAGGGTAATGTCATTCCCTTTATGTGCTCAAAAAATCAGCGGCGATTCGATCAGCATTTTTTCATAATATTTTTATCAGTCGCCATGATGAAATAGACGATGCTTATACAATCGGTAAAGCGTATGGATGGGTCTTATGCTGCCATCAGACGCGAAGCGTAAACGCTTTTTTACGGGCCAGGTCAGGCGTTGTCTGCTTCAAAAAAATTGCCGTATTTGTTATATTGTTACTTATTGATTATTCACCTCTGCGGTGCCAAAAAGAACAAGATTCACCGCAACCCAGGACAATGAAATGTTAGATTACCGCTTCCCGACAGCTTTGCAGATGGTTCTCAGCGTAGCGATGGCGGAGCAATCGGGTGAACGTTCGACGAGTGCGATTCTGGCCTACGGACTGGAAGCGAATCCGAGCTTTATCCGCAAGTTAATGGTTCCGCTTACGCGTGACGGCATTATCGTCTCAACCCTTGGCCGTAACGGTTCTATTCATCTTGGTCGTCCGGCGGATAAGATCACCCTGCGTGATATCTATGTTTCTGTCATAGAAGATAAAAAGCTGTGGGCGTCGCGTCCTGACGTACCGGCTCGCTGCGTCGTCAGCGCCAACGCGTGCTGGTACTTCAAATCTATCGCCGATGAAGCGGAGCAGGCTTCGCTAGAGGTTCTGGCTCAACATACCGTGGCCAGCGCGCTGGAAAAGGTCAAAAAAGCCGATACCAGCGGGTGCGATCCGGTGCCTGAAATTGAAGGCCTGCATAAAAAAGCGTAGTCATGCCCTTCCTGATACGAAAAAAAACCGCCTTAACGAGAAGGCGGTTTTTTTGTGCCCTGTAAAAACCTAGGCAGGTAAAACGTCGTTGACCGGCTTGCCGCGCGTAACGAATTTACGCAGCGTCACATAAAACACCGGCGTCAGGAACAGACCAAACAGCGTCACGCCCAGCATCCCGGAGAACACCGTGATCCCGGTGACACCGCGCACTTCTGCGCCTGCGCCGTGACCGAGGATCAGCGGAATCGTCCCGGCAATAAAGGCGATGGAGGTCATTACAATCGGGCGTAAACGCAGGCGGCACGCTTCCAGCGCCGCTTCCATAATCCCTTTCCCCTGAAGCTCCAGCTCGCGCGCAAACTCAACGATAAGAATCGCGTTTTTACATGCCAGCCCCATGAGTACCACCAGCCCCACCTGCACGAAGACGTTGTTATCGCCCCCGGTCAGCCAGACACCAAACAGCGCGGACAGCATCGTCATCGGAACGATCAGGATCACCGCCAGCGGCAGGGTCCAGCTTTCATACAGTGCGGCCAGCACCAGGAAAGCCAGCAGCACCGCGACCGGGAAGACGATCAGCGCCGTGTTGCCCTGAGTGGCCTGCTGGAAGCTCAGATCCGTCCATTCAATATTCATCCCGTTCGGCAGGATCTGCTTAGACATTCCGTCCAGTTGCGTCATCGCCTGTGCCGAAGAGAGAATGCGCGGATCGGCATCGCCAATCAGATCCGCCGCCGGATAACCGTTATAACGGATCACCGGATCCGGCCCGTAGGTGGTGCTGATATTCACCATACTGCCGATTGGCACCATTTCGCCCTGATTATTACGGGTGCGCAAATTCGCAATGTCTTCCACGCTGTCGCGGAACGGCCCGTCGGCCTGCGCCATCACGCGCCAGGTACGCCCGAACTGGTTAAAATCGTTCACATAAGACGATCCCAGATAGGTTTGCAGCGTACCGAACAGATCGGTCAGCGACACGCCCTGCGCTTTCGCCTTATCTCGATCAACCTGCACATCCAGTTGCGGAACGTTAGCCTGGTAAGTTGAGATCGGGAAATGCATACCCGGCGTCTGCATAATCGCACCGGACATGGTGTTCACCGCGTTTTGCAGCGCACCATAGCCCAGACCACCGCGATCCTGGATGTACAGCGAATAGCCCGACCCCTGCCCCAGCCCTAAAATCGGCGGTGGCAAAATGGAGAAACCAAAGCCCTGCTGAATTTGAGCGATTTTGGCATTGATCTCAGCGTTAATTTCCGCCGCCGTGTGTTTACGCTGATCGAACGGCTTCAGACCAAAGAAGACCGTCCCGGTATTCGGCGTGTTGGTGAACTGCAGCGCGTTAAGCCCAGGAAAAGCGACCGCATAATCCACGCCTTCGGTATTCATCCCGATTTCGCTCATTTTGCGGATCACCGCATCGGTGCGGGCCAGTGAAGAACCTTCCGGCATTTTCACGCCGCCAATTAAATACAGCTTATCCTGGGTAGGTATAAACCCGCCGGGGACCGCTTTAAACATGACGCCAGCCGCGCACAACAGCAGCACATAAACAACAAACACCGCGCCACGGCGTCCGAGCGTTTTCCCCACCAGCCCCTGATAACCGTTTGAGCTACGGTGGAAAAAGCGGTTAAACGGACGGAACAGCCAGCCGAACAGACGATCGATAAGCCGGGTCGGGAAGTCTTTCGGGGCGCCGTGTGGTTTTAACAGCAGCGCTGCCAGTGCCGGCGAGAGCGTCAGCGAGTTGATGGCGGAAATCACCGTCGAAATCGCGATAGTCACCGCGAACTGTTTGTAGAACTGGCCGGTTACTCCGGAGAGGAACGCCATCGGTACAAACACCGCGCACAGCACCAGCGCAATCGCGATAATCGGCCCCGAAACTTCACGCATCGCCTGATGCGCCGCCTGAAGCGGAGAAAGCCCCTCTTCGATATTTCGCTCGACGTTTTCCACCACCACGATGGCGTCATCCACGACGATACCGATAGCCAGCACCAGCCCGAACAAACTCAGGGTATTCAGTGAGAAGCCAAGCAGGTAGAGAATGCTGAACGTCCCCACAACCGATACCGGCACCGCGATCAGCGGAATAATTGACGCGCGCCAGGTCTGCAGGAACAGGATCACCACCAGTACTACCAGCACCACCGCTTCCAGCAGGGTCTGCACGACCGCGCGAATGGAATCACGAACGAAAACCGTCGGGTCGTACGGTGCTGCCCATTTCATATCTTCCGGGAAACGCGTGGCCAGTTCGTTCATTTTCGCGCGCACGGCGTTAGACAAATCGATGGCGTTCGCACCCGGGGACTGGAAGATACCGATCCCGACCGCGTCTTTGTTGTTGAGCTGGGAACGCAGCGCATAGCTGCCAGAGCCCATTTCAATACGCGCCACGTCGCGCAGGCGTACCAGCGAGCCGTCTTGCGCCGTTTTCAGAATAATATTGCCAAACTCTTCTTCCGTGTGCAGACGCCCCTGGGCGTTAATGGAGATCAGAAAATCGCTCTCTTTCGGCAGCGGCTCGGCGCCAAGCTGTCCGGCAGAAACCTGAACGTTTTGCTCCTGCATCGCCGTCACGACATCCGAGGCCGTCAACCCGCGGGCTGCCACCTTGTCGGGATCCAGCCAGATGCGCATCGCGTATTCGCCAGAGCCAAAAATCTGAATCTGACCCACGCCCGGCAGACGCGCCAGTTCGTCCTTCACTTTAAGCGTGGCGTAGTTACGCATATACAGTGAATCGTACTTGCCGCCCGGCGAAAACAGATGCACTACCAGCGTCAGCGTCGGTGATTGTTTCTGGGTGGTAATACCCAGACGTCGTACATCTTCCGGCAGACGCGCCTCGGCCTGTGACACGCGGTTTTGCACCTGAACCTGCGCCTGATCCGGGTCGGTACCCGGGCGGAACGTCACGGTGGTTACCAGTACGCCGTCAGAGCCTGCAACGGATTTCATGTACATCATGTTTTCAACGCCGTTGATGGCTTCTTCCAGCGGCGTCGCCACGGTTTCTGCAATCACTTTCGGGTTGGCACCCGGATACTCCGCGCGCACCTGCACGCTTGGCGGTACGACGTCAGGATATTCGCTCACCGGCAACAGCGGGATAGCGATTAATCCTGTGATGAAAATCAGAATCGACAGTACTGCAGCGAAAATCGGCCTGTCGATAAAAAAGCGGGAAAAGTCCATATGTCGGATTCTCGGGTAAGGGATCAGTTAAGCGCGGCGCTAGCGGTCATCGGAACGGTTTTCGCGTTAACCGGCATACCCGGCATAAACACTTTTTGTAAACCGTCGACGATGACTTTATCGCCAGGGTTCAGCCCCTGCTGCACGATACGTAAACCGGCGGCCAGACGTCCCGGCGTGATATCGCGGCGCTGCGCTTTACCTTCTTTATCAACGATATAAACGTATTTGCGATCCTGATCGGTCAGCACCGCTTTATCGTCGACAAGCGTGGCTTTGAATTCAGCGCTGCCCGGCAGGCGTACGCGGGCAAACAGTCCTGGCGTGAACTGACGCTGCGCATTATCCAGCAGCGCGCGCATACGGATGGTGCCGGTGCTCGGCGTTAACTGATTATCAAGAAAATCCACCTTGCCCTGATGGGGATAACCCTCCTCCCCCACCAGACCAATCTCAACCGGGAGTGCCAGATGATTACTGGACGCGCCCTGCCCGCTGCGGGCAAGATTTTGATAGTGGAGGTAGGTTGCTTCATCCACGTCAAAGTAGACGTAAACCGTTTTCAGGGAGACCAGCGTGGTGAGGACGCTGGCACTGTCACCCGCTGTGACCAGATTACCGCTGGTGATCAGCGCGCGGCTGGCGCGGCCATCAATAGGCGCGGTCACTTTGGTGAAATCCAGGTTAAGTTGTGCCGCGTCAACAGCCGCCTGCGCGGCGCGAATGTCGGCCTGCGCCTGGGCGGCGGCCGAACGGCGCTGCTCCCACTCTTCACGGGAGACGACGTTGGTATTGACGAGTTTATCGGTACGGTTAGCCTCACTGCGCGCCAGACTGGCCTGCGTTTTGGCTCTCGTTAAGGTGGCCTGCGCCTGTTCCAGCGCAGCGCGATAGGTTCTGTCATCGATAGTGAACAGCACCTCGCCCTTTTTCACTTCCTGGCCGTCGGTGTAATTCACTTTATCAATGTAGCCGGAGACGCGGGGGCGCAGCTGAACGCTTTCCACCGCTTCAATCCGGCCGTTAAAGCTATCCCACTGACTGATGGATTTCACTACCACGTCAGCGGCGCTCACAGCGGGCGCTTGTGGGACGGCATTTTGTGCCACGCCGTCATCGCATCCGACAAGCAGCATGGAGAGGAACATCGCTCCCAGCGCCGTCAGATGAACGTTAACCCAGGGTTTTTGCAGGCTCATTATTTTTATTCCGGTAATGGTGGCCGCCGGGCAAGACGCCGCGGGAGACGCGGCGCCACTTCCTTTGTCCGGACTGGCTTGAGACTATTTGTGTCGTTCATCGCCACAAAACTGTAACAGTTGCGAATACACTATCGCGGCGATTGTAGGAAGGCGTCAGATTTAGTGCAAGAATAATTAATACACTTTATGTGCTATTTGGCTCAGGGACAAAAGGCGCGTTTTCGGCAAGGATTTAAATGCAACAATAAAACTTGCATTTAATGTCAGGGCGAGTCATCTTTAAATGCAACAGACAAAAATGCTTTTTAAAACGCGGCGTGGGGGAAACCATGAACACTGACGCATTTATTCATGATCTACTCGACTGGATCGACAACAACCTTGAAAGCCGCCTGGACATTAACACCGTTTCCAGGCGCGCCGGCTACTCGAAATGGCATCTCCAGCGGATCTTCAAGGAACATACCGGGTATCCGCTGGCCGAGTATATTCGTGCACAAAAGCTGCAAAAATCGGTCGAGCGCTTAACCCACAGCGATGAACCGATCCTGAACGTGGCGATCGCGCTGGGCTTTGACTCCCAGCAGTCCTTCAACCGCAGCTTTAAGCGTCAGTATGGCCAGGCCCCCGGGGCATGGCGTCGCAGTACCGTCTGCCCTGAACGCCAGCAATCAACATAGTGTCGCGGCTTTCGCCGCGACCCGTACTGGCCGGTGGCAAACCGGCCTGTAATCATGTCTCCCGTGTTCACCGCTCAGCCGTCTGTTGAACGTGTTAACGCTTCCCAGCGATCGATTTCCTCACCTAAACGCGCGAGCTTTTCCCGCACTAAACTCAAAGCATCACTGCCAAGCAATAAATGCGTCGGCGGGTTCTGGCTCTCAATGATAGCCAGCATGGCGCGCGCCGCTTTTACGGGGTCGCCGAGTTGCTGACCACTTTTGTCCTGACGAGCCTGGCGGACAGGATCGAATAACGCGTCATAGTCCGGGATGCTGCGCGCGCTGCGTACCATCGAGCGTCCTGCCCAGTCGGTGCGAAACGAGCCCGGTGCCACCGCAGTGACATGTATATTGAACGGAGCAAGCTCTTTGCTTAGCGTTTCTGATATGCCTTCGAGCGCAAATTTACTGCCGCAGTAATAGCTGATGCCGGGCAGAGTGATGAAACCGCCCATCGAGGTGATATTAAGAATATGGCCGTGACGACGCTGGCGCATGCCCGGCAGCACGGCTTTGATCATCGCGACGGCGCCAAACACATTCACCTCAAACTGGCGGCGCATGTCTGCGAGCGAGGACTCTTCCAGTATGCCTTCGTGACCGTAACCAGCATTGTTCACAAGGACATCAATCGGGCCGACGGCAGACACACTCTGCGTAACCACTTCATCAATGTGCGCATAGTCCGAGACATCAAGCAGGCAGCCGAATGCCCGCTGCATATCGAGTGCCTCGAATGCCTGCTTTGCTTCGGGGGTGCGCACGGTCCCCACGACCCGATGGCCTGCGGCGAGGGCTTCCTCCGCCAGAGCACGACCAAAGCCGCTGCTGACGCCGGTGATTAAGATTGTTTTTGCAGATGCCATAAATTACTCCCATGAACAGTGAAGGTTGCATGGTATTCTCTGCCCTGCCGTATTTTTAGGCCGTATTTTCTCTTTTTATTGCCTGATTTTATGAGGTGCAGTGATGTCCGGGATGATTACCTTAGTAAAAGCACTGGCGGTGCAGGAGGGGTACAACCTGACGGCGTTGCCTGATGTGCGAATTTTGCGTGCCGACCGGCCGCTTGCGCGAACGCCCGTGCTTTACGATCCGGGGATTGTGATTGTCTGCCAGGGCAGCAAACGCGGCTTTTTCGGTCAGCAGACCTATCTGTATGATGAACAGCACTATCTGGCCGTGTCGGTTCCGGTGCCGTTTGTGATGGAAACCGACGCGTCGGCAGAACACCCCTTACTGGCGATATATCTGCATCTGGATTTTCAGCTTGCCGCTGAACTGATGTTGCAGATTGAGCAGCATCACGCCCCACATCGTCCCGCTGCGCCGCAAAGCATGATGTCGAGCCTGATGGACGACGCGGTAAAAACGGCCGTGCTGCGCCTGCTTGAAGTACTGAACAATCCGTTTGAGGCGGCGATCCTCGGCCCGGCACGGGTGCGAGAGCTCTATTTCCGCGTCCTGACGGGGGCCCAGGGCAAGGCCATGCGCGCCGCGCTGGCCTTACAGGGGCAGTTCGGCAAAATTGGCAAAGTGCTGCAGCACATCCATGCCGCCTACGCTGAGCCGTTAACGCTTAATCAACTGGCGATGGAGGCCGGAATGAGTGTGCCGACCTTTCACACCCATTTCAAAGCGATAACCCGTATGCCGCCGATGCAGTATGTGAAATCGGTGCGCCTGCACCAGGCAAGGATGTTGATGGTGCGTCAGCATATTACCGCCGCCGCCGCGAGCTACGCCGTCGGTTATGAAAGTCCGTCGCAGTTTAATCGTGAATTCAAACGGCTGTTTGGTTTGCCACCCGCAGAGGAAATAAAACGCATGCAGCGTAATTTCGCCGTTCCGCCTGTGCAGCAGGCATCGATATTTGTCTCTTCCCATTAAGCCTGATACTACATACCAGGCCTGAATACAGGCCTGGTATGTACACGGCGTCATGACGCTGCGGATTGTACTAACTCAGGAACTTACCTTTGAGCAGATTAAGTCCCGCAGACATCAGGTCGCCCTGGGCCGGGGCTTCGCCCTGCGGTGAAAGACCGTCGACGATTTTAGGCAGGTATTCAGCAATCAGCGTCGACGCGGTTTGAGAATCCACGCCCAGTTTTGCGCCAAGATCCTGCAGCGCAGGCGATCCAAACACCGATGTGATCTGTTCGCTGTTGACCGACTGATTACTCTGCTGGCTAAGCCACGACTCGACAACGCCGCCCAGGCCGCCATTGCGGAATTTTTCGAGGATCCCCTGAATGCCGCCCTGCTGCTCAATCCAGGTCATGATCGCCTGGAGTTGCTCCGTCTTACCGCCCTGCCCGCCGGCCAGGCTGCCGATTTGATCTAATAATCCCATCACAGACTCCCTACAAACATCGCTAACACGTCCTGATTGACGGCTTACTTAGCCGGGATAATCAGTACCTGACCCGGGTAGATTTTGTCGGGATGCGTCAGCATCGGTTTATTGGCTTCAAAAATACGCTGATACTCATTGGCAGAGCCATACATCGCTTTTGAGATGGCGCTCAGGGTATCGCCGGATTTCACCGTGTAATAGCGGCTTTCCACCCCGCTTTGGGTGACGGTCACGCTATCATTGACCTGACCAATCCCGGTGACGTTACCTACCGCCACCAGAATTTTTTCTTTATCTTCCTGGGAGCCCACGTCGCCGGTCACCGTCGCCGTACCGTCGTCCGCGACATTAATGTTGACCTTTTCGGCACCAGGCAGGTTAAGACTATCAATATGTTTTTTCAGCTTGTCGGCCTGATCTTCCTTGCTACCGCCGGATACGGCATCCCAGATTTTCTCGCCCGCTTCTTTCACAAAACTTAATAATCCCATCTTCCACACCTCCATAACTGTTTCATGGTGAACATTTTCATTGGATCCCGTTGCAGGATGTACGATGCGGTGTCTCCGCTCTGGCTGAAAAATCCGGAAACAGCACAACCTGCCACATGAAGTATATCCAATCAGCGTCAGGGTGCAGGATATTTGCCCTGGTATCGCCGTTATGCCGCAACATTCCCTTTTGCCGACGTCTCACGTCTGGCGTTCCAGCCACGCGTTAAACCGTTCCATCTCTTCCAGCACACGGCTGACCAACGGTTCGATGGATTCCCAGCCTTGTTCGTTGTTGCAGGCGAGTTCCAGCGCCTCACAGGCCTCTTTCAGCGAGGTAAAATTCATCAACCGCGCACCGCCGTTAATCCGGTGCGCCATGCGGCCAACCTTGTCGCGTTCTCGCTGTTCAAGTCGCTGTTTAAGGTGTTCGGCGTCGTCATGATTCACGGCGATCATTTCGAGCTGAAGCTGGCGTGTTTTATCGTCAACGGTGGCGTCCGTCTTTCCGGCACTGGCGAAATACCGCTCCAGCATCTCCTGCAATTTTTGCGGCGTTAGCGGTTTTTCCAGATATTCATCCATCCCGGCATCAATACAGCTTGCGGCCGCTTCTGTGCCGCTCATGGCCGTCAGGCCAAAAATGGGGATCGCCTCACGCCCTTCCCGTTGTTCATGCTCACGGATCTGCCGGGTCAGTTCGTAACCATCCATCACCGGCATAGTACAGTCAGTAATAATGGCGGCATAACGCGCTGGCTGCGCTTTCCACATTGCCAGCGCCTCTTCTCCTTGCGTGGCCAAAGAGACGCGGTGTCCCCATGATTCGAGTCGCTGCTGTAAGGTCTGACGCGCGGGAGGATAATCATCCACCACCAGGATGTGCAGGCTGGCTACGCTGTCCGGTGCCGGATGATGCAGGGCTATTTTCGCTGAGGGTGTCGCATTAAAGAGGAAACTCACCACACATCCTTCGTGCGGCTCGCTCTCAATGCGCACCTCCGCCCCGGCAGCGCGCGCCATATGCAGACAGGCGGGCAAACTAAAGCCGGTATCGGTCCACTCCGATTTAAGCGTCACGTTGTTCGCGCGTTCGATGATTTGTGCCTGGGTTGCTTCGGAAATCCCCGGCCCCCCATCGCACACCTCAATCACCAGCCGGATGCTCTCAACCTGTGGATCACGGGTTCCCTCATACACCTCGATATCAATGGCATCGCCGTCAGCATGCTTGATGGCATTGCGCAGGAGGCTCGACAGAATGCGGATAATTAACAGCGGATCGGTATCGTAGCGTTGCGCTGAAAGCTCGATCAGCACGTTCAGGCTCATGCCTTTCGCTTCTGCCTGCTGACGATAGAGGGCGACCGTGCTGTCAATCAGCTGCGGCAGGTTCGTGCTGCGCGTTAAGCCGAGCAGTTGCGGGTTATCGGCACGGAAAACATCGAACATGTCGCCAATTAACGAAAGCAGATTAAGGGAGGACTCCCAGATGAGGTTCAGATTCTCGTTGCGTTCATGGCGCTCGTCCAGCGCCTGAAGTTCCAGTTCCAGCAGACCCGTAATCACGTTAAGCGGTGTGCGAACCTCATGCCCCATGCTCAGCATAAAGGCATTTTTACTGGCAATCGCCTGCTCAAGATTACTTTTTGTTTCAGAGAGTTGAGTAATTAACAGCTCTTTTTCGGTGATATCCAGCCAGCCACCAATTAACCCGCCAATCTCGCCCTGCCCGTCATGCCACGGCACGACCCACCCCTGCAAGTATCGTGGCTGCTCACCCACCTGAAACCTGGCGGACCATTTCTGCGGTTGACCATCCTGCAATGCCTGGCGATAGCGGGCTTCGATCGCCGCCAGCTCTGAAGGCTCAACCGTATTGATGGCGGTGATCGGCAGACCTTTCAGATCCTGCCCTGACAGGCCAATAGTATCGCTCCAGGCCTGGTTATAACGCAGTAAATTCCCCTGCCGATCGCGGACATAGAGCGCAACAGGAGAGGCGTCTATCAGTGATTGGGTAAATTTCAGCTGCTCAGCCAGCTTCTGCTGCCAGACGTTGCCGCGGCGTAATGCACGGCGCAAATACTGGATCCACAGCCAGCAGCCCACCACGACCAGAAAGAGCAATATGCCCCACAGCAGCGAGTTCACGAACGTGCTTTTATTCCAGGTTTCACTGTTTTCTATCGCCGCCTGACGCCAGTCACCCGCCATTTGCATCAGCGCCCGTGGCTGCATATCGGCCAGCGCTTTGTTCAGGATATTGATCGGCTGGCTGCTGTCCGTTTGCGCCGACAACACCAGATCGACGGGTGTCACAGGAAGGGTCACCGCCAGATGAAAACGGGTTGGATGGTGGAGAGTCACGAGATAACTGGCAATAAACTGCGGTGCAATCACCCCACGGACTTCTCCACGTTTTAAGCGTTCAAGGGCGTCGTCCATATGCGGAACTTTCACCAGCTTAATGGTGGGATACCAGGTGTCCAGCCAGGGTAACAGCGGGTCATTCGCCTGAATGGCAATTTTCTCGCCTTTCAACTGTGAGAAATCACTGGGGCGCTTGATGCCCTGATCCATCACCACCACGGCGGGCGTGGTAAGCAACGGAGGCGTTTTCGCTGCACCGCTTTTGGTCTGCTGCGGCGTATCGATAACCTGTTCAACAAACAGTGCGTCAGGGTGAGCGCGCTTCATTGCCAGAAGTTCAGCATCGCTTTCAACGCTGAGGAAGGAAAAGCGAATGCCGTACTGGTCGTTAAACTGGTTAAGCAGATCGACCACCAGCCCCTGAGGTTCACCTTCGCTGACAAACGTGACAGGCCTTTGACGGCGGTCAATAATGACCTGAATTTGCCCGTGCTCGCGTAGCCAGCTTTCCTCCTCGGGATCTAACCCCAGTGGATTGGCGGTGATAACAAAGCTCCGGTTCAGACCCCAGCTGGTCGCAATGCGTAAACGGCTGGCTAACGAAATATGTTTAAATACGGTATCGATGGATTCCGCCAGCAGCGGTAGCTGTCGGTCGATACCAAAACTCATGTTCAGATTAGGTATCGTCGGGCTGAACGTCCAGCTCAGGTCTCTGACCTGGTGGTATTGCGTAAGATATTCCGCACTGGCCCGGTTAATCCACAGCGCATCGATTTGCTTAAAGGCCAGCGCGCTGACGGCGGTGTTATACCACGACTGGAAGCGCAGTGTGCTTTCCGGATACTGGCGGCGAAGCGCTTCACTGGCCTGGCTTCCTGAGACGACGCCAATCACTTTATTTCGCAGATCGACAGGCGTTTCACCCTGTGATTTTGGGGTCATCAAAACCGCTTTATCCAGCAGCCAGGGCGGTGAGGCTTGCAGGTCCGGGCTTGGCCACAGTTCCGGATTCCAGATAGCCACCATCTGTATTTCCTGGCGCTTCAGCGCGAGTAACGCTTCACTGCTGTTTTCGTAGTAATGCAGCTTAATTTTTACCTTAAGGCTGTCTTCCAGCATTGCCAGGTAATCAGCGGCAATGCCGCCAAAGACGCCATGGCCCATCCCTTCGCTTAACGGCGGTTGCTCCTGCCCCCAAACCCCCACATGCAGTGTGGAATGGCTGTCCAGCCAGCGTTGCGCCGCCTCACTGAACTGGACATGCGGCGCGTTAACCTGAACGCGACGCTGCAGTTCCAGTGGCTGGGCGTGCAGTTGCCATACACAACACACGGTAAGAAGCAGGCTCAATAGCCGGGCTGATAAAAAACGCATCGTACGAGTCGTTCCCTGAATAAAACATGCTGGAAAATAAAATTATACCGATGACCCGGCTTACCCTGAGTAAGCTTTGTCTTGTTCTGCGCAAATACCTCAGTGGCAGACAAGATCCCGACAGTATAAGACCGGACTTATTGTCGCGCCTGTTCCGTCCCGGTAAAAATTTCTCCTCCACTTTACCAGGAAAGCACTTTTTTACGTTTGAACAGGTTAATCCGTGATGAACAACAATATTGATAATCGCGATATCGCGCCAGAGGCCCTCACGGATGGGGACCGCGATACGCCATTTCCGGTGGTGCTGGAAATAACGCTCGACGACGTTTTAATTCAGAATGAAGCGCGTCTTTTTGCCGACGATACCAGCCAGCAACTGATGATAAAAGGTGATGCAGGGGATGTAATTAACCTCTCGGACCTACTTCCCGAAGGCGCGGAAATGGGTGAATGGACGAAAGCCCGGGGCTCAGTAACTGTCGATGGCGTGCAATATGCCGTATATCAGCATTCAGGTATGGAAACGGAACTGCTGGTTCAGGTCGGTATGCAGGTCGCCCTCAATAATATGTAAATGCAGGCGTCCTGCGGTCCTGGCGACACGCGGGACGCTGCGTTTCCGGGAGTCCCGCAATCTGTCTCAGCTCCCCTGACGATCGTCGTCGTTCACTATCTCGACCTTAACGTCTCCCTGACGAAACCCCTCGGCAAGAAAAAAAGGCATCGGCAGTTTCCACTGCCCCTGCTGCACGGGTGCCGTATACCGCCAGGCATTACCGTCCATTTTCAGCAGCACTGCCTGCTTTTCCCCGTCTTGTTTATGGCTTGGCCCGGCCATGATCGTAAACCCGGCATTGCTCCCGACGTGGAAGTGTTCTGCCTTCCAGCGAACAGGAGGATGCGCCGGCCAGGGTTCAGCATGATGAAAACCAAAAATAGCATCATGGCTAAGCAGACTTTGCCGCACGGTGGACCACAGCACCGCCTTCAGGAAATACTGGTCAGTGAAGCGCGCATTGCCCCGGTACTGCACGACAAACTCACGCATCATTCTTGCAACGTTTGGGAAAATGCCGCCACATCCAGCCCACATCCCGGCGAGTAACAACTCGGTATGCGTGAAATAGTCACGCATATGGTGAAAGTACCAGGGCGAACGTAGCCACGCCTCGACACAAACCTGCTCGCGTTCGGAGAGCAACGAGTCGGCATCACGAACTAAAAACCGCTCAACCGTCGGGTCGTCCATCACCAGAAAACGCCATAACGTGGGATAGATGGTTTTTTCGTGGCTCATATCGACCAGTTGAGCACCGCCCGCCTGCAGACGTTGCCAGACGTGCTGCGGCACAGAATTATCCAGATACACACGGCAGCACCAGCCAGGAAACAGCGAGTTTGCGGCTTCAATGTTTTTAATCAGCGTTTCGCAATAGCGCGGCCGATCGCCGAACAGGCTGAAGGCGATAATATTTTTTTCGCGCTGCGTGGCATCAAAAGGACGCGGCGGCGTTGAGGGAAGCGGCCAGCATTTGCCGTGACCAAAGCGTTGATCCGACAGCGTCAGCGACTCAAGGCCATAGGTGCGCATCTCCTGGGTTTTGCCCATGTGACCACACAGTTCAGCAAAACCATCCAGCCAGGTTTCAGAGGCTTCATGACGCTGCGGCGACTGGTATATTTTACGATACACTTTATACGCCTGATCGTACTTCCCCTGACGCATCAGGCTTAGCGCATAGTCACTTTGCACTGACATATTTTTGGGCAATACGGCCAGGGCTTTTTCACAGCAGCGCGAGGCGCTGGCGTAATCCCCGTCAGCCATAGACTGGCGATAAATCTCCGCCAGGGAATGTAACTGCTGGCTTATTGCGGCGTGGTTAACAGGTCGACGTTGAGGTACCGGGCGCATAAAAATCCGCTCAATTATTTAATCAGAAAAATTAAGCCGATTTTTTCATTGTTACGGGTGGCTCACGATAAGACCCGTCTTGATATTCCCTGAAGAGAGTACAGCCCTGGTACAGGCAGGTAAAAAGCGATTTCCGCCTCTTATTCAATTTCACTTAAGCTGAGTATTTTACAGCAACTTAATTAATACCATTACCGTTTATAATGAGATGTTATTTCATTAAAAAAAATAACCAAGTCAGGTCTTATAACCCTTTATCGTCTGTTTCATCATACTGCGCACACATAAATGAAGATGACATCGGTATAATTCGACCCCGGTATTGCTGAGGTCAGGCATGAAGGATGTCTTTTCATCGGCTATACAGTAAGTTATGGGCTAGCCCGTACAGGTTGTTTATGATGTTTCATTCACAGCACACCCGATGTCCGGGGAAGATATTCCCAGGCTCACTTCGTCTTCAGGAGTCAGTTAAAGAGATATGCGTCACTATTTTCGCTTTTTTGTGCTGCTGGTTTCACTCTCGCTTTCAATGCCTTCAGCGATAGGCGATGAATATAAGATCCTGATGAGAACACCGGTCCAGGGATTACAGCGTTTATCTCTTACCGCCGATCAAGCCGCGTTTATTAAACAACAACGACAACTGAACGTGGGCGTGACCCATTATGATGCCCCACCGTTTGGCATGCGTAACATTCGCAATGAGTATGAAGGTTTGAGCGCGGATTATACGGGACTGGTCGCCTGGCAACTTAACCTCCCGGTTAAGATAAAAGTGTTTAGCTCCTCTGAAGAGGCGTGGCAGGCGCTGGCACGTGGCGATATTGACCTGATCCCGTCCGTGGCCGCCTTCCCGGATAACGATGCCTTTGCCTTTTCCTTACCTTATGCCAGCGATAAACCGGTGCTGGGGCTCAACGATAGCGATACCGCCCCTCTGGCAGAGGATCTGCGTGATACCGACGTCGCAATGCCGAGAGACTATTTGCCCCTGTCACAGGCTCAGGCCGCCTACCCTAACGCCCGTTTTCGCCTGTTCGACAGTTATCAGGAAGCGTTGAGCGCGGTGGCGTTTGGTCAGTCGCGGGTTTACCTGGGCAACAGTTACTCGCTCAGCCGCAACTACCTGAACAATATTCATGTTGAGCGATTCTCACGCCTGACCAGCCGTGAAGTGGGGTTTGCCGTCAGCCAAAAAAAACCACAACTGCTCACACTGATTAATGCCGCAATCAAGGCCGTGCCAGAAGATGAAAAGCAGGAGCTTTACCGTCTCTGGCAGCCCGATCGGATTGATCTCGCACAGGGGTCGAAATCCCTTCTCTTTACCGAGCAAGAGAAAGCGTGGATCAAGAAACATCCCACCGTTAACGTTCTGATCTACAGCCAGGACAATGCAGCCCCGGTCTCATTTATTGATAATAAAGGTGTGCTGCGCGGTATTGCCGCCGATCTGTTTTCCGTTGTGTCGCTCAGAACCGGTTTACAGTTTCGTTTTGAAACGGGCAGCACCACCGAGGAACTGATTCAACAGGTGAACGAGTCAAGCGCGGATATGCTCGCCTCAATCACCCCCAGTGAAGCGCGTAAAAATAAAATTCTTTTCACCCGCCCCTATCTGCGGAGCGCCTTTTCCCTGGCAACAGCGACAAATCGTAACGACATTCATATGCTGGCAGACCTGCGTGGAAAACGACTGGCGATGGTAAAAAACATTGGTGTGGAAAGTATGGTGCGCCAGCGTTACCCGGAAATTGAAATTGTTCACGTGGGCAATGAATCACAGCTGCTTTCCACCGTACTTGAGGGGAAAGCGGATGCCGCGGTGGGTATTCTGATCATGAGTGACTATCAAATCTTCACCAACTTTCAGGACAAACTCAAAGTGGTGTCGATTGTGGGGGACGCCCCTGTCTGGATCTCTTTCGGGGTCGGGCTGTCCAATCCGGAACTTCAGGGGATTTTAGATAAAATATTGCTGAGCATTCCCCCTGTTGAGCTGGAAAATCTGGCCAACCGCTGGCGGCCCAACGAACTGGTGGTTGTTGACAGCTTCTGGTATCGCTATCGGGAAGTGTTGATTGCCACCGCCGTCTTTAGCGCCGTCTTAATTATTCTGGCCCTGGGTTGGGCACTCTACCTGCGTCGACAAATCGCGCGTAAAGCGGCACTTCGTCGTCAGATGAACACCCAGCTTGTGCAATTACGCGAGGTCATCACCGAGCGTGAAGCGCTGCTGGTTGAACTTAAGGAAGCCAAAGACAGGGCCGAGGATTCTAACCGCGCAAAATCCGTCTTCCTGTCGACCATGAGTCATGAAATCCGCACGCCGATGAATGCCATTATTGGCATGCTGGATATCGTGCTGAAAAAAGGACGCCGTGGTGAGCAAGATATTCAGGCGCTCGAGGTGGCGTACGAATCGGCAGAAGGACTGGTGGGATTAATTGGCGATATTCTGGATATTTCCCGTATTGAGGGGGGCCATCTCGATTTCAATCCTGAAGCCACGAACCTCGGTACGCTGATTAACAATATGATGCGGGTTTTCCAGGGCGTGGCCATTGAGAAAAATATCGAACTCACCCGCGCGTTCCCGACGGAACCGATAATCGATGTCTGTGCCGACCCCTTACGCATCAAGCAGGTTCTGTCGAACCTGTTAAGTAATGCCATTAAGTTTACCGATGTCGGCGGCGTATCACTGACGCTGCAGCAGGCTGAAGACCCGGTAAATGACAGCGTTCACTACATCATTGACGTCAAGGACAGCGGCGTGGGGATCGATGCCAGCCAGCAGGCAGCCTTGTTCAGGCCCTTTAGTCAGGCAGACAACCGCCGCGCAGGAACGGGGCTGGGCCTCTATATCAGCCGGACCATCTGCGAAAGCATGGGCGGCACGCTTATGCTGACCAGTGAGAAAAACGTGGGCACCACGGTGAGAGCAACCTTTACACTGCCGAAAGTAAAAACGGCGGCGGCCGTGGATGTCCAGCAGCACGAAGACGAAGACAAAATTCCGGCCCTGAAGATCCTGGTCGTGGACGATAACCCTGCCAACCGGATCCTGCTGGCTAAACAGTTGGCCTGGTTAGGACAGCATGCGTATCTTGCGTCAGAGGGAAATGAAGCACTGGCTATCTGGGAAAAAACAGATTTCGACGTGATCATTACCGACTGCAACATGCCCGGCATGAATGGTTATCAGCTTACTGACATAATCCGCACGCGCGAGCAGGAACAGCACAGGGCCGCGGCCTGGATTATCGGCTTTACCGCCAATGCCATGCATGAAATCACGGCGCGTTGTTTACAGGCTGGTATGAATGATTGCCTGTTTAAGCCCTGCTCAATCAATCATCTCGCGGCTGCACTGCGAAATATTCATCCCATTGAGCACAAAGCATCGGACAATACCGTCTCACTGAAATAAAAAAGGAGCCTGTAACAGGCTCCTGATAATGTCTCGGATGAATCGGTTGTAATGGGATTAAAGCAGTTGGTCGTGCCAAAGAAACAGTTCAGAGTCCGTTTTCACGCCCAGCTTTTTCATGGCCGATTTCTTCTGACCGCTGACCGTCTTACGACTACGATTGAATTTCTCTGAAATCTGCAGGACCGACATTCCACCGGTAAAGAGTCGCAGCACCTCAAGCTCCTTAGGAGACAGCTGATCCAGGCGGCCAATGCCCTCAATCACCTGCGGCGCGTTGTCACCCTCTGAACCCGATTTCGTGTCTGCACAAGGCTCGGAAATCAGGTAGAACTCTTTCTCCATGCTTTCTGAGAGGGAGATACGCCCCGCCGCGACCTGGCGCGCCGCATTCACCACTTCCGATAAATCACGGCTTTTACCGACATGCCCACGCACGCCGATTTTTAACGCCATGCGCACAATCGCCGTGTTTTCCAGCGTAGAGGAAAGAAGAATTTTCAGCCACGGGAAGTTGCTCATGAGCTGTTTGATCATCGGTAAACCGTCGATCTCTTCATCACCAAGCAAATAGTCAAGAACCAACACATCAACACGGTTGTTGCGTAAAAAATTCATGAGTTCGATACGAGTGGCAAAGCTGCCTTTTAGTTCGAAATCAGGCTCCTGGCTAAATATAATTTCCATCCCCTTACGGACAATCGGGTGATCGTCGAGTAAAGCGACGTATATTTTTTTACCTGAAAACGGGTTCATACATATTCTCTTTTATGCCTGCAGTGTGAGCCATCTTTAAAAAAGACTTAATTATTATTCCGTAACCATAACAATAAAGTACCGGAACTGGCATAGCTACGAAAAATAGCGGAATAGCCATCAAAACGGTTAGTCACTTCCGCGACCTGGTTGCCGTAAAAATCACTTTCTGCACTCAACACATCTAACAGAGTACGTCGACCGAGGTGATACCACTGATCGAAGAAATCATGACGAATACGATCGGATTCAATCGATAAGTTATGATACAACTCCGCGCGCTCCAGCATGCTATGGGCATCCTGATCGGCAGCACGTACCCGGTTATCCAGATCGCGGGATTGCTGTTCAATGGCCTCTCTGCTGGCATCTGCACGGCGTGCGGCAGAAAGCTCAGCGGCCCGCTGTGAACCGCCCCGGAAAATCGGCCAGCTTAAGTTTACATTGGTTTCCCACGCCTGTTCACGCCCCAGTTCATCACGCCCGGTACTTTTGCCAACGTTCCACGTCACCGTTGGGTAGGCGGCAGAACGCGCCGCTTCCGCATCCGCCAGTGCTGATGCGGTCTCTGCCTGCGCCTGTCGAATGGTGGGATGGCTTTCAATGGCGGATAACTGCTTGTTCAGCTCCCCTGGCTTCAGGTTCCACACCGGTGCTGTTGGCAGAGGAACGGGCGTATCCCCCAGCAGGCGGTTGAGGATGATTTCCGTATCACGCGCGCGCGATATGGCCGTATCTAAAGAAGATTGCGCCTGTAAAAAACGCCCTCTGGCCTGCGTCAGTTCACTGCGACGCCCCTGGTCAACCTTCACAATACCGTCCAGCATTTCGACCAGTTCATTCATACGCGCCACGTACTTTTGGCTGAGAACAATGATCTGGCGCTGCTTACTCAACTCAATGAGTGCACTACTGACCTGCCAGGCAATGTTTTCCGCCTGTGCGCCCGTATTCTCTTTCGCGGCCAGATGCAGCGCTTCACGGCTTTTAATGGTGTTGCTAGTACGACCAAAATCGAGCAATGTGGTTGCGACATTCACGGTCACTGCCGGGCGACTGTCGCTGTAGCCCCGTTCTCCGCCACCGAACTGAACGCTTTTTGAACGCGTTCCGACATCCACCTGCGGCCAGCGTTGCCCTTTCGCTTCATCAACGTTGGCCTGTGCCGCCTCGGTATTGAACTGCGCGCCACGAACCTCAGGGCTCATACCCAGTGCAGTATTGACCGCATCATTAAAGAGCAGACGGATTTCATTCTCGCCAGGCGCACGGGCGGTCTGCCGGTCAACGTTTGTCGCGTTGCTTTTCGCAAACGCGGCGTAGGTTGTGCTAGTAGCATGGTTATCCACCGCGCTTTTCTGCGCCACCCGTGGCGCGAGAGGTGCAGGCGGGGTGGAGGCCATCACCATGCCGGATTTTTCCTGCGGAGCGACAGGCTGAAAGGCTAATAAGCCCTCGCTACTGGCGACACTTTTCCCTGAAATCAGGCAAGAGAGTACCGTCAGCGTCGCCGCCAGGCGACGCTGTACTGGAGAATACTTTTTCATCGTAAATTAACGCTCCCGGAAGGCTTCTTTCGCTTTGAAAATAGGTTTCAGCAGGTAATCGAGAATGGTTTTTTCGCCCGTGCGAATTTCCACGGTCGCAATCATGCCGGGAATAATCGGCAGGGCTTTATCCCCTGCTTTGAGGGTGCTGCTGTCGGTTAAGACCATCACCCGGTAATACGTATCATCAGGACGGCCCGCCGCAGCTTTAGCGTCATCTTTTAACGTATCCGGACTGACGAGAGACACTTGCCCCTTCAGGCCGCCGTAGATTGCAAAATCGTAAGCGGTGATTTTCACCATGGCAGGCAAACCTGCATGCAGGAAGGCCACGTCAGACGGTTTGATCTTCCCTTCCACCAGCAGCTGATCTTCCAGCGGCACGATCTCCATGATGTGTTCACCAGGCTGAATAACCCCGCCAATAGTGGTAACCCGCACATTTTTGACCGTGCCTTTTACCAGTGCGGTAATGGTTGTGCGGTTCACAATGTCTTCGCGACCGGTCAGACTCTCTTCAGCCTGCACCAGATCCAGCTCCTGACGGATCAGGTCGGCGTTGGCATCCGCCTGATAGCGGTTGCGGCGCTCAACAATCTGCGATTGCAGGTCGTTTGCCTGACGGCGCATGCGCAGCAACTCTACTTCGGAAAGCAGGCCGCGTGCCGCCAGCGGCTCAGACATGGCAATTTCGTTTTGCGCCAGACGATAGCTCTTCTCAAGCGAAGCCACGCCCTCTTCCAGCGCTTGCTTACGGCTGTTGTAAGCGCGGGTTTCCAGCTCGACCTCAGAAGGATACTTTTTCACGCGGTCGCTAAAGGTCAGCGGCAGACCATACGCTTCTGCACGCAGGCGGTTAACGGTCGCTTCCAGTGCCACCACCTTGCGCAGCGTCTCCTGATAACTCGATTGCGCACGCGTCGGGTCGATTTTCAGCAATACCTGCCCCGGTTCGACGATATCGCCCTCTCGGACATTCAACTCTTCGAGTATCCCGCCCTCGAGGCTCTGGATAATCTGTTCGCGACTTTTTGAGACGATCTTCGCATCACCCTTGGTGATCTCTTCCACTTTGGCGAAATGCGCCCAGGTTAAGAAGCCGATGAACACCGCCAGGATGAGCCATAACACCAGTCGCGATTTTGGCGTGGTCTGGGAGAACAGCGCCTCCTGGATATCGCTCATCCAGGCGGCATCACGCGCTGAGAGCGGTTTATTTTTCTTCTGTTTTAGAAATTTCATGCGCTGGCCTCCGCCTGCTCTTTTACTGGCACAGCTTGCGCTGGCGTACTGTCGTTAGCGGGTGTCTGCTCAGGTTGCGCTTTTGGCGTGCCGTTGAGCGCAGCCAGAATCTGCTGTTTTGGACCATCCGCAACGATTTTGCCGTCCTCAATAATCACCATTCTGTCCACCAGCGCCAGCAGCGACGGGCGATGGGTGACAACAACCAGCGTGTGTCCGGCAGTCGCGATTTTCAGGTGTTGCAGGAACAGGGCTTCGGTCTGCGCATCCATCGCGCTGGTCGGTTCATCCAGCAGCAGCAGGTTAGGACGCGCCAACAGCGTTCGCGCCAGGGAAACCAGCTGACGCTGGCCGCCGGACAAACTGTTGCCCTGCTCGCCAACGGGCATATGAATGCCACGCGGGTGGCGCGCGGCAATGTGGTCCAGCCCGGTTAAACGCAGTACCTTAAGAAACTCATCAGACGACGCATTCTGACGGCCAATCATGATGTTTTCGCGCAATGTGCCGTAAAACAGACGCGCATCCTGCCCCACAAACCCTACGTTGTTTCGCCAGTCAGACGGCTCAATTTGATTCACGTCCAGACCGCTACTGAAAATCTGCCCTTTCACCGGCGTGTAAAGGCGGGCAATGATGCGCAGCAGCGTGGATTTACCGCTGCCGATTTTCCCGACGATCGCCACACGCTCGCCCGGTTTTATCGTCAGATTCACGCCTTTGAGGATATCCGGGTTCGGCTGCATGGGCGGCGCCGGATAAGAGAAGGTAATGCCTTTAAGCTCGATATCACCGTTCAACTCAGGCTGTTTGATGTAGTCAATCTCACTGCTGCGATCGGTTGGGTTCTCCATCAGCTTGTTCAGCGAAGTCAGCGCAGCTTTGGCCTGCTGATAACGCACGGCTAAACCGACGACCTGGCTTAACGGCGCGGTCACACGACCGGCCAGCATGACCGTACCGATTAACGCGCCCTGCGTCAGGGTGCCGGCATCAATCAGGTACACGCCGGTGACAATCAGCATGACCGTCTGCAGCTGTTGCAGGAAACTCACCGAGTTCATCGCCAGCGTAGAGTAGTGCTTAGACGCCGCCGAGCTGGACGATTGCATGGCGCTGAACTTTTGCCAGCGGCTCTGCATCCAGGACTCGCCCCCCACGGATTTCAGCGTTTCCATCCCTTCGATGGATTCAATCAGGACGCCCTGCTTCAGCGATGCTTCTTGCAGGCTGGCTTTCATCACTTTGGCCAGCGGCCACTGAATGGCCATACTGACCAGCAGGATCATTGGCAGCATCAGCAGCGGGACAATCGCCAGCGGGCCGCCGATGGCGAAGATAATGCCAATAAACAGCAGAACGAACGGCAGGTCGGCAATGGTTGCAAGCGTCGCGGATGAGACGAAATCACGCACGGATTCGAATTCGCGCAGCTGGTTGGCAAAAGAGCCTGAGGAGGCGGGCTTATGCTCCATTTTCACCGCCAGCGCCTGACGAAACAGCACGCTGCCGACAATCAGATCCGCTTTTTTTCCTGCGGTATCCAGCAGGTGAGCACGCACGCTACGGGTTACGGCTTCAAAAATCATTGCCACCAGCACGCCAATCGCCAGCGACCAGAGCGTGGTAAACGCCTGGTTAGGGATCACGCGGTCATAAACGTTCATGGTAAAGAACACGGTGGCCAGCGCGAGCACGTTCACCAGCACCGACGCCAGCGCGGCGCTACGGTAGTAACGACGGTAGCGCCATAGCGTACTGAACAGCCAGTGGCCTTTCGGCTGCGGCGGCGCGATATCGCTAACCCGACTGTCAATACGCGCAGTCGGTTTAGCCGCGATCGCGTAGCCAACATACAGCTCGTTAAGCGCTTCATGATTCAGTTCAACCGGCTCGTCAGAGACATCCGGCATGACCAGGGAATAGAACAGATCCCATTTGTCTTCGGCATTTTTACGACGCTCGCGTCCCAGCAGCACCATCCCGCCAGCGCCCTTACGCAGCAAAATCATCGGGAAGATCTGCTCCGGCAGTTCTGCGCTATTACGCTTGATGAGCCCTCCGGTCACACCGGCATTTTTGAGCGCATCAAGCGCTAAAGAGGGAGTGAGGAGTTGTTCGACAGGCAGACCCGCCAGCAAAACATCATCGCTTTTACCGAGACCATAATGCTCACACACCCAGGCAATACTTCTGAGCAGAGAATCATCACTTTGTCGGTTATCGCGCGCGGCGGCAAGCAGCTGTTCCTCCTGAAAATTTGCAGTTGAGGATTCCATATTTCGCGTTTTTCCTGATTGATTATTTATATTTAAATCAATGAATTAAATTGATTTATTGGTTTAAATTAAGAATATTCTGTCACGCGGAACAGTCTTAAATTAATGAGACCTGTCTCAATGGAACGGGTTATTTTTTGTCACGAAACAGGTTTGATGAGGGATACACGAGGGAAAAGAGAATGCCCTCCCATTGCGGGAAGGCAGGACGCAAGATTATTTTTGCTCAGGTGCAGTCACGTTCTGATCGCCGCTTACACGCACAACAACGCGGCGGTTTGGCGCATAGCAGGAAACCAGCTCACGCTTGCCGGACGCGGCACAGTCATTAACAACCGGCTCGTTACTGCCGACGCTGGACGCCACCATCAAACGCGCCGGAAGGCCATTTTCTGCCAGCATCGTACGTACCGTCTGCGCACGCTTCAGCCCCAGCGCGTAGTTGCTACGATCGCTGCCGATAGCATCCGTATGGCCAATCACCTGGATTTGTTTCAGCTCGACGTTTTCACGTTTTATTGTCGCCACCAGGTCTTTCACCGCCTGGCGGCCCTGAGCGGAAACGCCCTTTTCACCGGACTGTCCAAAGCGGAACATAATATCGCCGGACAGGGTGTAATCTTTGTACTGAGGCGCGGCCAGAGTCTTACAGGCTTCCACGCTGGATGCGCGAGAAAGCACATGGGTCTGCTCGCGCAGCCCCGATAAATCCTTCTCCGCCTGCTCGCGCGTACGGGCTTCCGGCACGGCATTCATCGTGTGGCTGACGCGCACGAAATAGGTTTGCCCGCCGTTCATTTCGACGTTGTAACCCTGTTCTTTACCACGATACTGCGGCGCATCGTTCTGGTATGCGCCGAGATTATGCTTACCCGGCGCCAGACAGAACACGGTATAACCGCCAGGCAGCAGTGCATCGTGGAATTCATTATCCACATAAATATGTGCCGCCCCGCCGGTGCTGTTACTGGCGTCACGGTAGTAAACAATTTGCGCCTGAGTCTGAGCGACGGGTGCAACAGGCTGATACACCTTGCCAAAATTCTCCGCAGCGGTGGCGGTGTGAATGAAAAATGCGGAGGAGGTAAACAGCGCCGCAAATAAAGAGGTCTTGAAAAAAGTCATAAATCCTCCAGAGGCCTCCCCGAAAGGAGGCCTGGAAAAGTTTAAGTTAGTGATTATTCACGTTGACGGTTACGCCAGCTTGTACCAGCAGCTCGACATCCTGGCTTTCCATGTGGAACACCTGATACTCAACACCCGATACCTTCACATTACCGGCGTTGGTCCAGTTGCCCGGATCGCTGTTGTCAGGCAGCAGATCGCTCAGGTTTACCACGTCGCCTTTATTACCCTGCACCATCAGCTGTTTATTGCCATCGGTGATAAACAGGTCTTTTTCAGCGTGGGTCAGCACGTCGTGCAGACTGATATTCAGCTTGTCCTGCTTGCTGTTGGTAATATCAATCGTCTTGTGCTGGAGATTATCCAGGTTAATCTCACGATCGTTCAGGGTGCTAACAACACTGGCGCTATCGTCATGCTGCTCTTCGGCGTTCATCAGCATGGACATAGAACGCCCTGCGGAACGGCTGGCTGCCTGGGTTCCCCATGCAATATTGTCCAGTGCCAGACCACTCCCGTCATTAGTGACAATAGTGACTTTACTGATCACTTCACCTGCAGGAGCCTTGAAATTAAAATTCACGTACTCCGAGCCCGTTCTGCCAACCCCGCTCAGGGAACCAATCTCTTTTCCTGCCGCATTATAAAACTTGACGTTAGCCGGTGCGATTGACGTCAAAGCACCGCCATACCAGATCCCCCATCCTGTTAACTGGAAGCTAATCTGATCGGTGTCACCCACGGTAAAGGTTGTTCCGGTGCTCCCCTGACGAATGAACAAGAATGGGTTACCAGTATTTACCCCCATTAACGTCGTACTGATTTCACTGCCCCCAGCCAATACCTTAAACCCTGACGTGGTCGGATTCCCCCCCAGGAACGTACCCGCCCTCTGGCCGGTAAAGTCTTCGTAACCGCTGGCCATCGGCGGTGCAATCGTCAGGCTGCGTGAAACACCCGCACTCTGGTTCCCTGCTTTATCGATAGAGAACACGCTAAACGTGTGGTTCCCCAACGGCAGTGCAGACGGCGTTAAGCTCCAGCTGCCGTTAGCGGCGGCGGTGACACTGTACGTAGAACCGTTCACCGCGATGTACACTGTGCTACCTGCTTCAGCGGTACCGTTCAGGGTCGGCGTGTTGTCATCCGTTGAACCCGCGTTGGCCACGTTGCCCGTTACCGGACCGACGTTATCCGTTACGCTGGTGATCACTGGCGCGGCGTTGACGGTATCCACAGTGATCCCAAATTTCGACGAGGTAGCCGAACGGTTTCCGGCCCTGTCGATTGAATAAGCCTGGAATTCATACAGCTTGTTGTAGTTGGTCGTCACTGGGTATGACCATGCGCCATTCGCAGCGGCAACCGCCGAGCCATAAGTCCCACCGGTTGCCGGGTCGATGATATACACCACGCTGCCCGCTTCCGCTGTCCCGCGTAAATCCAGGTCACGGTCGTTGGTTACGCCACCGTTGCCTACCAGACCGTTATACACACCACCCTGAACATCATCGTAAGAGCCGGTGATAAC
This sequence comes from Enterobacter sp. J49, assembly GCF_002148625.1. NCBI lineage: Bacteria > Pseudomonadati > Pseudomonadota > Gammaproteobacteria > Enterobacterales > Enterobacteriaceae > Enterobacter > Enterobacter sp. J49. The sequence goes on from NZ_MWPY01000030.1 coordinate 329,678, forward strand.
GGGTGCGTTATTCACCGTATCCACAGTGATCCCAAATTTCGACGAGGTAGCCGAACGGTTTCCGGCCCTGTCGATTGAATAAGCCTGGAATTCATACAGCTTGTTGTAGTTGGTCGTCACTGGGTATGACCATGCGCCATTCGCAGCGGCAACCGCCGAGCCATAAGTCCCACCGGTTGCCGGGTCGATGATATACACCACGCTGCCCGCTTCCGCTGTCCCGCGTAAATCCAGGTCACGGTCGTTGGTTACGCCACCGTTGCCCACCAGACCGTTATACACGCCGCCCTGAACATCATCGTAAGAGCCGGTGATAACAGGTGCGTTATTCACCGTATCAACCGTGAGTGAGAAGGTTGATGAGTTCGCTGAACGGTTTCCAGCATTATCGATTGAGTAAACCTGCCAGGAATATGTCTGGTTATAGTTAGTTGTCGCCTGATAAGACCATTTACCATCAGCTCCCGCCGTTGTGGAAGCCACTGTCCCACCGGTTGCCGGGTCGATGATATACACCACGCTGCCCGCTTCCGCTGTCCCGCGTAAATCAGGCGTACGGTCGTTGGTTACGCCACCGTTGCCCACCAGACCGTTATAAATACCACCTTCTACGTTGTCATAAGAACCTGTAATAACTGGTGTCGCATTAACGGTATCCACGTTGATCGAATAGGTCTCAGATTTACCCGACACGTTACCCAGATCGTCTTTCGCAATGGTGTAGAACATATGCGGACGACCGGCAGCCGTGTCAGCAACCGCACGATCCCAGGTCCAGTTACCTTTCGCATCAGTTTTCACCGTATCCAGCACCGCGTTGTTATACGCGTTGTAGATATACACGACGCTGTTTGGCTCAGCGGTTCCGCGCAGCTGCATATTGCCGTCGTTGCTCAGCCCACCGTCTGGCACCAGGCCGTTATAAATGCCGCCTTCCACGTCATCGTACGCCCCCAGAATGATCGGAGCTGCAGCGCGGGTATCCACTTCCAGACCGTAGTGGTTGGATTCGCCAGAGACGTTGCCCGCCGCATCCTGTGACGTCACGTAGAAGTCATGTTTCGCATCTGCCAGCGCAGGCGATGTCCACGTCCAGTTACCGTCCGCATCGGCATACACCGAAGCGATTGGCGTTTTGCTGTCTGGGCCATAGATATTCACCAGGCTGTTTTTCTCAGCCGTACCGCGCAGTTCTGGCGTGGTGTCGCGTGAACGACCGCCATCGACGATCAGCGTATCCGCATCGTCATACATGCCGGTAATGGTCGGCGCCGTTGGCGCGTCAGTATCAATCGTCAGATCCCACGGCGCGGTTGGTGCGCTTTTCACACCGGTCGGGCTCTGGAATACCGCACTCAGAGACAGCTCGGTGCCGTTGTTCTGCGGTGGTAGCGTGTAGTTCCAGGTGCCGTCATTGCCTACGGTCACAGAATTAACAAGCGTTGTGCCGTCGTAAATGAACACGGTATCGCCCGCACGGCCAGTACCGTGCAGCGTTGGCGTGGTGTCATCGGTCACCGCCGGGTTCGCCAGGTCGCCCTGCACCAGGCCTACATCGTCAGCGATGCGATCCAGCGTCCCTGTCGGAATGCTGGTGTCCAGCGTCAGCTCAAACGGTGCGGTAGGCGCACTGTCACCCGTCCCCGGATCTTCCGTGGCGGTGATCTGATATGTCCCGTCCGCGCTCAGCGCAGGGGTGATGGTCAGCTGCCAGCTACCGGTTACCGCATCCGCACGCACGCTATCGATATAATTGCCGTCAACGTACACCTTCACCAGTGCGCCCGGCGTCGCGCGACCCACAACCGTTGGGGTCGTGTCATCGGTGTGGCTGCCGCTGCCCAGATTGCCGGTAATGGCACCTTCATCATCCACGACGTGGCTGATGGATACGCCGTTACCGCTGGTGTCCACGATGAAGTGGATCGGGTCGGACGCAGGGCCGACGTTACCCGCTTTGTCTTCAATCGAGACTTTCCAGGTGTAGTCGCCGTCCGCCAGCGCAGGTGCCGGGGTGTAGCTCCAGTTACCGCTGCCATCGACAGGAACGCGCACGGTAGTACCATTACCGAGATCGATAATAGCGGTACCGCCCGCTTCACCTTTACCACGGTAGGTTGGGGTGTTGTCATCGGTGGTGTCGTTGTTACCAATCAGACCTGGCGTACCGAAGTCGTCCCACAGTTCCACGTCAGCCGCTTCGCCTGGTGCGACAGAGTCCACAATAATGACCCACTCGCCGGTCTCCGGGCTGCGGTTGCCGGTCACATCTTCTGCGACCGCGCGGAAGCGGTGTTCGCCCTGCGCCAGCGCCGAATCAAACTCAATGGTCCAGCGCCCACCTGTGACCACCGCGCTGCCGATTGGGTTCGGGTTCGCGCCGTCGTACAGATAGACGGTGGTGCCATCCTGCGCGGTACCGGTAATGACCGGACGATCGTCATTCGTGATACCACCGTTCTGTACCGTGCCGACGTGTGATTCGACATCGTCAATCACATCGGTGATTGCCGGAGCCGTTGGAATACCGCCCGCCAGCAGGTCAAAGGAGAACGCATCAGAAGGATCCGAACGCAGACCCGCTTTGTCTTCGGCGACCACTTTCACGTCATAATGACCGTTCGCCAGCCCCAGCGGCGGTGTCCAGGTCCAGGTACCTTCATCGGTGGCGCGAACGGAAGCAACTTCACGGCCATTGACGATGATGTACACCAGGCTGTTCTCTTCGGCAGAACCCGCAAAGGTCGGGGTGCTGTCGTCAGTGATATCGCCGTTTTGCAGATAACCTGTTTGCTGACCCGCGTCGTCAAAGACGGTGTCGATAGTCGGTTTCACCGGTGGCGTGGTGTCAACGATAAAGCCGATCGGATCGGACGGTTCGCTGGTGTTACCCGCGGGATCGGTGATGACCACCACGGCTTCATGCTCGCCTTCTGCCAGTGGATTTTCTGGTGTGACTTCCCATTTACCGTCTTCACCCACGATCGCGGTACCTACCACTTCATCGTCGATGATCAGTTCTACGGTTTCACCCGGCACAGCGCCTTCGCCGCTGAATACCGGCTGGGTATCATCGGTCACATCGCCGTTATTAATTGGGCCGATAACCGGACCCTGATCGTCTTCAACGTCACCAATGATCGGTTTCACTGGCGCTTCGGTGTCAATCACCAGCTTCCAGGGATCGGTTGGCGCGCTTTCAACGCCCGTTGGGCCACGGAATACCACACTCACATCCAGCGCGGCACCGTTCGTTTGTTCAGGCAGGGTATATTCCCAGCGGCCATCAGCGCCCACGGTTACGGAGCTAATAATGTCGCTGCCATTACGTACGAAAACGATGTCACCTGGGCGGCCCGTACCGTGCAGGGTTGGCGTGGTGTCATCCGTCACCGCCGGATTCGGCAGGTCCCCCTGATAGCGACCAACGTCATCCGATACGCGATCGAACGTCCCGGTCGGAACAACGGTATCGATGGTCAGCAGGAATGGACGTGTCGGAGGTGGAATTTCACCAGGACCGCTGAATTCCCCTGCCGTAATTTCATAGGTTTTACCCGACTCCAGCGCAGGGTTGATCTCAATGGCCCACGCACCGGTCGTTGGGTCGGCAGTCATCGTACCCACCGCTTCCCCGTCAACATACAGCGTCACCAGAGAGCCAGGCGTTGCCGTCCCCACGATAACCGGTTTAAGGTCATCCGTGCTGCTGCCGCTGGCCAGCGGGTTGGTCAACGTGCCGGTATTATCTTCCGCGTGGCTGATGGAAACCGCATTACCCACGGTGTCGACGATAAAGGTCACTGGCGCGGTGGCTTCACCACGGTTACCCGCAGCATCTTCCAGCGCCACAGACCAGGTATAGGTTCCGTCCGCCAGCGCAGGCGCAGGCGTCCAGCTCCAGTTACCTTCTGCATTGACGGGTACGCGAATGCTCTGCCCGTCACCGAGGTCGATCACGGCCGTCATGCCCGGCTCACCCTTACCGCTAATAGTCGGGGTGTTATCTTCGCTGATATCGTTATTGTTAATTTCACGCGGGAACTGGTAATCGTTCCACAGTAAAACGTCGGTCGGCAGCGGCGGCAGTGTCGCCACAGCAGCGATGTTTGGCTCGGTATTGTTGTTAGAAGCGATGGTCTTTTTCATACTCAATATCCAACTATATTCTGTTTATGTTCGGGAAAATCCCTGGATTAAAAAAACGGCTAAACGTTTTTACTTTCCGGAGGCGCCTTAAAGGCGCCTCCGTTTCCTGATATCAATTAGTGGTTTTGCAGCGTGACCGTCACTCCCATCTGAACGAGGATTTCGGTATTCAGGCTTTCCATCTGGAAGGACTGATACTCCACTCCGCCAACGTTAACCGTGCCACCGTCTGTCCAGTTGCCCGGGTCTATATCGTTTGGCAACAGGTCGCTGAGATTGACCCGATCGCCTTTATCGCCCTTCACCATCAACTGGTTGAAATCGTTATCGTGGAACAGGTTCTGAGAGGCGTTTTCCAGCACATCGCCCGCGCTCAGCGTCAGTGTGTTGTTACCTGTTCCCGTAATATCGAACACTTCCATTGACTGGATTTTGTTGGTCAGCGCGCTCATATCGAGATGCTGATCCGCACCCAACAGCTTCAGCGTGTCCGTCCCTTCTCCCCCCTGGATCACCGCGTCGGTCAGGCTGGCCACATCACTCACCTGATAGAGGTTGTCCGCCGCGTCGCCATACCAGACATCGCCCTGGTTATCCGCCAGGAATTCACCCGGCGTGACGGTTTTCGCCGTGCCGCTCACCACCAGGTTATCGATACTGAAACCAAACCCGGTGCTGCCTGACAGCTCCTGATGGTGGATTTCCATCCGGTAAACCGGCGTCTCCTCCGGATTGTTTAACGACACATGGACGTTACGGTTGCTGATCGGCGCGTTCACAGGCTGAGAATCAATTACATTGCCGTTGATGTCATAGAACGTCACCACCGTAGACGGCCCCGCAAATCTCGGGTTGAAATCGAAATCGACGGTTTTGGCGCCATACTGGAAGTCGACAAACATGCTGGCTTCCATCCCGCCATCTGTTGACGAACTAAACAGGTACAGGCTGTTTGTGCTTCCCGCCCCGATAGTCTGTCTGTTGAATTCGTAGTCAGCCGTACTGGTATCCGTCGTGTGCGAGAAACGCATTCCGTGCACCCACTGGCCCGCATTGATCGCCGTAAACTCATCAGCTGATTCAAAGTTGTTGGTGCTGGTAAAGTCGCTGGTACGGTAGTCCGAGCTGTTACCCGCCGCGTCCACAATGGCTGCCCCGACCGGAATATCGGTATAACCGCCCGGTGGCAGGCTCAGCGTCACGTTACCGTTCGCGATATCCGCTGCCGTCAGCGTGTGCGTGACAGAGACATCTCCGACCTTCACCAGAACCGAATCACCCGCCGTCACGTTGCTGCCCGGCAGCGTGACGGTGACATCGTTACCGCTCCGCACCACGTCGGTCGGGGCGTCCGGTGCAACCTGATCCACCACCACGTTCTGCGACGACTCGGTGTAGTTACCTGCCGCATCAACAACACGGGTCAAAATGGTCCAGTCAGCGCTGTGTCCCTGCATGTCCACATAGGCCCACATATCGCCGTCGACCAGCGCTTCCTGCCAGGTCGTGCCGCCATCAACGGAGACAAGGACTTTGTCGCCCGCGTCCAGCGCAGCCGAGAGATGGCCGGTGACCAGGCTGCCAGGGCCGCTGTTATTGGTGATGAAGTCCGCATCGCTCACGCCGGAGTCTTTGCTCAGGCCGTCAGCCACCGCACTGGCCGTTGGCGCTTCGGTATCAATGGTGATTTTCCAGGAATCGCTCGGCGCGCTTCTTACGCCCGTCGGGCTCTGGAACACCACGTTCATATCTAGCTCTGTCCCGTTATTCTGCGGCGGTAACGTGTAGTTCCAGCTGCCGTCAGGGCCAACGGTGACGGAGTCAATCAGAGTCGTGCCGTCGTAAATAAACACGACGTCGCCCGCCACACCGGTACCGCGCAGGGTCGGGGTGGTATCGTCCGTAACATCCGGGTTCGCCAGGTCACCCTGAACCAGCCCCACGTCATCCGTTACGCCATCAAACGAGCCGGTCGGGACGCGGGTATCGAGCGTCAGTTCAAACGGTGCGGTTTGTGGACCGTCACCGGTGCCGGTGTTTTCACTGGCGGTGATCTGATATGTGCGATCCGCCGACAGCGCCGGGTTGACGGTGTACTGCCATTGACCCGTTGTCGGATCCGCCACCACGCTGTCAACCAGGTTTCCGTCAACGTAGACTTTCACAATGGCACCAGGCGTAGCGCGGCCCACAACGGTTGGCGTCGTGTCATCAGTGTGGCTGCCGCTGGCCAGGTTGCCCTGAATGCCACCTTCATCATCCACAACGTGGCTAATCGAAATCCCGTTTCCACTGGTATCCACGATGAAGTGGATAGGGTCGGATGCAGGTCCGACGTTGCCCGCCTTGTCTTCAATCGAGACTTGCCAGGTGTAGTCGCCGTCCGCCAGTGCAGGCGCCGGGGTGTAGCTCCAGTTGCCGCTGGCATCAACCGGTACACGCACGGTGGTGCCATCGCCCAGGTCGATAATCGCCGTACCGCCCGCTTCACCCTTACCCCGGTAGGTCGGAGTGTTGTCATCGGTCGTACCGTTGTCGGCGATAATCCCCGGCGTGCCGAAGTCGTCCCACAGTTCAACGTCTGTCGCCTCGCCCGGTGCGACGGAATCAATGTTGATGACCCACTCGCCCGTTTTCGGGCTGCGGTTGCCGGTAGCATCTTCCGCTACCGCACGGAAGCGGTGCTCGCCCTGTGCCAGCGGCGTACTAAATTCAATTTTCCACTGTCCACCCGTTACCACTGCACTGCCGATCGGGTCAGGGTTCGCACCGTCGTACAGGTAAACGGTGGTACCGTCCTGACCGGTACCCACGATAGTTGGGCGGTCGTCGTTGGTGGTACCGTTTTGCTGTACGGTGCCGGTGTGAGACTCAACATCGTCAATCACATCGGTAATTGCCGGCGCTGTAGGGACACCGCCAACCTGCACGTTAAAGTTAAAGTCCTCAGACGACTCAGAGCGCAGGCCAGCCTGATCCTCCGCAACAACGCGGACGTTATACGGACCGTTAGCCAACCCCGGAGACGGTTCCCAGGTCCAGGAGCCGGTTTCAGTGGCGCGCACGGAATCCACCACTTTCTCGTTGACGATGATGTAAACGAGGCTATTTTCTTCAGCCGTACCGCTGAAGGTTGGCGTGTTGTCATCGGTGGTTTCACCTGCCGCCAGGTTGCCGGTTCTGTCGCCAACGTTATCGAAAACGGTATCGATGGTCGGTTGTGCCGGTGGCGTGGTGTCAACGATAAAGCCGATAGGATCCGACGGTTCGCTGGCGTTGCCTGCCGGATCGGTAATGACCACCACCGCTTCATGTTCGCCTTCCGGCAGCGGTTTTTCTGGCGTCACTTCCCAGTTGCCGTCTTCACCCACAATCGCAGTGCCCACCACTTCGTCGTCGATAATCAGTTCAACGGTTTCGCCAGGCACGGCACCGCCGCCGCTGAATACCGGCTGAGTATCATCGGTGACATCGCCATCGTTAATCGGGCCAGTGATTGGGCCGACGTCATCTTCCACACCACCGATCACCGGTTTTTCCGGCGCAGTCAGGTCAACGATAAAGCCGATCGGATCGGACGGCTCGCTGGCGTTGCCTGCCGGATCGGTGATCACCACCACCGCGTTGTGCTGGCCTTCAGCCAGTGGATTTTCCGGCGTCACTGCCCATTTACCGTCTGCACCCACCACCGCGGTACCCACGACTTTATCGTCGATGATCAGCTCAACGGTGTCGCCCGGCGTGCCGTTTTCACCGCGGAATACAGGCAGCGTGTCGTCAGTGGTGTCACCGTCATTGATTGGGCCAACCACCGGACCGACGTCATCTTCCACCTCACCAATCACCGGTTTTTCCGGCGGGGTGAGATCGACGACAAAATCAATAGGATCGGACGGTTCGCTGGCGTTGCCTGCCGGATCGGTAATGACCACCACCGCTTCATGTTCGCCTTCCGGCAGCGGTTTTTCTGGCGTCACTTCCCAGTTGCCGTCTTCACCCACGATCGCAGTGCCCACGACTTCATCGTCGATAATCAGCTCAACGGTTTCGCCAGGTACGGCACCGCCGCCGCTGAATACCGGCTGGGTATCATCGGTAATATCGCCATTGTTAATCGGGCCAGTGATCGGGCCGACGTCATCTTCCACGTCACCGATCACCGGTTTCGCTGGCGCAGTCAGGTCAACGATAAAGCCAATCGGATCGGACGGCTCGCTGGCGTTGCCTGCCGGATCGGTGATCACCACCACCGCCTCGTGCTGGCCTTCAGCCAGTGGGTTTTCCGGCGTCACTGCCCATTTACCGTCTGCCCCCACTACCGCGGTACCCACGACTTTATCGTCGATGATCAGCTCAACGGTGTCGCCCGGCGTGCCGTTTTCACCGCGGAATACAGGCAGGGCGTCATCAGTGGTGTCACCGTCATTGATTGGGCCAACCACCGGACCGACGTCATCTTCCACCTCACCAATCACCGGTTTTTCCGGCGGGGTGAGATCGACCACGAAATCAATAGGATCGGACGGTTCGCTGGCGTTACCCTCAGGGTCGGTGATGACCACCACCGCTTCATGCTCGCCTTCCGGCAGCGGTTTTTCTGGCGTCACTTCCCAGTTGCCGTCTTCACCCACGATCGCGGTGCCCACGACTTCATCGTCGACAATCAGCTCAACGGTATCGCCAGGGTTCGCACCACCGCCACGAAAAACAGGCTGGGCGTCGTCAGTGGCATCGCCGTTGTGGATAGGGCCAGTGATCGGGCCAACGTCATCCTCAACTTCGCCGATCGTTGGTTTGCCAGGACCTGTCGGTGGAGGGGGAATAACGTCGCCGTTATCACCGCCGTCGTTACCGCCACGGTTATGGCGAATAATGGAGCCGATGCCAATCGCCGCACCAATCGCCGCTAATGCACCCAGTGCCAGCAAGGCAGGGGAAAACGCGGTACCCGCAACCGCCAGACCGTCAAGGCTGGCAATCGCGCCTGCGCCCAGCGCTTGCGCAGAGGATTCACCGTCCAGCAGGAAAGCAGCTTCGTGGTCATCATCACCGTCGGTGGCGATGTATTCATGCCACTGACCATCTTCCCCTTTACCGACCAGTTCACCCGGATTATCAAAGTAGTCTTCGATAATCAGCTGCGGCTGATCTTCATCAGTGCCTTCCAGCATGATGAACAGGTCCTTACCGACACGTTTCAGGGTAATGTTTTCTGGCGCAACGCCGTTTTCCCCTTCAGCAAGAATGTACTTTGCATTCGGGATGGCTTTAATTTTGACGGCACTGCCTATTTTTTCACTGCGCAGAACGTCGGCTTTGACAATCGTATTTTTATCAACGACTGCAATATTTACTGGCTTGAGATTCATTCGCTAAATTCTCGTGTAAATAATCGATCTGTGTCTGCGCAACGCGCCAGACGCACTTCCATACGGGATTCTTTCCCTGGCTGACGCTATCTTCCTGTCAGAGCGACGGAGTCTTAATAAGACCTGTCGCAAACGACCAGGTTAAGGTTGCAAGGAGACGTAATAAAAGGAAGGATCCGTTACCTGGCAGGCCAGGCAGGGCAGCGCTGAGGAGGAAAATAAAGTCTCAGTTAAAGACAAGTCTTAGCCAAATTTGCATTGACGGGATAGAGAATAAATTTTTCCTTTCCCGATTCAGGACAACCAGGAATGTCAGGCAAAAAAGTCATTGTCATGGACGCCAGCCCACTGCTTCGCGCTGGACTCCAGGGCTTATTATCAGAACATGGTCATCAGATTGTTGCGCAGTTTGGCACAATGGAAGAATTGCTGGATAAACATTCGTTGTTCAACGCCGACTTGATAATAATGGAGCATCTGCAACAACAGCCAGACGTGTTTTCTTCTCTGGCTCAGTTAATAAAAAATATCCCTGATACACAGGTAATGATTTTATCCTCATCATCCAGTGATTTTCACATTCAGCTTAGCAGGAAGGCGGGAGCTGCCGGCTATCTTAATAAAAACAGTACGCTGGACAACATCGTCCGGACTGTCAATAAAGTCGCATCCGGCCAGTTCTGTTATGGCAATGAACTGAGACTGCACCGGACAAAATACCCGCGAGACGCCTCGTTGTTGTTATCGCTATCCCATACTGACATCTGTATCTTGCGCTACATTTCTGCGGGCTACAGCAATCAGGTCATTGCCGGCATAATGAATATAAATAATAAACGCGTCAGCGCTTATAAAAAGCGCATCATGCTGAAATTTAAAATATCCAAATTGACTGAACTGGTGGATCTGGCAAAACGTAATTATCTCTATTGAACAGAAATGACGCCGGGAAATGGCTAACGACCACGAAACTCGCGACGATAGCGGGAAGGTGAGGTATTAAGCTGCTTTTGAAAGTGGCGCCGTAAAGAGGTCGTGGAAGGGAAGCCGACGCGTTCGGCAATATCTTCCACTGGCCGATCGGTTTTTTCAAGAAAGCGCTGGGCAACGAGAATGCGCTGGTTCAAAAGCCAGTTTGAAAAACGTTCCCCCGTCGTTTGCTGAAAGCGGCGGGTAAAGCTCCGGCGGCTCATGCAGGCTTTCTCCGCCACGCAGTCCAGCGTGATGGCCAGCTGTAAATTCTCTGTTGCCCAGGCCAGCGCGTCGGTGAAGTGATCTCCACGACGCGTATTCTGCACCGGCAGCTCCACAAACTGCCGCTGCCCGCCCTGACGATGAGGCGGCACCACCAGCAAGCGCGCCACGCGGTTGGCGACATCCGCACCCCACGCCTGTCGAACCAGATGCAAACAGCAGTCGATACTGGCTGCCGTTCCTGCTGACGTCACAACATCGCCATCATCAATGTAAAGCACATCTTTATCCATCTGCACTGAAGGATAAAGACGCTGAAAGTCCGCCGCCCACCGCCAGTGCGTCGTTGCCGGACGGTTTTCCAGCAGGCCTGCGGCGGCCACCACGAACGTGCCCATACACAACCCAACAATGCGGGACCCGGCCGCATGCGCGTTTTGTAACGCCGTTAACAGTTCAGGCTCCGGTGCATGCTCAGGCACATCCCAGCCCGGCACAATCACCATATCCATCCCGGCTAACGCATCCAGACCTCGGTCGACCACGATGGAAAAACCGGCATTGGTTTTAAGCGCGCCGGGTGTAGTGGCACAAACCACGAGCTGACACAGGGCGTCACCCTGCGGCGTCAGTGCTTTCTCAAACACGGCATAAGGCACCGAAAGGTGAAAAGGAATAATGCCTTCAAAGACTACGATACCAATTTTCAATGTCATGACCGCCTCCGTAAGCCAGCCAGTATAGAGGGCTGGCTGGCCACAGGGATTTCAGTTCGGTCTTATTTTTCCACCGCCAGCGCCATCACCTGATCCGTGGTCATGATTTCAGCAAAGACATCCGCGACGCCTGCCAGCGCTGCACGCTGCAGCGTGTCGTGATCCACCACGCCCCCCTTCCCGTCATCCAGATCGCGCGTGGCTGTCGCATCTTCCGGAATAATCACGCTATAACCCAGCGGTACAGCATCACGTGCAGTCGATGAGATACACATATGCGTCATCAGGCCCGCCACGATGACCTTTTTAATTCCCTGTTTCTTTAAGCGGGCATCCAGATCGGTGCCCACGAAAGCGCTCGGGGTCTCCTTGGTAATAATGGTGTCCTGCGCAGTCGGCTGCAGATCCTTATGGAACTGGGCAAATACGGAATTCTCAGCGAACAGCGGCGTACCGTTTTGCTGCGGGCTATTTTTTGTTATGTGGCGCACAAAGTAGACCGGCATCCCTTTTTGGTGTGCATACTCGACCAGCTTTTTGTTTTTCAACAGCACATCCGCGCCATCCGGGATAACCATCCGGCCACGGAAGTCCTGACCCGCGTAATATTCATTCTGAATATCCACCACGATTAACGCGGTTTCAGATGCGGATAAAGACGTCGTAGCAACAGCGCCTGACATCGCGCGAATTGTTTTTGTATTCACCTGATTTGTCTCCTGTGCGGTGGCCTGGCTGGAAAAGGCGCTCATCATGCTCACCAACAGTGCGGTACGGAAAATCGTTTTCATAACAAGAACTCCCTCTGTGTTGTGTTCGGGAAGCATTATTTCGTATTGACGTAAAAGACAGGAGTCACCTGAAGAACGAAAAACGGTACTTTTGGGCCAATATAAAAAGGATTATCCCGTCGTTCCTGCCGAGCAAATATGCCAGAAAAACCCACCACTCTAATTTTCATGTCATTGAAATAGCGCTATTTTCCGCTTATTGACCGGCGGGTAATATCGTTGCAGATATGGTATAGTTATGCATAATATTCATGCCTGTGTTCATCAGGCAAAGCCCTTTGAACCAGGATGATAAAATGAATAGCGTATTAATCGTGGATGACCACCCGGTTGCCCGTCTGGCGGTGAGAATGTTGCTGGAAAAAGACGGGATGACGGTGATCGGCGAGACTGATGATGGCCTTAAGGCATTACAACAGGCACGTCAGTTACTTCCGGATTTGGTTATTGTCGATATCGATATTCCTACAATCAATGGGATTAACGTTGTTCAGCGACTCCGTGCGAATGATTTTAAAGGCGGGATCCTGGTTCTGACGGGTAAGGATGACGATCATTATATTAAGCGTTGTGCCGGTGCGGGTGCCGATGGGTTTATTAGCAAGCGCAATAATCTGACGGAACTTCATGACGCTATCCGTGCAATCAAAAGTGGCTATGGTTTTTTCCCGATTAATCGCGCCCGCCAGATTGCCGCAGAGGATATTCCGCTGGATGACAAAGGGAATATTGCCAGTCTGTCGGACAAGGAACTGCAGGTTCTGCATTTTCTGGCAAAAGGAAGCCGGATTGTCGATATCGCCGGGGAAATGATGATCAGTGATAAAACGGTCAGCACCTATAAAAGCCGCCTGATGAAAAAGCTCGATCTTAAAAGCCCGAAAGACATTTATGATTTTGCCCTGCGCAACAAAATAGAATGAGCCAACACCGGGTCTTAAAGGGAAAAATGTGACGGAATCCCCTTCGGCGGCACGCCCGCTACGCATACTGACTGTAGACGATCACCCGGCAAGCCGGCTCCTGCTCAGGCAGCAATTGATCCGCCTGGGGTATGAGGTTGTCGAGGCAGAAAACGGCGAACAAGCCCTTGTGCGCTGGAGCGAACAGCAGGTTGATATGGTCATCACCGATTGTAATATGCCGGTGATGGACGGGCTAACCCTCACCCGGCTGTTACGGGAACGGCAGCAAAAACCGTTAATTATCCTTGGTCTCACCGCGAATGCTCAGCCCGAAGAGCGTAGTCGCTGTATTGCCGCAGGTATGGACGACTGCCTTTTCAAACCGCTCAATCTGAAGCAACTGGAGGCGGGTCTACAGCGCGTGTCCCCAAAAGAGGCGACCACAAAACTTGCTGACCCGGAAGGCCTCGGCCAGTTTATCCATGTGGACAATCTTCGGTCGTTAACCGGCGAGGACAATACCTTATTGTTCACCCTGCTGAATGCCACGCGGGATGAAAACCAACGCGACATGCAACCCTGCCTTACGCTGGCCCGTCAGGGCGACTGGGCAGCGCTGGCGTATCACGTACATCGCCTGGCCGGTGCCGCCGATATCATTGGCGCAACTGCGATAGCGCAGCAGTGTCGCAGTCTTGAAAAGGCATGCGAAGGGACAACGCTGCCCGTCGAGTCTGAAATTGTGCCCCGCCTCCAGACCCTGCTCAGGGACGTCGCGGCGCTGAATCAGGCGATTACAGCCTTCACCACACCACGCTAACCTCAGGTTTACTTTTCCTCACACGCTGTCGAGCGGGCGCCTGCGCCTGGCCTGTCCTGTTTTTCACCGACAAGGACTACACGCCTATAGTCCTTCCCTTACACGCCTATCATCCTGCCCTCATGTATCTCACTGACCTGGAATTTATATAGTGACCCCGTTGTCACCATGGCAACGTTTTTGAAATAAAGAAGGTTGCCATGTTAAATAATTTATTTGAGACCACTACAACAGAACTGCGTTTTCTTATTCTGATGCTCTTGCTGATCAACCTCACGGGCGTTTTATTTTTATTATTCACGCCTCATTAATTAAAAGGTATTCCTTGTGAAAAAAACATTTCTTATTCTGCCTGTGCTCACGGCATTAACCATGACTGCGCACGCTAAATCATTGACGCAGTCCACCCTGTCTCTGGAACAGGCATCTGTACTCGCCAGCGAAGCCGTTAAATCGTGCAGCGCTAAAGGCTATAACGTCAGCGTAACGGTTGTCGATGCTGCAGGCCTCACCCGCGCGGTACAGCGTATGGATAACGCCGGGCCACACACCCTGACAGCCAGCTATCAGAAAGCGTTCACCTCTGCGTCCAGCGGAGCGGCGACCAGCCAGCTTCTGGAAAACTCAAATAAGTACCCGGCGGCGAAAAACCTCGGCGATATCCCTGGTTTCTTATTACTGGCTGGCGGCGTACCGGTTAAAGAAAATAACGCCACCATCGGTGCCATTGGTATTGGCGGCGCGCCGAGCGGTGATATTGATGAAGCCTGCGCACTCGACGCTATTAAAAAGCTGAAATAAGTAAAGCTATCTGTCATTTATCGGAAAGATAAAAAAGGAACTTATTATGAAAGTAACGCCACGTGTTTTATTCGCCTCTGTGATTTCACTGTGCGCTTCCGGCCCGGTACTGGCTGCCGAAAACGTTAAAGAAGGCTATTACGGCGCCCTGAACCTGATTGACACCCATCAGAAGGCCAAGAGCATGAACCTGAGCGAACGCCCGGGGATCGGTTCATTTGTGGCCGGGGACGAAAAAGAGCACAAGCTGAACGGTTCCGTGGCCGCTGGCTATCAGTTCGGCAATAACTGGCGTACCGAAGCGGAATATGTGTTTAAAGAAAAAACAGAATTCACCAGCGGCTCTTCCACGTTTGCGACCAGTTTCAACCACATGAAAGTTGATTCTGAACGTGCAATGCTCAACGTTTATCGTGACTTTATGATCACCGACAAATTCGCCCTGTACGCAACGGCGGGTGCTGGTGTGGCGAAAGTGAAAGTGGGTGGCTGGCAGGGTAATGACACCCGCGAGTTTGCTGGCAACACGCAAACCAACTTTACCTACTCCGTGGGTGCTGGTGCGTCTTATGAAGTTATTGACGATCTGACCCTGTACGCCACTTATCGTTATGTCGATATGGGCAATATAGAAAGCGGCCGTAACACCTTTGTTAACGCCCGTAATCAGCAGGATGAAAACCTGCGTGGACGCCTGGTGAACAATGAATTTGTATTCGGCGTGCGCTACGTCCTGTAAGGCACGTTGACAGACAGTTTCATCACCCTCATTTCAGGTATTTTTCCTCTCTTTTATGCCACTTTGCCTGTCCTTACCGCCTCTCTGCCGGGCGGTAAGGTTTTTTTTGCTCAAGAGCGCTCACGATCGAATTTCCCTTCGGTACGCTGACGCCCCTCATTCCGGCACCACCTCCACGCTCGCCGACAACCCGGCTACCAGCTCAATCCCCTTCGGCAATGCATCAATATGTATGCGCACCGGGACGCGCTGCGCCAGCCGCACCCAGCTAAACGTCGGCTCGACGTCGGGAAGCCCAAGCCCGCCCGTCTCATCGTTGTTATCACCGATCCCATGGCCGATGCTCTCAACATGCCCGGCAATCACCGGTTCATAGCCCATCAACACGATATGCGCCGTGTCCCCAACGCGAATATGGCGAAGTTTGGTCTCCTCGAAATACCCCACCACCCAGAAACTGTGCGCATCGACGATGGCGACCTTAGTCTCCCCCGCGGTGGCATAGTCCCCCGGGCGAAGCCGCAAATGGGTGATATAACCCGAGACGGGAGCCCGTACGGTGGCGTGGGACAAATTAAGCTCGGCCAGCTCCAGCGCGGCCAGCGCACCGTGATAATTCGCCACCGCGACGTTCGCGGCGCTGCCCGTTTGCTGTAAATCCTCGCTGGATATCGCGGCTTTAAT
Organism: Enterobacter sp. J49; assembly: GCF_002148625.1. Lineage (NCBI taxonomy): Bacteria > Pseudomonadati > Pseudomonadota > Gammaproteobacteria > Enterobacterales > Enterobacteriaceae > Enterobacter > Enterobacter sp. J49. The sequence goes on from NZ_MWPY01000030.1 coordinate 345,846, forward strand.
CTGTGCGCGTCGTCTGGCGGCATCCTGTCGCATCACCATCTCATGCCGTCTGGATTCCACCTCCGCCTGCGCGCTGGCCACCGCCAGCGTGAGCCAGTGCGGGTCGATAGCGTAGAGCACATCGCCCCGGTTAACCCACTGGTTATCCCGGACGGCCACGCGGACTACCGGCCCGGATACGTCCGGCGCAATCTGTACCACATCCGCCCGTACACGGCCGTCGCGGGTCCAGGGCGTTTGCGCATAATGTTTCCACATCATAAAAGCCAGAAGCGTGGCCGCCGCGACGGCACATAACGTCAGCGCATAGCGACCGACCAGAGAGAGAAGTGATTTCATCTAAATAACCCCAGCGCGGTCAGGCCCTGCATCAGCAGGAAAAAGGTGACCAGATAAGTTGAAACGTCCAGCAGCGGGCGAAAAGGCAAACGACGGTAGAGCCTGCTGAGCGATAAAAGCGCGATGAGTGCCAGCGTGCACGCCAGCGCCGCGAGCGCGGTGACAAGCAGTCCCGGGATAAAAACGCCCCCGATATTCAGATCATTGACCATCGTCTGCCCTCCGTAATGCGCAATGTAAATCCACCAGATGGCCGACAAACTGGCGCGTTTGTGCATCTGCGGCAGGCAAACAGAGGCGGATGTGGTCGGCGATGTGTTCACGCAAGGCGTCGGTGTCGTTCAGGTGATACAGGCGCGCGCTGATCTCTCTGCTCGCGGGCATACCGCAGCGGCGTAAATGCATCACCGAAAGGCCGATGCGCAGCGCGCGCAGCAGCGGGTTAAGCACCTGCTCTGAGGCACGTCCGCTGCGCTGCAGGCGCGGCAGTAACAGGGCAGCGCGGTCAATCATCAGATTGGTCCAGTGCGTCTCATCCAGCAGAAGCTTGCCCTTCACGCTGCGACGAATATCGCGCTGGCACAGCGTGTGCAGACGTGCGATGGCCGCGTCGGCCTGCACGGTTTGCAGCAGGCTCATGCTGATAACAGCAAAGCCGGTTGCGGCAAACAGCGCAATGGCGGTATTGGCCGCCGTGGCAAAGTCTCCGCTGTAGTGGGCACCCAGCTCGCACAATACCGGCAGCGTCAGGGTGATCCCCATTGCCATAAACGTGGTGGGAGGACGTGCCTGAAGCGACCCGGCCAGCAGATATACCGGCGCCAGCACGGCCACCAGCACGGGGAAATCGCTCACCTGCGGAAGCAGCGCAAAGCTGTACAGCAGGCTAATTAATACGCCCCAGAACGAGCCAATTATGTATTTCACAATGTGCGGTGCCGGGGTGTCGAAACTGCCAAACAGCGTGCAGCAGACCCCAAGGATAGAGACCGCCGTGCTGCCATCGGGCCAGGCGGAGAAGATCCAGACCAGGCAGCCGCTCAGGATGATGGCGAACGCGCCCAGCGCGGTGCGGGCGGCAGTAAGAGGATCGCGGTGAAAAACATACCCTTTAACTGCCCTGCCCGCTGTCAGTCCGTGGGCGGGCTTCGCATGGTGGATGGCATCAGAAAGACGTTCGCACTGCTGCAACAGCGTAATGGCCTGCGTCAGATAACGGACAAAACTGGCCAGCAGCGCGTCGTTCATCGTCCGGGCCTGTGCAGCGTAGCGCTCTGCGAGCTGTTCACTGCGTGCTATTAACGCATCTGCCGTGCTGTGGCGTGCAGCATCTTTATCCCCCAACCAGGCCTGAACGTCGTCGAGCAATACCTGCAACCCGGCAGGCACCGTCGCCGGTAAGCGATCGCGTAATTCACAGTTAACGATGACCAGCCGCGCCAGTCGGTCATGGATAGCCTTTCTGCCCTGCCGCACCGAAGCAGACAGGGCAAAATCATACGGAATATGGTGGCTTATGCCCTGCAGAAACTGCAGCGCCAGCGCCAGATGCAGCGGGTCTGAAACCGCGACGGGTTTGCCTGCGAGGGTGTCATCCACCCGCTCACGCGCGGCGTGCAGGGTTTGCGATAACTTACTGTTGAACAGGCCGGAGATACGCGCGGGTAACACATAGCGATGTATCAGCGCCGCGCAGAAGATCCCAATGACAATCTCCTGCACACGGATAATCGCGATATTAAAAATCCCGCCGGGGTCGGATACCGCAGGAAAACCAATCAGGCTCGCAGTGTACCCGGCCAGCACAAAGGCATACGCCCGCGGGGTGCGCTCCAGCAGAGATAAATAGAGGCAGAACGTGATCCAGCTCGACAGCATCACGCTGCAGAGGATCGGCATATTGACGAAGACAGGCACGATCGCAACGGTGGCGCAGGCCCCCACAACGGTGCCGGCCAGACGATAGAGACTTCTGCTCAGCGAGGCCCCCACCGACGTCTGCGAAACGATATAGACGGTAATAATGGCCCACGATGGACGTTCGAGGCCTATCGACAGCGCAATGTAGTAAGCGAGCATCGCCGCTGCAAAACTTCTCGCGGAATAGAGCAACGCACTGGCATCGTTACGCAGCACGGGAGATAAGCGCTCACGCATGGCGCGCCACGAATGAAAATGAAAAGCGTTTAATGTGTTCATGCCAGAATTATTACTGGCTTGCGAACTCGCTTAAATACTCTATTCTGTCAAAAAATACCTAAATGTTGCCAGAAACGTGAAACCTAAACTTGCCAATACGCTCTTCGACCCTGACGCCACCGCATGCCCGGCCGTAGCCCGACATCTGGATTTCGTGGAGTACGCCGCGGAAGTGCCGGTGCACACCCACCGTAAGGGGCAGCTGATTATTGCTTTGTATGGCGCGGTGATTTGTCATGCGGAAAATGATATCTGGATCGTGCCGCCAGACTGTGCCGTCTGGATCCCTGGCGGGATCGCACACAGCGCCAAAGCGACCTGGAATGCTCATCTCAACTATCTGTTTATTGAGCCCGGTGCCGCCGCGCTGCCGGAGAAATGCTGCACGCTGGCCATTTCCCCGTTAATCAAAGCGCTGGTTGACCGTTTGACGCATGAACGCGTTGATTATCCGCCAGAGAGCCATGCCGCGCGGCTGACCAGAGTGACGCTTGATGAGCTCGCCAGCATGCCGCAGCAGAAGCTGAGCCTGCCCGTTTCAGCCCATCCCAAAATTCGCGCCATGGCCGACGCGCTGGTCAGCCATCCTGACGACAGAAGCACCCTGAAAGCATGGGCGAAACGGCTGGCGCTGAGCGAGCGCTCCTTTGCACGTTTGATGGCGCGCGAGACCGGGCTGAGCTTTGGCCGCTGGCGTCAGCAGCTGCAGTTGATTATTGCCCTGCAGGAGCTGGCAAGCGGTGTCCCGGTCCAGAACGTGGCGACAACGCTTGGATATGAATCCGTGAATGCGTTTATCACCATGTTCAGGAAAGCCATGGGCACCACGCCCGCGCACTATTTTGCCGAACGAAAAGTCAGCGGCCGTTAACCCGGCCCTTCGCTGCCTGCAGCAAGCAGAGGAACCAGCACATCGCTAATCGGAACGGGAATACCGTGAGCACGACCATAGCGCTGGATCACGCCGTTGCGGATATCCCACTCCATGGGACGGTTGGCCTGACGATCGGCGAGGATAGACGTGCCTAAATCGGCAGGTGCGCGCTGGAAATTCGCCAGGATCTCCTGCGCAACGTCATCGTACAGCACCGCGCCTTCTGCTCGGGCCACGGCAAGCCCTTCGCGCAGATACGCCAGCGCCAGCTCGCTGATATCCTCACGGGAGAACATCCCGGCACGACGATTCGCAAGCACCATCAGGCCTGCAACCGCATTTTGCAGCAGCTTGCGCCATGCGACGGTAAGAAAATCTGCCGACAAGTCTACCGCGCAGCGCGTGCCGTTCAGCGCATCAGCCACCCGTTTTGCCTGCGGCACATCCGGCAGCGTCAACCGCGGACTGGCGCGCAGCCAGACGGAGGCATCCGGCTCACGCTGCGCCGGAAACCAGACCACCGACGGCAGTACCGTCGCGCCATTGACCCACGGTGCCAGCTGGGCCTTTTGCTCGACGCCGTTTTGCAACGCGCAAACCACCGTGTTTTCATCGCACAGCGCGTTCAGCCATCCCGCGCTGTCGGCGTTCTGGGTCGTTTTCACTGCGATAAAAACCAGATCGTACGGACGATCGATGACCGTCGGATCGGTTAATACCGGACCGGGTACCACGATTTCACCCTCATCGTGCCGCAAACGTAATTGCGGATGTGCGGTACGTCCGCACAGTTGCGGCGTGCGGCCAGCCTCATGCAGCACCGCAGCGATAGTGGTTCCGATTGCACCGGGTCCAATCAGCGCAATGGTTGGATAGTCAGACATTGTTAACTCCCCTGGTCGCTAAAGCCCTAATCAGTGTGCCGTGGCGTTCAGCATAGCCGCCACACGTCCCTTTATACCACCGCCTGAAGTGGGAGCCATACCCGTTGTCTATACTCATTTCATCTACGACAACGGAGTGCACCATGCCATTACCCGATTTCCATTCCTCTGAACCTTATACCCTTGGTATTGAACTTGAACTGCAGGTGGTTAACCCGCCGGGGTACGATCTGAGCCAGGACTCCTCCGCCCTTATCGCTGCCGTCAAAGACGACATCAAAGGCGGGGAAGTGAAGCACGATATCACCGAGAGCATGCTCGAAATCGCCACCGGCGTGTGTCAGAACATTGATCAGGCCGCCGCACAAATCTCGGTGATGCAGCAAAGTATTCTGCGCGCCGCTGCGGAGCAGCATATTCAGATCTGCGGCGGTGGGACGCACCCTTTCCAGAAGTGGCAGCGTCAGGAGGTGTGCGATGACGAGCGCTATAACGTCACGCTCGAACGGTTTGGCTATCTGATTTTGCAGGCGACGGTATTCGGCCAGCACGTGCATGTCGGGTGTCGGACCGGTGACGACGCTATTTATCTGCTGCATGGTTTGTCGCGCTTTGTCCCCCACTTTATCGCTCTGGCAGCGTCCTCACCCTATATGCAGGGTACGGACACAAAGTTCGCCTCGTCGCGACTCAATATCTTCTCGGGATTTCCGGATAATGGACAGATGCCGTGGGTGAACAACTGGCAGGAGTTCGAAGGGCTGTTTCGTCGTCTGAGCGCCACCAGCATGATCGACAGCATTAAAGATTTGCACTGGGATATTCGCCCCAGCCCGCATTTTGGCACGGTCGAGGTGCGGGTGATGGATACACCGCTGACGCTCGGCCACGCGATCAACATCGCCGGGTTGATTCAGGCGACGTCTCACTGGCTGCTGACCACGCGGCCCTATAAGCATCAGGAAAAGGATTTTCTGCTGTACCGCTTTAACCGTTTTCAGGCATGTCGTTACGGGTTAGAGGGCATTCTGACGGACGTGCAGACTGGCGAGCACAAAACCGTGGCGGAAGATATTGGGTGGCTGCTGGAGCAGGTTGCGCCGTCGGCCGAGAAGCTCGGCGCGACGAGCGCGATTAAGGAAATAGCCCTGATGTTAAAACAGGGCAAGAGCGAGGCGCAGCGCATGCGCGATTTTATCGCAGACGGCGGTTCGCTTATTTCTCTGGTTCAGAAACATTGCGAGCTGTGGGCGACGAGTCCGTAAGGCGATGCCCCCACTCACGCAGGCGCTGGAACAGCACAAACAGCGCCGGGATAAACAGAATGCCGACCACGGTGGCCACCAGCATCCCGCTGAACACCGTGGTGCCAATGATGCGGCGGCTCTGCGCCCCTGCCCCGGACGCCAGCATCATCGGCAGCACACCGATAATAAATGACACCGCCGTCATCATCACCGCCCGGAAGCGGCGGGAGGCACCTTCACGGGCCGCATCGACAATCGCCATCCCCTCATGACGCCGTGCGCGGGCAAACTCGACGATCAGGATCGCGTTCTTGGCCGCCAGCGCGATTAACAGTACCAGGCCAATCTGCACATACACATCGTTGGCGTATCCCGCGATCCACAGCCACACCAGCGCGCCCCCGATGGCGAACAGGACTGAGAGCATCACGCTCGCGGGCAGCGTCCAGCTCTCATACTGCGCGACAAGGAACAGCCACGCCATAACCACTGCGGCCAGGACAATCCAGATGGCCTGATTTCCGGTCTGCTGCTCCTGATAAGACATCCCGCTCCAGGCATAGTCGTACCCGGCAGGCAGGTTTTCCGCCAGAAGCTCGCTCATCACGGCCATCGCCGTGCTGCTGCTCACGCCGTCTGCCGCCGACCCGCTCACTGACACCGACGGGAACTGGTTATACTGCTGCAGGAACGGTGCGCCAACGGTCGGGGTAATCGTGACAAGATTACTCAGACGCACCCGCTCACCGTTATTGCTGCGCACGAACAATTCGCTGATTTGCCCGGCACGCTCGCGCCACTGCATTTCGTTCTGTACCACCACGTGGTAGACGCGGTTGTTAACGCTAAAATCCCCGGCACGCGTGCCGCCAAAGGCGGTTTGCAGGCTGCTGAAGATGCGCGAGACCGGCACGTCGAGGCGGGCAGCGCGCTCGCGATCAACGGTCAGCGTCAGCTGCGGCACGTTGCTGCTCCAGGTGGTAAACACCCGGTTAAGCTGCGGATGCTGGTTAGCTTTTATCAGAACGTTGCGGGTAACGCGTTCCAGCTCCGCCGGGCTTTGCCCCGCCTGGGCCTGAATACGCAGGTCGAAGCCGGAGGCGTTGCCCAACCCCGGCAACGTCGGCGGGGCGAAGGTCATGATGGTCGCTTCCGGCAGCGCCAGCAGCTGACGCTGCAGCGTTCCCATCACCTCATCAAGCGGCGGACGCTCCCCCCATGTCTTCAGCATGATGGAGATAAACCCGCCGTTAGACGCGCTGGTACCGTTGAGAATGTTAAAACCGGAGACCTGAATCACATCCTCGACCGCAGGGTGTCTGGCGATAAGCTCCCGCGCGGTGGTCATCACCGCTTCGGTACGCTCCAGCGACGCCGCTTCCGGCAACTGCACGCTGGCGAAGAAGTAGCCCTGATCTTCCTGCGGCAGGAAGCCCTTTGGCATCGACATAAAGCTGAACACCACCACGCCCGCCGCGCCGGCCGTTGCCAGCAGCACCAGCCACGGACGAAGGTTAATGCAGTTAACGATGCGGGTATAAACGGTGCGCGTGGTATCCAGTCCGCGGTTGAAAACGCGGTAAACCGCGGCTGGCTTCTTCGGGCGCGGGCGCAGCAACAGTGCACAGAGCGCTGGCGTCAGGGTCAGCGCCACCAGGCTTGAGAGCGTGACGGCGGTGGAGAGCGTGACCGCGAACTGGCGATACAACTCCCCCACGATCCCCGGCAGCAGCGCCACCGGCACAAACACCGCCAGCAGCACCAGGGTTGTGGCAATCACCGGCCCGGCAATCTGGCGCAGCGCCTGTGCGGTAGCCGCCGTGCGGCTTTGCCCTTCCGCCATTAGCGTTTCAACGCTCTCCACCACCACAATGGCGTCATCCACCACCATGGTGAGTGCCAGAATAATGGCGAACAGGCTGAGCGTGTTGGCCGAATAACCGAGGGTATAGAGCACCGCAAAGGTGCCGACCAGCGACACTGGAATGGCGAGCGCCACAATCAGCGTCGCACGCCAGCTCTGCAGAAATAAGGAAACCACCACCACGACGGCGAGCAGGGTCAGCGCCAGCGAGACGCCAATCTCCTTGATGGTCGCGGCGACAAAGGTGGTGGTATCGAATTTTACTTCATAGGTCAGATCGTCCGGGAAGCGTGCCGAAAGTCGCTCTAGCTCCGCGCGAACCGCATCGGCTACGCGCAGGGCGTTGGCGGACGGCGTAGGGTAGATGCCAAGATAGGCCGAGTCATGCCCGTTCAGCTGGGCGCCGGAGCTGTAGCTGCGCGACCCCAGTTCAATCGTGGCGACATCTTTCAGGCGCACCAGCTGGCCCATCTCCCCTGCACGGATAATGATGTCTGCAAAGTCCTCAGCCTGATTTAAACGCCCCAGGCCGTTAATCGTCAGGGTTTGCTGCTGGCCGTTAAATACCGGCGGCGTTCCGACCTGGCCTGCCGCCCCCTGGACGTTCTGCTCGCGTAACGCCTGAGCCACGTCATCGGTGGTCACGTTCAGGGCGTTCATGCGATCCGGACGCAGCCAGATACGCATGCTGTAGTCGCGCGCGCCAAACATCTGCACCTGCCCGACGCCCGGCAAACGCGCCAGCGCTTCACGCACCTGCGTGCTGGCGTAGTTACTGACGAAAAGCGGCGTGTGGGTATTGTCCGGTGAGTAAAGGCTTACCCCCATCATCAGATTGGTAGCGCGTTTACGCACCTGCACGCCGTTTTGCTGCGCCTCGGTGGGCAATTGCGCTACAGCCTGCGCCACGCGGTTTTGCACGTCGATGGCGGCCAGATCCGGATCGGTCCCTGCTGCAAATGTGATGTTCAGGCTGTAGGCACCTTCATCCGAACTGGTGGATTCCATATAGAGCATGTGATCCACGCCGTTAAGCTGAGTCTCCAGCGGCGTGGCAATGGCTTCCGCCACGTCAGCCGAACTGGCACCGGGCCAGCTGGCGGAGACATTCACCACCGGTGGGGTGATCTGCGGGTACTGCTCCACCGGGATAATCTTCAGCGCGATGGCACCCAGCAGGGTTATCACCAGCGCAATCACCATCGCGAAGCGCGGGCGTTTGATGAAAAACGTCAGCATGATGGCTCCTTAATTCAGTATCTGGACGGCTGCGCCAGGCTGTACGCGCTGGGCACCGTCGGTGATCGCTCGCTCACCGGGATGTAAGCCGGATGAAATCTCAAACTGCTGGCCAATCTGTCCGGCAATCTTCAGCGGGCGTTTTTCGGCTTTGCCTTCTGCGTTAACCACCCAGGCAAAGAATCCCTCGCCGTTTTGCTGTACCGCCGCAGCAGGCACTGTCAGCACCGGCTGCGCGCTTGCCGGACGCAGGTAAACATTCACATTGCCGCCCGGCAGCAGCTGATGGCGCGGGTTGGCAAATTCGGCGCGCAGCATCACGCTGGCGGTACGCGGGTCGATACGATTGTCCACGGAGGTCAGTTCACCGTTCAGGCGCTGACCATTGCTGTCAATCCGCGCCTGCCAGGCGCGCTTCAGGGCGCTGATATCCGCATGTTGTCCGGCTTTGGTGGCAAACGCCCCCTCTTCCAGCGCAAAGGCGATACGGATCGGATCAAGCTGCACGACATCCACCAGCACGCCGCTTGACGGGTTCACCAGGCTGCCGGCATGGAACTGGCTGTGCCCCACGCGGCCATCAATCGGCGATGTGATGCGCGTGTACGCCAGCGTCACGTTACGGGTTTCGAGGCGAGCTTTCGCCTGCTCCAGCGCAGCGCTGGCGACATCGCGCTGCATGCGCGCGTTATCCACGTCGTGACGGCTGATGGCATTGCTGTTGCCCAGGCTTTCAAAGCGTGAAAGCTGCTGCTGCGCCTGACGCAGCGTGGCTTCCGCGCTCTTTACCTCAGCCTGTGCCAGACGCACGGCGGCGCGTGGCTCGGCATCGTCCAGCTCGAACAGCACGTCACCTTTTTTCACGTATTGTCCGTCGCGAAAATGAACCTGGGTAATCACGCCTTCCGTGCGCGCTCTTATCTCGACGGTATGAATGGCTTCAATGCGGCCAGGCACGTGCCGTTCAGCTGCGTGGGTCGTTTGCTCCACAACCGCCACGCGAACCGGAATGGCAGCAGCAAACGCGGGTTGAAAGAGGGCGAGGAGGACGAACAGGAGCGGGAATTTCATGGGGATGTACCTCTGATGTGTTTCCCTCACCCCGGCCCTCTGCCCAATGAAAGGGAGGTCAGCATCCCCTCTCCCGGCGGGAGAGGGTTAAGGTGAGGGCAAAAGGTTATGCAGCCTTACGGAACCTGCGGGTCAGTCGCTTCTCGATTTCAACAACGAAGAACATCACCGCGGCTACCGCCAGCGTGACGAACCAGTAGCGCAGAGGCAGCGCTTCCGTACCGAAAAGCATCTGCATAAACGGCAGGTAGATGATTGCCGCCTGGAGCAGGAACAACACGCCCGTGACCAGCCAAATCCCTTTGTTCGCCAGCAGGCCACGGTTCAGGGAGAACCCTTCAGTGTTGCGGCAGTTAATCATGTATACCCACTGGGCGCAGACCAGCATCTGCAGCAGCACGGTACGGATGAACTCCGCGCTGTGGCCGCGCGGTGCCAGCCAGGCTTCCAGCGCAAAGGCGGCGATGGCAATCATGGTCCCGACGAAGGCCACGCGCCATACGGCGTACGCATCCATCACGTGCTGTCCGGTCTGACGCGGCGGACGCTTCATGATGTTGCGCTCAGCGGCTTCAAAGGCCAGGCCAAAGGAGAGCGTGGCGGAGGTTGCCATGTTCATCCACAAAATCAGTACCGGCGTCAGCGGGATAATGTTCCCTGCCAGCAGCGCAATAACAATCAGCAACCCCTGCGCCAGGTTGGTCGGCATAATGAACAGAATGGTTTTCTTCAGGTTGTCGTAAACGCGACGCCCCTCTTTTACCGCGCTGGCGATGGTCGCGAAGTTATCGTCGGTCAGGACCATATCCGCCGCCTCTTTGGTCACTTCGGTGCCTTTAATGCCCATTGCGATGCCCACGTCCGCCTGGCGCAATGCCGGAGCGTCATTCACACCGTCGCCGGTCATGCCCACGATCTCACCCTTGTCCTGCAGGGCTTTCACCAGGCGCAGCTTATGCTCCGGGCTGGTACGGGCGAAAATGTCATATTTCACCGCGGCGTCTGCAAGCTCAGCGTCGTCCATTTTCTCCAGCTGGTAGCCCGTCACCGCCTGCTCGCTGTTGGTGATCCCGAGCATCTGGCCGATGCTCATTGCCGTCTGCGGGTGATCCCCGGTGATCATCTTCACGCGGATCCCGGCCTGCTGGCAGGCATGAATCGCATCAATCGCTTCAGGACGCGGTGGATCCATCATTGCGGCAATACCGAGGAAGATCAGCCCGTGATTCAGATCGTCATGCGTCAGCGCCTGCTCACCGTTCGCCGGTTTGAACGCCGCGGCAACCATACGCAGCCCCTGACGTGCATAGCGCTCCATCTCGGTTTCCCAGTAAGCGCGGTCGAACGCTTCAGCGCCGTTACGGGCCTGCTGCTGTTTACACAGCGCGAAAATCACGTCCGGCGCGCCGGTAATCAGGATGTGCTCCTCGTGACCAATCTGATAGTGGGTGCTCATGTACTTGTACTGCGAATCGAACGGGATCTTGTTAATCAGGGTGGTCATCACCGGCTCAAGATGCGCCTTCGCCGCCAGCACCTTCAGCGCCCCTTCGGTCGGCCCACCGGTGATGCCCCACAGACCGCGTTCGTCCTGAATCAGCTGGCTGTCATTACAGAGATCGACAGTGCGCAGGTACTGCTCCAGCACGGTGCCCGGCTGGATCTGCATCGGCTCGTCGCTGCCTTCCAGGTAAATGTTCCCCACCGGCTCGTAGCTGTTACCGTCCACGCGGTAGCAACTGTCGGCAGTAATGATGGCTTTCACCGTCATCTCGTTCATGGTCAGGGTGCCGGTTTTATCCGAGCAGACCACGGTCATCGCCCCCAGGGTTTCAACCGTTGGCAGCTTGCGGATAATCGCCCGCTTGCGTGCCATCGCCTGCACGCCAAGAGAAAGGATGATAGAAATAATGGCTGGCAGACCTTCCGGCACGGACGCGACCGCCAGGCTAATCAGAGAGAGCAGCAGCTCGCCCATGGGGATTTCGCGGAACACCAGGCTGAAGACAAACAGTGCCGCCATCATCGCCAGAATAATGGCGAAGATCGCTTTCCCCAGCTTGTCCATCTGCACCAGCAGCGGCGTACGATGCTTTTCAATACCCGCCATCATCTGGTTAATGTGGCCAAGTTCAGTCTCTTGCCCGGTGGCAATGACCACGCCAATGCCGCCCCCTGCACTCACGGTCGTACCGGAAAAGACCAGGTTAGTGCGGTCGCCCAGCGGTAATTCACCGGTCAGCGGATTAATGTGTTTATCCACCACGGTAGATTCGCCGGTCAGAATAGCCTCTTCCACGCGTAAATTATGCGCTTCGATTAAACGCATATCCGCCGGAATACGATCCCCCGCGCGTAATACAATAATATCGCCCGGGACTATTTCAGTTGTCGGTAGCGTTTCATGATTACCATTGCGAATGACGCGCGCTTCGCTGGAGAGCATATTGCGAATACTCTTCAGGGATTTTTCCGCATTGCTTTCCTGAATATGGCCAATTAACGCGTTGATTACCGCCACACCGAGGATAACCAGCGTATCGACCCAGTGGCCCATAACTGCGGTTAATACCGCCGCGGCAAGCAGAACGTAAATCAGTACATCATTAAAATGGGCGAGAAAACGTAGCCAGGCGGGCTTGCCTTTTTTCTCCGGCAACGCGTTAGGGCCATACTGATGCAGACGTGCCTGCGCTTCAGCACGGTCGAGGCCGCTTGCCTGGCTCTGCTTGTTAGCAAGCACTTGCTCAACGGTCTGCTGATACGCCTGCCCACCAGCAGGTGGCATGTTCTGAGAGAGATTTTTTTTGGTCATCGTATTTTTCCTTCAATATACGGTGGACGGAAGCCTGAATTCCTTTCTGGCTTTAATAAATTCATTTTTAAGGCTTGCGGGTAAAATTGATCTACCGCAATATAATTACTGCCGGGATATTCAAAACTAATAACTATTATTCGAATACGATGATTTTTACAAAATATTTCTAAACCAACGCTAAACGAGGAGGAACCATGTTTGGTATTTATCGCGCACGCCGCCTGGCGTTATACATTGTCGCAGCCATTGTTATTGCCACGTTAATTGGATATAGCACTTATATGTTTGTAAAATTATTTGCATGACAAGGACATTTATTTACATAACGCGATAATAATTTAATCGCTTCTGAGAGATTATTCTCTTTCTGTTATTTATTCGCAGAAAAGCGCATTTGATTTAACAAAAAACGTCTGCCGGGTTTATATTGCTTTACGTTCCGCGATGCCGGACAATGACATTTTTAACTGACGATTAACATTAAGATGAAACACCCGTTAGAATCGCTGCTCACAGCGGGGGGCATTTTGTTGATGGCCCTGCTCTCCTGCCTGCTGTTACCTGCGCCGTCGCTTGGGCTGGTGCTGGCGAAAAAGCTGATGACGATCTTCCACATGGTCGATCTTAACCAGCTGTACACCATTTTGTTCTGCGTGTGGTTTTTACTGCTTGGCGCCCTCGAATTCTTCATCCTGCGTTTCGTCTGGCGTCGCTGGTTTTCACTGGCATCGTAAGTAAAAAAAACCGGGTGCGGCTGCGCCTTACCCGGTCGGATTTCTGCATAACGACACGTTCAGTGTGTCCGGCTGTGGTTCTCTTTGCGGTACGCGCCAGGCGGCTGGTTGAAGGTACGGGTAAAGATACGCGTAAACGTCTGCTGCGAATCAAAGCCGTAGCGCAAACAGATATCGTAGACACGCTCGTCCGATTCACGCAGGTCACGCGCTGCCAGCAGCAGCTTGCGTTCGCGAATGTAACGCCCGAGACTTTCGCCCTTGTACTGCATAAACAAACGCTGCAGATGCCATTTCGAGTAACCCGCGTGGCGGGCGATCTCTTCGATACGTAATGGCTGGTGCAGGTTGTCGTCGATCCACTCGACGATGGTGTCGATGACTTGAGCGGAAATGGTCATACTGCTCTCCCCCTCTGCTTCTCGCTTAAACATTATTCCCACCACTCACGAAAGGTTTGCGTGGTATCACTCACATGAACAGGTTCACCCAGCTCCGGCGTCAGTAGCCGATAATTTTTATCTTTGCTGGCCTGCGCCAGCTGGATCAGCGGATCGTTCCAGGTGTGTTTCGCCAGCACAAAGCGTCCGTTATGACCGGGCACGACAGCTTTCGCGTTAAGGTCAGCCGACGCCTGCGCCGTTTCCGCCGGCATCATGTGAATGTACTTCCAGTCCCGATCGTACTGGCCGTTTTCCATGATGGCTAAATCCACCTCGCCGAACTGCTCACCGATGGCCCTGAAGTGCGGGCCGTAACCAGAGTCTCCGCTGTAATAAACCTTCTGCGCCGGCGTGACGAACATAAAGCTCCCCCACAGGGTTTGATCGCGTTTAATCCCGCGTCCGGAGAAGTGACGTGCCGGCAGGACGTGCACCGTTAAGTCATCACTGATGCACACCGACTGGTTCCAGTCGCGCTCGTCGATAATTTCCGGCTTCATGCCCCAGTAGCGCAGATGAGATCCAACGCCCAGCGGAGTAACCACACGTTTCACCTTCGGCAGTAACGCACTGATGGTGGCGTAATCCAGATGATCGTAGTGATCGTGGGAGATGATCAGCAGGTCGATCTCCGGCATGTTCTGCGCATGCCAGGGATACTCGCCCGCAAAAGCTTTATTAAGGAACGAGAACGGCGCGGCATAGTTACTGAGCACCGGATCGATCAGAATACGTTTACCCGCCAGCTGCATATACCACGACGAGTGACCGAGCCAGACCAGCGTGTCCTGCTCCAGCGGCAGACTGGCGAGATCGGTTTTCACCAGCGGCAGCGGCTGCGCGGGACGGGCATTTTCGGTTTTGCGGGTCAGAAATTGCCACCACGCCACCAGCATATTTTGCTCGCCGGTGAAGCCCGGTGTCGGCAACGTATTGTGGAATTTCCCGTCGCGATACTGCGGGGAGGCCTCCACTTCGGTAAGCTGCGCACCCTGCGGTGGCTGGCCAAATCCAGGATTCAGGACAAAAGGTAAACTCGCAGCTGAAGCAATAATCATGACGAACACCACGCAGATGAATAGAGGCTTTTTCATATCCTGACCCGAAAACGCGCCCCATCCGATGGTTTACGCGGGTTGAACTTGATTATGAGTGAGTAAGCACTCATTATAGATATGATGATAAAGTCGTCAAGACGTTTTCGATCTTTGACATTGCGCGTTGCAGCCTGTCAAAGCACGTGTTTCAATCAAGGTTTTTACAATTGACAGGAGGAACAATTTAGTGGCACGTCCGAAGAGTGAAGATAAAAAACAGGCCTTACTGGACGCAGCAACCGCTGCATTTGCACAGTCAGGTATTGCCGCCTCAACGGCCTTAATTGCCCGGAACGCGGGCGTCGCTGAAGGCACACTGTTCCGCTACTTTGCTACCAAAGACGATCTGCTGAATGCCCTCTATCTGCACCTGAAGCAGGATCTCTGCCAGACGATGCTGGCGGAGCTTGATCGCACGCTCACCCTCCCCAAAGAACATACCCGCAATATCTGGAACAGCTACGTGGACTGGGGCATCCGTAATCCTGTCGCTCACGCCGCCATTCGCCAGCTTGGCGTCAGCGAGAAGATCAGCGCAGAAACGGAGCAGGCCGTGCAGGAGATGTTCCCGGAGCTGCATGAACTGTGCCGTCGCGCAGTGCGTCCGGTATTTATGTCCGATGAGTTTCGTACCTTTGGTGATGCCATGTTCTTATCGCTTGCCGAAACCACCATGGAATTTGCCACCCGCGATCCGTCCCGCGCCGTCGATTTTAAAGCGCTGGGCTTTGAAGCCATGTGGCGTGGACTCGCCTCCGAGGATATTGATGGACAGTAAATCGCTGCAGGAACACGCCAAACGCGTGGCGCTGGAACTGCCGTTCACCGAACACTGCTGGCCGTTCGGGCCGGAATTTGATGTGTTTAAAGTGGGTGGCAAGATTTTCATGATTGTTGCGGTTGCTCACGGGCGACCGCATGTCAGCCTGAAATCCGAGCCGGAAAAATCCCTGTTAAACCAGCAGATCTACCGCGGCGTTGAGCCGGGGTATCATCTCAATAAAAAGCACTGGATTTCACTCTACGGCACCGACGATGTTACGCCGGAACTGGTGGCCGATCTCATCAACGATTCCTGGAATCTGGTCGTCGATAAACTGCCGAAAAAAGACCAGAAATGGATCAGGCCGCGCTGATTGTTCGTCTGAGACGAACAGATTAAGCGCTCAAAATGCACTTATCTTTTCCCGCTTCGCACGGTAATCTGCACTCCTTTTCGCGCCCGCACGCGGGCGAACTTTATCACCAGGAGTTGTTATGGATATCATTTCCGTTGCCCTGAAACGCCACTCCACCAAGGCGTTTGACCCAAGCAAGAAACTGACCGCTGAAGAAGCGGAGAAGATCAAAACCCTGCTGCAGTACAGCCCGTCCAGCACGAACTCCCAGCCATGGCATTTTATTATTGCCAGCACTGAGGAAGGTAAAGCGCGCGTGGCCAAATCTGCGGCAGGCACTTACGTGTTCAACGAACGCAAAATGATGGACGCCTCTCATGTGGTGGTGTTCTGCGCGAAAACCGCCATGGACGATGCATGGCTTGAGCGCGTCGTCGATCAGGAAGAGGCCGACGGTCGCTTCAACACCCCAGAAGCAAAAGCGGCGAATCACAAAGGTCGCTGCTATTTCGCCGATATGCACCGCGTGGATCTGAAAGATGACGACCAGTGGATGGCGAAACAGGTTTACCTCAACGTCGGTAACTTCCTGTTAGGCGTGGCCGCGCTGGGCCTGGATGCCGTACCCATTGAAGGTTTTGACGCCGCCATTCTCGACGCAGAGTTTGGCCTGAAAGAGAAAGGCTTCACCAGCCTGGTGGTGGTCCCGGTTGGACACCACAGCGTGGAAGATTTCAACGCCACGCTGCCAAAATCTCGCCTGCCGCTGAGCACGATTGTGACCGAGTGCTAAGACAAACGGGCCGCAACTGCGGCCCGTTTTCAATCACGCGTCATCTGCCTGGTTTCGCCATTGAGTCAGCATCTCACGCAGACGGCGTTTTCTGCGTCTTCCCGATCAACACGCGCAAAACTTACTTCTCCGCACTCCCGGCATGCCAGATCCGCTCCGCATACCGCCCTATCACCGCCAGCGACGCCGCCAGAATCAGGAAGAACACCACCTTGTTCATCCCATCCCAGAAGTATTCGAAGTAGCGGGTATAGAGGTTAATGGCGAGGAACGTCAGGCCAAACCCGCGCAGCATGCCGTCGTCGGTTTTCAGACTGATGTAAATACAGAGAACCGCCGCCACCGCAAACAGCAGCGCCCACGGCAGCAACGAGGCCTGGGTCACGCTGTACCAGTTATCGATATCGTAATTACCAAATATCGACATGATCCACAGGGCGACAAAGAGATACGTCAGCCCCATCGCTTTACTGGTGGTGTAGAGATGACGGGACTGCAGCAGAGCGCGCAGGATCCAGCACAGGGCCAGCAGCGCGCCGCCGAAAAAGATAAAGCGCACCGGATAGTTCATCCCCAGCCAGTAAGCGCCCCAGCCGGACATATAGCCCGTCTCCGCGCCAAACCAGTTGCCAAGCGAGAGCAAGAAGAACAGCCAGACCAGCCCGGAGCGGCCGAAAAAGCCTACCAGGCCATAGACGGCACAGCCGGCCAGGAACAGGGGCGCGATGTGGCCGCTGCCATTATCCAGCCGTTCACCCAGCTGCCAGAGCGCGATGGCGGTAAACAAGACTCCGAGGAACAAAATCGCTTCGGTACTGTAATGCCACTGCGTCTCCCGCCGCTGGCGGCTGAAGCCCCACAAATAAAACAGCACGGCCAGGAGCGCCGGCAGCCCGATGCGGGCAAGGGAGGAAAAAGCGAAGAATTCGATAATGCGCGCCATCAGTTCGCTGTTCGAGAACAGGCTGCCGATGGCGATAATGACGCAGGCGAGTGCCGTCCAGAAGGCATAGCGGCTCAGCCGCTGCCAGTCCATGGTCACGCGTTGAAGCGTACCGGCCAGCCGCTGATGGTCGTCAGCGGTTAATGTGCCTTCCTGTTGCCACTCGTTGAGTGCGCGGCGTA
Source organism: Enterobacter sp. J49 (assembly GCF_002148625.1). Lineage (NCBI taxonomy): Bacteria > Pseudomonadati > Pseudomonadota > Gammaproteobacteria > Enterobacterales > Enterobacteriaceae > Enterobacter > Enterobacter sp. J49. Next base: position 363,691 of record NZ_MWPY01000030.1, read on the forward strand.
GCAGCCGCTCCTGTTTGCCGGTAACCTTCATTTTGCCTGCTCCGTCAGCCATTCCATTGCTCTCTCCCCGGCTTCATCCACTGGCAGATACACCAGCAACCGGGAACCGTTTCGTGGAGCAGAGTACCAGTACATCTGCTGCAGGGTAAATTCCCCAAGCTCAGGATGGGTAAACAACTTGAGCTGGTTTTCCACACCGCGCACGTCATTGCGCTGATGCCACAGATTTTTAAACTCCTCAGACACCGCAAAGAAGCGCGCCAGTTTGGCTTCCCACAGCGGGTCGCCCCGGTGCTCGGCCATCGCCGCCCGGAAATAGGAGACAAAGACGGGCAGCACATCGTCACGTCTGCCGAGACGGGCGCGCCATGCCGGGTGGGTGAGGAACAGATAAATACAGTTGCGGTCTTCCGGGGGGATCGCATTGAAATCGACCCCCATCAGATGACCAAAGCTGTCGTTCCAGGCCACGATGTCGAAATTGGGTTTCTGAATGCTGGCCGGTTTCGGCATCAACGTATCAAGCAGGCGGCGCGTGCCTTCGCTGATCCCTTCACAGCAGGTGGCCTGCGGTGCTTCACCCGGCGGTAGCCCGGCCAGCACAAAAAGATGGCGCGCTTCGGTCGGGGTGCATTGCAGCGCTTTTGCCACGGCGGCCATCACCGCGCTGGACGGATTGACGTCCCTGCCCTGCTCAAGCCAGGTGTACCAGGTCACCCCGACGTCCGCCAGCAGGGCCACCTCTTCACGGCGCAGCCCGGGCGTGCGGCGTCGACCGCTGCGCGGCAGGCCGAGCCGCTGCGGATCGAGGCTTTCGCGTCGGGCGCGTAAAAACGCACCAAGTTGTTTTCGGGTGTCATCCTTGAGCGAGACGACGGGTTCAGACATCAGCGCCATAAATCCCCCTGCATGGTAGTGCCAGTACCAGTATAAGCAAGAACTGGTACCCGTTTATCAGATCGTTGATGCTACGACCATCTGTTGAATGACGCAATGGAGTTACCATGAATACGTCAGTCGTTTCACCGGGCCGCGCAGGCCTGATATTGCTGTTAACCGGCCAGATGCTGCCGCTGATTGATACCTCAATCACCAACGTGGCGCTGGATGCTATCACCCATTCGCTGCACGCTACGGCCACCGAGCTGGAATTAATTGTGGCCCTTTACGGTGTGGCCTTTGCCGTCTGCCTTGCCCTCGGCAGCAAGCTGGGGGATAACCTTGGCCGCCGTCGTCTTTTCATGTGGGGCGTGGCGAGCTTTGGCCTGGCCTCGCTGCTGTGCGGAATGGCAGGCAACATTGAACAACTGCTGGGCGCCCGTATTCTTCAGGGGGCTGGCGCGGCGCTGATCATGCCGCAAATTCTCGCCACCCTGCACGTAACGCTGAAAGGCACGGCCCACGCGAAGGCCATCAGCCTCTTTGGCGGCATCGGCGGCATCGCGTTTATCGTCGGCCAGATGGGCGGAGGCTGGCTGGTATCGGCGGACATTGCCGGCCTCGGCTGGCGCAACGCCTTCTTTATCAACGTGCCGATTTGTCTGGTGGTGCTGGCCATGAGCCGCCGCTACGTGCCGGAAACCCGCCGCGACACGCCATCAAGCATTGACTGGACGGGCACCGTCCTGCTGGCGATCATCCTCTGCTGCCTGCTGTTCCCGATGGCGCTTGGCCCGCAGTGGCACTGGTCCTGGCCGCTCAAGGTCGCGCTTATCGCCATTATTCCGCTTGCCGGGTTAATGGCCCTCAACGCCCGCAAAAAAGAGCGGGACGATGCACATCCGCTGATCCCGCCGCGCCTGCTGCAGTTGCGCAGTATCCGCTTTGGCGTGCTGATTGCGTTGCTCTTTTTTAGCGTCTGGTCCGGCTTTATGTTCTGCATGGCGTTAACCATGCAAACCGGTCTGGGGATGGCGCCGTGGCAGTCTGGCAACAGTTTTATCGCCCTGGGTGTTACCTACTTTATTTCAGCGTGGTTTGCCCCGCGTCTGATTGCCCGCTACAGCACCAGTACCATTCTGCTGACCGGTCTGGCGATCCAGATAGCGGGCCTGCTGGCGCTGATTGTCACCTTCCGCCTCTGGGGAATGCACAATACCGCGCTGACGCTGGCACCCGCGACCGGGCTGGTCGGCTACGGTCAGGCGCTGATCGTGAACAGTTTTTATCGTATTGGCATGCGCGATATTCAGCCTGATGACGCCGGGGCGGCGAGCGCCATTTTGAGCACGCTGCAGCAGGCGGCACTTGGACTCGGCCCGGCCATCTTTGGCGCGATTTTGCTGCACGGTCTGCAAAATCATCACGGAGATTACACTCAGGCGATCACCCTCTTCCTCGCGGTGGAAACTGGCCTGATGGTGATCCTCGCGCTGGCGACGCTGCGGGTTCGCCATCGGCTGTGCCTGCCGGTGGTGACGACCTGCCACGCCGTCAAATAACCCTGACGAATTTGCATAATAGATCCGCAGCCGCCATTATGGGGCTGCATCAATACAGGAGACGTTATGCAGGAATTAATTGCTCAGGTTGAAGAGTTAGGCATTGAAATTAATCACACCACCTCTTTAGTGATTATCTTTGGTATTATTTTTCTTACCGCACTCATCGTTCATTTTATTCTGCACAAAGTGGTCCTGCGGGCCTTTGAGAAGCGCGCGCAGGCCAGCAGCCATTTATGGTTGCAAATCATTACCCAGAACAAGTTATTTCACCGCGTCGCTTTTACCCTGCAGGGGATAATTGTCAACGTTCAGGCGGTACTGTGGCTGCAAAAAGGCAGCGAAGCCGCGGAAATGCTCACCACCTGCGCCAGGCTGTGGGTGATGGTGTATGCCCTGCTCTCGTTCTTCTCGCTGCTGGACGTCATTTTCAATCTTTCGCAAAAGATGGCGACAGCCTCGCAGCTCCCGCTGAAGGGCATCTTCCAGGGGATAAAACTGGTGAGCGCTATTCTGGTGGGGATTTTAATTATCTCGCTGCTGATTGGTCAGTCGCCAGCCATTCTGATTAGCGGCCTGGGCGCCATGGCTGCGGTGTTAATGCTGGTGTTTAAAGACCCGATCCTCGGGCTTGTCGCCGGGATCCAGCTCTCCGCCAATGATATGCTTAAACTCGGTGACTGGCTGGAGATGCCAAAATACGGAGCCAACGGCACGGTCACGGACATTGGCCTGACCACCGTCAAGGTGCGCAACTTCGACAATACCATCACCACCATTCCGACCTGGGCACTGGTCTCTGATGCCTTTATCAACTGGAGCGGCATGTCGGCCTCCGGCGGGCGACGCATCAAGCGTAGCCTGAATATAGACACCACCAGCATCCACTTCCTCGACGAGCAGGAGCAACAGCAGCTGATTCAGGCGAAGCTGCTTAAGCCGTACATGGCGGCGCGTCACGAAGAAATTTCGCTCTGGAATCAGGAAAACGGTGAAGGCGAATCGGTGCTGAACCTGCGCAAAATGACCAATATTGGAACCTTCCGCGCCTATTTAAATGAATATCTGCGTAATCACCCGCGGATCCGCAAAGATATGACATTGATGGTTCGCCAGTTAGCACCAGAAGCTAACGGGCTGCCAGTTGAAATATACGCGTTCACTAACACGGTCGTCTGGGCGGAATATGAGGCGATTCAGGCCGATATTTTCGACCATATATTCGCGGTGGTGGATGAATTTGGTCTGCGTATTCATCAATCTCCGACCGGAAACGATATTCGCTCGCTGACTGGCGTAATAGCGAAATAATCAGGCGCTGGCGCGGGAGATAAAGCGCCAGTCCATCATCACTCTTTCCGTGGGCGCATCCGGGTTATCGATTTTATTCAACAACAAATCGACCGCCTTGCGCCCAATATCCCGCGACGGCTGTTCGATGGTGGTGAGCGAAATCATCTCCGCCAGTTCCGTACCGTCAAACCCGACTACCGCAATGTCTTCAGGCACGCGTAATCCCGCCTGCTGGATCGCATGCAATGCGCCTGCCGCCAGGGTATCGGAAACGGCAAAGACCGCGTCCGGCGGGTTTTCCTTCAGCAGGTTTTGCATCGCCGCCATTCCGGCGCCGAAGCTGAGATCGCTGGCGTATTCCACCGCCTGGTAAGCCAGATCTTTCAGGTGGATAACGCTCTTATAGCCACGCTCGCGCAGGCGGGCATATTTATAACTCAGGTCGTGGTTAATCATCGCGATCCGCCCGCGCCCGCCGTCGGCAAGCTGGCTGACCGCATGCTGCGAGGCGTCCACATCGTTAATCCCGACGCAGGAGACCGCACCGGCATCCGCGTATTCGGCGCACTGCACCCACGGCGCAGCGCCAATCAGGGCGGCCAGTTCAGGAAGCTTTGAGAAGGCATCCATGGTGATAATGCCGTCGACAATTTTACCGGACAGCAAACTCAGCCCCGAACGCGAGCGTTCAATGTTAGAGCCGGAGTTGCACAGCAGAATGCGGTAGCCGTTCTTTTCGGCTTCCTCTTCAATGCCTTTCACCACTTCGGCGCAGAACGGGTTAGCGATGTTCGACACCATTACCAGAATCATATAGCTGCGGGCAGTCCGCAGCTGGCGCGCCAGCAGGTTGGGCTGGTAATTACTCTCTTTGATCGCCTGCAGGACGCGTTCGCGGTTTTTCGCTTTCACGGTATCGCTGTTGTTAAGCACGCGGGAGACCGTTGCCACGGACACCCCGGCAAGCTGAGCGATTTTCTGAATGGACATAGCGACGGCATTTCCTGCGGTTAACGTTTTATGCAGGCTACCATAAATTCGTTGCCCGGCGAACCGGGCAACGCGTCAATACGCAACGCGCACCCAGCGCTGTTGCTGATGGCTTTTCACTATCGCATCAATGATATACATGACGTTCGCGCCGTCATGGAACGTCGCAAACAGCGGCTGTGCCGGCATCTCCCCCTGCATCACGGCGCGGTAAAACTGCGCCATCATATTTTTAAAGGCATCAGGCCAGCCTTCGATATGTCCGCCAGGAAAATGGGCGCTTTCGGCCACGTCACGGTTCATCAGGTTTGGATCGTCGGAGAGGGTCTGGTTTGCCTGCGCGCGATGGCCGATCCAGAGTTGCTGCGGCACCTCCTGATCCCACGCCACGGACCGTTCGCTGCCGTTAATTTCAAACGTCAGCCGATTTTTGCGCCCGGCGCTGACCTGCGAGACGTTAAAACTGCCTTTGCTGCCATCGTCGAAGCGCACCAGCACCGAGCCAAAATCTTCGGTGGTGACCGGTTTGTCTTCATCGTTCGCGCTGCGATCATCCGTGAAGGTCCGGTTTCCTGCCGCACTGGCCTTGCGCGTTGGCCAGACGATGGCGAGGTCGGCCATCACGTCGGTGATCCGCCGCCCGGTCACAAACTGCACCGTGTCGCACCAGTGGGAGCCAATATCCGCCACCGCGCGCGACGCACCGCCCAGCGCGGCATCCACCCGCCAGTTGTAGTCGGTTTCCAGCAGCATCCAGTCCTGCAGGTAGCTGCCATGCGTGGCAAACAGCCGACCGAGACTGCCTTCGCGCCTCATGCTGGCCGCCTGGCGCACCATCGCAAACTGGCGATAGACAAAGCTGACGCCGTGTACCACGCCCGCCTGCTCAGCCAGTGCCACCAGCTCGCGGGCCTCTTCCGGGGTCATACACAGCGGCTTTTCGGAAAAAACATGCTTACCCGCCCACAAAATCTGGCGGTTAATCTCTGCGTGCAGATGGTTTGGCGTGCAGTTATGCACCACGTGCAGATCCGGATGGGCGAGCAGCGCCTCAACGTTCCCGTAAGCATGGGGCACATTCAGCTGGCGCGCCTTTTCCTGCGCTTGTGAAAGCGAGCTGTCGCACAGGGCGACCACCTGCACACTGCCGAGACGCCGCAGCGTCTCAATGTGCGCCGGGCCGATAAAGCCGCTGCCGACGATCCCGACGTTAATCATGGCTGCCTCCCGCGGCGAAATCGTCAAACGCACGCCCGGATACCGGAATGATATGACGACGGATAAATTCGCTGCCTTGGCGGGCGCCGGTATCGCCATCCTTAAGACAGCACTCCCACTCCAGCACTGCCCAGCCCTCGTAGTCGTACTGGGTCAGTTTGCTGAAAATACCGGTGAAGTCGATCTGCCCGTCGCCCGGCGACCGGAAGCGACCCGGACGATGAAGCCACGACTGGTAGCCACCGTATACGCCGCTGCGCCCGTTGGGACGAAACTCTGCATCTTTGACGTGAAACGCTTTAATGCGCGCATGGTAGAGATCGATAAACGTCAGGTAGTCCATCTGCTGAAGCAGCATATGGCTGGGATCGTAGAGAATATTGCAGCGCGGGTGGTTGTCCACCAGCGCCAGAAAACGTTCAAACGTCACGCCGTCATGCAGGTCTTCCCCCGGATGCAGCTCATAACAGACATCGACGCCATGCTCATCAAAAGTGTCCAGAATGGGCCGCCAGCGGGTTGCCAGCGTCTGGAAAGCGTCCTGAAAACGCTGCGCGTTGTGCGGCGGCCACGGGTAGAAAAATGGCCACGCCAGCGATCCAGAAAAAGTGGCGTGCGCTGTCAGGCCTAATTTTGCGGAGGCCGCCGCCGCCTGATTCAATTTGCTGGTCGCCCACGCCCGACGGGCCGCGTCGTTACCCCGCACGCCTGCCGGCGCGAAATGGTCAAACGCGTCGCCGTAGACCGGGTTCACCGCAATAAGCTGCCCTTCCAGATGGGTCGACAGCTCGCTGATCGCCAGCCCGTGCTCCGCCAGCGTGCCGGTAATGTCGTCACAGTAGGTCTGGCTCTCAGCCGCTTTCTCCACGTCAAAAATGTGCGGATGATTGCAGGGGATCTGCACGGCTTTGTAGCCCTTACCTGCTGCCCAGCCTGCCAGCCCATCCAGCGAGTTAAACGGCGCTTCTCCACTGATAAACTGCGACAGGAAAATACCAGGTCCCTTAATCGTTCTCATACCACCTCCTGAACGTTACGCCTTGTCATCGTCATATTTGAACGTGAGAAGGAAAATCAGCGCAATCACCGCTGCCGCCACCGCCGGGATCCACCAGAAGGTGACCCACGCCTGCGGCACGGCCTGTCCCGCCACCAGACGGTTATACAGCGCGCCAGAAATCTGCGAACCAAGCAGCATGCCGATGCCGTAGGTGAACATCACGATCATGCTCTGCGCCTGGCCTTTCACCTTTTCGCCCGCCACGCGATCGGTATAGATAAAGCCCACCACAAAGAAGAAGTCATAGCACACACCGTGCAGCAGGATGCCGAGATAGAGCAGGAAACGTCCCTCCTCACTCACCCCCATGGCAAACATCGCGTAACGGACAAACCACGCCAGCATGCCGACCAGCAGCATGACTTTCACGCCCAGACGACGGAAAAGCAGCGGGATCACCAGCATGAAGACAATCTCTGACATCTGGCCGAACGACATCGCGGTGCTGACATCAGCAATCCCGGCATCCGCCAGATACGAGGCGGTGTAAGCATAGTAGGTGCCAAGCGGCACGGAAATCAGCATTGCGCAGACGGAAAAGACCAGGAAGTGGCGGGGTTTCAGCAGGGCAAACGCATCAGCGCAGAACAGATCGCGAACCTGGACCGGCAGCCCTTTTGCCCGGGCGGGCGTGGGCGGCCGCGTCAGGCTGGAGAGCGCCAGCAGCACGGAGCTCGCCGCCGCAACCTGGAAGATCGTGACGCTGGAGGCCACGCCGGTAACGCCGATAAAGATCCCCGCGACAATCCAGCCGATAGTGCCGAACACGCGCACCACCGGGAAGGTTTTATCGACGTTTGCCAGGCTGTGAAACGCGATGTTGTTCGTTAACGCCAGCGTCGGCATATAACAAAGCGTGTAGCCAAACAGCAGGCCGATCAGCAGCGCACCATTTTCAGCGATCAGCGCCCCCGGAACGAACCACAGGATAGCCGCGCCCGCCAGGTGCATTACCGCCATCACCTTCTGCGAGGCGAAGAAGCGATCCACCAGCATCCCGAGCACGAACGGCGACAAAATAGAGGCGATGGGCCCGGCAGAGAACGCATCGCCAATCAGCAACGACATGTTGTGCTGGGTCATCACCAGACCCAGCGTGACCGACCAGCTACCCCAGATAAAAAACTGCAGAAACATCATCAGCGACAGACGCGGAACCAGCAGCCGGTGCTGCGCTATCACCTTTCCACTACTTTCAGTTGTTGACACCATAATGAGCCTCACCCTAGAAAAGTAATCGATTACAAATACCCTCAAATGAAAAGTAATCGATTACAAAATAAAGATCCTGTGGATCAGGAGAGATTTGGGAGAGGGGTCACGATAAAGAGGTTAATCGCGTTGGGATGAGAAACCGGATGGCTCGCCCTCTCCCACCGGGAGAGGGCGGCATGCATTATTGCTTGCGGGAAAGTTTAAACGCCACAAACAGGAAGATGACCCACACCGGGAGCAGCATCGCGGAAAGCCGCATGTCGTCCATGCTGCACATCAGCACAAGGATCAACCCGAGGAAAGCGATGCAGAGATAGTTTCCTGCCGGATAAAGCAGCGCTTTAAACTGCGTCTCACGTCCCTTGCGACGCATCGCGGCACGAAAACGCAGGTGCGCCAGGCAGATCATGATCCAGTTCAGCAGCAGGGTGGCAACCACCAGCGCCATCAGCAGGCCAAACGCCTCTTTTGGCAGCAGGTAGTTGATCACCACCACCAAAGAGGTGATCGCACCGGACAACAGCAGAGAATTCACCGGCACGCCGCGACGGCTGACGCGGGTTAAGAACTTCGGCGCATTCCCCTGCACGGAGAGGCCAAACAGCATCCGGCTGTTGGAGTAGACGCCGCTGTTATAGACCGAAAGTGACGCCACCAGAATAACGAAGTTCAACGCTGAGGCCACCACATTGCTGTTGAGATCGTGGAAAATCATCACAAACGGACTGCTGTTTGATTTCACCTCAACCCAGGGATAGAGCGCGAGCAATACCACCAGCGAACCGATGTAGAACAGCAGAATACGGTACACCACCTGGTTGACCGCTTTCGGAATGCTTTTATGCGGGTCGCGCGCTTCAGCGGCAGTGATACCAATCAGCTCCAGCCCGCCGAAAGAGAACATGATCACCGCCAGCGAAAGGATAAGCCCCTTCCAGCCGGTCGCCAGGAACCCCCCGTGCTGCCACAGGTTGTCGATCGTGGCACGCTCACCGCCATGACCCGAGAACAGCAACCACAGGCCAAAACCGATCATGCCGATAATCGCCAGCACCTTGATGAGCGCAAACCAGAACTCGGTTTCACCGTACAAACGGACGTTCACAAGGTTGATGGCATTGATGATAATGAAGAAGGCCGCCGCCCAAATCCAGGTGGGCACATCCGGGAGCCAGTACTGCATGTAGATGCCAGCAGCGGTCAGCTCTGCCATCCCCACCAGCACAAACATCACCCAGTAGTTCCAGCCGGAGAGGAACCCCGCAAACGGGCCCCAGTATTTATACGCAAAGTGCGCGAACGAGCCTGACACAGGCTCTTCGACGACCATCTCGCCGAGCTGGCGCATGATCAGGAAGGCGATAATCCCGGCGAGGGCATAGCCCAGCAATACCGCCGGCCCCGCCATCTGAATGGCCGGGCCGATGCCGAGAAACAGCCCGGTACCGATAGCCCCACCGAGGGCAATTAACTGTATATGTCGATTTTGCAAACCACGTTGCAGCGTCGGATTCTGTTCCGACGAAGCTTCAGCGCTACCGGTGCCTGAAGCGGATGACGCGTCTTTCACGCCCTACCCCTGTCTCTTTTTTAGAAGGGGCACGTTTTAACACTTCAGGCTGGTGGTAGCAAGGGAATGGGGCATCCCTGCCCCGGATAACGAGCGGCGTTCTCAGAATGCGTAGCCCACCGAGACTTTAAAGGTACGCGGTTCGCCCTGGGTAATGTAGGTACCTGAATCATCCACGCTGGACCAGTAGTTTTCATTGGTCACGTTGTCGATACCCGCACGCACCGTCATCTGATTTTGATTGTGGTTAACGGCGAAGCGATAACGCATACCCAGATCCAGCGTAGTGTAGCTGTCCAGCTTTTTGGTGTTCGCCAGGTCCGCGTATTGCGTGCCGGAGTGGTTCACGCGCGCGGTAGCGGTCAGGCCATCAATCGGTTTGATGTCATACTCTGCGCCCAGAACGGCATAGAAATTCGGAACGCCAATCGCATCATTGCCCTGGTTGAGGCCGTTGTTGGTTTTGGTCAGCTCCGCCTGCAGCCAGGTAGCGCTGGCGTTCAGACGGACGCCCAGCAGGGGCTCACCGAACACATTCAGTTCCACGCCGCGGTTACGCTGCTCGGCATCAAGACCATAATGACCGTTGCTGTTGAGGATCGCCGACGGCATTTTGATCTCAAACAGCGCCAGGGAGCCGCCCACGCGACCAAAATCCGCCTTCACGCCCACTTCGTTCTGCTTAGAGTGAACGATGCCGGTGCTCTGCCCGTAGTTGGTGGCGGTGTTGGGGGCTGCCTGACCCGGCTGCAGCGCTTCGGTGTGGTTGGCATACAGGGAGATCGCCTCCCACGGCTTGTAAACCACGCCGTAGGTAGGCATCCAGCGGCTGCCGTCGAAGCCGTCTGCTTTATTTTCCTGCCCGGTAATTTTGTTGTATCCGCGAATGACCACCTTCTGATGACGCGCCCCGGCGGTAAACAGCAGTTTGTCGTCCAGCACGCCCAGCGTATCACTCAACAGCCAGCCCTGCGTCCGGGTACGCCCGCTGGTGAGCGGATCGCTGTAATTTCCGCCTAAGCCGTTGAAACTGGAGCTGTCCGGCATATCCACACCGGTATTGTGATAGATATTGGTGGTTGGGTTATCCGCCGCCGACGACATTTTCCAGCCGATTTTTTCGTTTTTGGTCATCGCGGAGTAACCGACGTTGACTTTATGCGTTACGAAGCCAGTAGCAAAGTTACCGCGAATACCCGCCATCCCACTGACGGAATCACTGATGCGGTTGGTATCAAGACGGCTGACCGTCGCCTTACCGCTTTTATCCAGCAGCTTCGGCGCGCTGTAAATCCCTTCTTCGTGAGCGTGCTGTGCGCCGAGGCCGGTATAGGCCGTCCAGTTATCGGTAATGTCGTACTCGCTGCGCCACATCCCGAATTCATTTTCGATGTTGCTGTAGGCCCATTTCTGCGAGAAATTGCGATCGTTTTTCGGCGGTTCAGGCACGAAATCCACGGCGGAGATATTGACGCTGGTCGGGCTGCCATGGAAGGTTTTCTTCTGGTACCCCACATCCAGAGAGGTGCGGAAATTGTCGCCTTTGTAGTCGAGGCCGGTGGAGAGCAGCGTGGTGCGGCGGCGATCGTTGGGCACCCCACTTTCCCCTTCGCGATGAACGAGGTTCACGCGCGCGCCAAACTGGTCGTTGTCGCCATAGCGACGGCCCGCATCCAGCGTGGTGCCAAACTGGGAATCAGAGGTGTAATCAACGCCCACTTTTGCCTGCGGCGTTTCATCCGCGTGTTTCGGCTCAAGGTTAATCATTCCCCCCACGCCTGAACTTGCCGCGCCGTTCATCAGGGCGTTTGCCCCTTTAAAAATCTCAATGCGGTCGACCATCTGCGCATCCACCACCTGACGCGGCAGAACGCCGGACAGGCCGCCGAAGGTCATGTCATCTCCGTCAAACTTCAGGCCACGGATACGGAAGGTTTCGGCGCTGTTGCCGTAACCCTGCACGTACTGCACCCCCGCGTCGTTAGCGACCACATCAGCAATGGTTTTCGCCTGCTGATCTTCTACCAGCTTCGAGGTGTAGCTGATGATATTAAACGGCACGTCCATGGCGTTCTGCTGCCCCAGCATCCCCATGCGTCCACCGTTCGCCACCTGCCCGTCAAGGAATGCCGGCACAAGCTGGTCGCCGCCGGGTTTAAAATCGCTGGCAGGCGCAGACTGGACAATCAGGGTGTCTTCTTTCTTTTCATCCACCGCCAGGGCGGAGTGCGTGACCGCGCCAATGGCGAGAGCCAGCAGCGTTTTATGCCTTTTCGTGTTGTTCATAATTAACTCATTAAACGTGCGCGCAAAAAGGGCCCGTTGTCGGGCCTTAGAATGTAATCAAGTGCAATGCAAATGAGAACTATACGCATTACATGATTGTTGGCAAGCGTAAACGCACGTCACTGCGTGAGAAAATCGGTTAACAGGCGCGGGAAATCAGGAGGACATATGGACGGGATAGCGTGGCGCATAACCGCCCCGTTTCCGGGACGGTCTTTCAGGCGCGGCGGGAGAACGATAAAACGCGGGCGGTTCCCGCAACATCAATACGCACAGCCGTACCCGGATTCCAGCCAGGCTGGCTTACGGTCTTCAGAACAACAGGCTCCTGATGCCCGGCAAACGCCAGGGTGAGCGTGGACAAATGACCGGTAAAATCGACATCAATTATCGACACCGGGCTTTCATGCGGCGCGCACGCCGTCACGCGCAGTTGTTCTGGGCGCATCATGACGCGGCCCTGCCCGGTGGCATGCGTATTGTTGGTGGGTATCTCACCCAGCGCGCACACCGCATGGCCGGCGGTAAGCTGAGCGGGCAGGATCACCGCGTCGCCCAGAAACAGCGCGGTCTCTTCATCAACGGGCTGAGTGTAGACGTCATACGGGGTACCCACCTGGGTGAAGCGCCCGGAACGCATTACTGCCACCTGGGTGGCAAAAGATAACGCTTCGTTTTGATCGTGCGTCACCAGAATCGAGGCAACGCCCGCTTCCGCCAGCAGGTCAGCGGTCGCTTTGCGGGTCATGGCACGAAGACCGGTATCGAGCGCCGAGAACGGCTCATCCAGCAGCATCAATGAAGGACGCTGAGCCAGCGCGCGGGCGAGCGCCACACGCTGCTGCTGTCCGCCAGAAATCTCATGCGGCCAGTGGGTCGCGAGCTGCCTGTCCAGCGACACCATCTCCATCAGCGCCTCTACGCGCTGGCGCTTTTCGTGGCGCGTGCCGTCCAGCCCCCAGGCAATGTTGTCTGCAACGCTGAGATGCGGGAATAACGCCCCCTCCTGGGGAACAAAGCCGATGCCGCGCAGATGGGCGGGAACGAAGCTGTTTTCGTCAAACAGCGTTCGGCCCTGCATCACTATCCGCCCGGCGTCCGGCGTTTCAAAGCCGGCAAGAATGCGCAGCAGCGTCGTTTTCCCTGACCCGGACGGCCCGACTATCGCCGTCCGGCTCCCCGGCGCAACGCTCAGGTTTAAGCTGTCGAGCACCTGCACACCGGAAAAGGATTTAGAAATGGACGTTAATTCAAGCATGTCATAGTCCTGCAATTTTTTTCGACTGCACGTAGAGGATGGCGGTCAGCGGGAGTGAAATCAGGATCATCAGCATCGCGTACGGCGCGGCGGCAACATAATCGATCTCACTGGTCAGCGCCCAGAAACCGGTGGAAAGCGTGCGTGTTCCCAGCGGAGAGAGCAGCAGCGTGGCGGTCAGTTCGTTGCTGACGCCGAGAAAAACAAGCGCAGCCCCCGCGGCGGCACCCGGCGCGGCCAGCCGCATGGTGACGCTCCACAGCGCCTTCGCAGGCGTGCTGCCAAGGCTACGCGCCACGTTTTCCAGCTCTACCGGCGCCTGGGCAATCCCGGCCCGCAGGTTGATGAGCGCGCGGGGCATAAACATCAACAGATAGGCGAGGAACAGCGTAATTTCCGTCTGATAAATGGGACGGGCGTAATGAATCGTCACCGTTACCAGCGCGAGAGCGGTCACAATCCCCGGCAGCGAGCTGGTGATGTAGATACACCCTTCCAGCATCCGGAAGACGCGGTGCGGATAACGGATACCAAGCCACGCAATGGGGATCACGCAGGCCGTGGTCAGCAGTGCCCCACCCACGCCGAGCATGAGCGTCTGGCGCAGGGAGAGCCAGAGGTCCGCGCTCATCCAGTTCTCAATACCGCCAAGCCAGACCCAGCGACAGAGCACAATTAACGGTACGCCCAGCGCCAGCACGATCAGCGTGAGGAAAAACAGCTGGCCCAGCGTGGCCGCGACCGGCTTCAGCGGCCAGCGTTTCTGTTCACGTGCGGCCCCGCCGCCGATGCGCGCATAGCGTGCTTTTCCGCGCGTCACCCCTTCCAGCATTAAGATGGCCAGACAGCATAAGGCCAGCACCCCCGCCAGCATATTGGCTGCCGGGCCGCTGAAGGTAGACTGAAACTGGTCATAAATCGCGGTGGTGAACGTATCAAAGCGGATCATCACGTACAGGCCGTATTCCGCCAGCAGGTGCAGCGCGACCAGCAGCGCCCCGCCGCAGATAGCAAGCTTGAGCTGCGGCAACACTACGCGGAAAAAGACCCGCCACGGCGGCGTGCCGAGCGACGCGGCCACATCTTCAAGCGTCGGGTCGAGGCGGCGCAGTACCGCGGCAACCGGCATGTAGATAAACGGGTAGTAGGCTAAAACAGAGAGAAATACTCCCGCGGAAAGACCGTGCAGGGAGGGGACGACGCTCACCCAGGCATAGCTTTGTACAAACGCGGGGATTGCCAGCGGGGCGACCGCCAGCGCAGACCATATTCCCCGCCCGGCCAGCCGGGTACGCTCCGTGAGCCAGGCTATCGCCACGCCGGTCACAATACAAAGCGGAACCGCTAAGGCCGTCAGCCACAGCGTGTTGCTGAGCAGTTCAGCAACACGCGGGCGGAACACCAGCGTCTTAATGGTCTCCCAGCCCGTCTCAATGCCAATGGCAATGATAAAACCCAGAGGCAGAAGCGCCATTAATGAAAATAAGACAGCTAACGCAACCATCGGCAGCGCAGGTCGCCTGCGGGCAGGCTCCTGCATCCTGTTTTTTCCGATGTCGAGACTCAGACCAGACATAAGGCGTTCACTTAACTCTCAGGATCACAGCAGGCCGGCTTGCGTCATCAGCTCGATAACTTTTTTGCTGTTAAGCGTTGAAGGTTCCACTTTCGGCGCATCCAGATCTTTCAGCGGAACCAGTTTCGGGTTAGAGGCCGCGTTCACGCCAACCGCATATTCAAACGCGTTGTTGGTGCGCAGGCTCTCCTGACCTTCTTTACCGGTGATCCACTTGATGAATGCCTGAGCCTGTTCTTTGTGTTTGCTGGACGCCAGTACGCCACCGCCGGAAAGGCTGACAAAGGCACCCGGATCCTGATGTTTGAAGTAGTAGAGTTGGGTGTTTTTGCTGTTTTCACCCGTTTTGGACTGATCGACAAAACGGTAGTAGTGATAAATCACACCGCCATCAATCTGGCCGGCGTTAACGGCTTTCATCACGGTGCTGTTACCTTTGTAGGCCACAAAATTGGTTTTCATCGCCTTCAGCCACTCAAGGGTAGCCTGCTCGCCTTTCAGGGCCAGCATCGCACTCACGATCGCCTGGAAATCCGCGCCTGAGGGCGATGCCGCCCAGCGGCCTTTCCACTCAGGTTTCGCCAGATCCATCAGCGATGTTGGCAATTGCTGTTCGCTCAATTTTTCCGGGTTATAGACAAACACCGTGCTACGCGCAGCAATCCCGATCCAGCGGCCGTGCGCAGGACGAAATTCCGCAGGCACCTGCTTCAGGGTCTCTGCATCCAGTGGCGCGAACAGTTTGGCATTATCCACCAGAACCATTGATGGCGAGTTTTCCGTCAGAAACACGTCTGCAGGTGATGCCGTGCCTTCCTGAACCAGCTGGTTACCCAACTCGCTGTCATCGCCATTACGCAGCGTCACCTTAATACCCGTTTCTTTGGTAAAACCGTCAACCCACGCCTTCACCAGATTTTCATGCTGCGCGTTATAAACAACGATACCTTCGTTGTTATCAGCGGCAAATGCTTGTGTGGAAAGGAAAAGAGATGAAGACAACAAGGCAAGCGAGAAGCATGACAACAGGCGAGAATTCATGAACATATCCTTTATAGACCAGGGTGATTTACCACGCATAGCGTTGTGGGACAGGATTAAAGCATACAAAAACGCTAATGATAATTAGTATCAATCAAGTTTAGTCGTAAAAGTGTAAAATATTCTTATACAGCGGATAAATATGATAAAAATCCAGATTATAAAAATGGATGAAATAAAGATTAAGAAAACCTTAGGCTGGAAAAATAACAAATATTCATTAGCGTTCTATTTATTTCCCGATTATTTAATCGACAGAATGAGATCGGCATAAACGTGTATTTAGCGTAAAACGGGAGAGTGGAAGCGAAAAAGGGTGAAGGCAGTAAATGGCACGCCCTGTAGGATTCGAACCTACGACCTACGGCTTAGAAGGCCGTTGCTCTATCCAACTGAGCTAAGGGCGCACTGAGAAGAGTGAACTTCGCGGTGGTGAAACGCCTGGAATTATACGGTCAATGACAGGTGAGTCAATGCCTTTTCGGCTTTCAGGGGCAATTACCGCTAGCCGATTGTAAATACGGCTGTTTTTTCAACATTCATCGCTTTTCCGTCGTAGAATTTCGCGCTGCGAAAAGGCTTAGTTGCATTTAAGTAACGCCTGCTGTTTTCCTGAGCGTCAGCTCGTCACACTAGTGTGAGGTATCCCGGCCGCCTGGAGGCTGACAGACAACAGGACCATGGAGTGACAGCGCAAAACCTGACCTATACGCCCCCCCGGTTACAGTACCTTTCTCAGGACATCGTCGGCATCAAACTTGAGCCCATCGTCGCCCTCTCCTCTTTACGCAGGGTCGGCGTGGAGGTCCTTAGCGTCCTGTCTGAAACGCAGCATAGCGAAGCCTTTTTCCGCCATCAGTCTGCAGACTGGTCGATAACGCTGCTTGAAGCACAGCTCACCGCGTTAAAAAATACCCCGCACTGTAATAATTTTTTCATTAATCTGCCGATAACCGTCCTGACAGAGCCCGACGCTTTTCAGCGGCTTAGCCGGATAAAATGTCCGCCGCTGAATATTGAACTTGTCGACCCCAGTGCTTTTTTAACGCTGTCAGCCGCGCAGAGGCAGACCGTTACCCGGAGCCTGTTGCAGCTCATAAGACAAGGTCACGGTATCTGGCTGGATGACATTGATGAAACACTCATCCCGCCCTTTTTATCCTGCCGGTTACCGTTAAGCGGCGTAAAAATCGATAAGGATGCATTCTGGCGTTTACGCGCCACGCCCGCGCTAAGGCAACTGGTGTCCCGGTGCTTTCAGCTTGCCGGGAAAGTGCTTATTGAAGGTATTGAGACTGAGCAGGATTGTACCTGGGCACTGCAGGCAGGCGCAGAACTCGGCCAGGGCTATTACTGGCCGTCCTGGACATGGCCGGAGGATTAAAAAGCCATTTCCAGGGGGGAGGCCATGCGAATGACAGTGCGCCGTTACCGGCGGCGGCGTACAGGAAGTGATGCACTGGGATTTACGCGCTCGCCTTTTGCTCCCCCCTTCTTCGACCGGCTCGAATTTTTGAGTCAGTCCATCAGCCAGCCCCGCAAAACAGACGCTCCGTTTATCATTCTGGTGACGGAGGATCATTTTCTGCGCACCGGTTTTCTCAACGGCCAATTTCCCCTGAGCAGCTGTTGCGACTATCCCACGCTGGAGGATGCGTTTAGCGCCCTGGCCCAGTGGCCATCCGCCCGTCTGGTGGTGGATATTGAAAGCCGCTCCACTGCGCTGATCGACAAGCTGGATCAGCTCAGAAGGCATAGCCTCTATCCCCCTTTTCTGACGCCCTATCTGTTAGTCAGGGCGGATAATTACGATACTCGCCTGTTCTGCAAAGCGGCGGGCCCTTTTCACGTACTCGAACGTCAGCTGACGCCGTCTGCTTTCCAGCACAGCCTGATGGATACCAGCCCTCCCCAGGGCTGCGATAAAGACTGGTTCTCCCGCACCGAATGGCCTATTTTGCAGGAGTTATCGCGGGGGAAGACCCTTCGCCAGATAGCGTTGATGCAGAATCGCCCCTATAGCCGCATTATCTATCGTCTCAGCTGCATTCTGTTGAAACTGGGTCTGACCCATCGCCAGGAACTGCTGCACCTTCTCAATAACCTCTCAGACTGCACCTTCTAACCCACCCACTAAGCCCTTATTTCCTAAAGACCTTTAGGAATTTACTTATCAATCATGTTACTTATTTGTTAAATTTTAACAATAATTTCAATTTTATAACTATTCCTAATTTACGGGCTTAAACCATGTGAAATGTCACAGAATGAATAATCTGCAGCACTTTCCTCCGTGCGTTAAGTGTTTGATAAAGGAGTTAATAAGACGATAATGATGTAAAAACAAGCGGCTCGGCGAGACTGCCCGGCAGTCGAAAGCGAAGTCTGTAGTATGTTCTGCTGTACGATGGGTGCCCTTTCCGGCGGCGACCCGATCACTTTCAAACGAAGGTCTGGTGCCCTCTATGAACACTTTTTCGCCATCCGATCCCGCTTTCAGCCCCTGAAAACGGCCGTCGATTTGTTAACATTTGATCAACATACAGTGTGATATGTCATTTTTTGTTATTACATAAAGATCAAAAGATGCGGTAAATGGGATAACAGGATATTTAAGCTAATTTTAAAAAAATAGCTATTCGGATCCAGAAGATAATACAAAGTAATAAGCGAGGGGTAATTTACAGGGTTTTCGGAAAAAACTTACACGGTATAATAAGACGCGTATCAAATATGAATAAGAAAAACCTTTTTGCCAACACCAGCCAAATGAGATGACCGCGCTGAGGCATAGATTTCTTCACTACGTTAACAAGGATGCTTTCGCTCTTTCCAGGGAAATACTACGGTATAAGGATCTGCACATTTATCCTTCCGGCATTTCGAGAGTTTTAACCAAACTCGGCATAACGCTTTTAACAGTCTGAGGCATTAAAAATGAAACCGGCATCCGTTATCATTATGGACGAACACCCTATCGTCAGAATGTCGATAGAAGTCCTGCTACAGAAAAATAAAAACATCACAGTCAAACTCAAATCTGGCGACAGCCATGAAGTCCTTGACTGTATCCGTAACCACCCTATCGATCTGGTGATCCTGGACATCGAACTTACGGGCACAGATGGCTTCGCTTTACTGAAGAGAATCAGAAACTTAAATAAAGACATCAAGGTCCTGTTCCTCTCTTCAAAATCCGAGTCTTTTTACGCGGGACGCGCCATTCGCGCCGGGGCAAATGGTTTTGTCAGTAAACGAAAAGATTTGGGCGAGATCTACAACGCCGTTGAAATGATCCTGATGGGCTATTCTTTTTTCCCGTCGGAAACGTTGAATTTTATAAACCATTTGGGTTCGGGGAAAGGGATGGTCGCGGATATGCCATTATCGAATCGTGAGGTGACGGTATTACGTTACCTGGCAAATGGTTTATCCAATAAGGAGATTGCAGAGCAGTTGCTATTAAGCAACAAAACCATCAGCGCACATAAATCCAATATTTATTCCAAGCTGGGTGTGCAAAGCATCGTTGAATTAATTGATTATGCCAAAGCACACGAACTGCTATAACCTGAATTCACTCCCTGCAGCTTATCCGAGCTGCAGGGAGTGCGGTCAGCGCTAATTATAATTAATCATGAAGGTGGCATCAGCATCAGCCCGTCCGGGCTGAGGGTTATCAGCAGTGGCAATATAATTGGCATAAAATGACAATGTCGCATTTCCCTGCGCATCAACCGCTACCGGCTGGCTGGCCTCCTGAAGTGCCAGACGCGTTTTATCCGCATCCCTGATCTCGACGGCAACGTTGCTTGCCGTACTGGCGTCATTGAGCGCCAGTAACCCGTTATTGCTTCCGTCGGCTTTACCCGAAAACGTGATGGACGCCGCACCAGGCGGACAGCCGGTCAGCTTCAGCGTAAACGGCATGGGCTGCGTGCGGCTTCCCGTGGTGCTGAGCTGTTTCGTGGGCCAGGTTCCCAGCGTGACGGTCTTGTCGCTATCGCTGCCCTCGGCCACACAGGTAAAATCAACAATGTTGCCGTACATCTGAATATTGATCTCCCCCAGCGCAGTGGCTGCCTGCGCGCTGGCGTGAAGCATCATCAGTGTCATTGCGGCGAAATGCCAGTTCCGGTTCCGCATCTCTTCCCCTTAATCGTAATCCACACGCAGATAACCCCGTGACGTGAAACGGCCTTCCGCAGGCTTATTCCCCGTCACGCTGACCGGCCAGACCCGGATCCCCACCTGCGCCTGCGCACTGTCGTCGAGCCGGAACGGAATTTTGCTGGTCAGGTTGTTGGGTGTTAGCGGGGTACCGCTTTCGTTGGCAATCACAAACCCCACATCGGGGTTATCCGACACCACCGCGTTGCTGGAGACCTTTTCTGCCTCAACGCGCATCGTCAGCATTGCGTTCGCTTCCACGTTGGTGCATTTGATGGCGATGGTTTTGCTTTGCGCGGTTACCCCTTCCGGTTTGTTACCCGCCCCGGCCTTGCTGAACAGGGAGGCCCCGATATCGCCGAAGTCAAACTCCACGATATTCCCCGCATTGATGGCACAGCTTTGCGGCACCTGAATGGTCCCGCTGTAGCTGATAGTGTAGACCGGCGAGGTTAACGGATCAGAAGAGGTAGTGGTGACATAGACGCGGAACATGGTCGCCCGCGGGATCACCACCATATTTATAAACCGTCGGGTCACTTTGAGGCGAAAGACGAGGCTAGAATCCTGAACGCCAAACGGTTTGTTTTTAGAGACGTTCGGGTGACTCCCCATCTGGATGTAACTTTTGGGCGGATAAAATACGCCAGCAAAGCTGTCCGTAATTTTCATTGCCCCATCCAGATAGTCGTTTAGCTTCAGGTACTGATAGCCATCACTTGTTCCCGTGACCGGGTAATCGGTAACATAACTACGTTTGGTTGTGTTCCCGGTGGTGCCCTTCGGGCAGACGGCATTCACCCCCACCCACTGCGATTTCTCGCTGAGCGTCACCACCTGTCCGATCTGGTTATTCGAACTGTTAAATTTATCCGTCAGGTCGTAATGCACCTCCGTAGGGACGCCCTTTTCATTCACACACACGGTGGCTAAGGCATTCCCCACGGGCAAAATAGAGAGAAGTGATAAAGCCAGGCAATGGATTTTACTCACAGCGAATCCCCTTAAGTGTGATTGCCTGTTGCAGGCTCTTTTCTGGCAAGCTGTAGTGCGCACGACACTGGGATTGCATCCCGCTGCCCCACTGGATCAGCAGTTCACCTTCCAGCGGCAGGCCGCTCAGGTAAATCTGTCCGTCATCGCCCACCATACTGGTGACGCCGCTCTGGGTTTCACGCACCACGGCACCGAATGGCACAGGCTGGTTGCCGCGCGTGACGGTCAGCAGGGCGCGCACGCCAATACGGGTATCAAAGCTGGCGCGCACCAGCGCCCCTTTTGTCGGCACCACGCTGCTCACGTTATTTTCGATATCGGTGTTATTGCTCATGGTGTTGGTATCCAGCGCCACGCGGTTATAGCGGTAGACGGTGGCATACGGCATCACCGCATAGCCACGCCAGTCGGTTTTCACACCGGTCTGGTTTTCCACGCTCACGCCCGATGCTCCCGGCGCTTTGATCAGAACGTTGGTATCACCCAGCGGCTGGCTGAAGGTTACGCCATCCGCATGGCCGACCACGCCGCCGGAGAGCTGCCAGTTGAGATCGTGCTGGTCGCGTGCGTAGTTGTAGCCAACACCCAGCGTGCCGTAGGTTGCCTGCCAGTTCGCGCTGGCGCTTCCGCTTGAGCCGTTATTGCTGGTGTGGCCCTGGGTCACGCTGTAGTTCAGGTTGCGATCTTCCAGCAACGTCCCACTGACCCCGGTTTGCCAGCTTGTGTCGCCATCACTATTACGGCTGGCTGACGCCGTGGCATAGGCGCGGTCAATGGCGCTGTCCCGACGAAAACCCTGGCGGGTAAAGAGGCTGAACGGTACGGAGACGTTAAACGACGCGATTCGGTCCGTGCCGTCTATCCCGACCGATTTGTTCCATGACCAGGACACGGAGTAGTTGACGCCCTTCACGCCACCCGCGTACCCCAGCTGATACCAGAGGTTGGACTCATCGGTGCCCCAGTACGTCTGTTCACTACCGGAGATATAGACCGAGCCGTAATCCCCCAGCGACTGGGAAATATTGAGCTGGAAGCGCCCTTTTTTATTCCACGTCAGGTTGTGATAACTCTCCACATCCGGCACACCGTCATCATCCTGGTTGTCGGCATACTGGTAGCCTTCCATTGAACGCCACGCGACATCGTCCAGGGTGTAGAACCCTTTTGTGGAGTAGCGGTAGCCCAGCAGCTGGAAGTTGGTTCCGAATCCGTTAAGCGATTTTGCATAGAGGAAACGCAGCGACTGCCCTTCATGGCGGCTGTCATCCGCGAGCTGGCTGCGGGCATGGGTGATATCGAGCGACACCGCCCCCCAGTCACCGAGGTTTTTCCCGGCCCCGATGGCCACCGCGGTATAACGTGACGCCAGCTGGGTACCGCCGTACAGCGTGTAGCCGTCGCCAAGCCCGGTAATCAACGTACCCTGCGTGAAGAATGGCGTATCCTGTTCGCTGTTGCCGCTGCGGTAATCCCCGGCCACCAGGTCATACTTCCAGCGCCCTTCGCGCTGCAGGAGGGGCACGGTGGAATACGGCACGGTATAGCGCTGCTGGCTGCCATCCTTCTCTTCAACCGTCACCTCAAGGTCACCGCTTGACGAGGTTGGGTTAAGATCGGTGATGGCAAAGGCGCCAGGCTGTACATAGCTTTGATAGATAACGTAGCCGTTTTGTCGAACGACCACTTTGGCGGGCGTTCGGGCGATGCCGCGAACGGTTGGTGCGTAGCCCTGCAGGCTGTCCGGGTACATGCTGTCAGACGAGAAGAGCCGCCCGCCGCGAAAGCCCACGCTGTCGAAAACGTCATTACCGGTATTGCTGTCGCCCAGCACCAGCTCGCTTTTCAGCGGGATCACGGTGCGCTGCGCCCAGGTGCCAATATTCTGCCAGTTGCTGTGCCGCTGCCCGTTATTCTGCGTGTAACGCCATGCGCCATTATTGCGTAAACGCCACGCGCCATAGTTCAGCCCGCTCTGCAGGTTCAGATAATAGCTGTCGTCCTCGCTCCCGCGGTTGCCGGTAAAGCTGTAGTTCACCAGCGCGGCAGGGATCCCTTCATCCCATTGATCGGGCGGAATGTAGCCGCGTGCGCTGTTCTGCATCGCCACCTGTGGCAGGCTGATATTCAGGCGCAGCGAGGCGAAGTTGAACGCGATCTCACTGCCGGGAATAGCCTTCGCCAGGGGAATACAGGTCTCCCCTTTCACGTTAACCAGCTCAGGAAAGGCCGCGATATTGACGCCAAAACGCTCCAGCATCACGCGCGTAATGCACGGCGACAGCCCACCGGCAACCGGCGGTGTATTGTCGGCCTGCTCGAAGCGCACATCCTGCGTCGCGATAAACTCATCGTTACGCCAGATATCCACGCGATAAACGCCAGGCGCCTGCTGGTGACCTTGTTCAAAACGCGATAAATCCGCCACGTTGGCGGTGTCATCGGACAAGAAGGCCGGGTTAAAGTAGCTTTCGCTCCAGCCAGCCTGTGGCCAGAGCGCTGCCATCAGCGCCAGTGCGACCGGGCAGTAACGTCCCTGGTGATTATTCATCGCCCTGACTCTGCTCACAGGTTGACGCTACGCGCCGGCGTAATGGCACCGTAGTCATTCACGCTCTGCCAGGAGAGCGTACCGCTTGCGGCGGCTGGCAGTACCTGCTGCGCCGAGTTTTTAGGCGCAACCATCAGGTTATCCAGCGTCTGTCCGCCCAGCTTCATATTGACCAGCGTGATGTAATACGGCGAAGCGTTACTGACTTTGAGGTGGTTGCCGACGCGCTCAAAACGCAGCTGCGAGAGCGCCTCTTCCGGCTGCATCGGCAGATTTGTCGGGCGGACAAACAGCTTGATCCGCGACAGGATAGCCAGCTGCAGCACGTTATTGTTTTCCGTTTTCGCTTTGTTCACGGACGGGATCGCTTTCACGTTCATGTAGAAGAGCGATTCACGATCGGCAGGCAGCGCGGGCCCGGCATAAATAATGCGCAGCGTATTTTCGCTGTCCGGCTCGCTGACAAACAGCGGCGGGGTCACGGCAAAGGTTTTTTCTTTTTGCCCGTTCGCATTTTCGATCCACGCGTTGATTAAATAGCGCTCTTGTTTATTGCTGTTGGTGATCGCCAGCGAAGTTTGCTTTGCATCTGCCGGATAAATAACGCGGGTGGCCCCCAGCGCAATACCGCCGGAAGCATTTGCGCATGCAGAAACCATCATTAAAATTAACGATAAAAACAGTCCTGGTTTAATTAGGGTATTCATCACAACCGTACCTTTAATAATGTGTTCGCAGGTGTTATGGATAAATCAACGTAAACCAGACATCCGACTGAATATTGCCTGGCACGAGGTGTTCGGAAATAGCCCGATAGCGGGCGCTAAAATGAAACGCAAGCTCACTGGTATTCACCGGCAACCAGCTGACGGCCGTTGCGTTCGGGATAATCTGACGTTGTTGTTCGTCAAAAAGAGCCAGCCCGACGCCGCTGCTTATCGGTGATTCACCTGGCCGCGATGTCGCCAGAAAAACCTGCGGATCTTCTGCTGGCGTAACGCCCTGAAACTGGATCCCCACGGTGCGCGAGACATCCACGCTGCAATCCAGCAGCCGCACGGTGAAGGGCACATTGACCGTGGAAAAACTGCCCACACCGGAAAATGAATTGGTTCGGTACTGCCCCATTTCGATGCGCATGTTCTGGCTGTCAGGTGCCACGGCGCAGCCGCCGTTCACCAGCTCACCTCTGAGATGAACTTTGCCGCCGTCGATCACCACGGTATGTGCTGAGGCCTGGCAGGCCATCGCAAGGGTTAACAGCAGTAGTGTTCCGGTCCTTGTCATCCTTCGTTCCTGGCCTTAGCGTATGACGGCCTCTTCCCTGAGGCCTGAACATCCCTGTGCGGAGGAATTACTCGTATTTCATTACGAAAGTGGCGTCAGCGTTTGCCTGGCCTGGCTCGGTGGTCGCAGCCGTTGATTTGTAACGCGCGGTGAAGTTCAGGGTGTTAGTCCCTTCGATCAGGTTCTGCGCGGCAGAGAAGGTTGAACCATCTGGAGTCAGGGTGGTGGATTTGCTGTCGAGGATCTCGATGCCCACGCCCTTCGCGGAGTTGTCGTTGTTACCAGAGGTTACCGCCAGCAGGGTTTTGTCGGTCGCGTCGATCTGACCGGTGAACGCAACTGCGGCCGTTTTCGCAACCAGCGGGTCACAATCATTCAGTTCAATGGTGAACGGAATATTAGAGGTAGTGTCACCCACTTTCGTGAACTTCGCGGTACGGTATTGGCCCAGGTTAACCGTCTGCTCGGAAGAATCAGTATTTACTGAACATGCAGCATTAACCAGTTCACCTTTAAAGTGTACGGTACCGCCATTTACGGTAACCGGAGTGGCTGTATCTTCTGCATTTGCGGCACCCGCAACCAGGGCCAGAGTAGCAATAACAGTAGAAGCAATGTTGCTGAGTTTCATGTCTATTCCTTTAAAATGTAAATAACCCTTCCCGCGAATAATCGGGAATAAGAAATACGTTCAATTGATTAATTGAAAGCTTATTTCGGAGGAGACAAAGTAGCTCATGAATGTATTTTAAAATATGTCAAAACGCTGTCATTTCGCCAGGTCACATCCTAATCCTGCCTAAGAAATTGACCATCCCCTCAGAAGGGTTTTTACGGCCTCCTGATGAAAACTCGCAAAGGGTGACTGACAGCGGCGCTCGCTTCTGACAAAATACAGGCAATCCCCCCTTTCAAACGTTACAGACGGAATCTTCTCTCTGATGGCAGCAAAGATTATTGACGGTAAAACGATTGCGCAGCAGGTGCGCTCTGAGGTCGCGGAAAAAGTGAAGGCGCGTAAAGCTGCCGGAAAACGCGCCCCCGGGCTGGCCGTTGTGCTGGTCGGCAGCAACCCGGCATCGCAGATTTATGTCGGCAGCAAACGCAAAGCGTGTGAAGAGGTGGGGTTCGTCTCCCGCTCTTACGATTTGCCGGAAACCACCAGCGAAGCAGAGCTGCTGGAACTTATTGATACCCTGAATGCCGACAACGCGATCGACGGTATTCTGGTTCAGCTGCCGCTGCCAGCCGGCATCGACAACGTGAAGGTGCTGGAACGTATCGCCCCCGACAAAGACGTTGACGGTTTCCACCCGTACAACGTGGGCCGTCTGTGCCAGCGCGCCCCGCGTCTGCGTCCGTGCACGCCGCGCGGAATCGTTACGCTGCTGGAGCGTTATAACATCGATACCTACGGTCTGAACGCCGTGGTCATTGGCGCATCAAACATTGTTGGCCGTCCGATGAGCATGGAGCTGCTGCTCGCTGGTTGCACCACCACCGTGACCCACCGCTTCACCAAAAATCTGCGTCATCACGTAGAAAACGCCGATCTGCTGATCGTGGCGGTCGGGAAGCCGGGCTTTATTCCGGGTGAATGGATTAAAGAAGGCGCGATCGTTGTGGACGTCGGTATTAACCGTCTGGAAAACGGGAAAGTGGTCGGTGACGTGGTTTACGAAGATGCTGCGGCTCGCGCCTCTTACATTACCCCAGTACCGGGCGGCGTAGGCCCGATGACCGTTGCCACACTGATTCAGAATACTTTGCAGGCATGCGAAGAGTACCACGACGTAGAGGACGCGTAAGATGGCCACATTTTCATTAGGTAAACACCCGCACGTTGAGCTGTGCGATCTGCTGAAGCTGGAAGGCTGGACCGAAAGCGGCGCACAGGCCAAAATCGCCATTGCCGACGGGCTTGTTAAGGTGGACGGCGCAGTGGAAACCCGCAAGCGCTGCAAAATTGTTGCGGGTCAGACCGTGAGCTTTGAAGGGCAAACCGTGACGGTGACCGCCTGATGCTCTCCCCCTCTCCCGTCGGGAGAGGGAACCCACATTCCCCCACACCCATCACGGTTAATTATCGATCGACTTCAAATAATCACTATTTCATCTGTTGAAAAGTGAAAATTCTGTTGCGCGTTTTTCACTCTTTCCCCACGATAAGTAGAACGTTCTACTAAAACGTTCTACTTACAATAACAGCGCCAAAAAAGCGCTACTCGGGGGAAATCAGCATGAGTCTGATATCAGGGTTTGTTAAATCGCTCTCTAAATTATCGATGATTGGTCGCGCGTTAATGCTGCCAATTTCACTGCTTCCCGCTGCGGGCCTGCTGCTGGCCTTTGGCGATAAGTTTCATCTGCCGCTGATGATGAACGCGGGCGGGGTTATCTTTGATAACCTGCCGATGCTGTTTGCCATTGGTTCCGCCGTGGGGTTGGCATCCGAGTCCGGCATTGCCGCGCTCTCGGCGGCGGTCTCGGTGTTTGTCACCAACATCACCATCAGCACCGTCTTGAGTATCACGCCGGAAATGGCGTCTCAGGGCGGCAAATACGCGATGGTGGTCGGCATCCCGACGTTGCAGATGGGCGTCTTCGGCGGCCTGATCTGCGGGATTCTCGCCGCCTGGTGCTATAACCGTTTTCACACCCTGCAGCTGCCAGAGTTCCTCGGGTTCTTCTCCGGGAAACGCTTTGTGGCGATTGCGACAGCGTTTCTCTCTTTCCTGCTCGGCCTGCTGTTGCCGTATGTCTGGCAGCATATCCAGGCGGGCATCGACGCGCTCTCCGTGGTGGTTAATGGCGATAATCAGGCAGCCTCGACCTTTATCTTCGGTCTGGTGGAACGCGCGCTGATCCCGCTCGGCCTGCACCACATCTGGTATCCCTCTTTCTGGTATTCGTTTGGGGATTACACCACCCAGGCCGGTCAGGTGATTCACGGCGACCAGACCATCTGGTTTAAGATGCTCGAAGAAGGGGTCAAATCCTTCAGCAGTGACAGCTACCAGAACGCCGGTAAGTTCATGCAGGGTGAATTCCCGCTGATGCTGTTCGCGCTGCCTGCGGCGTGTCTGGCGATGTACCACGAAGCGCACACCAAAAATAAGAAAATCGCGGCCGGTATTTTGTTCTCTGCGGCGCTCACCTGCTTCCTGACGGGGATCACCGAGCCGGTTGAATTTACCTTTATCTTCGTCGCCCCTATTCTGTACGTCTTTAACGCCATCATGGCCGGTCTGGCGTACATGACCATGTATCTGCTGCATGCGCATATCGCCAAGTCGTTCTCTGCGGGCTTTATCGACTACCTCTCGTTCGGGATCCTGCCGTCATTTAACGGCTACAAAACCAACTTCCTGAACGCCATTATTATCGGCATTCCGATGGGCCTGATTTACTACTTCACGTTCCGCTTTGTGATCCGTCGTTTCGACGTGAAAACGCCGGGCCGTACAGAAGTGACCGCCAGTGCGGACGATAAGTCAGATTCAGAACTCGCTACAGAGATCATCAACCTGCTGGGCGGCGCGCACAACATCGACTCCGTCGGCTCCTGC
The DNA here is from genome assembly GCF_002148625.1 of Enterobacter sp. J49. Taxonomy (NCBI): domain Bacteria; kingdom Pseudomonadati; phylum Pseudomonadota; class Gammaproteobacteria; order Enterobacterales; family Enterobacteriaceae; genus Enterobacter; species Enterobacter sp. J49. The sequence continues at coordinate 392,212 of NZ_MWPY01000030.1, forward strand.
ATCACCCGTCTGCGCCTGGAAGTGGCAAAAAGTGAAGCGGTTGATAAGGACGGTCTGAACGGCCTTGGCGCCCGCGGCGTAGTGTTCGTCGGTGATAACGGTATTCAGGTGATTTTCGGTGCCAGAGCACAGTTTATCGCCCAGACCATGTCCACCATGATTGGCAAATAATAAGATGCCTGAACGACACGTCTCCTGTACGCTGGGGGACGTTGTCTTATCTGGCTGATAATCGGTAAATTTCAGGGAGCGGTTTTGAAGAAAGTCAGCATCATTGATGTCGCAAAGCATGCGGGCGTTTCGGTCTCCACCGTGTCGCTTGTGCTGCGCCAGAAAGGGAAGATTTCAGACGCAACGATCGCGAAGGTCAATGCTGCCATCACTACGCTGGGCTATGTTCACAACGTCGCCGCTGCCAACCTCCGCGCCAACACCTCCAACCTGATCGGCCTGATCCTGCGCGACTTTAGCGACAGCTTTTCCATTAAGGTGATGGCGAGCATCGTCCAGGAGCTGGAGAGACAGGGGTATATGGTTTTCCTCGGCCAGCCGCTGAACGACCATGAACATCTTGAGCGCTGCCTGCTGTCGTTTAAACAGCAGGGGGTCGCCGGCGTTATCTATCTGGCCTCTGATACCCGGGCATCCTCGCTGCCGGAACACATACGCCAGTGCCCGCTGCCGCTGGTGGTGGTCTCTCAGTCCCTGCTGGATGAAAAATGCAATCTGGTGATGCGCGACAATCGCCAGGCGGCGAACCTTGCCGCGCGTTATCTTATCGAGCGCGGACACCGCAACATTGCCTACATTGGGGGTCGTGAAGGCTGCCTTATCCGCGAGCAGCGTCTGCTCGGCTTTCGCAGCGCGATGATCCAGAACGGCCTGGTCTGGCGTGAGGAATACTCGCCTGCGTGTAGCGATGACACGCTGGCCGCAGGTTTCGCCGCCCGCCAGCTGCTGGAAAAAAACAACACCATTACCGCCCTGCTCTGCCACTCGCCGGATGCGATGATCGGCTCCATCTCCGGCATTCATCAGGTGGGGCGCACCGTGGGGAAAGATGTGTTTCTCACCCAGCAGGTCGCGCTGGTCGGTTTTGAAGATATGCTGCACGTGAACCTGACGTCTCCCTCGTTTACCTACGTTTCCTCCGCCAGTGAGGAGACGGGGCGTCAGGCGGCGGGGTTGATCATCCGCAAGTTAAAAGAGCCGGAACTGCAAACACAGCGTATCACCCTTTCCGGGCAGCTTATTGCCCGGGAATCGGCGTAAATAAGACGCTAACACCATCCTCATTGCGCCCATTCGCTGCTATATTTCCCTGCTTTGCCATGGATAATCGCAATGCCTACCGTTATCACCCACGCTGCAGTGCCTTTGTGTCTGGGCTTAGGCCTGGGACGTAAAATCATCCCTCCCCGCCTGCTGTTTGCCGGCGTCGTCCTCGCCATGCTGCCGGACGCCGACGTGCTGGCGTTTAAGTTCGGCGTTGCCTACGGCAATGTGTTCGGCCACCGCGGCTTTACCCACTCCCTGCTGTTTGCCTTTGTGGTGCCGATACTTTGCGTACTGATGGGCCGACGATGGTTTCGGGCAAGCCTGACCCGCTGCTGGCTGTTCTTAACCGTGTCTCTGCTGTCGCACAGCTTGCTGGACTCCATCACCACCGGTGGGAAAGGCGTCGGCTGGCTGTGGCCGTGGTCAGATGAACGGTTTTTTGCACCGTGGCAGGTCATTAAGGTCGCGCCGTTTGCGCTGTCACGCTATACCACGCCCTACGGGCATCAGGTGATTATGTCGGAACTGCTGTGGGTGTGGCTGCCAGGGGTTGTGCTGATGGGGCTGTTGTGGTGGAAGCGGAGGTAAAAGCAAAACGGCAACCCAGTTGCCGTTTTAGTGTTTGCACCCTCTCCCGGTGGGAGAGGGCATCAGCGCGCACCAGAATTATTTTCGACGCCAGGTGGTTCCCTGCGGGCCATCTTCCAGAATGATGCCCATTTCCGTCAGACGGTTACGCGCGGCATCTGCTGCCGCCCAGTCTTTCGCCTGACGCGCTTCCAGACGCGCGTTGATAAGTTGCTCAATCTCCGCCACTTCGCTATCGTCCGCCTGCGCACCGCTTTGCAGGAACAGATCCGGTTCCTGCTCCAGCAGACCCAGTACCGAAGAGAGCTTACGCAGATGGGAGGCCAATGCATTCGCCGCCGCCATATCTTCTGACTTCAGACGGTTAACTTCACGCGCCATATCAAACAGCACGGAATAGGCTTCCGGCGTGTTGAAGTCATCGTTCATCACGTCAATAAAGCGCGCTTCAAACGCTTCACCGCCTGCCGCGGGTACAGATTTATCGGTACCGCGCAGGGCAGTGTACAGACGCTCCAGCGCCGCACGCGCCTGTTTCAGGTTCTCTTCGCTGTAGTTCAGCTGGCTGCGATAGTGACCAGACATCAGGAAGTAGCGCACGGTTTCCGCATCGTAATATTTCAGCACGTCGCGCACGGTGAAGAAGTTGCCCAGAGATTTAGACATCTTCTCACGGTCAACCATCACCATCCCGGAGTGCATCCAGTAGTTCACGTACTCGCCGCCATGCGCACAGGTTGACTGTGCAATTTCGTTTTCATGGTGCGGGAACATCAGATCCGAACCGCCACCGTGAATATCGAAATGTTTGCCCAGCTGTTTGCAGTTCATCGCCGAGCACTCAATGTGCCAGCCAGGACGCCCTTCGCCCCACGGGGAAGGCCAGCTTGGTTCGCCCTCTTTGGACATCTTCCACAGCACGAAGTCCATCGGGTTACGCTTCACGTCCACCACATCAACGCGCGCACCGGCCTGCAGCTGATCCAGATCCTGACGGGAAAGCTGACCGTAGGTAGGGTCAGTCGGCACGGAGAACATCACGTCACCGTTATCGGCCACATAGGCGTGGCCACGTTCGATCAGCTTTTCGGTGATGTCGATAATTTCGTGGATATGGTGGGTGGCTCGCGGCTCGCTGTCCGGACGCTGAATATTCAGGGCGTCGAAATCTTTGTGCATTTCCGCGATCATACGATCCACCAGCGCAACAAAGCTTTCGCCATTTTCGTTCGCGCGCTTGATGATTTTGTCGTCGATGTCGGTGATGTTACGCACGTATTTCAGGTTGTAGCCCAGAAAACGCAGGTAGCGCGAGACAACGTCGAATGCAACAAAGGTACGGCCATGGCCGATATGACAGAGATCGTAAACCGTAATACCACACACGTACATGCCGACTTCCCCGGCATGGATAGGTTTAAATTCCTCTTTTTGGCGCGTCATTGTATTAAAGATTTTTAACATCGAAGATTCCATGTAAACACGTGTGTGGTTGAAAACCGGTTATTCTACCTGTAATTCAAACCTGAAGCAGCACACAATGCAAGGTGATCGCATCCTGTGGTTATGCTATAACAAGCCCCTATAGATGACCCAAACGCGGGTCGACGTACCACAATAACGGAACAGGATGCAAAAATGGTTACTTTCCACACTAATCATGGCGATATCGTAATCAAAACCTTTGATGACAAAGCGCCTGAAACAGTTAAAAACTTCCTGGACTACTGCCGCGAAGGTTTCTACAACAACACTATTTTCCACCGCGTGATCAACGGCTTTATGATCCAGGGCGGCGGTTTCGAACCTGGCATGAACCAGAAAGCGACGAAAGAAGCGATCAAAAACGAAGCGAACAACGGTCTGAAAAACACCCGTGGTACGCTGGCGATGGCGCGTACGCAGGCTCCTCACTCTGCAACAGCCCAGTTCTTCATCAACGTTGCTGACAACGACTTCCTGAACTTCTCCGGCGAAAGCCTGCAGGGTTGGGGCTACTGCGTCTTTGCAGAAGTGGTTGAAGGTATGGACGTAGTCGACAAAATCAAAGCCGTGGCGACCGGCCGCAGCGGCATGCATCAGGACGTTCCAAAAGAAGACGTCGTGATTAACAGCGTGACCGTCAGCGAGTAATTCGTGGCGACACTCTTTATTGCAGATTTGCACCTGCAAACAGAAGAACCGGCGATCACCGCCGGTTTTCTGCGTTTTTTACGCGGTGAAGCGAAAAGTGCCGATGCACTTTACATTCTGGGTGACCTGTTTGAAGCCTGGATTGGCGACGACGATCCCAACCCGCTGCACCGTGAGATGGCGGCTGCCATTAAAGCGCTGGTCGATTCCGGCGTCCCCTGCTTCTTTATCCACGGCAATCGTGATTTCCTGCTCGGCAAGCACTACGCCCGCGAAAGCGGCATGACGCTGCTGCCGGAAGAGCAGGTACTCGACCTTTATGGCCGAAAGGTGTTAATCATGCACGGTGACACACTTTGCACTGACGACATCGGCTATCAGGCGTTTCGCGCTAAGGTTCATACCCCGTGGATCCAAAAACTATTCCTGGCTCTGCCGCTGTTTATCCGCAAGCGGATCGCAGCCAGAATGCGTGCCGACAGTAAGGCCGCCAACAGCGGCAAATCCATGGCCATTATGGACGTTAATCCCCAGGCGGTAGTCAGGGTCATGGAAAAACACCGCGTTCAGTGGTTGATCCACGGTCATACTCATCGTCCCGATGTGCATACCCTTACCGCCAACGGCGAAGCGGCCCACCGCGTCGTCCTCGGGGCCTGGCACAGCGAAGGTTCAATGGTCAGCGTCACGCCTGACGGTGTGGAACTGATCGCTTTCCCGTTTTAACCCGCCAAAAAATCATTCTATTTTTTTGAACAATATCGGCAAATTGTTTCGATTTTAATCAGCCCGTGGTCGGCCTATTATTTATCACATCAGGGCAACACGCCCTATCCCAGATAAAACATTTAAGGAATACGACCATGAAATCCATCAAAACTTTCGTTGCTGTTGCCGCACTCTCTCTGATCTCTTTCGGTTCTTTTGCTCAGAGCGTCAGCGCCACGGCCTCTACCCTTGACCGCGCAGAAGCGAAAATTGCCGCTCAGGCTGCTGAACAGGGCGCGTCTTACAAAATCACCAGCGCTCAGTTTAACAACCGCGTTCACATGACGGCAGAACTGACCAAATAAGACGTCTGCTGACCGTGCCGCCCGTCAAAAGCACATCAAAGCACATCGATGCCTGATAAAACAGACCGCCAGAACGCGGTCTGTTTTGTTATCTCCTGAGAGCCACAACGGCTCAGTTTTTAACCGCGCAACCGTTTTCCTTGCCCCTATTACATGCTATTCTCTGTGCCCTCGAAAGCAGTGTGTTTCGCACCACAGGAGTTTTAAGACGCATGTCTTCCCGCAATAATCCGGCGCGTGTCGCCATCGTGATGGGGTCCAAAAGCGACTGGGCTACCATGCAGTTCACCGCCGAAATCTTTGAAATCCTGAATGTTCCGCACCACGTTGAAGTGGTCTCCGCACACCGTACACCGGACAAACTGTTCAGCTTCGCCGAAAGCGCCGAAGAGAAGGGTTATGAGGTGATCATTGCCGGTGCGGGCGGCGCAGCACATCTGCCAGGCATGATTGCCGCCAAAACGCTGGTACCGGTTCTGGGTGTTCCGGTGCAAAGCGCTGCGTTAAATGGTGTCGATAGCCTCTATTCCATCGTTCAGATGCCGCGTGGCATTCCGGTCGGCACGCTGGCCATTGGTAAAGCGGGCGCTGCCAACGCTGCCCTGCTCGCCGCGCAGATCCTGGCGACTCACGATAAAGCGTTACATCAGCGTCTGGCGGACTGGCGTAAAGCCCAGACCGACGAGGTGCTGGACAATCCGGACCCGCGGGGTGCGGCATGAAGCAGGTATGCGTCCTCGGTAATGGTCAGTTAGGCCGTATGCTGCGTCAGGCCGGTGAGCCGCTGGGTATTGCCGTGTGGCCCGTCGGGCTGGATGACGAACCGGAAGCCGTGCCGTTTCACCAGAGTGTGATCACCGCGGAGATTGAACGCTGGCCACAAACGGCCCTGACGCGCGAGCTGGCGCGTCACAATGCCTTCGTTAACCGCGACGTCTTTCCCATTATTGCTGACCGTCTGACGCAAAAGCAGCTGTTCGATAAGCTCGGGCTGCCGACTGCGCCGTGGCAGCTGTTGTCCGATAAAAGCGAGTGGAAGGATGTATTCGCAATGCTGGGCGATCTGGCAATTGTGAAGCGTCGCGTCGGCGGGTACGACGGTCGTGGACAGTGGCGTCTGCGCGCCGATGACACTCACGAGCTGCCGGACGATTGCTACGGGGAGTGCATCGTTGAGCAGGGCATTAACTTCAGCGGTGAAGTCTCGCTGGTGGGCGCTCGCGGGCAGGACGGCCATACCGTTTTTTATCCGCTGACGCATAACCTGCATCAGGACGGGATCCTGCGTACCAGCGTTGCATTCCCGCAGGCCAGTGCTGAACAGCAGGCGCAGGCAGAAGAGATGCTCTCTGCCATCATGCACGAACTCGGTTACGTCGGCGTCATGGCGATGGAGTGTTTTGTCACGCCGTCCGGTCTGCTGATTAACGAACTGGCACCGCGCGTTCACAACAGTGGTCACTGGACCCAAAACGGGGCGTCCATCAGCCAGTTCGAGCTGCACCTGCGCGCCATCACTGACCTGCCGCTGCCGCAGCCGGTGGTCAACAGCCCGTCGGTGATGATCAACCTGATCGGTACCGATCTGAACTACGACTGGCTCAAGCTGCCGCTGGTGCATCTGCACTGGTATGACAAAGAGGTGCGTCCGGGTCGTAAGGTCGGTCACCTGAACCTGAACGATACCGACACCGATCGTCTGAGCGCCACGCTGGAAGCGATTATTCCTCTCCTGCCGCCGGAATACGCGAGCGGAATTATCTGGGCGCAATCAAAGCTTAAGTAATACTCCTCTGCCGGGGAGTTGACCTTCCCCCTCCCCGGCGTACAATCCCCGCCCATTGCAGCTTAGTTTTCTTCTGGAAAAACCATGAACGATGGAACGGACTATCGCGCGATCCTCGCATCCGATACCCCTTTAATCGACGTTCGCGCGCCGATCGAATTCGCCCAGGGCGCGATGCCTGCGGCAATCAACCTGCCTCTGATGAACGATGATGAACGCGCCGCCGTCGGTACCTGCTATAAACGCCAGGGGCCGGACGCTGCGCTTGCACTCGGCCATAGTCTGGTCGCAGGCAGCACCCGTGAGATGCGCATTAACGCCTGGCGCGAAGCCTGCCTCTCCCACCCCACCGGCTACCTCTGCTGCGCGCGTGGCGGTCAACGCTCGCATATCACTCAGGCCTGGTTGAAAGCGCGCGGCGTGGATTACCCGCTGATCGCAGGCGGCTATAAAGCGCTGCGTCAGACCGCAATTGAGGTAACCGCTGAGCAGGTGCAAAAACCGATGGTGCTGATCGGCGGCTGTACCGGGAGCGGCAAAACGTTGCTGGTGAAACAGCACGCGCAGGGTGTGGATCTGGAAGGGCTGGCACACCATCGCGGCTCGTCGTTTGGCCGCACGCTTACACCACAGCTTTCGCAGGCGAGCTTCGAAAATCAGCTCGCCGTCGTGCTGTTGAAAAAAGAGGCCGCACGCTGGGTGCTGGAGGATGAAGGGCGGATGATTGGTTCCAACCACCTCCCGGAATGCCTGCGAGACCGCATGGTTCAGGCGCCTGTTGTGGTAGTAGAAGACCCGTTTGATGTCCGTCTTGAACGCCTGCGTGAAGAGTATTTCGACCATATGTGGGCGGATTTTTCTGCTGCCTTTGGCGAAGAGGCGGGCTGGAACGCGTACAGCGAATACCTGCACCACGGCCTGTTTGCCATTCGCCGCCGTCTGGGGCTGCAGCGCTTTGCAGACTTTACGGCGCTGCTGGATTCCGCCCTGCAGGAGCAACAACGTTCTGGCAGCACCGACGCGCATTTGCGCTGGCTTACCCCGCTGCTGAACGACTATTACGACCCGATGTACACCTGGCAGCTGGCAAAAAAGGCGGAGAAGATTGTGTATCGCGGAACGTTTGAGGACGTGGCTGACTGGCTCAATCGCTGAATCACGCGCAAAAAAACGGCAACCCAGGGTTGCCGTTTTCATATCGGGGTGACTCCCCTGCTGACTGAACTTAGAAGTCGTAACGCAGACGCACCAGGTTCATGTCGCCCAGGTTATCCGTGCTGGAGGTGAACACGTGTTCGTAATCAACACGGAAACCGTAGTCCAGCTGGACGCTAACACCCACGCCGTTATCGATACGCTGGTAGTTACGACCATTCACGTACTCAATACGGTCACCCATGAAGTAAGGCTGGATGGATTTCACCGCATACTGATCGATTGGGAATTTGTACCCTGCGAAGTATTCAATACCCCATGCATCACCGGCAAAGTAGTTGTCAGTAGACACTTTTTTGGTGGTCAGGAAGTTCTGGTACCAGCCGCCGCCAGCCGAGAAGGTCCAGTTATCCGGCGTCCAGCTCAGCGCGGTACCGAGGATATTCTGGTCGTAAGATTTGCTGTCGCCGTTGTCCGGGTTACGCATGTCCGCGCGGGTATAGTTCCACGCTGCGCCCCAGGTCAGATCGGTGGTCAGGTGGTAATCCAGACCCAGTGAACCGCCGCCTTTACGTTTGTAACGCAGGCCATTGCCCGGCAGGTATTCGCTGTCTTCAAACAGGTAGGATGCATAGATATCCGCATCGCCTACGGTTTTCTTATATTTCAGCATCTTGCGTGAACGATAAGAGCCGTCGTAGTCACCGTTGATCCCGTTACCTGGAGCCTGACCAATCATGTCGTAGTCCCAGATATCGGTTTTCACGCCAACCACATCATAGTAAACGCTGTTCTGTTGACCGAAGGTCAGCGTACCCCAGGTGTCGCTCTTCAGACCGGTGTACAGCATACGGCGAGAGGTGTCGTTAGCACCTTCAGCGTAGTGATTATCCCAGTTGAACAGCGCCGGAATGTTCACACCCAGCTCGTAGTAGCTGATCCAGCTGATGTCATCAAACAGATAGTAATCTGCTGCGAAACGGAAACGGGTGCCGCCGTCGAAGCCATTACGTTTGTAGGAGCCTTTATCGCCGTCGCCCGTCATCATGTTGAACTGAGGACGAATACTGCCGCCAACGGTAAAGTTAAGACGGCTCAGCGGGTTACCCGCCTGAGGGTCTTGTTTAAGAACCGTGATTTCCGCCTGAGATGCGAAGGAGGTCAATGCCACTGCTGCGCCAATTGTTACTGCCAGCGCTGATTTTTTTATAGTCATTATTTTTCCTTTATAGACACGCTGCTAAATATTTAGCAGGTGAATATTAACTGGAAAAAATCTTGCTGTGTGCGCGGGTTTTTAATGTTTTGTGCTACTAAACGCATGGGTATTACCGATTTGTGCTGCTAAATTATTACGCACCAGCAGATAAACCGGTGCGTAATTATCACGGATTTGAACTAACTGGCAAACTGACGGAACAGCGCTTTGCCTTTTAGCAATCGCGTGCCGAGCCAGCCGCCGCACAGCGACAGCAGCACCGCACCGCAGACCGGCAGCGTGAACCACAGTCGCCAGTCAGGCTCCCACGGGAAATCGAAGACCCGGGTCTGCAGCACGGCTAACGCCGTCTCAGCACCCATCGCCGCCACCAGACCCGAGACCAGCCCCAGCAGGGCAAACTCGCTCCACAGCGTGGTGCGCAGCAGTCGCTTACTCGCCCCGAGCGTGCGATAGACCACCAGCTCCTGATGACGCTGCCGCATCCCGACCTGCACCTGGGCCAGCAGCAACAGTACGCCGCAGATCGTCACCAGCACCACCATAACCTCCAGTGCCCGGCTGACCTGCTCCAGCACCTGCCCGACCTGTTTAAGGATCGCGCCAATATCCAGCAGGCTGACCGTCGGAAATTCGCGGTTCAGCCGGGTCAGCATACCGTTGCCGTTTTCCCAGCGGAAACTGGTGAGCCAGCTTTGCGGCTGTCCGTCCAGTGCGCCTGCGGGGAAAATAAAGAAGAAGTTCGGCCGCAGGCTTTCCCAGTCCACCTTACGCAGGCTGGTGACCTTAGCGCTAAAGTCCTGGGTATCGCCGGTAAAAGTCACGCTGTCGCCCAGCCTGACGTTCAGGCGCGTCGCCAGCCCCTCTTCCATCGAGACTTCTCCCGCTTTCGGCGGCCAGCTGCCGGCGGTAATCGGGTTGTGATCTGGACGTTTCTCCTGCCAGGTCAGGTTCAGTTCGCGGTTAAGCGATTCATCCTTGTTTCCCTCCGTGGACTGGCCGTTGATCTGCGTCAGACGCGCGCGGACGATGGGGTAGAACGACTCCGGCACAATCTGGTGTTCCGCCAGGAACGTCTTCAGAGGTGTCACCTGCTCAGGGGCGATATTGATCAGGAAATAGTTCGGGCTTTCCGGCGGAAGCTGCTGTTGCCAGCGCTCCAGCAGATCGCCGCGCAGCACCAGCAGCAGTGCCAGCAGCATAAACGACAGCGAAAAGGCAGACAGCTGACTCAGCGTAGACCAGGGCTGGTGCAGCAGACGGTTCACCGCCAGCCGCACGGGAAGCGACTTCACCGTCAGCTTTTTAAGCACATTAAGGAGCACCCAGCCGACCACACCACACAGCAGCGCCAGCACCACCGCCCCGGCCAGTACGGCCCACAGCAGCGTGCTGCCGCCCATCAGCCAGGCCAACAACCCAACCGAAACCGCAACAATGACAGGAAGATAGAACTTCAGCGGCCAGACGTTGGCCACCACGTCACGGCGCAGCACGCGCAGCGGCTGCGTCGCGAGCAACAGCCGGTACGGGCGAAGCCCCACCAGCACCGAGATCACCATCATCGCGCCAATCGCCCACAGCCACGGCCAGAGGCTGGCCGGTGGAAGTGCGGCAGGCAGTACCGGTTTCAGCATGACCATCAGCAGCTTTTCAAACAGCAGCCCCATCGCCCCACCGGTGAGTGCTGACAACACCAGCAGCATCAGCCACTGGCCGACAATCAGCTTACGCAGCTGGGCGCTGCCCGCGCCGAGGGTTTTGAGGATCGCCACCAGATCGTATCGGCTGCGGCAGTAGTGCCCCATGGCCACCGCCACCGCCGCCACGGCCAACAGCAGGGTTAACAGCGCTGAAAGCAGCAGGAACTGCTGAGAACGTTCGAGAGATTTACCAAGCGCCCCTTCGTCCTGCTCCAGTCCGTACCAGCGGTGCTCTGGTTTTAACTGCGGCAGCAGCCATTTTTCATACGCGTCAAGCTGGGCGGGCGTTCCCGCAAACTTATAGCGCCAGGTGACGCGGCTTCCCGGCTGCACGGCATGGGTATTCGCCACATCAGCGGTATTCATCAGCAAGCGCGGGGCAAGCTGGAACGGGTTAAAGCCGGAGTCAGGTTCCTGAACCACTTCCCCGGCGATACGGAACGTGGCGTCACCCACGTCGATACTGTCACCCGTTTTCAGGTTCAGCAGCGCCATTAAACGTGGCGCCAGCAGCACCGTGCCCGGTTTCGGCTTTAAGCCAGGCGGGCTGGTCTGCAGTTCACCGTACAGCGGGTAAAGGTCGTCGACGGCTTTGACGCTCGCCAGCTGCGGCGTATCGCCGGCAAAGGTCATGGTCTGAAAGCTCAGCTGTTCCCCCACCTTCAGTCCACGCTTACGCGCCTCCTCAAGCCAGCCCGGCGGGACGGGACGCGAGCTTTGCAGCGCCCTGTCTCCGGCCATAAACTCGCGGCTTTGCTGGCTTAACCCTTTCTCCATGCGATCGCTGACGCTGCCCAGCGCCAGCACGCAGGCTACCGCCAGGCTTAACGCCATCCAGACAATCAACAGCGTGGGCGAGCGCCATTCGCGCCAGAACCAGCGGGCAATCATGCTTCCTCCTGCAGTTCACCGTTAACCAGCCGCAGGCGACGGTCGCAGCGGGCAGCCAGTTGCGGATCGTGGGTCACCAGAATCAGCGTGGTCCCGTGTTCGCGGTTGAGCGAAAAAAGCAGGTCGGCAATTTTATCCCCGGTCTTTCGGTCGAGGTTTCCGGTAGGCTCATCCGCAAACAGCACGTCCGGGCGGCCGTTAAACGCCCGGGCCAGGGCCACACGCTGTTGCTCCCCGCCGGAAAGCTGCGCCGGAAGATGGTCGAGGCGTTTGCCCAGCCCTAGTTGCTCCAGCAATGCCTTCGCGTGGGCGCGACTTTCACGGCTGTTCTCGCCGCGCAGTAGCGCCGGCAGTTCAACGTTTTCCAGCGCATTGAGCGTCGGGATCAGCATGAAGGACTGAAAGACAAACCCGATATGACGAGCGCGGAGCGCAGCACGCGCCTCTTCATCAAGCTGATGCAGCGGTTGCCCGACCAGGTTGACCTCTCCACTGCTGCCGTCGTCCAGACCGGCTAAAATGGCCAGGAGCGTGGACTTCCCGGAGCCGGACTCGCCAATCAGCGCAATGGTTTCGGCGCGTTTGACAACGAGTTCAACTCCGGTGAGGATGGAAAGCTCGTGTTCCCCCTGACCGACGGACTTCTTAAGACGATGAACTTCAACAATGTTTTCCGCTGGCATTTGCCCTTCCTGTTTTTAATCCTGATGACCTTCCGCGCGGCGGCAGCGGACACGTTACTGGTTCTCGGTGACAGCCTGAGTGCAGGCTATCGCATGGCGGCCAACGCGGCCTGGCCAGCTCTGCTCAATGACAAATGGCAGAGTAAGACAACGGTTATTAATGGCAGCATCAGCGGTGATACCTCGCAGCAAGGCTTGTCGCGCCTGCCAGCCTTGCTCAAACAGCATCAACCGCGATGGGTGCTGGTTGAGTTGGGCGGTAATGATGGCTTGCGTGGTTTCCAGCCTCAGCAAACGGAACAGACCCTGCGCACGATCCTTAAGGATATTAAGGCCGCGAACGCGCAACCGCTGCTGATGCAAATTCGCCTGCCCGCCAACTATGGACGTCGGTATAATGAAGCCTTTAGCGCGATCTACCCAAAGCTTGCCAACGAGTTTGATATTCCGCTGCTGCCATTTTTTATGGAAGAGGTCTATCTCAAACCCCAGTGGATGCAAGACGATGGGATCCACCCCAATCGCGATGCGCAGCCGTTTATTGCCGACTGGATGGCAACACGGCTGGCCCCTTTAGTTAAACATGACTCCTAATTCAGCGGAGATCCTGACAGGTAAAGTTATGCAAAAATCGGTCTTAATTACAGGATGTTCCAGCGGAATCGGTCTTGAAAGTGCACTCGAATTGAAGCGTCAGGGATATTGGGTACTGGCGGCCTGCCGTAAACCCGACGACGTCGAACGCATGAACGGGCTGGGCTTTACCGGTGTGTTACTGGATTTAGACTCACCGGAAAGCGTGGAACGCGCAGCCGATGAGGTGCTGGCCCTGACCGACAACCGTCTGTACGGTCTTTTTAACAATGCCGGTTACGGCGTGTATGGTCCCCTGGACACGCTCACCCGCGAGCAGCTGGAAAAACAGTTTTCCACCAATTTCTTTGGCGTCCATCAGCTCACCATGCGCCTGCTCCCCGCCATGCTGCCGCACGGTGAAGGACGCATTGTGATGACCTCCTCCGTGATGGGGCTGATTTCAACGCCGGGCCGCGGGGCCTATGCCGCCAGCAAATATGCGCTGGAGGCCTGGTCCGATGCCCTGCGCATGGAGTTGCGTCACAGCGGCATTAAGGTCAGCCTGATTGAGCCGGGCCCTATCCGCACCCGCTTTACGGAAAACGTTAACCAGACCCAGGCGGATAAACCGGTCGAAAACCCCGGTATCGCCGCACGCTTTACGCTCGGGCCGGAAGCAGTCGTCGCTAAAGTGCGCCATGCTTTTGAGAGCGAAAACCCAAAAATGCGCTATCCGGTGACGCTGGTAACCCATGCGGTAGGCTGGTTAAAACGCCTGCTGCCGGGCCGGATGATGGACAAAATTTTACACGGTTGAGTTGAAGCGTCGTCGCTAACCCCCATGTAAATAACAAACCGATAAAAGAGAAGGCCGCATGTCCGTACAGAATATCGTCAATATTACTGAAGCAAACCTGCAACAGACCCTCGAACAGTCCATGACCAAACCGGTGCTGTTCTACTTCTGGTCTGAGCGTAGCCAACACTGTCTGCAGCTGACGCCGGTACTCGAAAGCCTTGCCGCGCAATACAATGGCCAGTTCATTCTGGCCAAACTGGATTGTGACGCTGAGCCTATGGTGGCGTCTCAGTTTGGCCTGCGCGCGATTCCTACCGTCTATCTGTTCCAGAATGGGCAACCTGTTGATGGCTTCCAGGGGCCACAGCCTGAAGAAGCGATCCGTGCCCTGCTGGATAAAGTCCTTCCGCGCGAGGAAGAGCTGAAGGCGCAGGAAGCCATGGGACTGATGCAGGAAGGCAAATACGACGAAGCGCTACCGCTGCTCAAAGAGGCGTGGCAGCTGTCGAAACAGGACAGCCAGATTGGCCTGCTCCTTGCAGAAACGCAGATTGCCCTGCACCGTTCCGACGATGCGGAAGCTGTGCTGAAGACCATTCCACTGCAGGATCAGGATACCCGTTATCAGGGTCTGGTTGCGCAGATCGATCTGCTGAAACAGGCGGCGGATACGCCGGAGATCCAGCAGCTTCAACAGCAGGTTGCCGAGAACCCGACCGATGCCGCGCTGGCAAGCCAGCTGGCGCTGCAGCTGCATCAGGTGGGACGTAACGAAGAAGCGCTGGCACTGCTGTTCAGCCATCTGCAAAACGATCTGGGTGCCGCCGACGGTCAGGCGCGGAAAATGTTCCAGGAGATCCTGGCCGCGCTGGGCACCGGCGATGCGCTGGCGTCGACGTACCGCCGTCAGCTGTACGCCCTGCTCTACTGATGAACAGGCCCGGTGCCGCTAGCGCTCACCGGGCCTGCAAAAGAGGCGGTCACCCCGCCTTTTTCAACTGCGTCACCACCAGCTGGTGGCGCGCGTTGTAGAACTTCCGATAGGTTAAATAGCAGGCAATGATGGTCGACAGGCTGGCCGTAGAGAGCAGCATAAAGGTCACCATGATCTGATATTTAATGGCTTTGACCGGATCGATACCGGCAAAAATCAGCCCCGACATCATTCCCGGCAGGCTAACCAGCCCAACCGTTTTTGCGGAATCCACCGTTGGGATCAGCGACGAGCGGATGCTGTCGCGGATCAGTACCGCCGAGGCCATTTTCGGTGTCGCCCCCAGGCTTAATTTCTCCTGCAGCTTCTGTTGTTCACTGCTAAACCGCTGGCCGAGGTTGTTGTAACACAGTCCTACAGCCACCATAGCGTTCCCCGCAATCATCCCGGAAATAGGGATAACCTGCATTGGCGTAAACTCGATTGAGCCGGACACCACCAGCACCGCCAGCGTCAGCGCCGTCCCGGTTGTAATGGCGATAAACGATGAGACAAACGCCTTATCGATATACTTACTGCGTTTCTGCGCGTTCCACGCCGCGTTAAAGCAGATAAACAGCACCATCAGGAGCGTCAGCACCGCGTGGTTGACGTTAAAAATATACTTCAGCACATAGCCGACAATAATGAGCTGGATAACCGCGCGGCAGATACTCCAGATAATATCTTTCTCCAGACCCAGCTTTTCCCGGTAGCTCACCACAATAGCGATCAGTACCAGCACCATCGAAAACGCCAGCGACGTATTCGTAATATTATGCTCACCCATGGTTTGCCTCCTGCATTTTCCCGCCCTGCGGCTCAAGCGTAATGACGTCATCCGCATGGGTAATTTCGTTTGAATCGTGCGTAACCCACAGCACGGCAATATTCTGCTCGCTTGCGTAACGATGAATAATCTCGTTAACGTTGCGTTTGTTCACCTCATCCAGCGCGCTGGTGATCTCGTCCAGTAACAATATCTTCGGCAAAAACTGCAGATTGCGAATCAGCGAAACACGCTGCTTTTCGCCGCCCGATAATTCATTGATGGATTTAGTCAGCGTCTCTTTCGACAGGCCAAAGCGGGCCAGATCGGCGATAAATTTTTCTGGCTCCGGCGTTTTATGACGGATTTGCCACGGAAAGACCAGGTTGTCATAAACCGTGTCCCCAAACAGCGAAGGGGTTTGCACGCAGTAAGAGACCTGCTGGCGATAGCTTTCTGGCGACAGCGTCGCGATATCCTGCCCTTCAAACAGAATAGCGCCCTCAGTAGGGCTGAGCAGTGAAGCGACTATCTTTAATAACGTACTTTTGCCACAGCCTGACGGCCCTGTTATCAGTTTGAACTCCCCCGGGGAAAGACAAAAATCGACATGCTGAAGGATCGTGGTATTTGCCACACGAAAACCGACATCCCTGACCTGCAAGAGCGTATTTTTATTGTTCATCATGCATCCTGTAACCACCTTTATTGCAACCACGCGTAGAATAATCCTTTCACGAACGCAGCGCGAATAGGGTGTGTCGATGGCTGGAGTAAAGGTTTTACCGGTATTCGTCGCGCCCCCTTCTTTACAGGGGCGAATTTCAGCCCGATAGCCGATATACTGACTTATAACACACACGCAGTTCCCTTCGTCACAGCATGCAAAACAGGAGGTTTTTATGCTTATCGTTATACCTGTCCTTATTTTCGTTGCGCTGGTTATTGTCGGCGCTGGCGTCAAAATTGTCCCACAGGGGTATCAGTGGACCGTTGAACGCTTTGGCCGCTACACCAACACGCTCCAGCCGGGTTTAAGCCTGATTGTCCCTTTCATGGACAGGATTGGACGTAAAATCAATATGATGGAACAGGTGCTGGATATTCCTTCTCAGGAAGTGATCTCCAAGGATAACGCCAACGTCACCATTGATGCGGTCTGTTTTATTCAGGTTATTGATGCCCCAAAAGCGGCCTATGAAGTCAGCAATCTGGAGCTGGCTATCGTAAATCTGACGATGACCAACATTCGTACCGTGCTCGGTTCAATGGAGCTGGACGAAATGCTCTCTCAGCGCGACAGCATTAACACCCGCCTGCTGCACATTGTCGACGAGGCCACCAACCCGTGGGGGATCAAAGTCACCCGTATTGAGATCCGCGACGTGCGTCCACCGGCAGAGCTGATCGCCTCCATGAACGCGCAGATGAAAGCGGAACGGACCAAACGCGCCTACATTCTGGAAGCTGAGGGGGTACGTCAGGCAGAGATCCTGAAAGCCGAAGGGGAAAAACAGTCGCAGATCCTGAAAGCGGAAGGTGAACGCCAGTCTGCCTTCTTACAGGCGGAAGCCCGTGAACGTTCTGCAGAAGCGGAAGCCCGCGCCACCCAGATGGTCTCTGAAGCAATTGCAGCAGGTGATATCCAGGCGGTGAACTACTTTGTTGCGCAAAAATACACTGACGCGCTGAAAGAGATTGGCTCCGCGAACAACAGCAAAGTGGTGATGATGCCGCTGGATGCCAGCAGCCTGATGGGCTCCATCGCCGGGATCACTGAACTTATCAAAGACAGCGGAAACGAGCGCAAAAAATGATTGAGCTAATCGTCGCACATCCTCATGCATTCTGGCTAAGCCTCGGTGGCTTATTGCTGGCCGCGGAGATGCTTGGCGGCAACGGTTACCTGCTCTGGAGCGGTGTTGCCGCTGTCATTACCGGGTTAGTGGTCTGGCTACTGCCCCTGGACTGGGCGTGGCAGGGGGCGTTATTTGCCGTGCTGACGCTGTTGGCCGCCTGGCTGTGGTGGCGCTGGCTTAACCGCCAGGTGACAGAGCAGAAACCGCTCGACGCCCACCTCAATCAGCGCGGGCAGCAGATTGTCGGCAAACGTTTTACGCTCGACACGGCGCTGGTTAACGGGCGCGGACATATGCGCGTGGGCGACAGTTCATGGCCCGTGGTGGCCGACGATGACCTCAGCGCCGGCACGCAGGTTGAGGTCATTGCGGTGGAAGGGATAACCCTGCGGGTTAAAGCCTGTCAGGCATGAGCCTTACGATGACAGCAGCCGGACAGATTATCGATAATCGGGCAGTCGGCGCTGTCATCCCCCGGACAGGATTCCGCCAGCGCCAGAAGCTGCTGACGCATCGCCTGTAACTCGGTAATGTGGCGTTCAATCTCAGCCACTTTCTCCAGCGTACGTTTTTTCACGTCTGCGCTATGGCGCGCCGGATCGTTAAATAAGGTGACCAGCTCGCCGCACTCTTCAAGGTTAAATCCCACCTGCCGCGCCTGGCGCAGCAGCGTCAGTTCATCAAGATGCAGTTGCGTATAACTGCGGTAGCCATTTTCACTGCGCAGCGGCGGTGTCACCAGCCCCTTCTCTTCATAAAAACGGATCGCTTTGCTGGTCAATCCGGTTTTTTTCGCAACATCACTGATATTCACATTTCCCCCTTGACCTTCCCCTTGATGGAAGGTTTAACCTTCATAACAGTTAGCGAAAAGCGTTATGCCGGTCAACATCTGACCAGATCATTATACGGGAGTTTTGTTATGTCTCACACTATTGACCTGACACTGGACGGCCTCTCCTGCGGCCACTGTGTCAAACGCGTTAAAGAAAGTCTGGAACAGCGTCCTGATGTAGACAGCGCTGAAGTGACCCTTGATCACGCCGCCGTCACCGGTAGCGCCAGTGCGGATGCGCTGATTGATACGATCAAACAGGCTGGTTATGGGGCGGAGCTGAGCCACCCAAAGGCTAAACCGCTGGCAGAGTCATCATCCCCGTCGGAAGCACTGACAGCGGCCACTCCTGAGCTTCCGGTAGCTGATGATATTGATGACAGCCAACAGCTGCTGATCAACGGCATGAGCTGCGCCAGCTGCGTCTCCCGGGTACAAAATGCCTTGCAGGCTGTACCGGGTGTCGCGCAGGCACGGGTCAATCTTGCGGAGCGTACTGCGCTGGTGATGGGCAGTGCCTCCGCCGCAGATTTAGTGCAGGCCGTTGAAAAAGCGGGCTACGGCGCAGAGGCCATCGAAGATGACCTCAAACGTCGGGAACGCCAGCAGGAAACGGCCGTCGCCACCATGAAACGCTTCCGCTGGCAGGCCATCGTCGCGCTGCTGGTCGGGGTGCCGGTCATGGTGTGGGGTATGATCGGTGACAATATGATGGTCACCGACGATAACCGCACGCTGTGGCTGGTCATTGGGTTGATTACGCTTGCCGTGATGGTCTTCGCAGGCGGTCACTTCTACTCCAGCGCCTGGAAAAGCCTGAAAAATCGCACCGCGACGATGGACACCCTTGTCGCACTCGGCACGGGTGCGGCGTGGCTGTACTCCATGAGCGTCAACGTCTGGCCCCAGTGGTTCCCGATGGAAGCGCGTCATCTCTATTATGAAGCGAGCGCGATGATTATCGGCCTGATTAACCTCGGCCATATGCTTGAAGCGCGCGCCCGTCAGCGCTCCTCCAAAGCGCTGGAGCGCCTGCTGGATTTAACCCCACCGACCGCGCGCGTCGTGACGGATGCGGGTGAAAAAAATGTCCCATTGGCTGAAGTTCAACCCGGCATGACGCTGCGCCTGACCACCGGCGACCGCGTTCCCGTCGACGGTGAAATCACTCAGGGCGAAGCCTGGTTTGACGAAGCGATGCTGACCGGCGAACCCGTCCCGCAACAGAAAGCCCAGGGCGATGCCATTCATGCCGGTACGGTGGTGCAGGACGGTAGCGTGCTTTTCACCGCCAGTGCCGTCGGCAGCCATACCACGCTGTCACGCATTATTCGCATGGTGCGTCAGGCACAGAGCAGTAAGCCGGAAATTGGTCAGCTGGCCGATAAAATCTCCGCCATATTTGTGCCGGTCGTGGTCGGTATCGCGCTGCTGAGCGCGGCTATCTGGTATGTCTTCGGCCCGGCACCGCAAATTGTTTATACCCTGGTGATTGCCACCACGGTGCTGATCATTGCCTGTCCTTGCGCGCTCGGTCTTGCCACGCCAATGTCGATCATCTCAGGCGTAGGCCGTGCCGCTGAATTTGGTGTGCTGGTACGGGATGCCGATGCGCTGCAGCGGGCGAGCACGCTGGACACGCTGGTGTTTGATAAAACCGGCACGCTGACGGAAGGGAAACCGCAGGTAGTGGCCGTGATAACCGCAGGCATCACGCAGGATGACGCGCTGCGTCTCGCCGCGGCGCTTGAACAAGGCTCCAGCCACCCGCTGGCCCACGCCATTATTGAGAAAGCCGGGAATGCCAGCCTGCCGCAGGTGAGCAATTTCCGTACCCTGCGCGGTTTAGGCGTCAGCGGTACCGCCGAAGGGCACACGCTGCTGCTAGGGAATCAGGCACTGCTGAAGGAGCATGGCGTTGAGACTTCAGCCCTGGAACAAGACCTGAAAGCTCAGGCCTCTCAGGGCGCAACCCCCGTTCTGCTTGCCGTTGATGGCAAAGCCGCGGCGCTGCTGGCAATTCGCGATCCGCTACGCCAGGACAGCGTGCAGGCGTTGCAACGCCTGCATCGCGCGGGCTATCGCCTGGTGATGTTGACCGGGGATAATCCTGTGACGGCGAACGCCATCGCCCGGGAAGCTGGGATTGACGAGGTCATTGCCGGGGTGTTACCTGACGGCAAAGCAGATGCCATCAAGACGCTGCAAAGCCAGGGTCGCCAGGTGGCGATGGTCGGTGACGGGATTAACGATGCGCCGGCGCTGGCACAGGCGGAAGTGGGTATTGCGATGGGGGGCGGTAGCGATGTCGCCATTGAGACAGCCGCCATCACCCTGATGCGTCACAGCCTGATGGGCGTTGCGGACGCGCTGGCGATTTCAAAAGCCACCTTGCGCAACATGAAGCAGAACCTGCTGGGTGCCTTCGTCTACAACTCGCTCGGTATCCCGATTGCCGCCGGTATTTTGTGGCCGCTGACCGGCACGCTGCTGAACCCGGTTGTCGCGGGTGCGGCGATGGCGCTCTCGTCCATTACCGTGGTGAGCAACGCAAACCGGTTGTTGCGGTTTAAACCGAAAGATTGAACCTTCTTCTCCTACGCGCTAGCATGAACCTTTCCGTTTATGGAGCGCGTATGAGTCTGTTTAATCGTATAAAAACATCGTTTCGCGCCCTCTTCCCCCGCCGTTATGCCTGGCCCGGCATGGATATCTCGCTTCCCGGCGGGCAGCACCTTCACCTGGTGGGCAGCATCCATATGGGCACGCAGGATATGTCCCCGCTGCCAGCCGGTCTGATGAAACTGCTGAAGAGCGCCGATGCGCTGGTCGTTGAAGCGGATATTTCGGGCCAGACGTCGCCGTTTGCCGGCCTCGAAAGCGATCTCCCCCTGGCTGAACGTCTGAACGACACGCAGTTTGCTGAACTGACGCGCGTCGCAGATGAGACGGGCGTGTCGCTCTCCATGCTGGACACACTGCCGCTGTGGCAAATCGCGATGGTCCTGCAGGCAACCCAGGCGCAGCGTCTGGGGCTACGCGGGGATTACGGTATTGATTACCAGCTGTTGAATGCCGCGAGAGCACGCCATTTGTCAGTCATTGAGCTCGAAGGCACGGACAGCCAGATAGCCCTGCTGCGCCAGCTTCCTGATGATGGGCTGATGCTGCTGGATGATACCCTGACCCACTGGCACACCAACGCGCGTCTGTTGCAAACGATGATCGGCTGGTGGCTGAATGCGCCGCCCACGGACGGTAAACTGGCGCTGCCGTCGACGTTCAGTGAATCGTTGTATGATGTGCTGATGAACGAACGCAACAAAGCCTGGCAGCAGACGTTACATGCGTTGCCTGCGGGGCGTTACGTGGTCGCTGTCGGGGCGTTACATTTGTACGGAGAAGGGAATTTGCCGTCACTGCTGAAATAAAAAAATGGCCAATATTTCTATTGGCCCGTCAAAGAGGAATTTCATCGTTTTTATTATGCCGAAGGAGACCTTCGGTTGAGCCGATTGTCGCTCAAAGTGACCATCACTGCCAATACTATTGCGCAAGATGGTGCTATTTTTTAGACAAACGTCAGGCGTATGCTGTCAGCATGAATTGTCTGTCGTAAGAAGGATAGCTATGACTCCCGCCGTTAAATTACTCGAAAAAAACAACATTCCCTTTCGGATCCACACCTACGATCACGATCCCAGCGAAACGAATTTTGGTGATGAAGTGGTGCGCAAACTGGGGCTGAACGCCGATCGGGTTTATAAGACGCTGCTGGTGGCGGTGAACGGTGATATGAAACACCTCGCCGTCGCGGTAACGCCTGTTGCCGGGCAGCTGGATCTCAAGAAAGTGGCCAAAGCGCTGGGGGCAAAGAAGGTGGATATGGCCGATCCGATGGTTGCGCAACGCACTACCGGCTACCTTGTTGGCGGTATCAGCCCGCTCGGGCAGAAAAAACGCCTGCCGACGCTGATTGATGCCCCTTCGCAGACCTTCGACACCATTTATATTTCCGGCGGCAAACGCGGGCTGGATATTGAACTGTCCGCAGGCGATCTGGCGAAAATACTGGACGCGACATTTGCGGATATTGCGCGACGGGATTGAGGAATTGGCCCGGAGGCACTGTGCTTACCGGGCCGACGATTCTCATACAGACCGGGTCAGGCGTAGCCGCCCCCCGGCACAAAACCGCACTACTGCCAGCTCACCTCGCCTTTCGGCTCGTAGGTATTCACGTCGATCGGTGAATTCTGCTCGATGAACTGCTTCAGCACTTCCGCATCGATAAACCCGGTATTCACATAGCCCGGTTTATTGTCGATATGCGGATAACCGTCACCACCGGTGGCGTTAAAGCTTAATGTTGCCATGCGGTAGGTTTTAGCAGGATCGACCGGCTCGCCTTTGATTTTGAGGTCGTTGAGCTTGCCATCCTTCGCCACAAAGCTGACGTTGGCAAACTGCGGATAAGCGCCGGAGTCCGGCTTCATCTGCGCCACGGCGGTGAGATAGTCAATCACCTCTTTACCGCTCATGTCGACATACACCACGATGTTACCGAACGGCTGAACCTTCAGCACATCTTTATAGGTGATGTTTCCGCCTTCGATGGAGTCGCGGATGCCGCCGCCGCTCATCACGCCAAAATCGGCATTTGTGCGCGCCATTTGTGCCGCCAGCACCAGATGCCCCATATTGGTCTGCACAAAGCGAACTTTGCTGCGGTCCCCTTCCAGACGACCATTCAGCGTACCAATCTTCACGTCCAGCTGCGCCTTGCCTTTATTCTGGAAGGGCGTCAGCAGGGAGAGCATCTGCGCGTTCTCAGCAATTTCTGGGGTGTAGAGTACGCGTTCACTCTTCCCGTCAGGGTAAGTCACTTTCTTCTTCAGGTTGACCGGAATGAGCTGATAGTGCACCAGCTTCATCTCGCCGTTACGGAACTCAAAGTCCGCACGCCCCACGTATTTACCCCATTCGTGCGCCTGCACAATCCAGATACCGTTCTGACGGTCCGGAGCACACGGCGTGCCTGGCACGTAGTCGACCTGCTTTTTATTCTCTGACGCCATGCAGACCGGGTCTTGTGAATGACCGCCCACAATCATCGCCAGCGAGCCTGCAGGCAGGCTGCGAGCCATCTCCACGTCACCCGGCGCATTCGAGCCGTGCTCACCGTTGTCGTAGTGGCCCATATGGGTGGTGGCAATAATGACATCCGGCTTTTCGTTCTGCTGCAATTCCTGAATGACCAGCTTCGCTTCGTCTGCAGGCTTACGGAATTCGATATCGGTAAAGAACTCAGGGTTGCCGATTTTCGCCGTATCGTCGGTGGTTAACCCGATGACCGCAATTTTCAGATCCTGACGCTTAAACAGCGCCCAGGGTTTGAACAGTCGCTCGCCGGTGCTTTTTTGGTAGATGTTGGCAGAGAGGAACGGGAATTTGGCCCATTTTTCCTGCTGACGCAGCACCGTCAGCGGGTTATCGAACTCATGGTTACCGACGGCCATCGCATCGTAGCCAATAAGATTCATGCCGCGGAAATCAGGCTCCGCATCCTGTAAATCAGATTCCGGCACGCCGGTATTGATATCGCCCCCCGACAGCAGCAGTACGCTGCCCCCCTGGGCTGCCACCTCTTTACGAATGCCATCCACCAGCGTTTTTTGTGCCGACAGACCGTATTCGCCGTATTCACTGCGCCAGAAATGGCCGTGATGATCGTTGGTATGCAGAATGGTGATTTTATAGGTTTTATCTTTTTCATAGGCCTGCACGGGCAGGCTAACCAGACCCCAGGCGGCGATCAGCGCCAGCGCGACGCTCCGCTTCATTAACTTCATCTTCTCTCTCCCTGACCAATAGACAAAGGCAAAAATTACAGTGACTAATAAGAATAGACAAATAAGTTTTCAGAATTGCGACTTTATTCAAATGTCACTGCCGGGTATGTTAGTTGGATAATAATTACACCCTGCATTTCTAATAACAAAAGACGTGGTATTCATCTCTATGGCAATCAGTGAATCAACCCAGCCCGTGTCTGGCGCTCCGGCGTCGCGCACCTCGTTTAAAGTGTTAGGCGCAATCAGCCTTTCACATCTGCTCAACGACATGATCCAGTCGTTGATTCTCGCGATCTACCCGCTGCTGCAGTCCGAGTTTTCATTAACGTTCGTGCAGATCGGGATGATCACCCTGACCTTCCAGCTGGCCTCCTCACTTCTGCAACCGGTCGTGGGCTACTGGACGGATAAATATCCTATGCCGTGGTCGCTACCGATTGGCATGTGTTTTACCTTGAGCGGGCTGGTGCTGCTGGCAATGGCAGGCAGCTTTGAAGCAGTGCTGATTGCCGCCGCGCTGGTGGGCACGGGGTCGTCGGTCTTTCACCCGGAGTCCTCACGCGTGGCGCGCATGGCCTCCGGGGGCCGTCACGGGCTGGCGCAATCGCTGTTTCAGGTGGGCGGTAACTTTGGCAGCTCCCTCGGCCCACTGCTGGCAGCGGTGATCATCGCTCCGTACGGCAAGGGTAACGTGGCGTGGTTTGTGCTGGCAGCCTTGCTGGCGATTATCGTACTGATTCAGATAAGCCGCTGGTATGCCGCGCAGCATCGCGTGAACAAAGGTAAACCTAAAGCGAAGGTTATCAATCCCCTTCCTCGCGATAAGGTCATTCTGGCCGTCTCCGTGCTTCTGGTGCTGATTTTCTCGAAATACTTCTATATGGCGAGCATCAGCAGCTATTACACCTTTTACCTGATGCAAAAATTCGGATTATCGGTCCAAAACGCCCAGCTTCACCTGTTTGCCTTCCTGTTTGCGGTGGCTGCAGGGACGGTTATCGGCGGGCCTGTGGGCGATAAAATCGGGCGCAAATACGTCATTTGGGGCTCTATCCTCGGCGTGGCCCCGTTTACCCTTATTTTGCCGTATGCAAGCCTGGAGTGGACGGGGATTTTGACCGTGATTATTGGGTTTATCCTCGCCTCGGCGTTTTCCGCCATCCTTGTTTACGCGCAGGAGCTGCTGCCAGGCCGTATCGGTATGGTTTCCGGACTCTTTTTCGGTTTTGCTTTCGGCATGGGCGGCCTTGGTGCGGCAGTGCTGGGCATGATTGCCGACCACACCAGTATCTTCCTGGTCTATAAAATCTGTGCTTTCCTGCCGCTTCTGGGGATGTTGACCATATTCCTGCCTGATAACCGTCATAAAGCGTAATATAACGGTCGCTAAAGTTTTACTTTGGCGACCTGACACCCTGATGCCATAAGGGTTTCTTCTGTATCCCCCCGCCTAATTTATCAAAATGCGCTTTTTTACACGCATATTGCTGTTTTATTCAAACTTCAACAATTATTCATAAACATAACGGCAAAAATTGTCATAAACTATTACTCGGTTTTTGGTTTTTTAACCAAATGGAACACCCACAACGAAAGGAGACGGAATGCATCACGCCACACCGCTTATCACCACCATTGTTGGTGGACTTGTGCTCGCTTTTATCCTCGGCATGATTGCCAATAAACTGCGTATTTCGCCTCTGGTGGGCTATTTGTTAGCGGGTGTGCTGGCGGGTCCTTTTACGCCAGGTTTCGTGGCGGATACCAAACTGGCGCCCGAACTGGCGGAATTAGGCGTGATTCTGCTGATGTTTGGCGTGGGTCTGCATTTCTCACTGAAGGATCTGATGGCGGTAAAGTCGATCGCCATACCGGGAGCGATCGCACAGATAGCCGTAGCGACGCTGCTGGGAATGGCGCTTTCGACAGTGCTTGGCTGGTCGCTGATGACCGGTATCGTCTTTGGGCTGTGTCTTTCAACCGCCAGTACTGTCGTACTGCTGCGCGCGCTTGAGGAGAGGCAGCTTATCGACAGCCAGCGCGGACAAATCGCGATAGGCTGGCTGATTGTGGAAGACCTGGTGATGGTGCTGACGCTGGTGTTGCTGCCTGCCGTCGCCGGTATGATGGAAAAAGAGAGCGTCGGCTTTGCGACGCTGGCGCTGGACATGAGCATCACCATCGGGAAAGTGGTGGCGTTTATCACCATTATGATGCTGGTGGGCCGCCGTCTGGTGCCGTGGATCCTGTCCCGCAGCGCGGCCACCGGCTCCCGTGAGTTGTTTACTCTGTCTGTCCTTGCCCTGGCGCTGGGGATTGCCTTTGGTGCCGTTGAACTGTTCGACGTCTCCTTTGCACTGGGCGCGTTCTTCGCCGGGATGGTGCTGAACGAATCCGAGCTGAGCCACCGTGCGGCGCACGATACGCTGCCGCTGCGCGACGCCTTCGCCGTCCTGTTCTTTGTCTCCGTCGGGATGCTGTTTGATCCGATGGTTCTGGTTCAGCAGCCGCTGGCCGTGTTGGGCACCCTGGCGATTATTATCTTTGGTAAGTCGGTTGCCGCCTTCTTCCTGGTACGGATGTTTGGCCACTCGCCGCGTACCGCTCTTACCATCGCCGCCAGCCTGGCGCAGATTGGTGAGTTCGCCTTTATTCTGGCAGGCCTGGGTATGGCGCTGAATCTGCTGCCGCAGGCCGGGCAAAACCTGGTCCTCGCCGGAGCGATCCTCTCCATCATGCTGAACCCGGTCCTGTTTGCGTTGCTGGAAAAATACCTCGATAAAACCGAAACGCTGGAAGAGCAGACGCTGGAAGAAGCTATCGAAGAAGAGAAGCAGATCCCGGTGGATATTTGCAATCATGCCCTGCTGGTCGGCTTTGGCCGCGTAGGAAGTCTGCTCGGTGAGAAGCTGATGGCGCAGGGGATCCCGCTGGTGGTGATTGAAACATCACGTACCCGTGTCGACGAGCTGCGCGAGCGCGGCGTTCGCGCGGTGTTGGGCAATGCGGCAAACGAAGAGATCATGAATCTCGCGCATCTGGACTGCGCGCGCTGGCTGCTGCTGACCATTCCAAACGGCTATGAAGCGGGTGAAATTGTGGCGTCCGCACGTGAAAAATGCCCGAATATTGAGATCATTGCCCGTGCCCATTATGACGATGAGGTGGAGTACATTACCGAACGGGGTGCGGATCAGGTGGTGATGGGTGAACGCGAAATTGCAAAAGCGATGCTGACGCTGTTAACGAAACCGCCGGTTGACGAGGTGGTGACAGGGTAAGTGTGCCTCCTGCAGCCCTGACTGACCCTCTCCCACGGGGAGAGGGTACAAATACGAATACGGCAACCGCAAGGTTGCCGTTTTGCCTTTATCGGTCCCAGTAGGCTTCTTCGAGGCTATCTTCCCTTTCCGGCAGACCGCGGGTTAAGCGCGGCGAGTGCTGGTTCAGCACCTGATAACTCACGCGGTTCGCGTACTTACACACCTGCGCCAGCGACGAATAGGTCAGCCAGTTGAATTTGTGCTTGCTGGAATTCGGGACGTTGGTTTTATGGTAGGCATTCGCAGTGATGTCATGCAGCAGCGCCGCCAGTGCGCCATCTCCCGCGCCATTGGTGTTCATGATCTTTTCTGGCCCGCCCATATACGGTGCGATGTGGGAGTAAATACGCAGCGGGTTTTCGCAATCTTTATGGCGAATCGCACGGCTGAACTCGTACTGGTTAAACTCGGCAATGGCGCCTGGCAGCAGTGGATGCTGCGTTTTGCGTTTGCTCTCTTCTTCCGTGAAGCCTGCCATATACAGCCCTACCGGTCCGGCAGTGCAGAGCACCAGATCGACCCAGTCGAGCGCTTTATCGGAGGCCAGCAGCGGATCGCTCTCGCCGGTCAACGCTTCAGCCTCTTCTTCGTTCATCGCCAGAATCGAGACGTGTTCCTTCAGGAAGGCCTGCCACCACTCGGGGTTGTCGGCTATCACGAATTTGGTGCCCAGCGTCAGAACGACCGGCACATTGTATTTCTTCGCGTACTCAATCGCTTTCATGGTGGCTTCCGGCATCGGCTCGCCGGGTTTACAGCGCACCAGATACGACGTCAGCACCAGTGCAGACGCACCCGCTATCACCGCTTCCGGAATGCTCTCTGCACGCAGCTTATTCATGTGGCCGGGGCTGATGGCAAAGGTACGTTCGCCGGAATCGCTGATCAGCGTGAAACAGCGGCCAATCGGCCCGTCAACGCCCTGAAGGTAGTTCAGATCGGTGCGGCTGGAGGTATTGCACAAATAACGGTAGGCGTAGCCACCAATTTCGATGTTGCTGCACATGACGCCCAATAACACAGAGCGGTCGTCGGCAAGCACCGAGTAGTTGTGCATGGTGTTGCCGATAGTGCCACCGGCAAACTGATGGGTGATCAGGTTTTCGCGCGTCAGCTCCTGATATAGGGCTTCTGCAACATCGTCCTCAATCACCAGCGAGTGACCGGCGCTCAGACCGTAACGAGCGACAAACGCATCATCCACTTTAGCTTCAATGTCCACCAGCGTCTGATCGATACCGACGACCCATGCGGCGCTGGTTTCATTTTCCGGCTGGATTTGCTGCAGGAGCGGATCGCGGGCATCAACGGGAAAGTAGTGTTTAGATTTGCGTTTACCGGGAAATTTCATGGGTCTGAACTGTGCAAGGATTATGGGCCGGGAATGGTAGCACAAACCCGGCCCATAGTGCGATCAGCGGCTGTTTGTCACCAGCGACACCATCATCTCGATATGCTCAGGCGAGTCGTTAAGGGCCGGAATGTATTCGTATTTCGTTCCGCCCGCCTCGAGGAAGAACTCTCTGTTCTGCACGGCAATCTCTTCCAGCGTTTCCAGACAGTCGGCGGAGAAACCGGGTGACATCACCTGAATATGTTTCACGCCCTTCTCACCGAGCATTTTGAGGGTTTCGTCGGTATAAGGCGTTAACCACGGCTCGCGGCCAAAACGCGACTGGAAGGTCATCATCACTTTCTCTGGCGGCAGGCCGAGGGCTGAGACCAGCTCACGGGTTGTATCGCGGCAGCGCTGGGGGTAATCATCCCCTTCATTGGCGAAGCGCTGCGGGATCCCATGATAGGAGAGCAACAGCAGATCCGGCTCGCCATGTTTTTCAAACGACGCGCGCGCGCTACTGGCAAGCGCTTTAATATAGCGTTCGTTATCGGCGTAATCGCGAATAAAGGTCACACCAGGAATACGGCGGCGGGTCGCCAGAATACGTGCCAGCTCATCCCAGACGGCGGCAACCGTCGAGCAGGAGTACTGCGGATAAAGGGCGAGAACCACAATGTGGTCGACGCCCTGCGCCAGCAGCGAGTCGACCGCGCTTTCCAGTGACGGTTTACCGTAGCTCATGCCCAGCGCGACGGGCATATCCGGCAGGCGGGCGGCCAGCGCTTTTTCCTGCCGACGGCTATACACCATCAGCGGTGAGCCCTCTTCCATCCAGACGGACTGATAAAGCTTTGCGACACGTGGGGCACGAATCGGCAGAATGACGCCACGCAGCAGCGGCCACCACAACAGTCTTGGGGTATCCACGACGCGCGTGTCGCTTAAAAATTGTCGCAGGTAGCGTTTTACCGCTTCTGATGTCGGTGCATCTGGTGTACCCAGATTGGCAAGCAGGATGCCGGTTTTCGCCTGACTCATTCACGCCTCTTAACCATTTGAATGGTTTTCAATTGTAGCGGAAAAGCGTTTAAACGAAACCCATTGCTGCAATAGGTAAGATGAGAATTTTTCTCACCCGGAGAGCCCGGGTGAGAGAGGTGCAATTAGCCGAGGATTTTTTCCAGCTCTGCACGAACGTCAGCAACGGCTTTGGTGCCATCAACTTTCGCGTATTTGGTGTTACCCGCCTGCGCTTCTTTGGTGTAATAACCGATCAGCGGAGCGGTCATCTGATGGTATTCCACCAGACGTTTACGCACGGTCTCTTCCTGATCGTCTTTACGGGTGGTCAGCTCTTCACCGGTAACGTCATCTTTACCTTCAACCTTAGGCGGGTTGAATTTGATGTGGTAAACGCGGCCAGATGCAGCGTGTACGCGACGACCAACAATACGGTCAACGATCAGCTCGTCCGGCACGTCGAACTCGAGCACGTAGTCCACGTTGATGCCCGCTTCTTTCATGGCATCAGCCTGAGGAATGGTGCGTGGGAAGCCGTCCAGCAGGAAACCGTTACGGCAGTCTTCCTGAGCAATGCGCTCTTTGACCAGAGCGATAACCAGCTCGTCGGTCACCAGCTTGCCTGCGTCCATGATGTCTTTCGCTTGTTTACCCAGCTCGGAGCCAGATTTAACAGCGGCGCGCAGCATATCACCGGTGGAGATTTGCGGAATACCGTATTTCTCCATGATGAACTGAGCCTGAGTTCCTTTACCCGCGCCCGGAGCGCCAAGCAGAATAATACGCATTGCGAAAATCCCCTCAAAAGTCGATTCAATTTTTCAAAAGCGCTAAACAATACCACCAGAACGGATATGGCTCAAGGAAGGCAGGCGGGCTGAAACGGTTAATGAAGGGAGATTAACGGGAAGGAGCGGTCTGGTGCCCTCCCCCGGTCCTCTCCCACAGGAGAGGGAGAAGACCAGGGGGAGGCGGGTCAATTACGCCAGCAGCAGCGCATTCACACGTTTAATGAACAGGTTAGGATCTTCCAGCGTGCCGCGCTCGGCCAGCAGAGACTGATCCAGCAGAAGCTCAACCCACTCGGCAAAGCGTGCTTCGTCCTGCGTATCCGCCGCGCGTTTCACCAGCGGATGATCCGGGTTCAGCTCGAAGATATATTTCACTTCTGGCATCGCCTGGCCCGCCGCGGCGAACAGTTTCGCCATCTGGGTGCTCATTTCATCCGCATCCGTGGTGACAATGGCCGGGGTATCAGTCAGACGGTGAGTGAAACGCACCTCTTTCACGCGATCGCCCAGCAACGTTTTCACGCGCTCAACGAAAGGCTCCAGCGCCTTCTCCGCTTCTTTCGCGCTTTCGTCCACTTCATCGGCCAGCTTATCGATCGACTCATCGGCTTTGGCGACGGACTGGAACGCCTTACCGTCGAACTCGGTCAGGTAGTTCATCATCCACTCGTCGATGCGGTCAGACAGCAGCAGTACTTCGATGCCTTTCTTACGCAGCAGCTCGAGGTGTGGGCTGCTCTTCGCCGCGGCGTAGCTGTCGGCGGTGATGTAGTAGATCTTCTCCTGCCCTTCTTTCATGCGGGAGACGTACTCTTCCAGCGACACGGTCTGCGCAGAGGAGTCGGTGTGAGTGGAAGCGAAACGCAGCAGTTTAGCAATGGCTTCTACGTTGGATGTATCTTCCGCAGGGCCCTCTTTCAGCACCAGACCGAACTGTTTCCAGAAGGTCTGGTATTTTTCTGCATCGTCTTTCGCCAGTTTTTCCAGCATCTGCAGCGCACGTTTGGTCAGTGCATTACGCAGGTTGCGGGTGACGGTGCTGTCCTGCAGAATTTCACGGGAGACGTTCAGCGGCAGATCGTTGGAGTCAATGAGACCACGCACAAAGCGCAGGTAGTTCGGCATGAACTGCTCGGCGTCATCCATGATAAATACGCGCTGGACGTACAGCTTCAGACCGTGCTTGTGATCGCGGTTCCACATATCCCACGGCGCCTGTGACGGGATATACAGCAGGCTGGTGTACTCCTGCTTACCTTCCACACGGTTGTGGCTCCAGGTGAGCGGATCGGTAAAGTCGTGGGCGATGTGTTTGTATAATTCGTTGTATTCGTCGTCTTTAATTTCAGACTTATTGCGCGTCCACAGCGCCTGCGCCTTGTTGATTTTCTCCCAGGACACCACGGTTTCACCGTCTTTCTCTTCCTGTTTTTCAATCTCAACCGGCAGGGCAATATGGTCGGAGTATTTGCTGATGATGGAGCGCACGCGCCAGTCATTCAGGAAATCGTCTTCGCCTTCACGCAGGTGAAGGGTGATTTCGGTACCGCGGTCCGCTTTGGTGATGTCATCAACGGTGTATTCGCCTTCGCCTTTAGATTCCCAGAAGACGCCGTGATCCGCACTGTCGCCTGCTGCGCGGGTACGCACGGTGACTTTGTCCGCAACGATGAACGCCGAGTAGAAGCCCACACCGAACTGGCCGATCAGCTGGCTGTCTTTCGCCTGATCGGAGCCCATTGATTCGAGGAACGCTTTGGTACCGGATTTAGCAATGGTCCCGAGATGGTCGATGACCTCGTCGCGGTTCATACCAATGCCGTTATCAGCGATAGTCAGGGTACGGTTCTCTTTATCAAAAGAGACGCGCACGCGCAGCTCACCGTCGCCTTCGTACAGATCCGGGTTAGACAGGGCGCGGAAGCGCAGCTTGTCCGCCGCATCGGAGGCGTTGGAAATCAGCTCACGCAGGAAGATTTCTTTGTTGGAATACAGGGAATGGATCATCAGGTGCAGAAGCTGTTTTACTTCTGACTGGAAACCACGGGTTTCTTGTCCTTTCATCTATGTCGACCTCAACAATGCCATTTAATGGGGTTTTAAAACGTTGAGGGAGAGATGGGGATACGAGGGGAGAATTTCAAGCGGAGGCCGCGATTGCAGCCTCCGTTTGGTCAGAAAATAATCTTGTGACGTCCAGCCAGAGAGTGGGACAGCGTGGTGCCGTCCACCATCTCCAGCTCACCGCCCACTGGCACGCCGTGAGCGATGCGGCTGGCGTCAACGCCATACTGTGCGCACAATTCGGCGATGTAGTTGGCCGTAGCTTCCCCTTCCACCGTTGGGTTGGTGGCGAGGATCACCTCTTTGATCGTTTCGGACTCAAGACGCTGTTCAAGGCGATCGAGACCGATATCGTCCGGGCCAATACCGTCCAGCGGGGAGAGATGCCCCATCAGCACAAAATAGCGGCCAGAAAACTGCCCGGTCTGTTCGATGGCGTAGATGTCCGCCGGACTCTCAACCACGCAAATCTGACCGTTTTCCTGACGACGCGGATTAGTGCAGATGTTACACACGTCCTGCTCGGTAAAGGTACGGCAATCCGCACAGTGACCAATTTCTGACATGGCACGGGTCAAAGCCTGCGCCAGGCGCATCCCGCCGCTGCGGTCGCGCTGCAATAGCGTAAACGCCATGCGCTGCGCCGACTTCGGGCCGACACCCGGCAGACAGCGCAGTGCTTCCATTAACTGCGTGAGCAGCGGACTGGTTTGCATCAGAATGGCATCTTGAAGCCAGGCGGCAGTTGCATACCGCTGGAAACAGAGGCCATTTTCTCTTTCTGAGTTTCATCGATACGGCGCGCAGCATCGTTAAACGCGGCTGCAACCAGATCTTCCAGCATGTCTTTGTCGTCTTCGAGCAGGCTTGGGTCGATTTCAACGCGACGGCAGTTATGCGCACCGTTGATGGTCACCTTGACCAGACCGGCACCGGATTCACCCGTGACTTCCAGCTGAGCGATCTCTTCCTGCATCTTCTGCATTTTTTCCTGCATCTGCTGAGCCTGCTTCATCAGGCCACCCAGACCGCCTTTTCCACCAAACATAGGCTTCTCTCTTCTTTCACGTTTAAGGATTACAACCGTAAGTCAGACTCACGATCAAATGGGGCGAATACTCTCTTCATCCAGATCGGCGTCGAAGAACCGGCGCAGAGTCTGGATATTGTTATCCGCGATAATCGACTCGCGCGCCTGCGCGAGCTTCTCTTCATAAATTGCCTGACGCCATTCCAGTGGCGTTCGCACCGCCGGATTATCATCTTCAATGATAGTCAATTCAACCGGTGCACCGTGTAATGCGGTGAGCGCCTCGGCCAGCGCTTTTTGCGCGCCAGGGGAATTCAGGTGCCGCTGACCCGGTCGCAGGTGTAAACGTACCTGATGACCGTCCTGCTCTTTCCAGGCATTCAGCGCGACCTGCTCAACCAACTTCGGCAACTGCAGTTTACTGACCTCTGCGGCCCACGCGTCACGCTCAATAGACTCTTCGGCAAGTTTCGCGGAAAGCTCAGGTGTTTTTTCATGCTCCAGCGCCTTTTTTAGCGCTTTCGGTGTGGCAACTTCTTCTTTCACCTCTTCAACGAGGGTTGTTGCCTTCCAGCGGTAAGCCTCTTCTTTCACCGGGGCTTTTTGCTCGAGCGCGGACGGTGCAGGGCGCGACTGAACGCGCTCCGTAACCGAAGCCAGTCGTTCAAGCGCGGCGTTGTTCACCGGCCGCGCTCTTCCTGGCGCTGCCGGTTCACTCTTTTTTGGTTTGGTTGCTCCCTGAGCACGTTGCAACTGGCTTCGTG
The DNA here is from genome assembly GCF_002148625.1 of Enterobacter sp. J49. Classification (NCBI taxonomy): domain Bacteria; kingdom Pseudomonadati; phylum Pseudomonadota; class Gammaproteobacteria; order Enterobacterales; family Enterobacteriaceae; genus Enterobacter; species Enterobacter sp. J49. The sequence goes on from NZ_MWPY01000030.1 coordinate 426,718, forward strand.
CGGCAAGCACCGAACTGGTGGCCTCCGGCAGCGGTACGTTCTGCTGCGGGGGAGCCGTTGGCTGCGGTGGCACCTGCTGAGGCGACATCACCGCAGTGGGGGCGACCGGAGCAAAAGACTGTCGGGGCACTTCCGGCTCCGGCAGAGGCATGCGCGGATGGAACGCCAGCGCACGCAGCAGGGTCATTTCAACGCCCATCCGGGGATCCGGTGCAAACGGCAGCTCTTTGCGGCCAATCAGCAGCGTCTGGTAATAAAGCTGCACGTCAGCCGGTGGGACGGTGCGCGCAAGTTCACGCATCCGGTGTTCAATAACCGCCATATCGGCACCGATGGCTGACGGAGAAAGCTGCAGCATCGCCACGCGGTGCAGCAGACTTAGCATCTCAACCAACAGCGCTTCCCATTCAATGCCCCGGGCAGCTGCGGCGTTCACCAGCGACATGACGCGTTCACCGTTGGCGGAAATCATCGCTTCGATGAGAGAAAGCGCCTGATCGTCATCCAGCGTGCCGAGCATGGTGCTGACCGCGTCGGTCGAGAGTTTACCGTCACCGCTGGCGATCGCCTGGTCGGTGAGACTTAAGGCATCACGAAGGCTGCCGTCTGCCGCGCGGGCCAGCAGCTGCAGGGCGCGCGGTTCGTGGACAATCTTCTCTTCATCAAGAATATGTTCAAGCTGAGCGCGGATCTGCTCGACGTCCAGCGCCTTCAGATGGAACTGCAGGCAGCGCGACAAAATAGTGACCGGCAGCTTTTGCGGATCGGTGGTCGCCAGCAGGAATTTCACATGCGCGGGCGGCTCTTCCAGCGTTTTCAGCAGGGCGTTGAAACTGTGGCGTGACAGCATGTGCACTTCATCGATCAGATAGACCTTGAAGCGGCCACGCGCCGGCGCGTACTGCACGTTGTCGAGCAGATCGCGGGTATCTTCCACTTTCGTGCGCGAGGCGGCGTCGATCTCAATCAGATCGACAAAGCGCCCCTGCTCAATTTCACGGCAGTTGTCACACACGCCGCACGGCGTGGCGGTGATCCCGGTTTCGCAGTTCAGACCTTTTGCCAGCAAACGGGCAATAGAGGTCTTACCGACGCCGCGGGTGCCGGAGAAAAGATAAGCGTGATGGATGCGACCTAGCGACAAGCCGTTCGCCAGGGCCGTCAGCACATGCTCCTGACCGACAACGTCAGCAAAGGTTTGTGGTCGCCATTTACGGGCTAACACCTGATAACTCATGGGCAGGCTCTGCAACGCTGGAAGGTGAATTTATGGAGGGGAATGCTATCACAACCTCACCCATTGAGCGAGGTTGTGAAAACCGGGATTAATGACCCGGGAAAGGCACCAGGCTGTAGCTGGTAATGCCCTGTTTTTCCAGGCGCTGTTCGCCACCCAGGTCAAACAGGTTAATAATGAATGCCGCATCGGTCACTTCACCACCCAGACGACGGATCAGCTTCACGGTCGCTTCAATCGTGCCGCCGGTCGCCAGCAGATCGTCAACCACCAGCACTTTATCGCCAGGCTTGATCGCATCAACGTGGATTTCCAGCTGATCGGTGCCGTACTCCAGTTCGTAGCTCTCTGCGATGGTTTCACGCGGCAGTTTGCGCGGTTTACGTACCGGCACAAAGCCAACACCCATTGCCAGCGCGACCGGCGCGCCAAACAGGAATCCACGGGCTTCGGTACCCACTACTTTGGTGATCCCGGCGTTTTTATAACGCTCGACCAGCAGTTCAATGCTGAGCGCGTACGCTTTCGGGTCTTCCAGCAAGCTGGTGACATCACGGAAAAGAATGCCAGGCTTTGGATAGTCCTGGATACTTTTGATGCTGTTTTTCAGATATTCAAGCTGCTGTGCAGTTGCGGTCATCGGTTTGTGCCTAAATGAAACAGTGTTACTCACAGCGCGCAACGAGTCGGCCAGGGTAACAATTGTTTAACCTTTGACCAGGCGCAGCTGTGCTCGAAAACGGTCGAATTTACTGGCTGCGCGCAATAATTGCAACAGCCATTATAAGGCTTCAGTGCTTTTGTTGCTTTTCATCAACCACGGGGATCCGCCACATAAAGAAAAGCAGACAGGCGAGGATCGTCAGCAACAGAATGCGCACCCACATCATTTTCACCAGCCATAATGAAATGGCAAAGGTAATCAGGATCACCGCGATTGCACGCGGCTTCGCACCGGGCGGCATTGCCCGATGTTTTTGCCAGTGGCGCAAATAGCCGCCAAACCAGGAGCGGTACAGCAGCCAGTGGTGAAAGCGCGGCGATGAACGGGCGAAGCACCAGGCTGCCAGCAGGATAAAAGGCGTGGTGGGCAATAAGGGCAAAACCACGCCCAGCGTGCCTAACACTACCGCGAGCCAGCCAATGATGATTAAAATAGTACGCTGCATAATGCGAATCGTTATCAAACTGAACGGCTACTTTACCACTGGAGAGCGTATTGAAAACAGCCCAGCTTCTGGAGACGCTGCAAAATCAGCTGTCCACCCTGCGCGCGCAGGCTACGCCGTTAATGGGGCATGCTACGCTGAAGCCGCGCTTTGACCGGCAGCTTTTTCGTACCCGCAGCACGCGCATCCAGGATTATGTTGCTGAGGCGCAGACGAATCTTGATGAGTTGCGCCATGCGGTTGAGAACAACCAACAGCAACAGGTCGCCTGGCTTGCGGAACATCTCACCGAGCAGATCACCGCCCTGCACCGTGAAATGACCGCCTGGCCGCTACGCGTCTGGGACAGCGCGTCGCCGGGTCTCGGTAAATGGCAGCGCAAGCGGCTGGAGAACCAGGAGTTTGCACGCCGTCTGTTTGAGATGAAGCAGGAGCGGGAAACGCGCCTGAACGCAAGCGAGACGCTGGAAGAGCAGCAGTTATTAATGCGAGAGATTAGCGCCCTCGAGGGCCGCATCGTTCGTTGTCGTCAGGCACTGGATGAAATCGAACGCGTCATTGAACGTCTGACCCGTTAACAGGAGCCGTAAATGTCACTGGAAAATGCACCCGATGAGGTCAAGCTGGCCGTCGATTTGATTATGCTGCTGGAGAATCATGATATCCCTGCCCAGACGGTGCTGAAAGCCCTTGAGATAGTGAAGACGGATTTTGAAGGCAAGGTGAAGGCCAGTCGCCTTCACCCTGACCCTCTCCCACCGGGAGAGGGAACCTGAATTACGCCGGAGTAGGATCGTCACCCTGAATCTCGCGCTTCACTTCCGTATGCTCGTCACCTTTCTCGTTACGCAGGTGAACTTCAAGCTGGTTGAAGGCGATGTTAATATTGTTTTCACGGCACAGACGATCGATAGTGCGGTTCAGCTCATCCACGGTGTAGCTGCGATCGCGCAGCTCACGCACGTATAACCGCAGCTCGTGATCCAGCGTGCTCGGCCCAAAGGTGGTGAAGAACACATCTGGGGCGGGCTCGTGCATCACCTTAGGATGCGATTTCGCGGCTTTTAACAACACCTCTTTCACTTTATCCAGATCGGAGCCGTAGGCCACGCCCAGTCGAATGACGACGCGCGTTGTGGTGTCAGAGAGCGACCAGTTGATCAGTCGCTCGGTGACGAACGCTTTGTTCGGGATAATCACCTCTTTGCGATCGAAGTCGGTGATGGTGGTGGCACGAATACGGATCTTGCTGACCGTTCCCGAGAAGGTGCCGATGGTGACGGTATCACCGATACGCACCGGACGTTCGAACAGGATGATCAGGCCGGAAACAAAGTTACCGAAGATCTCCTGCAAGCCAAAACCAAGACCGACAGAGAGCGCGGCCGCCAGCCACTGCAGCTTATCCCACGAGACGCCAAGCGATCCAAAGACCGTCATCGCCCCGACAATAATAATGACGTAGTTGAGGATGGTGGTGATGGCATACGATGCCCCCTGACGCAGGTTCAGACGCGACAGCACCAGCACTTCAAGCAGGCCTGGCAGGTTTCGAATCAACGCCCAGGCCACCACTGACGACACCAGGGCAAAGAGCAGGCTGCCCATGGTCACGCTTTTCATTACCGCAGCGCCCGCTTCGGTGCCGTTGTATTGCCAGAGGGTGATACTGTCGAGGTAGGCAAAGACGGTGATTAAATCAGACCAGATTGCCCAGAACATCACCGCAAACAGCGCGATCATCACCAGCATGGTGATACGCAGTGTCTGCTGGTTAACCTGCTCCAGCGCGATGGTTGGCTCTTCCTGTGGCTCCGCGCCTTCGGCCCCCTCCTTCACCTGATGCTGGCGACGCGCGATGGCACGACGATAAGCGATGCGGCGAGCCGCCACGCTCAGGCCACGCAGTACGGTCTGATAGAGCAGGTTCCAGACGATCACCAGATAGACGGTTTCAATCCAGCGTCCGGACAGGCGCAACGTGGTATAGAAGTACCCCGTCGCCGTGAGCACCATCAGTGCCAGTGGAATAATCGCCAGTACCGTCACGGTGGCCAGACGAATGTTGTGAGACTCTTTATCCCGCCAGCTGTCGCGGCACATCGGCCACATCAGGATGGCAATGAGCAGCAGGTTCAGCAAAATAACCAGCTGGCCCATGACATCGTCCATCAGGTGCAGCGGAGACAGCTCAGCGACGACGGACCAGAAGTGCAGCGGCAACAGCGCCAGGCTGACGCGTACAATCTGACGACGCCAGTGGCTGGTCAGTTGCGCAGGCATGTTGAAATGACGCACCGCAACGCCGTCTTTTTCCAGCACTTTCCAGCACACGCCAAACACCAGCCAGAACAGGGCCAGTTTTTTACTGAACGCCCACAGCAGGTCGCTAATGTTGAGCTGCATCGTCAGCAGGATAAGCCCCACCGCCAGAATAATCAGGCAGACCGGCAGCGCGCGGATCAGATCGATCAGAATCGCTTTTGGCGTGTGCAGCTGGCTGTCGTTACGCAGTTGCCCCACTTCAGACGCCAGCTTATCCTGGTATTTCTTCAGCCAGCCCAGACGCCAGCGGATCAGGCCGGCAATCAGCAGCAGCGGGAGCCCCGCCAGGAAGGCAATCATCACCGCAGGCCAGGCTTTCTCCCAGTTTACGGTGATTTTCATGCTCTTAATCTGCGCCTTCAGCGTTTCAGGGAAGGATTTAATCCAGTCCCAGTCCATCGGCTTATTGCTGTTAACCCAGAAAATCTGCTGGGTCAGGATCTCCTGCAGACTTTTCGACACGCTCACCAGCTGTTGCTGGTTGATCTGCAGGTTAATCGCCATCATCAGCTGGTTGCCGAGCTGTTTGTTGAGCTGGTCGAGCAGCTCGCGGCGCATATCCACAACCTGCAGCAGTGCATCGTGAACTTCCGGGTTCACTTCACTGGAATGGCCCTCTTCCAATTTGGCGACAAACGTATCGCTCTGGAAAAGGGCGTCGCGCTGCTGGTTCACATCGAATTGTTCCAGACGCAAATCCGCAATGCGGTTGGTCATGTCCTCGAGCTCATCGGCGGACGGTAGCGTCTGCTGTTGCTGGTAGAGAATACGCGACAGCAGCAGGCTGCCTTTCAGAACCGCAATCTGCTCTTTAATGTTACGTTCAGCCTGCAGCGCACGGTCCAGCCAGTTTTTCACTCTGATATTTTGCTGAACCAGCGAGTTACCGCTTTCTGTTGCCAGTATCAGGCGCTGGCTCAGCTGATGGTTAGCCTCGAGCTCCTGTTTCACCAGCGGGTTCGCCTGAATGCGGGCAGTTTCGTCCGGTGAGACGGCTTCCTGAGCCGTTTTCTCCGTCAGCGTAAGGCGCTTGCTGTTAACCGCCTCCTGCAACAGCTGAAGCTGATGTTCCAGACGATTAATGTTCGCCGTTACGTAGTCGCGCTGCTTCTGGAGCGTATCCTGCAGCACCGTATTCCCTTCCAGGCTTTTACGCTGCTGTTCGATTTGTGCATTCAGTAAGGCCTGTTGCACCAGCAGCAGCGTTTGCTGCGTTGGGCGCAGGGTACCTTCGCCAACCGACGTGCCGTTCAGACGGTTGCGGATCTGCTGCAGCTGCTGAGAGGCGGCGTACATCGCATTTTGCACGCGCTCGGGCTGGGTTTGCAGGGAGACAAGCTGGCTGTTGTACGTACCGAGATCGGACTGCGCCGTTTGCAGATCGTCGAGCAGCTGTGCGACGCGCGATTCCAGCTGACGCAATGACAGGGTCGCGAGCGTTTTACGGGTTTCGTCGTCATTATCCACATCGCTCAGGGCATTCAGCGATTCCGTGGCCTTACGCATGTTTTCAGGCGCCTGCGCCACTTTCTGCCGAAGCTGTGTGGTTTCCGCTTTAACACGCTCAATTTTATCAAGCGTTTCCAGCGTCTCTGTCAGATCCTGCTGAACGAGCTTATCCAGAGCAGAGAGATCTTTTTGTTTATTCAGGGTGTCGAGTTGCGACTGAACATCACTGCGTGAAGGGATGTCATTGTTGTTATCGGCGCGGGCCCAGGAAAGCGGTGCCGTTGCGAAGAAAAACAGCGTCGCCAATAAAAATACAAGAACAGGATGTTGCGAGCGATTGGTGTGCAGCATAGTTGTGAATGATGTCAGAAGATGACCGAAAATAGTCCGGCGTGCAGGATATCACGCTCGCCTGAAGCAGAATAGCGCGAACGTGAGCCTCTAAGAGAAATCCTGGAATCGCGTCAGGCTGTTAGCGAGCCTGACTTGCCATGCAGCGTCGGGGAGAGCTGGCACATCTCCAGGAAAATAGCGACATAGCTGCGGGCTTCGTTCTTCAGGTCAAAGGAGTCCGGGGCGAAAAGCCAGTTTTCCATCAGGCCGGAAATATAACTGCGCATCAGGACAGCCGCCCGTCGGGTCATTAACGTCGCTGGCAGCTGGTTCGCCTGCATGCACTGGGTGAGGACCTGTTCAATGCGATCGTAGCTTTCCAGACACAGGCTGCGCTGCGCCTGCTGGACGACCGCCATCTCTCCGACCAACTCGCATTTATGGTAGATGATTTCCATCATTAACCTGCGACGTTCTTCAACTACCGTTGCTTCAAGGATATATACTAATATTTCTCTTAATACTGAGAGTGGATCCTCGGGGAATTTTGCCCGATACTCAGTCTCAAGATCGCTAATGCTGGACTCTGAGAGTTGCCAGATTTCACTGAACAGATCTGTCTTGTCTTTAAAATGCCAGTAAATCGCTCCCCGCGTGACGCCCGCGGCCTGAGCAATCTGCGCCAGCGAGGTTGACGAAACACCCTGCTGAGAAAACAAACGCATAGCCACATCCAGAATGTGTTGTCGGGTTTCAAGCGCTTGTTGTTTGGTTTTTCGTGCCATACGTTAGTGAATTTACAGGAGTCAGATTTACATACATTTGTGAATGTATGTACCATAGCATGACGATAATATAAACGCAGCAATGGGTTTTTGGACTCAGGACCATTGATCAATTTGAAATCGGACACTCGAGGTTTACATATGAACAAAAACAGAGGGTTAACGCCTCTGGCGGTCGTTCTGATGCTCTCAGGCAGCTTAGCGCTAACAGGATGTGACGACAAACAGGCTCAACAAGGAGCTCAGCAGGTGCCAGAAGTTGGCGTGGTGACGCTCAAGTCCGAACCTCTCCAGATAACGACAGAATTACCGGGCCGTACCAGCGCATACCGCATCGCAGAAGTGCGTCCTCAGGTGAGTGGTATCATCCTGAAACGTAACTTCACCGAGGGTGGTGAAGTGAAAGCTGGCGAGTCTCTGTATCAGATTGATCCGGCAACCTACCAGGCCTCCTATGAGAGCGCGAAAGGCGATCTGGCGAAAGCAGAAGCTGCAGCCAAAATCTCCCAACTGACGCTGAACCGCTACAAAAAACTGCTCGGTACCAAGTACATCAGTCAACAGGATTATGACACTGCCCTGTCTGATGCACAGCAGACCAACGCCGCCGTGATTGCCGCGAAAGCTGCAGTGGAAACAGCGCGTATTAACCTCGCCTATACCAAAGTGACCTCCCCAATCAGCGGTCGCATCGGTAAATCTTCCGTCACGGAAGGGGCGCTGGTGCAGAACGGTCAGACCAACGCGTTGGCCACCGTGCAGCAGCTTGATCCGATTTACGTTGACGTGACCCAGTCCAGCAACGATTTCCTGCGCCTGAAACAAGAGCTGGCAAATGGCACGCTGAAGCAGGAAAACGGTAAAGCCAAAGTGGAGCTCGTGACCAATGACGGTATCAAGTTCCCGCAGGCAGGCACACTGGAATTCTCCGATGTGACGGTCGACCAAACCACCGGTTCCATCACCTTACGTGCGATTTTCCCGAACCCGGATAAGACACTCTTACCTGGTATGTTCGTTCGCGCACGTCTGGAAGAAGGCACCAACCCAACCGCACTTCTGGTGCCTCAGCAGGGTGTCACCCGTACGCCACGTGGCGACGCGAGTGCACTGGTTGTCGGGGCTGATGACAAAGTCGAAACGCGCAACATCACTGCCACGCAGGCGATTGGCGATAAATGGCTGGTGACGGAAGGTCTGAAAGATGGCGATCGCGTGATTATTACTGGTTTGCAAAAAGTTCGTCCTGGCGCGCAGGTCAAAGCACAGGAAGTGAAATCTGACGATAAACAACAAGCTTCGGCCGCTGGCCAGTCAGAACAAACCAAGTCTTAACTTAAACAGGAGCCGTTAAGACATGCCTAATTTCTTTATCGATCGCCCCATATTTGCATGGGTGATCGCCATAATCATCATGCTGGCTGGGGGACTTGCGATCCTGAAGCTGCCTGTCGCGCAATATCCAACGATTGCGCCACCGGCGGTAACAATTTCCGCAACCTACCCCGGGGCTGATGCAAAAACGGTGCAGGATACCGTGACACAGGTTATCGAACAGAACATGAACGGTATCGATAACCTGATGTACATGTCCTCAAACAGTGACTCAACCGGTACGGTACAGATCACCCTGACCTTCCAGTCAGGTACTGATGCTGACATCGCGCAGGTTCAGGTCCAGAACAAACTGCAGCTCGCCATGCCGTTGCTGCCACAAGAAGTACAACAGCAGGGTGTGAGCGTCGAGAAATCGTCCAGTAGCTTCCTGATGGTTGTTGGCGTTATCAACACCAACGGCACCATGACGCAGGAGGATATTTCCGACTACGTGGGCGCCAACATGAAGGACGCCATCAGCCGTACGTCTGGTGTGGGTGACGTTCAGCTGTTCGGTTCTCAGTACGCGATGCGTATCTGGATGGATCCGAACAAACTGAACAACTTCCAGCTGACGCCGGTGGACGTGATCAACGCCATCAAAGCGCAGAACGCCCAGGTTGCCGCCGGTCAGTTAGGCGGTACCCCGCCGGTGAAAGGCCAGCAGCTTAACGCCTCGATCATCGCACAGACCCGTCTGACCTCCGCCGATGAGTTCAGTAAAATTCTGCTGAAGGTGAATCAGGACGGTTCGCAGGTTCGTCTGCGCGACGTGGCGAAAGTGGAACTGGGTGGCGAAAACTACGACATCATTGCGAAGTTTAACGGCAAGCCGGCTTCCGGTCTCGGGATCAAACTGGCGACAGGTGCTAACGCCCTGGACACCGCGACGGCTATCCGTGCGGAACTGAAGAAGATGGAACCGTTCTTCCCGTCAGGCCTGAAGATCGTTTATCCGTATGACACCACGCCGTTCGTCAAAATCTCGATTCACGAAGTGGTTAAAACCCTGGCAGAAGCGATCATCCTGGTATTCCTGGTCATGTATCTGTTCCTGCAAAACTTCCGCGCGACGCTGATCCCAACCATCGCCGTACCAGTCGTATTGCTCGGGACCTTCGCCATACTGGCCATCTTTGGCTACTCGATAAACACCCTGACGATGTTCGGGATGGTGCTCGCCATCGGCTTGCTTGTGGATGACGCCATCGTGGTGGTAGAAAACGTCGAGCGTGTCATGGCGGAAGAAGGTCTACCGCCGAAGGAAGCAACCCGTAAATCCATGGGCCAGATCCAGGGCGCGCTGGTCGGTATCGCGATGGTACTGTCTGCGGTATTTATCCCGATGGCCTTCTTCGGCGGCTCAACCGGTGCAATTTATCGTCAGTTCTCCATCACCATTGTCTCGGCGATGGCGCTGTCGGTACTGGTTGCATTGATCCTGACGCCTGCACTGTGTGCCACCATGCTGAAACCTGTTCAGAAAGGCGGTCACGGCGAGCATAAAGGGTTCTTCGGCTGGTTTAACCGCATGTTTGATAAGAGCACGCATCACTACACCGACAGCGTGGGTAACATCCTGCGCAGCACCGGTCGTTACCTGCTGCTCTATATCATCATCGTGGTGGGTATGGCCTATCTGTTCGTTCGTCTGCCAAGCTCGTTCCTGCCCGATGAAGACCAGGGCGTGTTCCTGACGATGGCACAGCTGCCGGCGGGTGCCTCGCAAGAACGTACCCAGAAGGTGCTGGATGAAGTAACGGATTACTACCTCACCAAAGAGAAAGCTAACGTTGAATCCGTGTTTGCGGTTAACGGCTTTGGCTTTGCGGGTCGTGGTCAGAACACCGGTATTGCCTTCGTTTCTCTGAAAGACTGGTCAGAACGTCCAGGCGAAGAGAACAAAGTTGAGGCGATTACTGGCCGTGCAATGGGCACGTTCTCACAGATTAAAGATGCGATGGTCTTCGCCTTTAACCTGCCAGCGATCGTTGAACTGGGAACAGCGACAGGTTTCGACTTCCAGCTGATTGACCAGGGCGGTCTGGGTCATGAAAAACTGACGCAGGCACGTAACCAGCTGTTCGGTGAAGTGGCGAAACACCCTGACCTTCTGGTCGGCGTGCGTCCTAACGGTCTGGAAGATACGCCTCAGTACAAAATCGACATCGATCAGGAGAAAGCGCAGGCACTGGGCGTTTCCATCAGTGACATCAATACCACGCTGGGCGCGGCCTGGGGCGGTAGCTACGTCAACGACTTCATCGACCGTGGTCGTGTGAAGAAAGTGTACGTGATGTCAGAAGCGCAATACCGTATGTTACCGAACGATATCAACAACTGGTACGTTCGCGGCAACAACGGTCAGATGGTGCCGTTCTCATCCTTCTCTACGTCGCACTGGGAATACGGTTCGCCGCGTCTGGAACGTTATAACGGGCTGCCATCCATGGAGATCCTGGGTCAGGCCGCACCAGGCCGAAGCACCGGTGAAGCCATGAACCTGATGGAAGAGCTGGCAGGTAAATTGCCTGCGGGTATCGGCTATGACTGGACCGGTATGTCCTACCAGGAACGTCTGTCCGGAAACCAGGCCCCTGCCCTGTACGCCATTTCACTGATTGTGGTCTTCCTGTGTCTGGCGGCACTGTATGAGAGCTGGTCGATTCCGTTCTCCGTTATGCTGGTGGTGCCACTGGGGGTTATCGGTGCGCTGCTTGCGGCAACGTTCCGTGGATTAACCAACGACGTGTACTTCCAGGTGGGCCTGCTGACAACCATTGGCTTGTCGGCGAAGAACGCGATACTTATCGTTGAATTCGCCAAAGATCTGATGGAGAAAGAAGGTAAAGGCCTGATTGAGGCGACCCTTGACGCGGTGCGTATGCGTCTGCGCCCAATCCTGATGACATCGCTGGCATTTATCCTCGGGGTAATGCCGCTGGTTATCAGTACCGGTGCGGGTTCCGGTGCACAGAACGCCGTCGGTACAGGCGTTATGGGGGGTATGGTTACCGCAACCGTACTTGCTATCTTCTTCGTTCCGGTATTCTTCGTGGTGGTTCGCCGCCGCTTTAGCCGCAAGAATGAAGATATTGAGCACAGTCATTCGGTAGAACCGCACTGATACCGGTTTCACATGATAAAAAGGCCGCATTAGCGGCCTTTTTCTTTTTCAGAAAAAAATCATAAAATAGGCTTATTGTGCTTCTATTTATTTCCTGCCGCCTACAATGACATATCATAATTAAGTGATAACGTAATCGCTGAATTCAGGATTTTTTTAATTTCATTTCCCTGCTTAAGTGATTAGGAATATTCCTAACCATATCTTCAGACAAAGAGAACTCCGGATTTGGACATCTTAGGATTGTTTACGCTAAGCCAATGAAACGTAAGGGAGCGAAAAAAGTTCCGCGTTAATCTGGATAAAAATGTTTAGTTCTGAAGGCACATTTGCGTAAAGGCTCGCAGTCAGTGCTTTTATTTGTAATTTTTCGTAATAGCGCGGTGAAATCTTGATCAGAGTGGATTATAGTTAGAGTTATCAGGAACACAGCACCCGTGCGGCTAAGTATGTTGTATCCATCCCGACATGATGTTCGGTGAGTAAGAAATCACTCAGAAGGGGATGCGCTATGGACGAGTACTCGCCAAAAAGGCATGATATCGCGCAGTTGAAATTTCTCTGCGAATCCTTGTACCATGACTGCCTTGCCAATCTTGATGAAAGTAACCATGGCTGGGTAAACGACCCAACGTCTGCCATCAATTTACAGTTAAACGAGTTGATCGAGCATATTGCAACCTTCGCACTTAATTATAAAATTAAGTACAATGAAGATAATAAGCTGATTGAGCAAATTGATGAATACCTGGATGACACCTTTATGTTGTTCAGCAGCTACGGCATTAATGCGCAAGATTTGCAGAAATGGCGTAAATCGGGCAACCGACTATTTCGTTGCTTCATCAACGTGAGCAGAGCTAACCCCGTTAGTCTTTCCTGTTAAAATTATTACAATTAGTAAGGTAAATTTATGTCTGAAAAACCACTCACAAAAATCGATTATTTGATGCGTTTGCGACGCTGTCAGTCAATAGACACGCTTGAACGTGTAATTGAAAAGAATAAATACGAGCTTTCTGATAATGAACTGGCGGTATTTTATTCAGCGGCTGACCACCGTCTTGCAGAACTGACTATGAATAAGCTGTATGACAAAATCCCAACGTCCGTGTGGAGATTTGTCCGTTAATCTTTGAAGTGTGTCTGTAGAGGTTCTACGCCACTTTCTCAGCTGTATTCAACTTTCTGGCTATACCCTCCTGCCCCAGTGCAGGTCTCCGTGTAAAACGTGCTCATCCGCAATATTATTGTGATTATAGTCACAGTGGTTTTCCGGGAACGTTCCCCTGTTATCCTGTTCCGATTACCCTACGGTAAAGACGACCAGCGAGGTTCCCAATGAGCATAGAAAAGCAGAAGATGATTGCAGGTGAACATTACCGCCCTGGTGATGAAACATTACGGGCCGACCGATTACGCGCCCGACACCTGGTTCACCGTTATAACCACACTGCACCTGATGAGAAACTCGAACGCCAGAACATTCTGGCGGAACTCCTCGGGCAAAGCGAAGGGGCCTATATTGAGCCGAGCTTCCGCTGTGACTATGGATATAACATTTATTTGGGCAAAGAATTTTACGCCAATTTCGATTGCGTGATGCTGGATGTCTGCCCGATACATATTGGCGACAACTGCATGCTCGCGCCAGGGGTGCATATTTACACGGCAACCCATCCGCTGGACGCCGACGCGCGTAATAGCGGCGTGGAGTTTGGCAAGCCGGTGACCATCGGCAACAACGTCTGGATTGGCGGACGTGCGGTTATTAACCCGGGCGTTACGTTGGGTGATAATGTGGTGGTGGCCTCTGGCGCTATCGTAACGAAAGACGTCCCGGCGAATGTCGTCGTCGGCGGCAATCCGGCAACAATCATTAAACGGCTGTAAAGTGACGGGGAGTCAACTGTTATGGTCTTTTAGCGCCTGACTGTTACTTTTTTCAGCCAAATGGCTCCCCTAAAATTGGCAGACATCCTGTATTGTCAATTCTCATAAAGGCAAAAAATGACCGAGATACAGCGCCTGCTTACTGCCACCATCGACGATCTTAATCACCGCGAAAAGCGCGACAATCGCCCGCGCTTTAGCATCAGCTTTATTCGCAAACACCCTGGACTGTTTGTCGCAATGTATGCCGCCTGGCTGGCGACACTGATTGTGATGCTGAAGTCCGAAACTCTGGTGGACTCCGTCTGGCTGCTTGTCATTCTGTTTGTGGTGTTTAACGCCTTTTTCTTTTTTGACGTTAATCCCCGCTACCGCTACGAAGATATCGACGTCCTTGATTTCCGGGTTTGCTATAACGGTGAATGGTACAACACGCGTTACGTGCCGCCGGAGCTGATCGAAAGCATCATGCACTCCCCCGCGGTTGAAACGGTGCAAAAAGAGAAGCTGCAGAAGATGGTATCCACCAAAGGTCAGCTCTCTTTTTATGATGTCTTTACCCTTTCCCGTCCTGCTGCTGTGTGATTACAGCCTGTATGCGTCGGATACCCGACACAAACTGAGAAGCAGAGGTATTGCCGTAACCTAACACCAGACCGGTTTGCCCCTGCTTCGGCTCCAGGTAATACCCGCTCAGTGCAGCGGGTGCCAGCTGAAACGCCCTCGCCTGCTCGACCACTTTTTGGTCGTCGATGCCGTCTATTGCCAGCGTCAGATGCATCCCCCCTTCACCCGCCAGAATGCGATGCGGGGTATGAAGCTCAGCACTCAGCACCTCACGCAGCTGCCGGTAGCGCTTACGGTAGAGCCGGCGCATGGCGGCAAGGTGGCGGGCATAATGTCCTTCCTCAATAAACAGCGCCAGGGTTCGCTGTTCGGCGCGATGCCCGCCACGCAGCAGCGCGCCAATGGCCGGACGGGCCGCGTTTGCCAGCGCCGGAGGTAACACCATGAACCCCATTCTCAGCGACGGAAAGAGGGTTTTGCTGAAGGTACCAAGATAGACAACCGGCGCATTGTTGACCATTCCCAGCATTGCGGGCACGGGCTCACCGGAATAACGAAACTCGCTGTCGTAATCATCTTCAATAATCCAGGCGTTATGCTGCCGGGCCAGATCCAGCAGCGCCAGGCGTCGCCGCGCACTGAGCACGCTTCCGTACGGAAACTGGTGCGAAGGTGAGGTGAAAATAAGCGCAGGGGACGGCGTATTCAGCCCTTCCCAGAACATGCCTTCGTCATCAACCGGCATCCCCGTCATGACTAAGCCCGCTTTGGCAAAGGCGCTTTTAGCCCCGCCATAGCCAGGATCTTCCACCCACGCGACGCTGCCGGGTTCGCTCAGCAGCATCGTGCAAAGGTTTACCCCCTCAAGCGCACCTTCGGTCATCACTATCTGGCTGGCATCGCAGTCAATGCCGCGCGAAAGGGCAAGGTGGCGGGCAATGGCCGCCCGCAGCGACGGCTCCCCGGCAGGATCGCCATACCCTAAGAGCGCGCTGCCCTCTTCACGCAGAACCCGGTCGTACAAGCGCCGCCACAGCGGCAGGGGAAAGTAGTTGATGGCCGGTGTTCCCGGCGTAAATGCCGGAACCGGGGTATCACGCGGCACCGGCGCAGGCAGCGAGGCGACCCGGGTGCCGAGCGTGACGGCAGAGTCCGGCAATGCCTGAACGAGCGTACGCTGCGCCAGCTGCGCTACCCGCGTCCCCAGGCGGTTACGCAGCAGATACCCTTCGAGCGTCAGCTGTTCCAGCGCCGCATTGACGGTATTCCGTGAAAGCGAGAGCTGCTGAGCCAGCATTCGCGAACCGGGAAGCCGGCTCCCGGCGTGTAGCTTGCCGCACAGTATCGCCTCACGCAGTGCATGATATAGCGCGCGCTGCAGCGTCTCTTCCCCCCGCGCTTTCAACGCGGCATTCAGCAAAGTATAAAATTCATCGCCCGGTATGTTCATCTCGCCTCCCGTGGTACCACCAAAACATAGCTGAGTGGCACTTTTTAAGGAACCAGTAATTCACTAGTCTGGCGTTCTTATCAACGTCACGGACAGTAAAATGAAAACATTCAACGAGTTTGGACAGCCAGTAGGCGAGGCGCTTATCGACTGGCAACCCCGCCAGCACCCTTCACGTGTGGTGCTTCAGGGCCACTATTGTCGCCTTGAGCCGCTGCGGGTGGAGCACGCTGAGGCGTTGTTCAGCGCGTATTCTCTGGCCGAAGATACCCGCAGCTGGACGTGGCTGTTGCGCGAGCCGGATGCCAGCGCAGAGGCGTTTGCAGGGTGGGTAGAGAGCGTGCGTGACTTATCCGATCCGATTCACTTTAGCGTTATCGACAACCAGACCCAGTCTCCGGTCGGCACGCTGGCTTTGATGCGGATCGATCCAACCAACGGCGTCGTGGAGGTGGGACATGTTCATTTCTCCCCGCTGCTCAGCCGCACACCGATGTCGACGGAAGCGCAATATCTGCTGATGCGATACGTGTTCGACACCCTTGGGTATCGTCGATACGAGTGGAAGTGCAACAGCCTGAACGCGCCTTCGCGCAAGGCGGCACTGCGTCTTGGCTTTCAGTTTGAGGGGCGTTTTCGTCAGGCACTGGTCACGAAAGGTCATAACCGGGATACCGACTGGTTTTCAATTCTCGACAAAGAGTGGCCGGCGCTGGCGAGTGCCTTTGAAGGCTGGCTTGCCACCGACAATTTTACTGCCGATGGCAACCAGAAAAGATCCCTGGAAAGCTGGCGCGAAACACGCGTCTAGCGTCTTTTCTTACGTCCCTGAACCGCCTTAAAGCGCGGATTGGATTTGCAAATCACGTATAAGCGTCCCTTGCGTTTGACTATCTGGCAATCCGGGTGACGCTGTTTTGCACTGCGCAATGAGTTAAGTACCTGCATGGTTATCCCCGCTTCGCATTAAGAAAGCCGCCGAAACGCTTACGGAAGCGCGCCGCACTGCCATCCGTCGAGAACGTTTTCTGCTTGCCGGTGTAGAACGGGTGCGATTTTGAAGAGACCTCGATGGTGATATACGGATACGTTTCACCGTCGAGTTCAATTTCGCGGTCGGTCTTAATGGTTGAGCCGACTTTAAAGTATTCATTAGCACTGGTGTCGTGGAACACCACGGTGCGATAGGCTGGGTGGATATCTGGTTTCATCGTAAACTCTTTATGTTTTGTTATAACATAACAAAATAATATCTAACCCCTGCTGAAAAAACAACCCCTCTGCCCCGACGATATTTTCTGTTGTGCCGTAAATCATGACCTGCGCGTGCTATAACTTTATCATTTAGCGGTAAAATCTTTCTCCTCTGGCAGGTTTTTCAGCGCCCAGGAGCGGGCATAAGAGGAAGGAAACAGCACCATGAAAACCCGACATCTGGTCAGTCTGGTGACCGGCGTACTTATCATTGCGGTGCTGGTTCCGATTAGCCTGAGCATCTGGCTGGCACATCGCCAGGCGGAAGATAAGTTTGTCGATGCGCTGGATAGCTATGCCTCACGCGTGCTGATACGTACCGCCAGGGTAGTGGATGATGCAAAGGAAGCGCTCAATAGCCTGCAGACCTTTAAAGGGATCCCCTGTAGCGTTATGCATTTAAGGGAGATGCGGCGGGTCGCTTTTTCATGGCGTTATGTTCAGGAAGTTATTTATATCAACAATCTTGAACCCCTTTGCTCGTCCCTGGAACAAACCAGTCAGTCGGCCCCTTTCCCCCCGCCCATGCGAATCACGGAAGATGGTTATGGCGCATGGCTCACCACGCAAAACGATCTCGGTTTTAGCCGCTACATGGCGGTCCTGGGTCGGGGCCACTATCTGGTGCTGGTGGATCCTGCCTCGCTTGTCGATGTGATCCCTTTCGGTGAGATCGCCACAGATGCCGCCCTGGTGGGCAGCAAATCACATCTCATTTTTGCCAGCAGCAGCAAGCTCGATCCGCATATCCGCAATCTGGTTAAGGATCAGGGCGTCACCCGTATTCAGTACAACGGCTCGATATACATTATGAAGCCTGTTCCTGAACTGGGGTTTACGGTGGTCGCCTGGGCGGCGTTAAAACCGCTGGCTGAAACCTGGCACCAGCAACTTCTCATCTGGCTGCCGTTCGGCATACTGATAAGCCTGCTTGCCGCACTCTTTGTTTTACGATTGCTGCGTCGCATCCAGTCGCCACGCAACCGCCTGCTTGACGCCATTAACAACCGGGAATTTGTGGTGCATTACCAGCCCATTATTGAACTCTCTAGCGGGAAGATTGTGGGCGCAGAGGCGCTAACCCGCTGGCCCCAGCCTGACGGGAGCAGCCTTTCACCGGATATTTTTGTGCCGCTTGCTGAGCAAACGGGGCTCATCTCGCAGCTGACGCATTTGGTCATTGAAAAGGTGTTTGAGGATATGGGCTACTGGCTGCACCTTCATGCCGGGCAGCATATTTCCATTAACCTCGCGCCGGCCGATTTGACCTCGGGAAAACTCCCGCCACTGTTGAGTCACTTAATGAATAAGTGGAAAGTCCATCCGCAACAGATCGCCCTTGAGTTAACCGAGCGCGGCTTTGCCGATCCTAAAATCAGCGCACCGGCCATCGCCGCCTTTCGTCATTCAGGCCACGCAGTCTATATTGATGATTTCGGTACGGGCTATTCCAGCCTGAGCTACCTGCAGGATTTGGATGTCGACACGCTAAAAATTGATAAAGCGTTTGTGGATGCACTGGAATATAAAAACGTGACGCCACACATTATTGAAATGGCAAAATCGCTGAAGCTGGCGATGGTGGCGGAAGGCGTGGAGACCGAAGGGCAACTCGCATGGCTACGTCGTCACGGCGTGCAGTATGGGCAGGGTTGGTACTACAGCAAGGCGTTGCCGAAAGCGGACTTTATTCTTTGGGCGGAAGATAACCTCAAAACACATCCTACTTAAGATAGGATTTGATCACCTGTAACACGACGCCAAGATCGGCTTCGCGCTGAGCTTCTTCAGGCTCTTTCACCACATGATCGGTGAGATGACCTTCGATCACCTGCATCATCATGCCGTTTACCGCGCCGCGGATCGCCGCCAGCTGTTGTAACACGTCGGCGCATTCGTGGTCGCTATTGAGCATTTTTTCCAGGGCAGCGCTTTGCCCCTGAATTTTCTTCAGGCGAGTCAATAACATCTTCTTGTCGCGAACCGTATGTGACATCTCTGTCTCCCTTATCGTATGGCTTTTAAAGCATATCATGCTCTACTCCCCCTGAGTATTTTTCTACTGGGGGGTAGTATTAGACTACTGGGGGGGAGTAGTATCTGAACACGCTTTCCACTCCGGAATTTTCCATGAACGATTTTGCTTCACTCCTGCAGCAGGGCAATGCCTGGCTGTTTGTACCCAGCGCTATCCTCCTCGGCGCGCTGCATGGCCTGGAGCCGGGCCACTCCAAAACGATGATGGCCGCGTTTATTGTGGCTATTCGCGGTACGCTGAAACAGGCGGTGTTGCTTGGTCTGGCGGCAACGCTTTCCCATACGGCGGTGGTCTGGATCATTGCCATGGCAGGATTATGGTTTGGCCGGGGCTGGGATGCGCATACGTCTGAGCCCTGGTTCCAGCTGGTCTCGGGGATACTGATCGTGCTGATCGCCCTGTGGATGGCCTGGCGAACCTGGAAGGAGAGTCGGCCACACGATCACCATCATCATCACGATCACCATGACCATCATCATGATCATCACGACCATGACCATGACCACCATCATGATCATCACGACCATGGGCATCCACTGGTTGAAGAAGAGTGGCAGGACGCCCACCAGCGCGCGCACGCGCAGGATATTAACCGCCGCTTCAACGGCCAGAACGTTACCACCGGACAAATTGCACTGTTTGGCCTGACCGGAGGGCTTATCCCCTGCCCGGCCTCAATCACGGTCCTGCTCATCTGCCTGCAGCTGAAGCATTTTGCCCTCGGCGCAACGCTGGTATTCAGCTTCAGTATTGGTCTGGCGTTAACGCTGGTCGCTTCCGGTGCGATTGCCGCCCTGAGCCTTAAGCATGCGACAAAACGCTGGCCGGGTTTCAGCGAGTTTTCACGAAAAGCACCGTGGATCTCCGCTGCCCTGATTACTGTGGTCGGGATTTACATGAGCCTGCACGGCCTGAGCGGTATCCTGGCGTAAGCGAGGCGGCCACTGCTGTGGCCGCCTCTTTGCTCAGTCAGGGTTCTGCTGCCAGCTGAAGGTATAGCGAAGCTGGCGTTTCTGCAGAATAAATTCCGGCGAGACGCTGGGGCTCCACGAGTCATCACCGCCCACGCCCATATGAAATGCGTCCAGGTTAAGCCAACACCCCGGCTCCTCGCGCAACAGATGATGGTGAGTTGTCTCATGCAACTGCCGCTGGCTGTAGCGGCTGACGGAGAAATGGAACAGGCCATTCAGCCGATGCGCGTCCAGCAGCAGTTCACGGGTATCACAGCGCAAACCATTTTCTGTCGGGAAGATGTAAGGCGTGTGCATGGCTTCCAGCGGTAATGTCCAGCGCCCCTGCTGAGCCGCCAGCGTTCTGTCCGGGTAATTTTCATGTGGCCCAAGCCCCAGCCATTGAACCGTTTCCGGCGTTGCGGCAAGGTGAACACTCAGGCCTACGCGTGCCGGTTCCGGGATATCAGACGCAATATCGACCTGAACATCGCCATGCAGAACGCCCCGATCGTCCACCCGCCAGACTTTACGGCTCAGGAAGAGCGCTTTACCGCGATACTCCCAGACATGCAGGGTTTTCACCACCGCCTCGGCTGCATGCTGCTCTCCTTCACAGTGCAGTAATCGCGGGGTGAGCTCGTACATGCCTGCCGCTTTCCAGCGCTCCACCCACGCATTCGGATCGATTCGCGTGGCCTCGCTCACGCCAATATCATTGTCCAGCGGTGCACGGCTAACGTTATCCGTCAGCGGTGAGAGCAGCGTTTCAACGCCATTGCGCCACCATTGCGTCAGGTGTCCTGACGCGCGGTTGAACTGCCAGCGTTGCTGCTGATGCACCAGCTCAAGCACGTCGCCAGTTTGCGTTAACACCGGCGGAACACCTTCCGGTGCTGGCGGGGCGATATACAGGGGCGTCGGAACCGGCCACTGCTCCCACGCGCAGCGATGGTTTGCCGGTGACCACGGCGTCGCCCGCGGCTGGTGCACTTCAACGTTCAGCCAGACGTCACCCGGTTCAGGCGCCAGCGCTGGCAGGTTAATGTCTAGACGCTGTGTGCCCTGGGGAGCAATGGAGAGCGTCACGTCCCCTCTGGCCAGCACGTTGCCGTCGCGGACAAGGGTCCAGCGCAGCACCTCGTTATCGGTATGACGGAACAGGTAATCGCTGTGGACTTCAAGCACCAGCGGAGACGTACTTATCCGCGTAAAGGTGAAAAACTGCTGAGCGCGCTGGGCTTCATACAGCGCCGGATGCGGTGTGCGATCGGGAAAAACCAGCCCGTTAAGGCAGAACTGGCGGTCATTGGGCGTGTCGCCAAAGTCTCCCCCGTAGGCCCAGAACGGTGTGCCATTTTCGTCTTTTCTGGTCAGCGCCTGGTCAACCCAGTCCCAGACAAATCCCCCCTGCAGGCGAGGATGGCGGCGAAACGCCTGCCAGTATTTGGCAAAACCACCGAAGCTGTTCCCCATCGCGTGGGCGTATTCACAGAGAATAAGCGGACGCGTTTCATCCGGCATGCCGATCCATTTTTTAACAGACCATTTCGGTACCGCCGGGAAGGGCTGATCCTGATCGACCCGGGCATACATCGGGCACACGATATCGGTCGCTGCCGTATTCGCCCCACCGCCTTCGTACTGCACCGGACGCGTCGGATCGGTGGTTTTCAGCCAGCGATACAGTGCGTCATGGTTCGCGCCATGGCCGGACTCATTCCCCAGCGACCAGATGATAATCGAAGGATGATTGCGGTCGCGCTGCACCATGCGGGTGACGCGTTCGCTCATGGCAGGCAGCCAGCGCGGATCGTCAGCAAGGCGACTCATCGGCACCATGCCATGGGTTTCAATATTGGCTTCGTCGACGACATACAAACCGTAGCGGTCGCAAAGCGTGTACCACAGCGGATGGTTCGGATAGTGCGAGCAGCGCACGGCGTTAAAGTTATGCTGCTTCATGAGTTCGATATCGCGGCGCATCGTCGCTTCATCCATCACCTGGCCGTTTTCCGGGTGATGCTCATGCCGGTTAACGCCACGGATCAGCAGGGGTTTACCGTTGAGCTTCAGCAGGCCATTGCTGATCTCTATGCGGCGGAACCCCACATCGCAGGCCTCCGTTTCCAGCACCTCACCCTGCGCGTTCAGAAGGGTCATCGTCAGGCGATAAAGTTCCGGCGTTTCCGCACTCCACAAGGCGGGCGCCTCAACGGGGAGCGTCACCGTTAGCCGCTCGGCCCAGCCGCCGCGCTCATCGACAACAGCTGTGCCAGGCCGCCCGGTGGCACTGGCGCATTTTTCGCCGTTGCGCCACAGGGTAAACGCCACCTCACACTCCGCATACTGTGCGCCTGCGAGCGCGAGATCCACCTTCAGCACCGCGCGATCCCGCTCCGCATTCAGGTCAGTCACAACCTGATAATCGGCAATGTGCGTCTCTGGCTTATGCAGCAGCGACACATCGCGGAAAATCCCGCTCATGCGCCACATGTCCTGATCTTCCAGATAGCTCCCGTCGCACCAGCGCAACACCATGACCGCAATGCGGTTCTGGCCAGGACGCAGCACCGCTGAAAGATCGAATTCGGCGGGCAGTCGGCTGTCCTGTGAATAACCGATCCACTGACCGTTACACCACAGATGAAACGCCGAGTTCACGCCATCGAAGATAATGCGGGTTTGGCCGCTCTGCAGCCAGGCATCATCCATCTCAAATGTGAGCGAGTAACAACCTGTTGGGTTTTCTTGCGGCACAAACGGTGGGTTTACGGGGATCGGATAGGTCACGTTGGTGTAGATGGGCATGTCGAACCCCTGCATCTGCCAGTTAGAGGGCACGGGCATCAGCACGGCATCGGCGCAATCTTCACTGACCCATACCGAAGGAACCTGCTCTGGTGCAGGAAAGAAGGTAAAACACCACTCCCCGTTAAGGAGGCGTCGGCTGACGGTTCCCCCGTCTTCTCTGGCGGAGTGTTCGTCACGCCAGCTGTGCAAGGGAGCATGTGCTGCCAGGCGATTCCACTGGGTGACTCCGGGATTTTCCCAGTCCCGACGAGCCAGAAGTGCGCTGAGGGTCAGCGATGGAGTGTTGGACATATTAACCTCTTTGCGAAGCGCTCACAATTTTAGCTAACATGCCCTGGCTACCGGGTGTGGTAAAGCGTCGGATCGCGGGGTAGCGAGTCAGATCACAAAAGTCTTACCGGCGAGCAAGTTGCTCAGCCGCTAACGCCAGGCTCCTGAGCTGCTGAGCCAGATCCTCGCGTTCGATCTGCTGCGGATCGTGGCGAGCGGTAGAATGGCGGGTCACCAGCGTCACCGGAAGCTGAACCTGCCAGCATGCGTCACCCTCAACTGGCGCCAGCAGCCACTCCACGCTTCGCTCGCCGGCCTCGCGAAAAGCCTGGCGAATAGTGGTCAGTGGGGGAGAAAACCAGGCGCTGTCTGCCGTATCGTCGAACCCGACAACCGACATCTGGCCCGGGATCGCAGTCCCTTTTTCCGCACAGGCGCGCATCACCCCCAGCGCCATTTGGTCATTCGCGACCACTATCGCATCCGGGAGTTGCGCGGCAGATAACAGCAAATGTCCTTTCTCATATCCGCTTGCCGCACTCCAGTCGCCGTGCGCCACCGCGACAGCCTCAAGCCCGGCCTGGGCCAGCGTGGCGTTCCAGCCTGCGAGACGTGCCCGGGCGGAGACAGAGCTCTCCGGTCCGCTCAGCAGCGCTATACGCTCATGCCCCAGCGAAAGCAGATGCTCAATCCCGAGACGAGCACCCTGCTCTGCATTA
This sequence comes from Enterobacter sp. J49, assembly GCF_002148625.1. Taxonomy (NCBI): domain Bacteria; kingdom Pseudomonadati; phylum Pseudomonadota; class Gammaproteobacteria; order Enterobacterales; family Enterobacteriaceae; genus Enterobacter; species Enterobacter sp. J49. The sequence goes on from NZ_MWPY01000030.1 coordinate 450,478, forward strand.
AACACAAGACTGTTTACCTGAGCCGAGGGCGAGACATCCAGAAACAGCACCGGAATGGGCGATGCGAGGGCTTTTAGCGCTTCAGCATGAGGATCCTCCAGCGGCACATTCACCAGCAGAGCTTCCACACGCTGCGCCAGCAACGCCTGAAGGGCAGACTGGCACTGCTGTGGATGTTCCACCATTGAGATAAGCACGCTCGCCCCCTGCTCAACCGCCCGGGATTTTACCGCCGAAACAATCTGCGAAGGGGCGTGCAGCGCCAGATCGGTCGTAATAAGGCCAAGCGTACGGGTACGTTTACCCGCCAGCTGTTGTGCCCTGAGATTGGGGACGTAGTGCAGTTCCGCCATCGCCTGCTGCACCTTTTCCCGCGTGCGGGCAGAGACATGCTCCGCGTCGTTAATCACACGGGAAACGGTCTGATAAGAAACCCCCGCAAGGAGGGCAACATCATAAAGAGTGATTGCTTTCATGCATTCTGGCATCGCGTCATTCGAAGGCCACTATTTTGACACAGCGTCGCCATGAAAACATGTGAGCGCTTCGCAGAATTAAACAACCCGCTCCGGCTGGGGGGCCTTCTCAACGCGAGGCTTATAACGGAACAGAGGCAAGCAGATCTGGATAAGCGGGCCAATGGTCAGCGCATACGCGACGGTGCCTATCCCGAACGTTCCGCCCAGCATGCACCCAATCAGCAGCACGGACACTTCAATCGAGGTACGCACGCTGCGGATGGACCATCCCATACGGGCATGGATCCCAGTCATGAGACCGTCGCGCGGGCCCGCCCCGAAACCGGCACCGATATACATACCGGTGGCTATCGCGTTCACGACAATTCCGGCCACCAGCAGCGCGATACGCAGGGGCAGCGAGGTCACCTCGGGGATCAGGGCCATGGAGGCATCTGCCGCCAGGCCAATAATAATCACGTTACTGAGGGTTCCCAGACCAGGCATCTGACGCAGCGGGATCCACAGCAGCAGTACCGCCGCACCGGTTAAAATAATCACCATCCCAATGCTCAACCCCAGCTGGATTGCCACGCCAAGGTGGAAGACGTCCCACGGATCGAGCCCCAGATCCGAACGAATAAACATCGTGGTTGAAAGCCCATACAGCCCTAAACCGACATACAGTTGTAACAGACGACGTACCATTTTTTATCTTCTCCAGTGAACCAGGCTTTCATCTTGAGTGAAAATGGCATTATGATTAATGTCCAGTTTTCAAATAGTGGACTGCACATGTCATCTCGCCGCTTCGGAAGCCAGTCATTGGTACGCCTGTTAGGCCACTGGCAACAAACCTCGTCCCGGACCCCGCTCTGGCGTCAGCTGGCGGATGCGTTACGCCTGTTAATTCTTGATGGCCGACTGGCACTTAACACCCGTCTACCCGGCGAGCGGGAGCTGGCCACTGCGCTGGATGTGAGCCGGACCACCATCAGCAGCGCGCTCGCCCATCTGCGTGAGGAAGGTTATCTTGAAAGCCGCCACGGCAGCGGTTCACGCGTGATCCTGCCCGACACACGCGCCGTGCCAACCCTTTCAGCAGCCAGTGCCGCGCTGGATCTCTCCACCGCGGCGCTCAATGCCGGGCCTGAGATCCACCAGGCCTATACCCATGCGCTCACGGCCATTACGCAACATCTCTCGCTTACGGGTTACGATCAGCTTGGGTTGCCGGCGCTGCGGGAAGCCATCGCCGCACGCTATACCGCGCGGGGGCTTCCGACCCGGACAGACGAGGTGATGGTGGTCAATGGCGCGGTCAGCGGTTTTGCGCTGGTCCTGCGGATGATGACCGGTCCGGGGGATCGCGTCGTGGTCGATCATCCCACTTACCCGCTGGCGATCGCCGCCATTCAGGGAGCGCAGTGCCGTCCAGTGGGTGTGTCGCTGCCGGAAACGGGCTGGGATACCCATGGGTTTGCCGCAACGCTTGCCCAGACAGCGCCGCGCCTGGCCTACCTGATGCCCGATTTTCATAACCCGACCGGGCGATGCATGGATATTCCCACCCGTCAGGCAATCACCGAGATTGCCGCGCAAACCCGCACGACGCTGGTAGTAGATGAAACGATGGTGGATCTGTGGTTTGACTCGCCCCCACCGCCGCCGCTGGCGTCATTTAACCCTCAGGCCACCGTGATAACGTTAGGCTCTGCCGGAAAAAGTTTCTGGGGCGGCCTTCGTCTTGGCTGGATCCGTGCCTCCTCGCGCACCATCGCTACGCTTGCCCAGACGCGGGATACCCTGGATTTAGGATCGCCCATGCTCGAACAGCTGGCGACGCTGTGGCTTATCAATAACAGCGAAACGTTTTTGCCTGCTCGCCGGAAGATGCTGGCGGAACGACGAGACCAATGCGGCGCGCTGTTGCGCGAGCACTTCCCTGAATGGACATTCCATGAAGCGGAAGGCGGGCTTTCCTACTGGATTGAACTGCCGGGGATGCTGGCAACACAGCTTGCTGCACGCGCAGAGATACTGGGAATCAACCTGGGGACCGGCACGCGGTTTGGTTTATCGGGTGCGTTTGATCGGTATTTACGTATGCCCTTTTCACTCGATCCGGCTGAGCTTGAACAGGCATTACTGAGAATTAAACCCTTGTGGCTCGCCTTGAATAAAAACGTGCCATCAATAAAAAGAAGTCTGGTTTGATATAAAAAATTTGAAGTGGATCATAAAATAAAAACTGCTGACTGTCACAGATACAGTCAGCAGTTTTCACCATTCAAGATTTAGTGCTGAGGAGGAATAGGAAAACCTTTCAGTGAAATAACGAAATTTTCACCGTCTTTCTTTATTTTTGCGCCGGTATCACACCAGTCAGACGCAATACGAAAGAACTCATCACTTCCTACATTCCAGCCAAGACGTACATGCTTCACGTAGCCTGAACGCAACAGATCGCAGGCCTCGTTGTAGTCACTGGCAGTTGACAGTTGTTGTTTCATTTTCTCTTCTTAAGAATTTTACGTAGAGCCTTGATTTCTTTAGGAGTAAATGGAGAAACACTCTCTTCTTCCGTATGCTGGTTATCAATATCCTCTTCCGATACTCCCGCCTCTTCTACCGCTTCGAATGCCAGCAGCAGCAGTTTCTCTGTCGTCACGCTTAAATTCTCGTTATTAACTTCTGCATAGTGGCGAAGTCTTTCTTTTAGCGCTTGATCAATCTTAACGTTTAACACCGCAGTAGCCATGTTTGTCACTTCCCTTCGGAATAAGTACTTTATTTAATACACGAACTTACCAATGTTATCCAGATATATATTTTTAAGTTATGACAGAAAAAAGACATCCGATATTAAAATGACAGTCTATTATTACAGGTTTATGACAGTAATATTTCAATGCAATGAAATATATATTACATGCAGTCAGTAAAGTCCTAATAACGTTGTGGATTAAAGGCTATTCGAAGCGAAGAGAAACAGGGAGAGTGTTGATGAGAGCAGAAATGGGTGGGGGCCCTGCCAGCTACATCCCGGCACACACGTCGTCTGCCCTGGCTGCTTCCTTCCGGACCTGACCTGGTGAACAGAGTAGCGTTGCGGGAGAACCAACAGAGCCCCCATTGAGAGCGTTGATAACCAACGCGCTGGCGCATTATCCCTGTGCTTACCGCCAATTGCAAGCGACCCGCAACTGGATGCTGGTTTCTTGCGCAAACTGGCGCAGCAATTGGGTTTATCTTCGTTTAACATGACTGTCCAGACATTCCCCACAGGTAGACGTATGGACGAACATGACTCCTTTCCACAACGCGTATGGCAAATTGTGGCCTCTGTGCCGGAAGGTTATGTCACCACCTATGGCGACGTAGCGCGTCTGGCCGGTTCTCCGCGTGCGGCGCGGCAGGTCGGTGGCGTACTGAAAAGGTTGCCCGAAGGAAGCACCCTGCCCTGGCATCGGGTGGTAAATCGTCATGGGACAATCTCGTTGACCGGGCCGGATCTGCAGCGCCAGCGTCAGGCGTTACTGTCAGAAGGGGTGCAGGTGTCGGGGTCAGGACAGATTGATTTGCAAAAGTACCGCTGGGTGTATTAAACCCTCTCCCGAAGGAGAGGGTTTAAAGCGTTACATCTGGGTCGGAGGGGTTGGCAGAGACGGTTGGTTAGTCTGTGGCGCAACCGGCACTTCGGTTTGCTGTACCGGAACCAGGTTCAGGTCAACTTTTGTCCCGCCGTGGTTAATCGCTTCCTGCACCGTATCGGTGATAAACACCAGTTTATCGTTGATCGTTACTGCTGCGCTCAGGAGGATACGGGCATTAGGCTGCACGTCTGATGGGTTATACGGCAACACGAAGCTAAACGGTGCCTGCTTACCTTCCGTACGCACGGCACGCTGGGCCAATACTTTAGACGGCGCGTCTGCCAGGGAAGCATCAGACAGGGTTACCGTTAATACCGCATCTGGCGGTAACGCGACTTTCTGTTTAATCCAGATAGTCCCGGAAACGTTAGGCTGCTGAATGGACTGCTGTGAGAGTGTATTAATCCCGTTTGGATCTGCTGCTGGCACCGGCACCTGGGCGCTCTTTCCTGCACAGGCGGACAACGCCACCGCAATTGCTACACCACTTAGCATGGGCACGAGTTTCATTGAAGTCTCCTTATCATCAATGCACCAGCGGGATCGATCCCATCCGATGTCGTTTCAATCACATAACACAGGTAAGTTTGGCACAGATCACTGATTTATGCCTAAAATCGTCCAGATATTCAGATTATTCTACCCATCGGACCACTTTCATTTCTGCGTTATACTCTGCCTATCTTTCGCTACGGCGTTTTATTGAGGACAACTATGAGTCAGGCACTGAACAATCTGCTGACATTACTGAATCTGGAAAAAATTGAGGAAGGACTCTTTCGCGGACAGAGCGAAGATCTCGGCTTACGCCAGGTCTTCGGCGGGCAAGTCGTAGGACAAGCGCTCTACGCAGCAAAGGAGACCGTCCCTGCAGACCGTCTGGTGCACTCATTTCACAGCTACTTCTTACGCCCTGGTGATAGCGCGAAACCCATCGTGTATGACGTTGAGGTATTGCGGGATGGCAACAGCTTTAGCGCGCGTCGTGTCGCAGCGGTTCAGAATGGCAAGCCTATCTTTTACATGACCGCCTCGTTCCAGGCGCCGGAACCGGGTTATGAGCATCAGAAAACGATGCCACCCGCGCCGTCGCCAGACGATCTCAAATCCGAGACCGATATCGCCCGTGCGCTGGCGCATCTGCTTCCACCGCAGGTAAAGGAGAAGTTTCTCTGCGATAAACCGCTTGAGATCCGCCCTGTCGAATTCCATAACCCGATGAAAGGCCACACGGCCGAGCCAAAGCGCCAGGTCTGGATCCGCGCTAACGGTACCGTGCCCGCAGATTTCCGCGTTCATCAGTATCTGCTGGGTTATGCTTCAGATTTCAACTTCCTGCCGGTGGCGCTGCAGCCGCACGGCGTGGGCTTCCTTGAAAAAGGGATGCAGGTGGCCACCATCGATCACTCCATGTGGTTCCATCGTCCGTTCGACATGAACGAGTGGCTGCTCTACAGCGTGGAAAGTACCTCGGCGTCAAGCGCGCGCGGCTTTGTGCGCGGTGAGTTTTACACTCAGGATGGCGTGCTGGTCGCGTCGACGGTGCAGGAAGGGGTAATGCGTAACCGCGGGTGATGCTGTACTGCGGCCCTCTCCCGACGGGAGAGGGAACAAAACGAAAACGGCAACCCTGGGTTGCCGTTTTGCTTATCAGGCGTTGTACGCATTCTCGCCGTGGCTGTTGACGTCCAGACCTTCGCGTTCCTGCTCTTCCGGAACACGCAGACCGACGGTCATATCCGCCAGCTTATAGCCGATGAAGGCCACAACGGCAGACCACACGACGGTGATGGCAATACTTTCCAACTGCACCAGCACCTGGTGAACCATCGTGACGCCTTCTGCGTACCCCACGCCACCCAGCGATTTCGCCGCGAAGATACCGGTCATGATACAACCGACGATGCCGCAGACGCCGTGTACACCGAAGACATCGCACGGGTCATCGACGCGCAGAACACGTTTCAGCGCCGTCACACCCCACAGACCCGCCAGACCGGCGACCAGCCCGACAAGCAGCGCGCCGCCAACACCGACGTAGCCACAAGCTGGCGTGATACCAACCAGACCGGCAATTGCACCTGAACAGGCACCCAACAGTGAAGGCTTACCTCGTACCGCCCACTCACCAAACACCCATGAGAGGATCGCACCCGCCGTTGCCACAACCGTGTTCACGAAGGCCAGCGCGGCGATTTCGTTTGCTGCGCTTGCTGAACCGGCGTTGAAGCCGAACCAGCCAAAGTAAAGGATCGCTGTACCGGTAAAGACCATCGGCAGGTTGTGCGGTTTGAAGGCTTCTTTACCGAAGCCCACGCGTTTGCCAATCAGGTATGCCCCTACCAGGCCCGCCACCGCGGCGTTGATGTGTACAACGGTACCGCCTGCGAAGTCCAGCGCGCCATGGCTCGCCAGCAGACCGCCACCCCAGACCATGTGCGCAATCGGCACATAGGAGAGCGTCAGCCAGACCACCACGAAGATCAGTACGGCGGAGAAGCGAATACGCTCAGCCAGCGCACCGACGATCAGCCCAACGGTGATACAGGCGAACGAGCCCTGGAAGGCAACGTGAATATATTGATAGAAACTGCCCATCAGCGCGGTCAGTTCGATGTTTTTCAGCATGACCCAGTCAAAGTTTCCGAAGAACGCATTGCCCGTGCCGAAGGCCAGAGAGTAACCGTAGACCACCCACAACACGCAAACCAGCGCGAACGTGACGGCAACCTGCGTCAGCATGGAGAGAACGTTTTTGCCACGGATCAGGCCGCCGTAGAACAGCGCAATGCCCGGAATGGACATGAACAGCACCAGCGCGGTGCTGATCATCATAAAGGCGTTATCGGCTTTGTCTGCCACCGCAGGGGCAGCCAGTGCCAGGCCCGGCAGCAGTGCCAGCGAACCCAGACCCGTTTTGATTGTTGCTATCTTCATTTTCTCGATCCCTATCACTGTGTGCCAGGAGTTACTTACAGTGCCGCTTCGTCAGATTCGCCGGTACGGATGCGAATGACGCGCTGCAATTCGGCAACGAAAATTTTGCCGTCGCCAATTTTGCCGGTGTAGGCCGCTTTGCTAATGACATCAATAACTTCATCAAGCTGGTCATCAGCAATCGCGACATCAATTTTTACTTTTGGCAGGAAGTTAACGCTGTATTCTGCCCCGCGGTAAAGCTCGGCATGACCCTTCTGACGACCAAAGCCTTTCACTTCGGTGACAGTCAGTCCCTGAATACCCATGGAAGACAATGCTTCACGCACGTCTTCGAGTTTGAATGGTTTGATTACAACCGTAACCAGCTTCATAGATCCCCTCCAGTCAGAATTCGGTAATGGCCGCCGCTAATACGCAGAAGACATTGCAAGGGGTGTGCCAGAAATGAAAACCTGAGGGAAACGCGCTGCAATGAGCATTACACGAGCATGTTTAACGAACCGGTGAAAAAAAACGCACCATGACAGTGCACGGTGCGTTTCAGTTTTGCACCAACAGTAATGACTGTTAGCGCGCTGCCTTGTTTTGGTGCATCAGGCGCTGAGGGACTCGTCCTCACGCACGCTGGCGGCCAGCTCTTCACCGGCCAGCTGCAGCTGATACATCTGCCAGTAGCGCCCTTTTGCTTCGAGCAGCTCCCGGTGCGTACCGCGTTCGACGGCCTGACCGCGATGCAACACCAGGATGGTGTCTGCGTCGACAATCGTTGAAAGACGGTGTGCGATAACCACCAGCGTCGTGTGGTCACGCACCGCGGCCAGCGCCAGCTGGATAGCCTGCTCAGTACCAGAGTCAATGCTGGCGGTCGCTTCGTCGAGTATCAGCACCTGCGGCGTTTCAATCAGCACCCGCGCCAGGGCCAGAAGCTGCTTTTGTCCTACCGAGAGGTTATTCCCCTGCTCACCAAGCCGGGTATTGATCCCATCGCTAAAACCGCGCGCCAGCTCTGCCAGCTGCACGGTTTCCAGCACATCCCACACCTGTTGCTGGGTATAATCCCGCCCCAGGGTGACGTTGGCGTAAAAGGTATCGGCCATGACCACCGGGTCTTGCTGCACCATTGCAACGCCTTTGCGCAACACATTGTGGCTCAGTGATGCGAGCGGACGACCATCAATGCGGATTTCCCCCTGACTGACCGGGTAATAGCCCATCAACAGGCTGGCGAGGGTACTTTTGCCGCTGCCGGTATGCCCCACCAGCGCCACAAAGCCGCGCGACGGCACATCAAGAGAGATGTCCTGCAACACCAGACGGTCTTCACGATAAGCAAACGAGACCTTATCAAACGTAATCTCTCCGCTTTGCAAAGGACGCTCATCATCGCCGTAGGTCTGACGTGGCCGGTCCATCAGTTCGAACACGCGCTCCCCCGCCACCACGGCCTGTTGCAACATAGACTGCTGGGTGGTGAGTTCTATCAACGGTTCATTAAGTCGTCCCAGATAGCTGATAAAAGCGTACAGAACCCCAACTTCAATTGTTCCATTCGCGCTCATCCCGAAAAGCATCAGCAGGCCACAGAGAACCAACGCCGAGAAGAGGCTCAGCAGCGGACGTAGCAGGAAACCGTCCAGTCGCAGCGTCTGCATACGCGCCATATAGTGCGACCGGCTGGCTTCCCCCATGCGTTCACCAAAGCGAGCCTGCTGGCGGAACTGCTGAATGACGCTCATGCCGTTGATCACTTCGTTGAAGCCATCGTTGATATCGGCCAGATAGGCGCGCACCCGACGCACAATCGGCGTGCTGTAGCGTTGATAGATGACCATTACAATCAATACGGCCGGGAAGATGGTGATCGCCACCAGAGCCATACGCCAGTTGAGGCTGAACATCGCCACCAGCATGGCACCAATCAGCGCCGCGCTGCGCAGCACGGTTGCCACGACGGTGACATACAGATCGCGGATCACCTCGGTATCGTTGGTCACCCGGGATATCACCTGCCCAACCGGCTGGGTATCAAACTCGCTCAACGGCTGACGCAGCGCCGCATCCATCACATCCGTACGTAGCTTCTGCACCACGCCCACGGCCGCCCGGTTAAAGAGCAGAGACTGAGCGTAATGCAGTGACGCCGCAGTCAGCTGTAGCCCAACGTAGGCCACACCTAACCCCGCGACGAGCCCCAGCGGCAAATAGCTTTTTGCCACCATATTGTCGATAAAGTAGCTGATAAGCAGCGGACCGCTCACTTCTGCAATCGCGGCAATCCACAGCAACAGTACGGCAAGCGAAAGCGGTTTTCGCCACGGAGAACCATAGGCCAGCAGGCGTTTTAGCGTCGGCCACTGCGTCACGGTCTTACGCATTAGCGTTCTCCTCATCCTGTTCCGGGGCGTCGTCCAGCGCCGCTTCAAGCTGCTGATAACGATACATATCGCGATACCAGCCCGGTTGCTCCGCAAGCTGTTCATGCTGTCCGCGCTGGGCAATGTGCCCGTGCTGTAATACCAGAATTTCATTGGCTTCCGTCAGCGCCGACAACCGGTGTGCACTGATGATCACCGTCCTTCCATCCCCCCACTGTCGCAGGTTATGCAGGATCTGGTGCTCGGTGCGGCCATCGACGGCGGAGAGCGCATCATCAAGGATCAGGATTTCGGCATTCAGCAGCAGCGCGCGGGCAATCGAGAGACGCTGTTTTTGCCCGCCGGAAAGCATAACGCCACGCTCACCCACTTCCGTTTCATAGCCCTGTGGCAGACGCAGAATATCATCATGGACGCTGGCCAGGCGCGCGACGTGCTCAATCTCTTCCTGAGTCGCCGCCGGGCGTCCGAGGGCAATGTTATTCGCCACGGTGTCAGAAAAGAGAAACGGCGTCTGGCTGACTACCGCCAGACGACCGCGCCAGTCATCGAGCAGCAGGTTCGTCAACGGAATATCATGGAAGCGAATATCGCCCTGCGTGACGTCAAAGTGACGTTGAATCAGGGAGAGTACGGTACTTTTCCCGGCGCCTGTCGGACCGCAGATACCGAGCATCTGACCCGGTTTGAGCGTAAAGCTGACGTTCTCCAGTACCGTATGTTCCGTTTGCGGATACACAAACTTACGGACGTCGACATTCATCACGCCGCGCCCTTCCGGTACCGATTCGCTACCGTCATTCACCACTGGCGCTTCGGCAAGCATCGCGCGAATACGGCTGTAGGCGGCGCTGCCGCGCTCTACGATGTTAAACATCCAGGCCAGTGCCAGCATCGGCCATATCATCAGCCCCAGGTACATGGCAAAGCTGGTCAATTGCCCGAGGGTTAGCGAGCCCTGCACCACCATCCAGCTCCCGCCACCAATGGCCAGCAGGTTTGCCATGCCAATCGCGACATAGATTGTCGGGTCAAACCGCGCATCGATACGCGCAACGCGCATGTTCTTCGCCCCCGTGTCGGCGGCATCGGCTGCAAACAGCGCGGATTGTCGATCTTCCAGGCCAAACGCTTTGATCATGCGGATGCTGGTCATGCTCTCCTGCGTACGGTCATTCAGCGAGGAAAACGCCGCCTGCGCCAGCTTGAAGCGCTCATGAAGCTGTTCGCCATAGCGGTTGATCGCCAGCGCCATCAGCGGCATAGGCAGCAACGCCAGCAGCGTGAGCTGCCAGCTTATCTGGGTGGACATCACAATCAGAACCGCACAGCCCATCACCAGAGAGTCCACCAGCGTTAACACCCCTTCCCCGGCGGCAAACACGACGCGGTCAACGTCATTGGTGGCGCGAGCGATAAGATCCCCGGTGCGATGACGCAGGTAGAACTCGGGATGCTGGCGGCTCAGCTGACGATAAAAATCTTCACGCAATTCGACGGCCAGCTGATAGGACGCGCCAAACAGCAGTACCCGCCAGACGTAGCGCAGCAGATAGACAATGATGGCCGTCAGCACCAGCGTGCCGACCCACATCAACACCCGTGCGGTGGTGTAATGCTGTTCTGTAACGCCATCCACCACGTATCCCACCACTTTCGGTGGAATTAACTGCAGGATAGCAATGATAATAAGCAGGGCCACAGCGCCGAGGTAGCGTTGCCACTCCCGACGAAAGTACCAGCTTAATTGGGCAAATAATCGCACGCGGTTTGTTCCTGAAGGTATGGATCCGGCTACGCCGGGAAGTTATTCAATTAATCAATGGGTAGTGCTGTGGTGTATTTAATCTGTTCCATGGCGAAGCTCGAGGTGACGTCCGACAAGCCCGGTACGCTGTTCACCAGCCGCTTGTAAAAATCATCATAACGCTTCATGTCTGCCACCTGGACGCGCATCAGATAGTCATACTCTCCCGCCATGCGCCAGAAACCGAGCACCTCCGGCATCTCGGAGACCTGTGTTACGAAGCGGCTGTACCACTCGCTGCTGTGATGTTGGGTTTTTATCAGGACAAATGCCGTCAACCCAAGCCCCAGTTTTTCGGGATCTAAAAGCGCGACTCGCCCCAGAAGGATGCCGTCATCTTCAAGCTTCTTGAGGCGCTTCCAGCACGGCGTGGTGGTCAGATTAACGGCATCTGCCAGTGCCTGCAAAGAGAGGGTACAGTCATTTTGCAGTAAAGAAAGCAGCTTACGGTCTATTTTATCTAGCATACCCACCTCAAAGAGAAAAATTTTCTCCCTTCATTCTATTTTAAAGGCCATATAGCAACAATTTTTTCTGTGCTTTTCGCTATGCTGGGCACAAAATGACAAACGGATAAATACGATGAATAGCGCCTGGGTTAAACATGCCATCAGCGAAATCAATGCCGACTATCAGCGCTCGGCGGACACCCATCTCATTCGCCTGGCTCTGCCGGGTTTTACTGGCATCCAGCTGTACCTGAAAGATGAAAGCACCCATCCCACCGGTAGCCTGAAGCATCGCCTGGCGCGTTCGCTCTTTTTATACGGTTTGTGTAACGGCTGGATTAAGGAGGGAACCACGATTATTGAATCCTCCTCCGGTTCAACCGCCGTATCCGAAGCCTACTTTGCCCGCCTGCTGGGCCTGCCGTTTATCGCCGTGATGCCCTCCTGCACCGCGAAACGAAAAATTGAGCAGATCGAATTTTACGGTGGACGCTGCCACTTTGTGGAAAGCGCCTGCGAAATTTACGCCGCGTCTGAAATGCTGGCCCGTGAGCTGAATGGCCACTATATGGACCAGTTCACCTTTGCCGAGCGAGCCACAGACTGGCGCGGCAATAACAACATCGCCGACAGTATTTTCCGCCAGATGACCCACGAACCTCACCCTGTTCCGTCGTACATCGTGATGAGCGCCGGTACTGGCGGCACCTCAGCCACCCTGGGACGTTACATCCGCTGTCAGGGCTATGATACGCAGCTGATGGTGGTGGATCCGCAGAACTCGGTGTTCCTGGACTACTGGCAAAGCCGCAATGCCGATCTGCGCAGCCCGGTGGGCAGTAAGATTGAAGGTATTGGCCGCCCGCGCGTGGAGCCTTCATTCATTCCGGACGTAGTGGATGAAATGCTCCGCGTGCCGGATGCCGCCAGCGTGGCAACCGCGCACTGGCTGGAGACACAGATTGGTCGTAAAGTCGGTGCATCTACCGGCACCAACATGTGGGGAGCCCTGCAGCTTGCGGCTCGCATGCGTGAAGAGGGGCGCACCGGCTCTATCGTCACCCTGCTCTGCGACAGCGGCGAGCGCTATCTTGAGACCTATTACAATGCGCAGTGGGTTCAGGCAAACATCGGCGATATTGAGCCGTGGAAAGCGCAGATTACGCAGCTGGTGAAATAAAAAAAAGCCAGACCGGGGTCTGGCTTGCTGGAAGGATCTCACTATTCGGGGGAATATGGGAGGTTGTTGTTGTCCAGCCAATGCGTCAAAAAATGAGACACAGCTTCGTTACCGCAGTGCCCGATAACCGGTAGATGGGGAAGCTCTGCCTTCAACTGCGGCATCGCATTTCCCATGATCAGACCGCGACCAACGCTGCCCAGCATTTCGCGGTCGTTCATGGCGTCGCCAAACGCCATACATTCCTGCATCGTTAAGCCCAGGTGATCGCTCAGTACCGCCAGCGCCGATCCTTTATTACACCCAACCGGCAAAACCTCGAGACAGTCCACCGCTGAAAAGGTCAGGTGCGCCCGGTCGCCTAACGCGTCATTCAGCTGAATGCGTAAGCGACAAAGATCGTCATGATCGCCGCAGAAACAGATCTTCGTCACCGCGTGAGCCGGAATACGGCGCAGATCGATAAGCTGATAGCGAAAACCACTGTAGACATGGGCGTGCAGCAATGCCGGAATGTCATGCCCGGTAAACCAGCCGTTATCGTTAAAGACATGAACGCTGGCCCGGGTGTCCCAGGTGCTGTGCAGGACGATATCTGCCACTTCCGGGTTGAGATCCTGACGGTGGAGAACATCGCCTTCGACAGAGTGAATGCGTGTCCCGTTGCCGGTAATAAGAAAAGCATCCAGGGAAAATGCCCCCAGCAAATGGCGCATCTCCAGCACATGACGGCCGGTGGCAAACGTCAGGGTGACATCACGTTCATGCAGGCGCTTCAGGGTACTCAGGGTTTTCTCACCCAGACGGTGATCCGGCATTAACAACGTACCGTCCATATCAAACGCAGCGAGACGAGCCATGATTACTCCTGAAATGTGATGCGGTTAACTTGTGCATCAGTATTGCGTGAGATATACGGAAGTAATAGTGAATAGATGATAATTATTGTTCAGGGTTTCTCATGCGCCAGCTTAACCGACTCAACCAGTACCACCGTTTGTGGCAGCCTTCCGCTGGCGCGACGCAGCAGGCCACCATCAGCGAGCTGGCCGCCCGCTGTTTTTGCAGCGAACGGCATGTCCGTACGTTACTGCGTCAGGCACAGGAGGCGGGCTGGCTTAGCTGGCGAGCGCAGTCTGGCCGCGGTAAGCGTGGGGAGCTGACTTTCCACGTCACCCCGGAGTCACTGCGCAATGTGATGATGGAAGAGGCGCTGAAGCGTGGGCAGCAGCATAACGCGCTTGAGCTGGCCCAGCTGGCACCGGAGGAGCTGCGGTCACTGCTTCATCCGTTTTTAGGCGGCCAGTGGCAAAACGATACGCCGACGCTGCGCATTCCCTATTACCGCTCGCTGGATCCACTGCATCCCGGCTTTTTACCCGGTCGGGCGGAACAGCATCTGGCAGGACAGGTCTTTTCCGGGCTGACGCGTTTTCACGGTAACAGCAGCGAACCGACGGGCGATCTTGCCCATCACTGGGACGTGTCGGAGGACGGGCTGCGCTGGCATTTTTATATTCGCTCCACGCTTCACTGGCATAACGGTGATAAAGTCGAAACGGTCCAGTTACAGGAGAGTCTGAATGCGATGTTGACGCTCCCGGCCATGCACAGGCTTTTTCAGAGCGTGCTGCGCATTGAAGTTACCCATCCGCAGTGTCTGACGTTTATTTTACACAAGCCCGACTACTGGCTGGCGCATCGGCTGGCAACCTATTGCAGCCGTGTGGCGCACCCGGCACAACCGATGACAGGCAGCGGACCTTTCAGGCTCACCGCGTATAAGCCGGACCTGGTTCGTCTGGAAAGCCATGAGCAGTATCACCTTAGCCACCCGCTACTGAAGGCCATCGAGTTCTGGATCACCCCTCAGCTATTTGATCAGGGGCTTGGAACCAGCTGCCGGCATCCGGTACAAATCGCCATCGGAGAGCCTGACGAACTGACCCGTTTGCGGCTGGTGAGTAACAGCATCAGCCTGGGGTTTTGCTACCTCACGCTGAAGCGCAGCCCGCGTCTTAGCGAAATGCAGGCAAGACGCCTTATCAACATCATTCACCTCTCAACGCTTCTGCATACTCTTCCTCTGGATGAGGGGCTTATCACCCCAACACAGGAGTTGCTGCCGGGCTGGCGTATTCCTGAGTGGCCGGATCTCACGGATGTCCCTTTGCCTGAGACGCTGACCCTGATTTACCATCTGCCCGTCGAGTTACATACCATGGCGAGTCAGCTAAAAGGGTATCTTTCCCGCCAGGGCTGCGCGTTAACGGTCATCTTTCACGATGCCAAAACGTGGGACGGATGTCAGCATCTTGCCGACGCGGACCTCATGATGGGAGACAGGCTGATTGGCGAAGCACCGGAATACACCCTTGAGCAGTGGCTTCGCTGCGATGCGCTATGGCCGCACCTGCTGAGCGCGCCGCAATATGCCCATCTGCAGGCGACACTGGATGCCGTTCAGACTCAGGCTGACGCGCATGCCCGGCATCGCGGGCTGAAAGCTATTTTCACCCAACTCATGGAGAGCGCGGTGCTGACGCCGTTGTTTAACTACCAGTACCAAATCAGCGCGCCCCCGGGAGTCAATGGCATACGGCTTAATACCCGCGGCTGGTTCGATTTCACCGAAGCCTGGCTCCCGGCCCCCAAATCGTGAAGAAGCTGGTCGTCGCTGTAGTCAGACGGTAACATGATGTTTTTACCGTAACTGTCGAGATGATTTATGAAACGTGCCGTCGTCGTGTTCAGCGGAGGACAAGATTCCACTACCTGCCTGGTTCAGGCGCTTCATCAGTACGATGAGGTTCACTGTGTCACTTTCGATTATGGTCAGCGACATCGCGCTGAAATCGACGTCGCCCGTGAACTGGCGCTGAAACTGGGCGCGCGCGCGCATAAGGTGCTGGACGTTACGCTGTTAAATGAACTGGCCGTCAGTAGCCTCACCCGCGACAGTATTCCCGTTCCTGACTATGAACCTGATGCCAGCGGCATTCCGAACACCTTTGTGCCAGGCCGCAACATTCTCTTCCTGACGCTGACGGCGATCTACGCCTACCAGGTGAAAGCCGAAGCGGTGATCACGGGCGTGTGTGAAACCGACTTCTCCGGGTACCCTGACTGCCGTGACGAGTTCGTGAAGGCTCTCAACCACGCCGTGAATCTGGGGATGGCAAAAGAGACGCGCTTTGAAACGCCACTGATGTGGCTTGATAAAGCGGAAACCTGGGCACTGGCAGACTACTGGGGCAAACTGGACATGGTTCGCAGCGAAACCCTTACCTGCTACAACGGCATTAAAGGTGATGGTTGTGGTCAGTGTGCGGCCTGTAATCTGCGCGCAAACGGACTGAATCACTATCTGGCCGATAAAGCGGGCGTGATGTCGGCGATGAAGAAAAAAACCGGGCTCAAATAAGCCTCTTTGACCGTGCTGGCGAACAGAATATCGACAGCACGGGTCATGAACACAACGCGCTTAGACGATCATCAACTGCAGTTTTTCCCGCAACTCCCCTTCCAGCGGCAACGCTTTCTGGGTTTTCAGATCGATACAGACAAAGGTGATCAGCGCGTCGGCAACGGCCTGGCCTTCAGGATCCAGCGTCACCGCCTGGGTTAACACGCCGCTCTTGCCGTTTAACTGTTGAAGCTGGCTGGTGATGGTCAGCACATCTCCCAGCACGGCCGGACGACGGTAGTTGATATTGATGTTGACGACCACGAACGCGATGTTGTGCGCGGTCATCCACTGAAAGCTTTCGCTGCTTTCCAGACCGTCCCAGCGCGCTTCTTCAAGAAACTCAAGATAACGGGCGTTGTTGACGTGCTGGTAAACATCGATGTGGTACCCGCGTACTTTGATTTTTGTCTGCATAGCGCAATAGCCTTTACTGTTGTTATAGGATAAGAGGTCATGACTGGTATGACCTCTTTATCCTGGCAAAATTTTGCCGCCGTGCAAGTAATTATGTGATTACAACGTCAGGTGTGAGAGATTGCGCTCAACCAGCGCTCCGCCCATACCGGGTACTTGCTTAAGATCGTCAACCGTTTTGAAAGGACCGTACTCTTCGCGATAGCTGACTATCGCCTGCGCTTTTTTTAGCCCTACGCCATTCATCACCCGGGCGAGATCCTCTGCCGATGCCGAATTGATACTGACTCGCGTACCGTCATCATCCGCGCTTTTTCCGGCATCCGTGGCTTTCGTCTGCCCAGCTGCGGGGGCCGCTGCGTCAGACCTGCTTTGCACCGCCGGTGTTTTTGCCGCGGGTGTCGTCGCCAGCGCACCTGCGCTCATCCCGGTGGTGGCAATCGCCAGAGTAATGAACAGAGCCTTGATTCCACATTTCATGCTGTTATCTCCTTGTTTGTTGACAGCCAGGCCACAATATCCAGCGTTATAACCCGGCACAAATGGCAGATTGCAGAAATGGAAAAGGCCGCGAAAGCGGCCTTTAGTTATTGCAGATCGTTACGAAAATATGCGAGCAAATACGTAATTATTGCTGCTGAGTCATCACGTCACCGAGCTTGATTTTGGCTTCTGTGCGCAGGTTGCTCATCATCGCTTCGAAAGCAATCTGGGCATTGTTCTGGGTAATACCCTGCACCATCGCTTTCTTCTGCTCTTCAGGCATCGTGCCTGCTTTCACATCGTCCAGCGCGAGCAGAACGACGTTACCCTGCATATCGGTAGTGGTACCGAAGCTTGGTTTGTCCTTCGCAGGCAGGCTCAGACCGAACGCTGCCTGACTGACAGGATCCTGACCGGTACGGCTCAGCGTTTTTGGCTCACCGAAGCTCAGACCTGCCGCTTTCAGCGCATCCTGTTTACCCGCTTTCAGGTCAACCAGAATCTTCTCAGCATCCAGTTTTGCCTGCTGTTCCGCTTTGTTGTGCTTAACCTGAGCAACCACCTGATCTTTCACTTCTGCCAGCGGTTTAATCGCTTCTGGTTTGTGCTCGCTGACGCGAAGAACAAACGCACGATCGCCGTCGACGGTAATGATGTCAGAGTTGCTGCCCGGCGTGCCGTTCTCGCCAACCAGACCACCGTTGAAGATGGCATCAGCAACCGGTTTGAAATTCAGCTCTTCCGGGAGGTTGTTACGACCGAACCAGCCGGTCTCAACCGCTTTCACCCCTGCAGCCTGCTCAGCACCCGCCAGAGATTCGTTGTCGTTGCTGGCAGCATCACTGACTTTCTGTTGCAGCGCGTAGTAAGCATCCAGCGCTTTTTCCTGCTTCACTTTCGCTGCGATATCATCGCGAACGTCAGCCAGCGGCTTGGTTTTCGCGGCCTCGATGTCATCCAGGCGCGCCACCAGGAATCCAACGGAAGATTTAATGACACCCGAAAGCTGGCCTTTGTCTTTCAGACCGGCATTTTTCAGTTCGTCAGGCGTGGTGCTCTCTTCCAGCCAGCCCATATCACCACCGTTTTTAGCAGAGATAATATCGGTGGATTTCGCTTTCGCGAGGGAGGCGAAATCAGCGCCCTTATTCAGCTCATCCAGCACGGCTTTGGCGTCTGCCTCAGTTTTGGTTTGGATCACGCTGTAGCGGTTACGCTGCGGCTGAGTGAACTGATCCTGATGCTGATCGTAATAAGACTGAATTTCCGCGTCAGAGGCTGTTTCCTGCAGTGCGGCAGCATCCAGCTTGATGTAACTCACACGGAACTGTTCTGGAGCAACGAAGTTACTCTTGTTCTGCTCGTAATAGGCGTTAATGTCCGCGTCGCTAACCTGCTGCTTCGCCGCCAGAGCATTCACATCGATGGTCGCTTCACGTACCACGCGCTGCTGTGCAACCAGGGCTGCCAGCTCTTCCGTCTCACCTTTGAGCATGAAATCAGTGCCAACGACGGCATTGATGAGCTGTTGGGTTGTCAGTTGATTACGCAGAGCCTGAGCGTATTGATCGGCAGTCATGCCCATCTGATTAATGATGCCGTTGTAACGCGCATTGTCGAATTTGCCGTTAGACTGGAATGCCTGAGTCGATAAGATGGCTTTTTTAACCTGCTCATCGCTGATGCCCAGGCCCAGTTTTTTCGCGTATTGATCCAGCAGCGCTTCGTCGATCAGACGGTTCAGGGTCTGTTGGCGCAGGGATTTCATATACCCTTCGTTTGCCGCGAGTTCAGAGAATTGGTCGCCCAGCTGTTGCTGCATACGGTTACGTTCACCGGCAAAAGCATTCTCGAACTGACCACGGCTGATCTCCTGGCCATTCACTTTTGCGGCATAGTTCGCGCCACCGCCGATAAGGTAACTGCTCACGCCGGTCAATATGAACGACACGATAATGATACCGAAAATAATCTTGAGCACGAGACTGTTAGCAGCCGTGCGTAAGCTGTCCATCATGGTGTAACAACACTCCGCTGTAGGTGACTGGTTACCTGACGCTAACGGAAAATCCTGCCCGTCGCGCGTAAAGGCGTATTGTGACAAGAAAACGGTGCGATTGTCAGCCCACAACTCGCATAAACTCGCACAAATCAGGCCTGGACAAACAAAAAAGGCACATCAAATGATGCGCCCTTGTACTATTCGGCTTCCCTGAGATGGGAAAGCAATCAGTTTACTGCGTCTTTCAGCGCTTTACCTGCACGGAAACCCGGCACTTTAGCGGCAGCAATGGTGATCTCTTTACCGGTCTGAGGGTTGCGGCCAGTACGGGCAGCACGCTCTTTAACAGCAAAAGTACCGAAGCCTACCAGTGCAACGTCGTCCCCAGCCTGCAGAGATTCAGTAACAGAAGCAATTAATGCATCTAACGCACGTCCAGCTGCAGCTTTAGAAATATCAGCACCAGCAGCAATTTTGTCAATCAGTTGAGATTTATTCACTGTTCTCTTCCTCTCTTTATAATTTATATCGCGCCTGAATCCTTCACAACGCGACCGCGCAGCAGTTATATCAGGCCTGCCATGACCTTACAACACCCGTTGTTGATGGCTGGCCTAATCAGCAATCTAAATTAGCTATACAAAAAAAGGCTGGCAAGTGCGAAATGACTTACCAGCCTTACTTTTATTGACGCTCTTTGCGCGAGGTCACTATTTTGCGGTTACAACCTGCATTCCGGAAGGTTCATTCTGCAGGGCGAGAGTCAGAACTTCCTCAATTCGCTTCACAGGATGAATCTGCAGATCGGCAATCACGTTGTCCGGAATCTCTTCCAGATCGCGTTTATTTTCGTAAGGGATCAATACGGTTTTGATCCCACCACGGTGTGCCGCCAGCAGTTTTTCTTTTAACCCACCGATTGGCAGCACCTGGCCACGCAACGTGATCTCACCGGTCATTGCCACATCGGCACGCACCGGGTTGCCGGTAAGGCAGGAAACCAGTGCGGTACACATGGCGATACCTGCGCTTGGGCCATCTTTCGGCGTTGCCCCTTCAGGCACGTGCACGTGGATATCGCGTTTCTCGTAGAAATCAGGGTTGATGCCCAATTTCTCCGCACGCGCGCGTACCACGGTCAGCGCGGCCTGAATCGACTCCTGCATCACTTCACCCAGAGAGCCGGTGTAGGTCAGCTTGCCTTTACCCGGGACACAGGCGGTTTCAATGGTCAGCAGATCGCCACCCACTTCCGTCCATGCCAGACCGGTGACCTGGCCCACGCGGTTTTCATTGTCCGCGCGACCATAGTCAAAGCGCTGAACGCCCAGATAGGCATGCAGGTTGTCGCCATTGATCACGATGTGTTTCAGGCTCTTATCCAGCAGCAGCTGTTTAACCGCCTTACGGCACAGTTTAGAGATTTCGCGCTCAAGGCTACGCACGCCCGCTTCACGGGTGTAGTAGCGGATGATGCCAATAATCGCGCTGTCCTCAACGGTCAGCTCGTTGGCTTTCAGCGCGTTACGCTCAATCTGCTTCGGCAGCAGGTGCCGTTTCGCAATGTTCAGTTTTTCGTCTTCGGTATAACCGGAGAGACGAATCACTTCCATACGGTCCAGCAGCGGCGCCGGAATGTTCATGGAGTTCGAGGTCGCGACAAACATGACATCGCTCAGGTCGTAATCCACTTCGAGGTAGTGATCGCTGAACGCCACGTTCTGTTCTGGATCAAGAACTTCCAGCAAAGCAGACGCCGGATCGCCACGCATGTCCGAAGACATTTTGTCGATCTCATCGAGCAGGAACAGCGGGTTTTTAACGCCCACTTTCGCCATCTTCTGGATCAGTTTACCCGGCATAGAACCGATGTAGGTACGACGGTGACCGCGGATCTCCGCTTCATCGCGTACGCCACCCAGCGCCATACGGATATACTTACGTCCGGTCGCTTTGGCGATGGACTGACCCAGAGAGGTTTTCCCTACCCCCGGTGGTCCCACCAGGCACAGAATCGGGCCTTTGATTTTGTTCACACGGCTCTGGACGGCGAGGTACTCAAGAATGCGGTCTTTCACGCGCTCAAGGCCGTAGTGGTCGGTATCCAGGATCTCCTGCGCCTGACGCAGGTCTTTTTTGACCTTGCTGCGGGCATTCCAGGGAACCTGAACCATCCATTCGATATAGCCGCGCACGACGGTCGCTTCAGCCGACATTGGAGACATCATTTTCAGCTTCTGCAGTTCTGCTTCGGCTTTCTCTTTGGCCTCTTTCGGCATTTTCGCCGCGTCGATCTTACGCTTCAGCGCTTCGTTTTCGTCCGGCGCGTCATCCATCTCGCCGAGCTCTTTCTGAATGGCTTTCATTTGCTCATTCAGATAGTACTCACGCTGAGATTTCTCCATCTGCTTTTTAACGCGGTTACGAATACGCTTCTCAACCTGCAGCAGATCGATTTCTGACTCCATCATCGCCATCAGATATTCCAGACGTTCGTTAACGTCGGACATCTCCAGCACGGACTGTTTGTCAGCCAGCTTCAGCGGCATGTGTGCAGCGATGGTGTCCGCCAGACGCGCAGGATCGTCGATGCTGTTCAGCGACGTCAGCACTTCTGGTGGGATTTTCTTGTTCAGCTTGATATAGCCTTCGAACTGGCTAATCGCGGTGCGCACCAGCACTTCCTGCTCGCGCTCATCCAGCTGAGGTGATTCAAGATACTCTGCCTTGGCAGAGAAATGCTCGCCATCGTCAGACAGGGTGGTAATACGCGCACGCTGCAAGCCTTCTACCAGCACCTTAACGGTGCCGTCAGGCAGCTTCAGCATCTGCAAAATAGAGGCCACGGTCCCGACGGTGAAAAGATCGTTTACACCCGGCTCATCCGTTGATGCTTCTTTCTGCGCCACCAGCATGATTTTTTTATCATGATCCATGGCGGCTTCGAGGCAACGGATAGATTTTTCCCGCCCTACAAATAAGGGTATGACCATGTGCGGATAAACCACCACATCGCGCAACGGCAATACGGGGATTTCAATGCGTTCAGAACGCTCAGGATTCATAGAGCTCTCTCTTAGTTTAGTGTCCGCCAGGTAAACTGGTCATGTCACTGTGCTTCACATAACCATTAACATGTATCCAGTATATGGGGATGTTTCCCACACATTCAACGCCGCGTATACGGAAAAATAAAAGGGGAGATAAAATCCCCCCTTTTTGATTAACTGCTTGTATGATTTGGTGAATTATTCGCCAGATGCCTGTTGCGCTTCCGGCTTGCCATAAATCAGCAATGGCTTGGTCTGGCCGCTAATGACCGACTCATCAATCACCACTTTCTCAACATCTTCCATCGACGGCAGATCGTACATGGTGTCAAGCAGCGCCGCTTCCACGATAGAACGCAGGCCACGCGCACCGGTTTTACGGATCATCGCTTTCTTGGCAATCGCGTCCAGCGCTTCGTCACGGAATTCCAGCTCAACGCCTTCCAGATTGAACAGCGCCTGATACTGCTTGGTCAGCGCATTTTTCGGCTCTTTCAGGATCTGGATCAGCGCGTCTTCACTCAGTTCGTTCAGCGTTGCCACAACAGGCAGACGACCAATGAACTCAGGAATCAGACCAAACTTGATCAAGTCTTCTGGCTCAACCTGTGACAGCAGCTCGCCTTCGTTCGGCTTTTCGGACGAGGCTTTCACCGTCGCGCCAAAACCAATGCCGGAGCCGGTTTCAACACGGTGAGAGATCACTTTATCCAGACCGGCAAACGCACCACCACAGATGAACAGGATCTTGGACGTATCAACCTGCAGGAACTCCTGCTGAGGATGTTTACGGCCACCCTGCGGTGGAACGGCTGCAACCGTACCTTCAATCAGCTTCAGCAGCGCCTGCTGCACGCCCTCACCCGAAACGTCACGGGTAATGGACGGGTTGTCAGATTTACGGGAGATCTTGTCGATCTCATCGATATAAACAATCCCGCGCTGCGCTTTCTGTACATCGTAATCGCATTTCTGCAGCAGTTTCTGGATGATGTTTTCTACGTCCTCACCCACATAACCGGCTTCGGTCAGGGTGGTGGCATCGGCCATTGTGAACGGAACATCCAGCAGACGCGCCAGCGTTTCAGCCAGCAGCGTTTTACCGGAACCGGTTGGACCGATCAGCAGAATATTACTTTTACCCAGTTCTACGCCATTGCTGGTATCACCGTTACGCAGGCGTTTGTAGTGGTTGTATACCGCCACGGCGAGCACTTTTTTCGCCTGCTCCTGACCGATGACATAGTCGTCAAGATGATGACGAATTTCATGCGGCGTTGGCAGCGCGCTGCGCTCGCGGTGAGGTGCTACTTCTTTAATCTCTTCGCGAATAATGTCGTTACATAAGTCAACACATTCGTCGCAGATATACACGGACGGCCCGGCAATCAGTTTACGCACTTCATGCTGGCTTTTGCCGCAAAAAGAGCAGTACAGCAGTTTGCCCGAACCATCTTTGCGTTTATCTGTCATGAGTCCAAACCTCTTTTTAAGTTCTTTGTGCCGCACATGACGACGCAAATGCCATTTTCAGACGCAAGCTGCTTTTAGCAACATGCCGCCCTACCTGAGTATAGCGGCACACTCGCGTCACGGGCATCAATTACGATGGGTCAAAACGGAGTCGACTAAGCCGTACTCAACAGCCTCAGAGGCAGAGAGGAAACGATCGCGCTCGGTATCGCGCTCGATCTGCTCAAGAGATTGACCCGTATGCTGCGCCATAAGTTCATTCATGCGCGCTTTTACTTTCAGAATTTCGCGGGCGTGGATTTCAATATCCGTCGCCTGCCCCTGATAACCCCCCAGCGGCTGGTGAATCATCACGCGGGAATTTGGCAGGCAGAAACGCTTACCTTTAGCCCCTGCGGTTAACAGGAACGCACCCATAGATGCAGCCTGACCCATACAGATAGTGCTGACATCTGGCTTGATGAATTGCATGGTGTCATAAATGGACATACCTGCCGTGATCACGCCGCCCGGGGAGTTAATGTACAGGTAAATGTCTTTTTCCGGGTTTTCCGCTTCCAGAAACAGCATCTGCGCCACGATCAGGTTAGCCATGTGGTCTTCCACCTGGCCGGTCAAAAAGATAACGCGCTCCTTGAGCAGACGGGAATAGATATCAAAAGAACGCTCACCACGTGAGGTCTGTTCAATAACCATTGGCACCAGAGCCATATGGGGTGCAAAGTTATCTCGTTCGCCACTGTATGACATTTCCGTCTCCTGGATCAAAATTGAAAACACCTGCTGTACTGATTGTAACCTTACGGACGGATTATCAGCCAGTCTCAATCATCGTGATTACACACTTATGGGGTTCATACTGCCCTATTTCAAGCATAACAACCTTTTGTTGTTACGCTAACACTGAAAGGGCGTTTTAGCACTCTTCCTGGGGTAAAGCCGTGATAAAAAAAACCCGTCGCCGGAAGGCAACGGGTTTTTTGTTCAAACTTTAAACCCTGGGGGCGAAATTACGCCTGCTGGTTCATCAGTTCGTTGAAAGAGGTCGCTTTTTCGGTCACTTTCGCTTTCGCCAGTACCGCTTCAACAGCCTGCTCTTCCAGTGCAACATTGCGCATGTTGTCCATCAGCTCTTTGTTCTTACCGTAGAACTCGATCACTTCTGATGGATCTTCGTATGCAGAAGCCATCTCTTCGATCAGGCCTTTCACACGCTCTTCGTCAGCTTTCAGCTCGTGGGTACGAATCACTTCGCCCAGCAGCAGGCCAACAACAACGCGGCGTTTAGCTTGCTCTTCGAACAGCTCGCGTGGCAGTTCCATCGCTTGCTGCTGGTTGCCACCGAAACGCTGTGCAGCCTGACGGCGCAGAACGTCGATTTCGCTGTCAATCAGGGCAGCCGGAACGTCGATTTCGTTCGCTTTTACCAGACCGTCAATCGCCTGAGATTTCACACGGTTACGTACAGCGCCGTTCAGCTCACGTTCCATGTTTTTACGCACTTCGGTACGCAGACCGGCTACAGAACCATCTTCCACGCCGAAACGCTTGATGAATTCTTCAGTCAGTTCAGGCAGTTCGCGCTCTTCAACTTTCTTCAGGTTGATAACGAACTTCGCTGCTTTACCTTTCAGGTTTTCAGCGTGGTACTCTTCCGGGAAGGTCACGTCGATGGTGAACTCTTCGCCCGCTTTGTGACCTTTGATACCGTCTTCGAAGCCTGGGATCATACGACCCTGGCCCATTGCCAGTACGAAGTCAGACGCTTTGCCGCCTTCGAACTCTTCGCCGTCTACAGAACCTGTGAAGTCGATGGTCACACGGTCTTCCGCGTCAACAGCACCTTCTTTCTCTTTCCAGTTCGCCTGCTGCTTACGCAGAGTGTCCAGCATGCCGTCAACGTCTTCGTCAGTCACGGAAACAACAGGTTTTTCAACTTCGATAGATTCCAGACCTTTCAGCTCAACTTCCGGGTACACTTCGAACTCTACGGAGTAGGTGAAGTCTTCGCCCTGTTTGTATTCGCCTGGAACGTAATTCGGCGCACCGGCCGGATTAATTTTTTCTTTGATGATCGCATCAATAAAGTTGCGGCTCATCAGTTCACCCAGCACATCCTGACGCACGGAAGCGCCATAACGCTGAGCAACAACATTCATCGGTACTTTGCCCTTACGGAAGCCGTCAATACGTACTTTTTTTGCTACGTTGACCAGCTCGCTTTTCACAGCAGTTTCGATGCTGTCAGCAGCGATAGTAATCGTTACACGGCGGCCAAGGCCTTGAGTGGTTTCAACTGAAACTTGCATCTTGTTACCTCAAAAAAATCACAGTGCTCGGTCAACTCTGAATCTGTCTGTTATACCGGGATGCTCTCTTAGTGCAGATTCACATTCCCTGTCGCCAGAATCATCCCGAAGACATTCATTAAGACGCGGCATTATAGCGGCATCACTTAGGTGAGTCGAGAACGGTTGGGGCATGTTGCTGCGGCTTTTTTCACACTTTAAGGCTATTTTTAGCCTTAAAAACGCACCATCCGCTCAAAACTCAGACAAAACAAAACGGCCCGGAGGCCGTTTTGAGGAAATCTGTATGCAACATACTGGAAAAGCTCCAGCCGTTGCAAATCCGATTTATCAGGCGATGGTGCCTGCGCCGCGACACGGCGGCGATGCAAATACCGTATCCTGCAAGCCTTCCCATTCCTTAATGGTATAGGTGTGCAATGCCAGCGCATGTACGGTTGTGGAGAGTTCTTCCGTCAAGGTGCTGTAGATCAAGCGATGTCGGTTCAGGAAACGTTCTCCCGTGAAGCGATCGCTGACCAGAACCACTTTAAAGTGGCTTTCAGAACCTGCCGGCACGTTATGACGATAGCTTTCGTCGACGACTTCGAGGAACACAGGGTTGAACGCTGCCCTTAATTTATCTTCTATCTGTTCACGTATCATCATGAAATCACTCCTCCGACAACGCCAGGATGTCACCCATCCCTTTAAATATTAGCCGCTTTTACCGTTTCCATTACAACAAGACAACAAATATTTAGCTTTCGTCTTATTTTCTCATTCAGACGAATGAAGTTCACTGTGAGACTCATACCTTTTGACCTTCGCGCGTGGAGAAAAAGGCTGGGGTGGTCAGTTTTCGGACAAGGCGATGAATTTACATGCGTTGACCACTTCCCCTGGCCGTTAGCGATGTTATGATGGCGGCAATTTTTCTCTGTAATGCTTACGATTCGTTGAGAACCTGAAAATGTTAAAAAAACTCTTCTTTCCGTTGGTAGCACTTTTTATGCTGGCAGGCTGCGCTACCCCGCCTACAACCATTGATGTCTCCCCTAAGATTACCCTGCCTCAGCAGGATCCTAGCCTGATGGGCGTAACCGTGAGCATTAACGGTGCCGATCAGCGTCAGGATCAAGCCCTGGCTAAAGTGACCCGCGACAACCAGCAGGTGACGTTGACCGCCTCACGCGACCTGCGCTTCCTGCTGCAGGAAGTGCTCGAGAAACAGATGACTTCCCGCGGCTATATGATTGGCCCAAGCGGTGCGGTTGATCTGCAGATCATCGTGAACAACCTGTACGCTGACGTGTCCCAGGGTAACGTTCGCTACAACATCTCCACCAAAGCGGATATCGCCATCATCGCGACCGCGAAGAACGGTAACAAGATGACCAAAAACTACCGTGCGAGCTACTCTGTTGAAGGCGCGTTCCAGGCGTCCAACAAAAATATTGCTAACGCGGTTAACAGCGTGCTGACTGACACCATTTCCGATATGGCGCAGGACACCAGCATCCACGACTTCATCAAGCAAAACGCGCGTTAATCCCGCTTCCTGACCCGGTATTTCACCGGGTCAGCTTTATATGAACATGTCGAGTCATTACTTACGCATTTTCCAGCAACCTAAATCAGCCATCCTGCTGATCCTTGGTTTCGCCTCCGGTTTACCTCTCGCCCTCACCTCCGGCACGCTGCAGGCCTGGATGACCGTCGAGAATATCGATCTCAAAACCATTGGTTTCTTCTCCCTCGTCGGCCAGGCTTACGTCTTTAAGTTCCTGTGGTCGCCGGTGATGGACCGTTATACCCCGCCGTTCCTGGGCCGTCGTCGCGGCTGGTTAGTGATGACCCAGGTCCTGTTGCTGATCGCAATCGCGGCGATGGGCTTTCTTGAACCCACGACGCAGCTTCGCTGGATGGCCGCCCTTGCGGTGGTAATCGCCTTCTGTTCTGCCTCGCAGGATATCGTTTTTGATGCCTGGAAGACGGACGTGTTGCCTGCAGAAGAGCGGGGAGCCGGCGCAGCCATTAGCGTGCTGGGCTATCGACTGGGGATGCTGGTATCCGGTGGTCTGGCGCTGTGGGTGGCCGACCGTTATCTCGGCTGGCAGAGCATGTACTGGCTGATGGCCGCCCTGTTGATCCCCTGTATTATTGCCACCCTGCTCGCCCCCGAACCGAGCGATGTGATCCCGGTTCCACGTTCTCTGGAGCAGGCCGTTGCCGAACCTCTTCGCGACTTCTTTGGCCGCAACAACGCCTGGCTTATCCTGCTGTTAATCGTCCTTTATAAGCTCGGCGATGCCTTCGCGATGAGCCTGACCACCACCTTCCTTATTCGCGGGGTCGGGTTTGATGCCGGCGAAGTCGGCGTGGTGAACAAAACGCTCGGGTTGTTTGCGACTATTGTCGGAGCCCTTTACGGCGGCGTATTAATGCAGCGTCTGACGCTCTTTCGCGCACTGCTGATCTTCGGCATCCTGCAGGGGGCATCGAACGCCGGTTACTGGCTGCTGTCAGTGACGGATAAGCATATGATCAGCATGGGCGCCGCGGTGTTTTTTGAAAACCTGTGCGGCGGTATGGGGACAGCAGCGTTTGTTGCCCTGCTGATGACCCTGTGCAACAAATCGTTTTCCGCGACGCAGTTCGCTCTGCTCTCGGCGCTTTCCGCCGTTGGTCGCGTGTATGTCGGGCCGATTGCCGGCTGGTTTGTTGAAGCCCATGGCTGGCCAACGTTCTACCTCTTCTCCGTGGTAGCGGCAGTGCCTGGGCTCTTATTGTTACTGGTCTGTCGCCAGACGCTGGAATATACCCAGCGAACAGAACACTTTATGCCACGCACGGAATATCATCGCGCTTACCGTTTTGCGTTACGACTGTTAATGGCGGGTTGCTTTGCCCTGGTGCTGTGGCTCGTGGTGCTCATTATTAATGCCACCACCTCTCTGGTACTGCCTCTCGAAGCGCTTCTGCTGGATGCCGGCGCGCTGCTGGCGGTTGCCGGGGTCCTGACTGGTGGGCTGCTCGATTTCATGGCGCTGCGTAAAACGCAGTTAACCTGAAGTAAAATCCGAAAGGTTATTTCCCGTTGTAATCACGAACCGAAATTATAACGGTGAAATAGCCGCCAGCCGCTAAAAAAAATATTTGTTGTTTTGTGCGGGATAGGATTTGGAAATTATTGGAGTCAATTGCAGAACGCTATTTTTCATTAAACGATTCAGCATCAGAGAGTTTGATTTTTCGTTTTTTAGTTGTCTTTTTATTGATAATTAATTGTTAATTTTTTGTTTATTTTTCACAATGGTTATACCAATTGCCCCTTTTAGGGTATGCTTGGGGGTCCTTTCGTTATAAAGCCCATGCCATGCGGCTTACGTCTTAAAAAGCGACATAATTTGCAACACTTGTGACATGTGCGGCAGAACCCAGTAACACCTTCCTGACACAGGTCTAATGATGTTTACAGTAATGTAACCTTCCCGTAAAATGCCCCCACACTTTAAACGCCACCAGACTCCCGTGGAATTGAGGTCGTTAAATGAGACTCAGGAAATACAATAAAAGTTTGGGATGGTTGTCATTATTCGCAGGCACTGTATTACTCAGTGGCTGCGATTCTGCACTACTTGACCCCAAAGGACAGATTGGACTGGAACAACGTTCACTGATATTGACGGCTTTTGGCCTGATGTTGATTGTGGTTATTCCAGCCATTTTGATGGCTGTTGGTTTCGCCTGGAAGTATCGTGCGAGCAATAAAGATGCGAAGTATAGCCCTAACTGGTCACACTCCAATAAAGTGGAAGCTGTGGTCTGGACGGTACCTATTCTGATCATCCTGTTCCTTGCCGTACTGACATGGAAAACCACTCACGCACTTGAGCCAAGCAAGCCGCTGGTTCACGATGAAAAACCGATTACCATTGAAGTGGTCTCCATGGACTGGAAATGGTTCTTCATCTATCCGGAACAGGGCATTGCCACCGTGAATGAAATCGCCTTCCCGGCGAACACTCCGGTTCAGTTCAAAGTGACCTCCAACTCCGTAATGAACTCCTTCTTCATCCCACGTCTGGGTAGCCAGATTTACGCGATGGCCGGTATGCAGACTAACCTGCACCTGATCGCGAATGAAGCAGGCACCTACGATGGTATCTCCGCCAGCTATAGCGGCCCGGGCTTCTCAGGTATGAAGTTCAAAGCTATCGCGACGCCAGACCGTGCCGCTTTCGACCAGTGGGTTGAAAAAGCGAAGCAGTCTCCAAACACCATGTCTGACATGGCGGCGTTCGAAAAAGTGGCAGCACCTAGCGAATATAACAAGGTGGAGTACTTCTCTAACGTGAAACCAGATTTGTTCAAAGACGTTATTGGCAAATTTATGGATCACGGCAAGAGCATGGACATGACCCAGCCTGAAGGTGAGCATAGCGCACACGAAGGTATGGAAGGCATGGACATGAGCCACGCGGAAACCGCTCACTAAGGGGCCGAGGAAGAAAATGTTCGGAAAATTGACACTGGATGCAGTGCCCTACCATGAACCCATTATCGTGGTTACGGTTGCTGCAATTATCATCGGTGGCGCAGCCTTACTGGCCTTGATCACTTACTTCGGTAAGTGGAGCTACCTGTGGAACGAGTGGCTGACTTCGGTTGACCACAAAAAACTGGGTATCATGTACTGCATCGTCGGTATCGTCATGTTAATTCGTGGCTTTGCGGATGCGATCATGATGCGTAGCCAGCAGGCACTCGCGTCTGCGGGTGAAGCCGGCTTCCTGCCGCCGCATCACTACGACCAGATCTTTACCGCCCACGGCGTTATCATGATCTTCTTCGTGGCGATGCCGCTGGTTATCGGTCTGATGAACGTTGTCGTTCCGCTGCAAATCGGCGCGCGCGACGTAGCGTTCCCGTTCCTGAACAACCTGAGCTTCTGGTTCACGGTTGTCGGCGTTATCCTGGTTAACCTGTCACTGGGTGTGGGCGAATTTGCTCAGACCGGCTGGCTGGCTTACCCGCCGCTTTCGGGAATTGAGTACAGTCCGGGCGTTGGCGTCGATTACTGGATTTGGGCACTTCAGCTCTCCGGTGTCGGTACAACCCTGACCGGTATCAACTTCTTCGTGACCATTATCAAGATGCGTGCCCCTGGCATGACCATGTTCAAGATGCCGGTATTTACCTGGGCATCTCTGTGCGCCAACATCCTGATTATTGCATCATTCCCAATTCTGACCGTCACCATCGCGCTGCTGACCCTGGACCGCTACCTGGGCACCCATTTCTTTACCAACGATATGGGTGGCAACATGATGATGTACATCAACCTGATTTGGGCCTGGGGTCACCCGGAAGTGTACATCCTGGTTCTGCCGGTCTTCGGTGTGTTCTCCGAAATCGCAGCAACCTTCTCGCGTAAACGTCTGTTTGGTTACACCTCTCTGGTGTGGGCAACCGTGTGTATTACCGTTCTGTCGTTCATCGTTTGGCTGCACCACTTCTTCACCATGGGTGCTGGCGCGAACGTAAACGCCTTCTTCGGTATTACAACCATGATTATCGCAATCCCTACCGGGGTTAAGATCTTCAACTGGCTGTTCACCATGTACCAGGGCCGTATCGTGTTCCACTCAGCAATGCTGTGGACTATCGGCTTCATCGTCACCTTCTCCGTGGGTGGGATGACCGGTGTACTGCTGGCGGTACCGGGTGCTGACTTCGTTCTGCACAACAGTCTGTTCCTGATTGCGCACTTCCATAACGTTATCATCGGTGGTGTGGTCTTCGGCTGCTTCGCTGGCGTAACCTACTGGTGGCCAAAAGCGTTCGGTTTCACCCTGAACGAAAAATGGGGTAAACGCGCATTCTGGTTCTGGATCATCGGCTTCTTCGTTGCATTTATGCCGCTGTACGTGCTGGGCTTCATGGGTATGACCCGTCGTCTGAGCCAGCAGATTGATCCACAGTTCCACCCAATGCTGATGGTTGCAGCGGGCGGTGCCGTGCTGATTGCTTGTGGTATCGCGTCTCAGCTGATTCAGTTCTACGTTTCTATTCGCGACCGCGATCAGAACCGTGACCTGACCGGTGACCCATGGGGTGGCCGTACGCTGGAGTGGGCAACCTCTTCTCCACCACCGTTCTATAACTTCGCCATTGTGCCTCAGGTCCATGAACGCGACGCATTCTGGGAAATGAAAGAAAAAGGTGAAGCGTACAAGCAACCTGCTCATTACGAAGAGATCCACATGCCGAAAAACAGCGGTGCGGGCATTGTTATTGCCGCCTTCGCAACGGTATTTGGCTTCGCAATGATCTGGCACATCTGGTGGATGGCGATTGTTGGCTTCGCCGGCATCGTAATCAGCTGGATTGTGAAGAGCTTTGACGAGGACGTAGACTACTACGTACCAGTCCGTGAAGTCGAAAAACTGGAAAACCAGCATTTCGATGAGATTTCTAAAGCGGGGCTGAAAAATGGCAACTGATACTTTGGCGCACTCTACTGCCCACGCGCATGAACATGCGCACCACGATACAGGACCGACGAAAGTCTTCGGTTTCTGGATCTACCTGATGAGCGACTGCATTCTGTTCTGCTGTCTGTTCGCAACGTATGCCGTTCTGGTGAACGGCACTGCGGGCGGCCCGGCCGGCAAGGACATCTTTGAACTGCCGTTCGTTCTGGTAGAAACCGCGCTGCTGCTGTTCAGCTCCATCACCTACGGCATGGCGGCTATCGCCATGTACAAAAACAACAAGAGCCAGGTTGTCTCCTGGCTGGCGTTGACATGGCTGTTTGGTGCTGGCTTTATCGGGATGGAAATCTATGAATTCCATCACCTGATTATGGAAGGCTTCGGGCCGGATCGTAGTGGCTTCCTGTCTGCGTTCTTCGCACTGGTCGGGACCCACGGTCTGCACGTAACGTCTGGTCTGATCTGGATGGCAGTACTGATGTTCCAGATCTCCCGTCGTGGCCTGACCAGCACTAACCGCACGCGTATCCTGTGCCTGAGCCTGTTCTGGCACTTCCTGGACGTTGTGTGGATCTGTGTGTTCTCTGTTGTATATCTGATGGGGGCGATGTAATGAGTCATTCAAACGATCATGGCGCTTCCCACGGTAGCGTAAAAACCTATATGACAGGTTTCATCCTGTCGATCATTCTGACGGTGATCCCGTTCTGGATGGTGATGAGCGGTTCTGCGTCTAAGCCGGTTATTCTGGGTGCAATCCTGGTAACCGCGGTGATTCAGATTCTGGTGCATCTGGTTTGCTTCCTGCACATGAACACCAAGTCCGATGAAGGCTGGAACATGACGGCTTTCATCTTTACCGTGATTATCATCGCTATCCTGGTAGTCGGTTCCATCTGGATTATGTGGAACCTTAACTACAACATGATGGTTCACTAAGAGCGGCGAGTATGTTTAAGCAATACCTGCAAGTCACGAAACCAGGCATCATCTTTGGCAACCTGATCTCCGTAATTGGGGGGTTCCTGCTGGCCTCTAAAGGCAGCATCGATTACACCCTCTTTATCGCTACGCTGGTCGGTGTGTCGCTGGTTGTTGCATCCGGTTGTGTATTTAACAACTACATCGACATGGATATCGACAAGAAGATGGAAAGGACTAAAAATCGGGTGCTGGTTAAAGGCCTGATCGCCCCTTCCGTCTCGCTGGTGTACGCCACCTTGCTGGGTATTGCTGGCTTTATGCTGCTGTGGTTTGGCGCTAATCCTCTGGCTTGTTGGCTGGGGGTGATGGGGTTCGTCGTCTATGTGGGCGTTTACAGCCTGTATATGAAACGCCACTCCGTCTACGGAACGCTGATTGGTTCTCTTTCCGGCGCTGCGCCGCCGGTGATTGGCTACTGCGCCGTCACGAACGAGTTCGACAGCGGTGCGCTGATCCTGCTGGCTATCTTTAGCCTGTGGCAGATGCCGCACTCCTATGCCATCGCGATTTTCCGCTTTAAGGATTATCAGGCAGCGAACATTCCGGTTCTGCCGGTCGTGAAGGGCATTTCCGTGGCTAAAAACCACATCACGCTGTACATCATCGCCTTTGCCGTGGCAACGCTGATGCTCTCTCTGGGCGGTTACGCCGGGTACAAATACCTGGCGGTAGCGGCTGCGGTGAGCGTCTGGTGGCTCGGCATGGCCCTGCGCGGCTACAAAGTGGAAGATGACAAGGTCTGGGCACGTAAGCTGTTCGTGTTCTCCATTGTCGCTATCACTTCGCTGTCGGTGATGATGTCTGTGGATTTCATGGTGCCTGATTCACACAACCTGCTGACTTACGTCTGGTAAGTCACACCAGGTGAATAAAAGGGTGCTTCGGCACCCTTTTTTATTCATCGAATCCATTAATAACGCATGTAATATTTGTTAAATAACCCTTTATTTACCCCGCCCCTTCCCCGCACTACACTATGGCCTGCTTTTGAATTGAGGTGGTAATGAACGATTATAAAATGACGCCAGGCGAATTGCGCGCGACCTGGGGTTTAGGGACTGTTTTCTCGCTACGGATGCTTGGCATGTTTATGGTCCTGCCTGTTCTGACCACGTACGGCATGGCGCTACAGGGTGCCAGCGAAGCGCTGATTGGCCTGGCGATTGGCATCTACGGTCTGGCTCAGGCGGTATTTCAGATCCCATTTGGCCTGCTATCGGATCGGGTTGGTCGTAAACCGCTGATTGTCGGCGGCCTGCTTATTTTTGTGCTCGGCAGCGTGATAGCCGCCCTCTCCCACTCCATCTGGGGAATCATTCTTGGTCGCGCCCTGCAGGGCTCTGGTGCGATTGCCGCCGCCGTGATGGCGCTGCTGTCAGACTTAACGCGTGAGCAGAATCGCACCAAAGCGATGGCGTTTATCGGCGTGAGCTTTGGCGTCACTTTCGCAATTGCGATGGTGCTCGGGCCTATCATCACGCATAAACTCGGTCTGCATGCCCTGTTCTGGATGATTGCCGTGCTGGCGACCGTCGGTATTGCGCTGACCCTTTGGGTGGTGCCGGACAGCAAAAACCACGTCCTTAACCGTGAATCCGGGATGGTGAAAGGCTGCTTCAGCAAAGTGCTGATGGAACCGCGCCTGCTTAAACTTAACTTCGGCATCATGTGTCTGCACATCCTGCTGATGTCGACCTTTGTCGCCCTTCCCGGTCAGCTTGCCGCCGCGGGCTTCCCTGCCGCGGAGCACTGGAAAATCTATCTGGTGACCATGCTGATTTCGTTCGTCTCGGTCGTGCCGTTCATCATCTACGCCGAAGTGAAACGCAAGATGAAGCGCGTCTTCATTGGCTGCGTGGCGGTGCTGCTGATTGCCGAGATTGTGCTCTGGGGATCCGGCCCGCACTTCTGGGAACTGGTGGCCGGCGTGCAGCTCTTCTTCCTGGCCTTTAACCTGATGGAAGCCCTGCTGCCATCGCTGATTAGCAAGGAGTCCCCGGCCGGCTATAAAGGCACAGCAATGGGGATCTACTCCACCAGCCAGTTTATCGGCGTGGCTATCGGGGGCTCGCTCGGCGGCTGGGTGGACGGCCTGTTTGATTCGCAAACCGTGTTCCTTGCGGGCGCACTGCTGGCGATGGTCTGGCTGCTGGTCGCCAGCAGCATGAAAGAGCCGCGCTACGTCAGCAGTCTGCGGGTCGAAATTCCTGAGGATGTTGAGATTACCGACGCGCTAAAACAGCGTCTTGAAGCAACAGAGGGGGTAAGTGAAGTGCTTATTGCCCCACAAGAGCGCAGCGCTTACGTCAAAATAGACAGTAAAGTGACTAACCGCTTCGAAATCGAGCAGGCTCTCAAAGCCTGAAAAAATGCCCGGTAAAACCGGGCATTTTTGTCTTAATCGCGGAAGTTCTTGAACTGGAACGGCTGCCCCAGATCGCCGCCACGTACCAGCGCCATAACGGCCTGCAGGTCATCGCGGGATTTACCGGTCACACGAATTTCTTCACCCTGGATTTGCGCCTGAACCTTCAGCTTGCTGTCCTTGATGAGCTTAACGATCTTCTTCTGAACCGCGCTCTCAATACCCTGCTTCAGTTTGGCTTCGACAAACCAGTTTTTACCGCTATGCACAAACTCGTCTGGTACATCCAGTGAGGTGCCTTCAATACCGCGTTTAAGCAGCTTGGCGCGCAGAATATCCAGCAGCTGGTTAACCTGGAAATCAGATTCGCTCAGGACCTTAATGGTCTTATTCGCATCGTTCAGCTCGAAAGTGGCCTCAACGCCACGAAAGTCGAAACGTGACTCAACTTCACGGCTTGCGTTTTCAACGCCGTTGCGGACTTCCTGGATATCAACTTCGGAAACAATATCGAAAGATGGCATCTTTTCTTCTCCCTTCATTTTTGTTGCGTTGCATAATACCCGCTACAAGGCAGATACCCCAAATAATTCGAGTTGCAGCTATCCCTGGCCGCTCACGTGAGGAAACACCGCACAGATGTCACAGGGTTTACTCAACAGAAGCTTAGCTGACGGCGCTATACTTAGGCCGTAACACCTGGCGCAGTTGCAGGTGAGGAGGAACAATGAAAATTACAGTGCTCGGATGCGGAGCCCTTGGACAGCTATGGCTGACCGCGCTTTGCAAGCACGGACATGAGGTACAGGGCTGGCTGCGCGTGCCCCAGCCCTATTGCAGTGTGAACCTGATTGACGAAGACGGAAGTATATTCAACGAATCACTCACCGCGAACGATCCGGATTTTCTGGCGCAAAGCGCTCTGCTGCTGGTCACGCTCAAAGCATGGCAGGTATCAGATGCGGTAAAGACGCTGGCCGCGCAACTTCCCCCAGACTCCCCCATCCTGCTGCTGCATAACGGCATGGGAACCATTGATGAGCTGAAAAGCATCCCGCATCCCTTGTTGATGGCGACCACCACGCACGCTGCACGCCGCGATGGCAACATTATCGTGCATGTCGCCAGCGGCGTAACGCACATGGGCCCCGCCCGTACGCAGGATGGCGACTACAGCTATCTGGCGGATGTTCTGCAGAAGGTCCTGCCGGACGTGGCCTGGCATGACACTATCCGCCCGCAGCTGTGGCGCAAGCTGGCGGTTAACTGCGTGATCAATCCGCTGACGGCGCTGTGGAACTGCCCGAACGGGGAACTGAAAAATCATCCGCAGGAAATTGCCACCCTGTGCGCGGAGGTCGCCTCGGTTATCGAACGTGAAGGCCTGCATACCTCGGCGGAGGATTTGCGCTATTATGTTGAGCAGGTAATTGAAAGTACTGCAGAAAACATCTCCTCGATGTTGCAGGACATTCGGGCATTACGCCACACAGAGATTGATTACATCACGGGCTATTTGCTTAAACGCGCCCGCGCCCACGGCATTGCCGTGCCGGAAAATGCCCGTCTGTATGACCTGGTTAAACGTAAGGAGAGTGAATATGAGCGCGTCAGCACTGATCTGCCTCGCCCCTGGTAGCGAAGAGACAGAAGCCGTCACCACCATTGATTTGATGGTGCGCGGCGGCATTAACGTAACCACCGCCAGTGTCGCCAGCGACGGTAATCTGACCATCACCTGTTCACGGGGCGTAAAAATCCTCGCCGATGCACCGCTTGTGCAGGTGGCCGACGGGGATTACGACATCATCGTACTGCCGGGTGGCCTGAAGGGCGCGGAGTATTTTCGCGACAGCCCGCTCCTGGTCGAAACCGTCAGGCAATTCCATCTGTCGGGGCGCATCGTTGCGGCAATTTGTGCCGCAGCCGGCACGGTTCTGGTGCCGCATAACATTTTCCCAATCGGGAATATGACCGGTTTCCCGGGACTGAAAGAGACCATTCCTGAAGAGCAATGGGTGGATAAACGTGTGGTCTGGGATCCGCGCGTCAATCTGCTCACCAGCCAGGGGCCGGGTACCGCGATCGATTTTGGACTGAAGATTATCGACCTGCTGGTCGGGCGTGAGAAAGCCTACGAGGTGGCGTCGTCGTTAGTGATGGCGGCGGGGATTTATAATTTTTACGAAGCGTAGCGTGTAAAGAAAGCCGGGTAAGCGAAGCCGCCACCCGGCAAACGGTTAAGGGCGATAGACCTTCACATTCGCAAAGCCCTGCTCGCGCAGATACAGTGCCTGCAGACGGCTCATCACCCCGCGCTCGCACCACAGCAGATACGTTTTGCTCTGGTCGAGATCGCCGAATTTGGTGCTCAGCTTGTAGAACGGCAGGGAAACCACGTCCACGCCTTCAACCTGCAGCGGTTTGTCATCCTGTTCATCAATGGAACGGATATCCAGAATCGCATCGTTGGCACCGAAACCGCTGACGGTTTCAACTTCAACCACTTCCTGCTCGGTCTGCTGGGCAATCTCGCGGATATCGATGTTGGTCGCTTCCGCCACCACCTTCTCCAGAATGCCGAAATCGAAGTTCTCTTCTTCGGCTTCGATTTTCGCCTTCACCGCTTTGACGGTCGGGCTTTTTGAGATCACACCGCAGTATTCCGGCATGGTGCGGGCAAAATCTTCGGTACCGATTTTGCGCGCCAGATCGATGATGTGCTCTTTATCGTAGGAGATCAGCGGACGCAGGATCAGGGTATCCGATACGTTGTCGATAAGACGCAGGTTGGTCAGAGTCTGGCTGGAGACCTGGCCCAGCGCTTCACCGGTGACCAGCGCCTGCACGCCGTAGCGCTCCGCCACTTTGGACGCTGCACGCACCATCATGCGTTTCAGCACCACGCCCATCTGACCGTCGTCCACTTTTTCAAGGATTTCGCCGACCACTGGCTCAAAGTTGATCGCCACAAAACGCACGCGGTGGGAGCTGCCGAAGCGGTTCCACAGATAGTGCGCAACCTGACGCACGCCGATTTCATGCGCCGCGCCGCCCAGGTTAAAGAAGCAGTAGTGTACGCGGCAGCCGCGGCGCATCAGCATATAGCTGGAAACACCGGAGTCGAAACCGCCGGAGATCAGCGACAGGACATCTTCCTGCGTGCCGATTGGGAAACCGCCGATACCTTCATAACGGCCTTTCACCAGCAGCAGGCGATCGTTTTCGATCTCCAGGTTAACGGTCACGTCCGGGTTAGTCAGGCGCACGCGCGCGCTCTCAACGTGCTGATTGAGGCCGCCACCCACATAGCGCTCCACTTCAATGGAGCTAAACTCATGCTTACCACGACGCTTCACGCGCACGCAGAAGGTTTTGCCTTCAATCTGATCGCGGTACTGCACCAGCGCTTTTTCAAAAATGTCATGCAGGGAGGTGTAAGGAACGTCTTCCACTTCCAGAATATGGTGAATGCCCGGAATACGGGTCAGCGCGTCGCGAATATCCTGACGTTTGTTTTCATCTTTCGCGCGAACCTCAACGTGGTCCCAGTGACGCACCACGGCGAGCGTTTCGTCGTAGTGTTTTAATACGTTACGAATGTTCCCGGTGAGAATTTTAATAAAGCGCAAACGCACAGATTGGCTTTTGATGGTGATTTCAGGGAACAATTTAATGATAAACTTCATGGCGGCAATGTTTCTTAGGCAAGCTTAAGGCTTGTAATGGAAAATGAAATATACACAAAATCATTCAGGTGGCATCAACGCGGCGAGTCACAGCCCCCCGCAAGCTTACGCGAGTAAGTAACGGAAAGGCGCAACGTAGCCCAAACAGAGACAACCTGAAGGATGACGTGTATAGCAGCCCACACCCGTGGCTGCATCCAGGCGCGCAAGTATATCATCTTCACGCCGCTCCTGTGCACATTGCGCGTTATTTGATAATTGCCCCGAGTCCGTTACCATGTCGGGGCTGAGAATATAAGAGTCAATTCACTATGCCGAAGAAGAACGACGCACCGGCCAGTTTTGAAACTGCGCTGAGTGAGCTGGAGCAGATTGTCACCCGCCTTGAGAGCGGCGATTTACCGCTGGAAGAGGCGCTCAATGAATTCGAGCGCGGCGTGCAGCTGGCGCGCCAGGGGCAGGTCAAACTGCAGCAGGCCGAGCAGCGCGTGCAGATCCTGCTGTCCGACAGCGAAGACGCTAAAACTACGCCATTCACACCGGACGCCGAGTAAATGGATTTCGCCAACGAGCTTCAGGCATGCGTCGCGCGTGCCAACGATGCGCTGCGCCGTTTTATTGAGCCACAGCCTTTTCAGAACACTCCACTGGTTGAAGCCATGCACTATGGCGCACTCTTGGGTGGAAAGCGCCTGCGTCCGTTTCTGGTCTACGCCACGGGCAACATGTTTGGTATCAGCGCTAACACGCTGGATGCCCCGGCAGCCGCCGTTGAGTGCATCCATGCCTACTCGCTGATCCATGATGATTTGCCGGCCATGGACGACGACGATCTACGTCGTGGCCAGCCTACCTGCCACATCAAGTTTGGCGAAGCGAATGCCATTCTGGCGGGGGATGCCCTGCAAACCCTGGCGTTCTCGATTCTGAGCGATGCGCCGATGGCCGAAGTGGCCGACCGTGACCGTCTGTCGATGATCTCTGAACTGGCAATGGCCAGCGGCGTCGCCGGTATGTGTGGCGGTCAGGCACTGGATCTGGAAGCGGAAGGACGTCAGGTTAATCTGGAACAGCTGGAGCGTATTCATCGCCATAAAACGGGCGCATTGATTCGTGCAGCCGTTCGTCTGGGCGCCCTGAGCGCGGGTGAACAGGGGCGCAAAGCCCTGCCGATACTGGACAGATACGCAGAAAGTATCGGTCTGGCATTCCAGGTTCAGGATGACATTCTGGATGTGGTGGGCGATACTGCAACATTGGGTAAACGTCAGGGTGCGGATCAGCAGCTTGGCAAAAGTACCTACCCCGCCCTGCTGGGTCTTGAGCAAGCCCAACGTAAAGCCCGGGATCTGATAGAGGATGCCCGCCAGTCGCTGAATCAACTGGCCGCGCAATCACTGGATACTTCGGCACTGGAAGCGCTAGCGGACTATATAATCCAGCGTGATAAATAAACACACTATCTCGATGAGCCTTTGATGAGTTTTGATATTGCCAAATACCCGACACTGGCGTTAGTTGACTCCACCCAGGAGTTACGCCTGTTGCCGAAAGAGAGCCTGCCGAAGCTGTGCGATGAGCTGCGTCGCTACCTGCTCGACAGCGTAAGCCGCTCCAGCGGCCATTTCGCCTCCGGGCTTGGCACGGTAGAGCTGACCGTGGCGCTGCACTATGTCTATAACACGCCGTTCGATCAGCTCATCTGGGATGTCGGTCACCAGGCCTATCCGCATAAAATTCTGACCGGACGTCGCGATAAAATTGGCACCATTCGTCAGAAAGGCGGCCTGCATCCGTTCCCATGGCGTGGCGAGAGCGAGTACGACGTATTAAGCGTTGGGCACTCCTCCACCTCAATCTCTGCGGGTATCGGTATTGCGGTGGCAGCCGAAAAAGAGAATAAACAGCGTCGTACCGTCTGCGTCATTGGCGACGGGGCGATCACTGCCGGAATGGCCTTTGAGGCCATGAACCACGCGGGCGATATCAAGCCAGACATGCTGGTTATCCTTAATGATAACGAAATGTCGATTTCCGAAAACGTGGGCGCGCTGAACAACCATCTGGCGCAGCTGCTCTCCGGCAAGCTTTACTCCTCGCTGCGCGAAGGCGGCAAAAAAGTCTTCTCCGGCGTACCGCCAATCAAAGAACTGCTTAAACGCACCGAAGAACACATCAAAGGCATGGTCGTGCCGGGTACGCTGTTTGAAGAGCTGGGCTTTAACTATATTGGTCCGGTGGACGGGCATGACGTTCTGGGGCTTGTCACCACGCTGAAAAACATGCGTGACCTGAAAGGCCCGCAGTTCCTGCATATCATGACCAAAAAAGGCCGTGGATACGAACCGGCGGAAAAAGATCCCATCACCTTCCACGCGGTACCGAAATTCGACCCGAGCAGCGGTTGCCTGCCCAAAAGCAGCGGCGGCATGCCGAGCTATTCAAAAATCTTTGGCGACTGGCTGTGTGAAACCGCCGCTAAAGACAATAAGCTTATGGCGATCACCCCGGCCATGCGTGAAGGTTCTGGCATGGTGGAGTTCTCCAAAAAATACCCGGACCAGTATTTTGACGTTGCCATTGCCGAGCAGCACGCGGTGACCTTTGCGGCAGGCCTGGCGATTGGCGGTTATAACCCGGTTGTCGCCATTTATTCCACCTTCCTGCAACGCGCCTACGACCAGGTGATCCATGACGTTGCCATCCAGAAGCTGCCGGTCCTGTTTGCTATCGACCGCGCAGGCATTGTGGGTGCTGACGGCCAGACGCACCAGGGGGCATTTGACCTGTCGTTCCTGCGCTGCGTCCCGGATATGGTCATCATGACGCCAAGCGATGAGAACGAATGTCGTCAGATGCTGTTTACCGGCTACCACTATCAGGATGGCCCTAGTGCGGTGCGCTACCCGCGCGGCAATGCCGTCGGCGTTGAACTGCAGCCGCTGGAAAAACTGCCGATAGGTAAAGGTCTGGTGAAGCGTCGCGGTGAGAAAGTGGCGATCCTGAACTTTGGTACGCTGATGCCGGAGGCCGCGAAAGTGGCTGAAGCGCTGAATGCGACCCTCGTGGATATGCGCTTTGTGAAACCGCTCGACGAGGCCCTGATCCTGAGCATGGCGGAATCTCATGACGTGCTGGTCACGCTGGAAGAAAACGCCATCATGGGCGGTGCGGGCAGCGGCGTGAACGAAGTGCTGATGGCTAACCGTAAAGCCGTGCCGGTATTGAACCTTGGTCTGCCGGATCATTTCATTCCGCAAGGTACGCAGGACGAAGCCCGTGCGGCGATTGGCCTGGATGCGGCCGGCATTGAGTCGAAAATCCGTTCCTGGCTTGCCTGATCCCTCCCCTTTTCCGCTCCTGCTATGCTTAAACCTATTGTTTAAAAAAGCAGGAGCGGAACCATGCAATACACGACATTAGGAAAAACAGACCTTCAGGTTTCCCGACTTTGCCTGGGATGCATGACCTTTGGCGAGCCAGACCGGGGAAATCACGCCTGGACGCTGCCGGAAGAGAGCAGCCGCCTTATCATCAAACGCGCACTCGACGGCGGGATTAACTTTTTTGATACTGCCAACAGTTACTCCGACGGCAGCAGCGAAGAGATTGTCGGCCGCGCCCTGCGCGATTTTGCCCGCCGTGACGATGTGGTCGTCGCCACCAAGGTATATCACCAGGTGGGTGATTTGCCTGAAGGCCTTTCCCGTGCGCAAATCCTGCGATCCATTGATGACAGCCTCCGGCGTCTGAATATGGATTATGTCGACCTGCTGCAGATCCACCGCTGGGATTACAACACGCCGATTGAAGAGACGCTGGAAGCCCTTAACGATGTGGTTAAGGCCGGGAAGGCACGTTACATCGGCGCATCGTCTATGCACGCTTCGCAGTTTGCCTCAGCGCTTGATCTTCAGGCGCAGCACGGCTGGGCACGGTTTGTCACCATGCAGGATCACTACAACCTTATCTATCGCGAAGAAGAGCGCGAGATGCTGCCGCTCTGCTATCAGGAAGGCATAGCGGTGATCCCGTGGAGCCCCCTGGCGCGCGGACGCCTCACCCGACCATGGGGAGAGACCACTGCCCGCTCGGTGTCGGATGCGTTCGGTAAAACCTTATACGAAGGTACGGAAGCCAGCGATGCGTTGATCGCCGAGCGTTTAGCGGGGATTGCCGATGATACCGGTGCCACGCGTGCGCAGGTAGCGCTGGCGTGGTTGCTGAGCAAACGCGGAGTCGCTGCACCGATTATCGGTACATCGCGGGAAGAACAGCTGGACGAGTTGTTGAGTGCCGTTGATTTAACGCTGACGCCTGAGCAAGTCGCCGAGCTGGAAACGCCGTACCAGCAGCATCCGGTGGTCGGGTTTAAGTAAGCCCACGCCCTGCCCCTCTCCCAAAAGGAGAGGGAACAAAACCCATCGGCCGGGTAAGCGCAGCGCTACCCGGCCGACGAATCACGCAAAGTGGTCGTAACCCTTCCAGTCAAGCGTAACCGGCGCGCCATCACGCACAAATTTCAGCCCTTCGCTTTCCGGCATAATCTGTCCGATACAGGTAAACTTCGCCCCAAGGTGAGCTAGCGCCACGTCCAGCGTTCCCCGGTTCAGCTCCGGTACGGTAAAGCACAGCTCATAATCTTCGCCGCCGGAGAGCGCCCAGCGCAGAGCCTGATCGGGTTCCACATGGCGAAGCAATGGCTCTGACAGCGGGAACAGATCCAGATCTACGCGCGCGCCCACACCGCTGGCCTTCAGAATATGGCCGAGATCGGAGATAAGCCCGTCAGAGAGATCGATAGCCGAGCTTGCCCGCTCGCGCAGCGCCTGGCCGTGCAAAATACGCGGCGTTGGGCGCAGATGGCGTTTCACCAGATATGCCGCATCGTCGGCATCCTTGACGCGTAAGCGGTCCTGGAGGATTGCCAGCCCTGCGGCGCTGTCGCCCGGCGTGCCGGTTACG
Source organism: Enterobacter sp. J49 (assembly GCF_002148625.1). Taxonomy (NCBI): domain Bacteria; kingdom Pseudomonadati; phylum Pseudomonadota; class Gammaproteobacteria; order Enterobacterales; family Enterobacteriaceae; genus Enterobacter; species Enterobacter sp. J49. The sequence continues at coordinate 495,025 of NZ_MWPY01000030.1, forward strand.
TAGATCCAGTCACCCGGCTTTGCGCCCGAGCGTTTCAGCGCCCGGCCCAGCGGGACATAGCCGTGGATCGCAAGCGTCATCGACAGCGGCCCGGCAGTGGTGTCACCGCCAATCAGCTGCATATCGTAGTAGTTGAGCTGATCAAACAGCGCATCGCTAAAGGCTTCAAGCCAGTCTTCATCCACCTCGGGCAACGTCAACGCCAGCGTCAGCCACGCGGGATCGGCGCCCATGGCCGCTAAATCGCTTACGTTGACCGCCAGCGCTTTATACGCCAGATCGGCGGGATCGATATCAGGTAAAAAATGACGTCCGCACACTAAGGTGTCGGTGCTGATTGCCAGCGTCTGTTTTTCGGGAATATTGAGAAGTGCGCAGTCATCGCCAATGCCGGTTTCAACATCAAGACGAGAGGTTCTGACACGGTCGAAATAACGGGCAATCAGGGAGAATTCGCCGCATGCCATACGTTATGCCTCAGCAAATTAAATAAAAAAACCGGAGCCGCACTGCCCGGCAGGCAATGCAAAACTCCGGTTTGCGGATCACTTTTTGTGGGGACGGATCGCAGGTGCGGCTTTATCCAGCACGCCGTTTACAAATTTATGGCTGTCTTCAGCACCGAAGGTTTTCGCCAGTTCGATCGCTTCGTTGATGGCCACTTTGTACGGCACATCATCACGTTTAGACAACTCAAACAGCGCGATACGCAACACTGCTTTCTCAACCTGACCCAGCTCTTCGAGCAGACGGGACAGGTATGGCTTCATCAGACCATCGAGATACGCGCTATTAGTCGCCACTCCCGACAGCAGTTCACGGAAGTACAGAACGTCAACGTCTTTCACGTCCTGTTCTGACAGGAACTGGTATTCAACATCAGCGATGTCGTTCTGGGACAACTGCCAGGAGTAAAGTGCCTGGACGGCACATTCACGGGCGCGGCGACGAGCAGCAGGTTTCACGGAATTCCCCTTACAAAAAAATCAGGCCTTAATGGCTTTCAACACATTGATCATTTCAAGCGCGGTCAGTGCAGCTTCTGCACCTTTGTTACCGGCTTTGGTACCAGCGCGCTCAATGGCTTGTTCAATACTTTCGGTAGTCAGCACGCCAAACGCGACAGGAATTTCTGCATCCTGCGCAACGTGTGCCAGACCATTGCTTGCACCGCCTGCAACGTATTCGAAGTGTGCAGTGCCGCCACGAATAACGGTACCCAGCGCAATCACCGCGTCGTATTTACCGGTTTTCGCCAGCGCGCCCGCTGCCAGTGGCAGTTCATAAGCACCTGGAACCCAAACAACGGTAATGTTGTCATCTTTAACCTGGCCGATACGTTTCAGGGCGTCAATGGCACCTTCCAGCAGGCTGTCGTTGATGAAGTTGTTGAAACGCGCAATGGTGATGGCGACGCGAGCGTCCGGGGTAGCTACAGCAGCTTCAATAATGTTCATACTCTTCCTTTACGGGTTCATTTGGCCCCGCAGGGGGGCGGATTTTATCATAATACTTTGCGCACTGCTTCCCTATTTCAGGAGCAATTACGCTGGCGTTAAATGGAGGCAGACATCCGGGCCCACCGGACGAATCTCGCTAAATTTGAGTTGTGGTGCATCGCCAAGTTTTTCAAGACCCGGCAGCACAAACAGGCCACGCGCATCGTTACCCAACAGTTTAGGTGCTACGTAGACAATCAGCTCATCCACCAGCCCGGCCTGCAGCAGCGCGCCGGCCAGCGTCGGCCCCGCTTCTACCCAGATACTGTTCACCTGTTGCTTACCAAGCAGCATCATCAGCACCACTAAGTCGAGGTGCCCGTTATGCTCTGGCACCATGATGCTGCGTACGCCTTGCGGCCATTCACGCGCATCGTCCTGCGTGCGTGCAATCCAGGTTTCGCCCGGCTGTTGCACGATGCGGTGCGCAGGCGTGATGCGATTCTGGCTATCGATGACAATACGCAGCGGCTGACGCAGGTTTTCCTGCGGGTAGCACGCCTGGGTATCGGCATTCAGTTCATCCCAGCGCACGGTCATGGCAGGATTATCAGCCAGAACCGTTTCACTGCTGGTGAGGATAGCATGGCTTTGCGCGCGCAGACGTTGCACATCGCGCCTTGCCTGCGCAGAGGTGATCCACTGGCTCTCGCCGTTCGCCATCGCCGTACGACCATCCAGTGAGGCCCCAAGCTTAAGCTGAATGTACGGGAACCCGGTGCGCATGCGCTTCAGGAAGCCTTTGTTGATCGCTTCTGCATCCTGCATCATCAGACCGTGACTGACATCAACTCCTTCCTGCTGCAGTCGATACAGGCCACGTCCGGCAACCTGCGGATTGGGATCCTGCATCGCCGCGACACCGCGCGCGACACCCGCCGCAATCAGTGCTTCGCAGCACGGCGGGGTACGGCCGTGGTGGCTGCAGGGTTCCAGCGTCACGTAGGCCGTTGCACCGCGCGCCTTTTCGCCGGCCATACGCAGGGCATGAACTTCGGCATGGGGCTCACCGGCACGGTAGTGAAACCCTTCGCCCACGATCTCGCCATCGTTGACAATGACGCACCCGACGTTAGGGTTGGGATGGGTGGTAAAACGACCGCGCTGCGCCAGCTTCATGGCTCGCGCCATGTAAATCTCATCCTGCATGAGCTTAATCCTGTAAGCGGGCGATCTCTTCGCCAAACTCTTTGATATCTTCGAAACTGCGGTACACAGAGGCGAAGCGGATATAGGCGACCTTATCGAGCTTTTTCAGTTGCTCCATCACCAGGTTGCCAATCATCTTGCTTGGCACCTCGCGCTCACCCAAACCACGAAGGTACGATTTTATGTGGTTTAACGCCATTTCGACGTCATCTGCACTGACAGGCCGTTTTTCCAGCGCCTTGAGCATCCCGCTGCGCAGTTTCTCTTCGTTAAACGGCTCACGCACGTCGTTACTTTTTACCACGCGCGGCATTACCAGCTCTGCAACCTCAAAGGTCGTGAAACGCTCGTTGCACACCAGACATTGCCGGCGGCGGCGTACGGAAGACCCTTCGCCCACAAGGCGAGAGTCGATAACTTTGGTATCCACAGCGGAGCAGAATGGGCAATGCATACGGTATCCCTGTTATGTGGTTAACTGATTTTCATTTTACCCTGATCTGGCCTGACAACAAAGGAAGAGCTTTTTGAGACAAAGGATCTATGCCTGTTGATGCGATGCTGGCTACCATTACGGAGATCCGTTATTTCAAGGAAATAAACGCAATGACAAGACGTTACCTGAAAATATTGCTGGTGGGGAGTCTGTTTACCCTTAGCGCCTGTGCACAGCAAACCGAAGTCCGTCAAATGAAACAAAGCGTGAATACGCTCAATACCGCGATGGACAAACTGAACAAAGAAACCGTGAAGATCACCCAGCAAAACGCGCTGAATGCCAAATCAAGCAGCGGGGTTTATCTGCTGCCCGGGTCAAACACCCCGGCGCGCCTCAACAGCCAGATTGGCACGCTGAAAATGTCGCTGGTTAACGTGGCGGCCAATGCGGATGGTACTCGCGCAACATTACGTATTCAGGGGGAATCCAACGATCCTCTGCCAGCCTTTAGCGGCACCGTCGAGTGGGGGCAGATTCAGGGCACCACCGAGAACTATCAGGAAGTGAACGTGAAGAGCCAGCTGTTCACCGCTCCCGCCAGCGTGCTGGCCCCGAGCGATGTTGACATTCCGATCCAGCTGAACGGACTTACGCCGGATCAGTTAGGTTTCATCCGCATTCACGATATCCAGCCCGCCGCGCAGTAATCCCCTTTCAGCGGAGTGCAATGTCACTCCGCTAACATTTACAATCCGCAAAGATTGGCAACAGAAATCATTGCCGCTACAATCCCCGCCGTTTAAAGTACGCAAACGTGAACGCAATCGATTACGCGTGTGAGAGATATGTGAAACAACACATATTTTTGTGAGCAAGGATTCCTATAATAGGCTCCGCAGAAACACGAAATATTTAGAAACGCAATTCGCGCATTTTTCACTCCCGGAAGGGAATTTCAATCAGTGGCATGATTATGAAAAAAACATTACTCGCGGCTGGCGCCGTGCTGGCACTCTCCTCCACTTTCACTGTTAACGCAGCGGAAAACGATAAACCACAATACCTCTCCGACTGGTGGCACCAGAGCGTTAACGTGGTCGGCAGCTATCACACCCGTTTCGGACCACAGATCCGCAACGATACCTACCTGGAGTACGAAGCCTTCGCCAAGAAAGACTGGTTCGATTTCTACGGCTATATGGATGCACCGGTCTTCTTCGGCGGTAACACCGATGCGAAAGGTATCTGGAACCACGGTTCCCCCCTGTTCATGGAGATCGAACCCCGCTTCTCCATTGATAAGCTGACGGGCACCAGCCTGGCGTTTGGTCCATTCAAAGAGTGGTACTTCGCGAACAACTACATCTACGACATGGGCCGTAACGCGTCCGGTCGTCAGAGCACCTGGTATATGGGTCTGGGTACCGACATCGACACCGGTCTGCCAATGAGCCTGTCCCTGAACGTCTATGCGAAATACCAGTGGCAGAACTACGGTGCCGCGAACGAAAACGAGTGGGATGGCTACCGTTTCAAAGTGAAATACTTTGTGCCAATTACCCAGCTGTGGGGCGGTAACCTGAGCTATATCGGTTTCACCAACTTTGACTGGGGTTCAGACCTGGGCGACAACGACTTCCGTGATCTGAACGGTAAGAAAGCGCGTACCAACGACTCCATCGCCTCCAGCCACATCCTGGCGCTGAACTACGATCACTGGCACTACTCCGTTGTTGCGCGTTACTGGCATAACGGCGGTCAGTGGAACGATGACGCAAGCCTGAACTTCGGCAATGGCGACTTCAGCGTACGTTCTACCGGCTGGGGTGGTTACCTGGTTGTCGGTTACAACTTCTGATGTGAAAGAAGGCAAAAACGGACAAAGCCAGCTGATATGCTGGCTTTTTTATTGCTTCACCTTGCGCAGAAAATCCGCCAGCGATCGCTCCGCGCTTTCGCTAAAACGCCTCTGCGTGAGCGTAATATTCAGACACCTGTCGAGCCGGAAGCAGCGGTAGTCATCACGCCGTTCACACCACGCGGCCAGCAGCCAATGCTCTCCCCAGAAGAACAGCCCCAGCGGCTGAATGTCGCGCCATGTCAGATGCCCGGCTTCATCACGATAATGCAGCGCCAGTACGCACTGGGCAGAAATAGCCTGATGAATAACATCAAAGTCGCTGCGCGAATGCGGCTGAAGCGCAATATCCGGCGCATATATTCGCGTCTGCTCCGCCTTACGTCGGCTCTCCTCGGGCAGGATCGCCAGTACCTTCTCCTGCGCCGACTCAAGCTCACGCGAGAGCGAGTCGCCCCCCCAGGTTTTCAGCAGACGGATGGCGACCATCAGCGCTTCAGATTCTTTGTTCGTCAGCATCAGCGGAGGTAAGTCAAAACCCGACATCAGCCGATAGCCGCTTCCCGCCTCCCCTTCCACCGGCACGCCGGAAAGCGACAGGTCGCGGATATCACGGTATACGGTCCGTTCCGATACGCTCAACCTGTCCGCCAGATGCGCTGCCGTTGTCAGACGCCTGCCTCTCAGGATCTGCACAATCTGAAACAAACGGTCAGCGCGTCGGGTCATATCGTATTCAGCTCTCAGGCAGGTTGATGGAGGCCGACGCGATTACCTTCGCTGTCGGTAAACAAGGCTATGGTGCCAATGCCACGCGGCAATTCCAGCGGGCCAAACACGCACTCGCCACCCGCAGACGCGATGCGATCGAGCGTTGCCGCCAGGTTGTCAGTATGCAGGTAAATAATAGCGCCCTGTACGGACGGTGTAATGCCCTCAAATTTTGCCAGCGCGCCGCCGGTGGCCGGATCGTCATGCGGGAAAACGGCTAACTCAGCCACATCCATTTTCTCTCGTCTCAGCTGTACCTGCATCACGGGCTCATAAAATTTGATAGCGCGATCCATATCGGCGACCGGAATTTCAAACCAGTTAATTACACTCTTCATACATCCTCCTGCCTGTTGTTTGGGTTCGAAAAGAGTCTACGACAGGGCTCCTGACAGCATACTGTCAGGAGTGTTTGGCAGGAGCAGATAAAAAAAATCCCGGTCAACAGACCGGGATTTCAGGAACGAACGACACGTCGTCTTACGGCAGAATAGACGGCTGATCCGCCCCTTCTTTCTCGACTTTCTGCTGGAGCAGGTGCTCGCGCTTCATGCCAAGTTTCAGTGCCAGTGCGGAGGCGACGTAGATAGACGAAGCCGTACCGATAGAGACACCGATCAGCATGGTCAGCGAGAAGCCTTCCAGTACCGGGCCACCGAAGAGGAACAGCATCAGGATCACCATCAAGGTGGTTCCGGATGTGATCAACGTACGGTGCAGCGTCTGGGTCAACGACACGTTAAAGATTTCGTACGGCGTACCGCGACGGATCTTACGGAAGTTTTCACGAATACGGTCAGATACCACGATACTGTCGTTCAGTGAGTAACCGATAACGGACATCAGGGATGCCACGATAGTCAGGTCAATCTCAATGTGGAACAGAGACAGTATGCCCATGGTGATCACCACGTCGTGCGCCAGGGCGATAACCACACCCGCCGCCAGTCGCCACTCAAAGCGGAAACCGACGTACACCAGAATGGAGATCAGAGCCACCAGCAGCGCCATCGCACCGGTTTGCGCCAGGTCAGCACCTACGCTTGGCCCGACGAACTCGATACGCTTAACCGTCGCATGCTGGTTGGTTGTTTCGTTAACCACGTTAACAACCTTGCTGCCCAGCTCCTGGCTGCCGTTCGCATCGTGCACCGGCGGCATACGCACCATGATGTCACGGCTGCTGCCGAAGTTCTGCAGCAACGGCTCTTCAAAGCCCGCTTTCTGCAGAGACTGGCGCATCTGGTCCATATCGACCGGTTTTTCCAGGGAGATCTCAATTACCGTACCACCGGTGAAATCAAGACCCCAGTTAAAGCCTTTCACGCCCATCACGATAAGGGAGAGGATCAGCAGTAAACCTGAAATGCCGAAAGCCCAGTAGTCCCAGCGCATAAAGTCCCAGACTTTACGGCCGTGGTTCAATTGTTCAACAGTATATTCCTGTGCCACAACGCACTCCTCAGATAGACAGCTTTTTGACGCGCTTGCCGCCATACAGCAGGTTCACGATGGCACGGGTGCCGACAATAGCGGTAAACATTGACGTTGCAACACCGATACCGGTGGTGATCGCAAAGCCTTTGATAGCGCCAGTCCCCACTGCATACAGGATAAGAACCTTAATCAGTGTTGTTACGTTCGCATCGAAGATGGAGCTGAATGCCCCTTTGTAGCCTTCGTCAATCGCCTGCTGAACAGAGCGACCGTTGCTTAACTCTTCTTTGATACGTTCGTTTATCAGTACGTTGGCGTCGACCGCCACCGCAAGGGTTAAGACGATACCGGCAATCCCCGGCATGGTCAGCGTCGCCCCCGGCAGCAGAGACATGATGCCGATAATCAGCACCAGGTTCGCAACCAGTGCGCTTGTCGCAATCAGACCAAACTTCTTATAGAAGAAGATCATGAAGAGGATGGAGACCACCAGACCGGCCAGACACGCTTCCAGACCCTGCTTGATGTTTTGCATCCCCAGCGTTGGACCAATGGTACGTTCTTCAACAATCTGAATCGGTGCAATCAGCGCACCGGCACGCAGCAGCAGTGAAAGCTGACGCGCTTCGTTCGGGTTGTTGATACCAGTGATGCGGAAGCTGTTACCCAGACGAGACTGGATGTTGGCGATGTTAATCACCTCTTCCTCTTTCACCAGCACCGCGCGGCCGTTTGCATCTTTCTTACCGCTGTCTTTGTACTCCACGAACAGGGTCGCCATCGGTTTACCGATGTTGTCCTTGGTGAAGTTAGACATGATGTTACCACCCGCGCTATCCAGCGAGATGTTAACCTGCGGCTGGTTGTATTCGTCCTGGCTGGATGTGGAGTCGGTGATGTGGTCACCGGTCAGGATCACGCGTTTGTACAGCACAACTGGCTGACCTTCGCGGGTCTGTTTCACTTCCGAATCGCCCGGAATACGGCCTGCGGCAGCAGCGGACTGATCGACGTTGGAGTTAACCAGACGGAATTCCAGCGTGGCAGTTGCCCCCAGAATCTCTTTCGCACGTGCCGTGTCCTGAATCCCCGGGAGTTCCACCACGATACGGTCAGCACCCTGACGCTGTACCAGTGGCTCAGCAACCCCCAGCTGGTTTACACGGTTACGCAGAATATTGATGTTCTGCTGAACGGCGTATTCACGGGCTTCTTTCAGGCGAGCATCGGTCATCACCGCGCGCAGCTGGTTGCTGCCCTGAGAGGTGATCACGAGGTCACGGTGACGTTGAGTCAGGTAATCTACAGCCTGATCGCGCGCCGCGCTGTCGCGGAACGTGATGCTCATACCGTAGTTATCTTCTTTACGAACGGTAGTGTAAGCAATACCTTTTTCGCGCAGATCGCTGCGCAGGCTGTCGATGTTTTGTTCCTGCAGTTTGCCGAGCGCGGTATCCATATCCACTTCCATCAGGAAGTGAACACCGCCACGCAGGTCAAGACCGAGTTTCATTGGCTCTGCATTCAACGCAGCCAGCCAACGCGGGGTTGCAGGAGCAAGGTTAAGCGCCACGACGTATTTATCACCCAGCACGCCCATCAGCACTTCGCGAGCGCGGAGCTGCGTGTCGGTGGTGTCGAAGCGAGCAAGAATTGCGCCCTCTTCCAGAGCCACAGACTTAGCGGTAATTTTTTCTTCTTGTAACGATTTCTGGACCTGGATCAGCGTTTGCTCACTGGCGGCGACACCGCGCGCGCCAGTGATTTGAACAGCCGGATCCTCACCATACAGGTTGGGAAGCGCGTACAGCAGGCCGACGAGAATCACGGCGACCAGCATGATGTACTTCCACAAAGGATAACGGTTTAACACGGCAGTTCCCTTTGGGAAAAGTTGGGATTACAGCGCCTTCATGGTGCCTTTCGGCAGAACGGCAGCTACGAAGTCACGTTTGATAACCACTTCAGTGGTGTCGTTCAGGGCAATAGCAATGTAGCCACTTTCAGCCACTTTGGTTACGCGACCGACCAGACCACCGTTGGTCAGCACTTCATCACCTTTGGCAATGGAGTCCATCAGCTTTTTGTGCTCTTTGGTACGCTTCTGCTGTGGGCGCAGGATCATGAAGTAGAAGATCAGACCGAACACAACCAGCATCAGAATCAGAGACATCGGGCTGCCCTGCGCCGGAGCACCTGTTGCCGCTACCGCATCAGAAATAAAAAAGCTCATTCAAATTCCCTCATTATTAAAATTAATCAACGTTCAAAGGTGGAACGGTTCGACCCTGACGTTGGTAAAAATCGGTCACGAAGCTCTCTAATTTACCCTCTTCAATAGCCTTGCGTAAACCAGCCATTAAGCGCTGATAATAACGAAGATTATGAATGGTATTGAGACGCGCGCCCAAAATCTCATTGCAACGATCAAGATGATGCAGGTACGCGCGAGAATAATTGCGACAGGTGTAGCAATCGCACTCGGAATCGAGCGGGCTGGTGTCACTCTTATGCTTCGCGTTACGGATTTTCACCACGCCATCGGTCACAAACAGATGACCGTTACGCGCGTTGCGGGTTGGCATAACGCAGTCGAACATATCAATGCCGCGGCGCACACCTTCAACCAGGTCCTCAGGTTTACCCACACCCATCAGGTAACGGGGTTTATCTGCCGGGATTTGCGGGCAGACATGCTCCAGAATGCGATGCATGTCTTCCTTCGGTTCACCCACAGCCAAACCGCCGACAGCGTAGCCATCAAAACCTATCTCTACCAGACCTTTAACAGAGATATCGCGTAAATCTTCGTAAACGCTGCCCTGGATAATACCGAACAGCGCATTTTTGTTCTGCAGGGAGTCAAAGCGGTCACGGCTACGCTTCGCCCAGCGCAACGACATCTCCATGGAGCGTTTCGCGTAATCCCAGTCGGCCGGGTATGGCGTACATTCGTCGAAAATCATCACGATATCAGAGCCGAGATCGTACTGAATCTCCATAGACTTTTCAGGATCGAGGAAAATCGGATCGCCGTTGATCGGGTTACGGAAGTGTACGCCCTGCTCGGTGATCTTACGGATGTCGCCCAGGCTGAAGACCTGGAAACCACCGGAGTCGGTCAGGATCGGGCCTTTCCACTGCATGAAGTCATGCAAATCGCCGTGCAGCTTCATGATCTCCTGACCAGGACGCAGCCACAGGTGGAAGGTATTGCCGAGGATAATCTGTGCGCCAGTGGCTTCCACTTCTTCCGGCGTCATCCCTTTTACGGTGCCGTAGGTGCCCACAGGCATAAACGCGGGAGTTTCCACCACGCCGCGATCAAACACCAGGCGGCCGCGACGTGCGCGACCATCGGTGGTATCGAGTTCAAATTTCATTTTTTCTCCGACGTCAGAAAAACAGTCCAACGTTGTAAAACGGTGCCGCGGACTTATTCCCCGACACGCTCATTCAAAGCCTGCGGATTGTACGTGATAAACATCGCGTCCCCGTAGCTAAAAAAGCGATATTTTTGTTCTACCGCAGACTTGTACGCCGCCATGGTGTGCTGATAACCCGCAAAAGCGGACACCAGCATAATCAGCGTTGATTCAGGCAGATGGAAGTTGGTTACCAGGGCATCAATCACGTTGTACTGATAGCCCGGGTAGATAAAGATCTGCGTATCGCCAAAGAAAGGCTCAATCAGGTCATTTTTGGCGGCCTGCGCGGCGCTCTCAAGGGAGCGTACCGACGTGGTGCCCACTGCCACAACGCGGTTACCGCGTGCTTTGGCGGCCAGAACAGCATCCACCACCTCTTGCGGCACTTCGGCATATTCGGAGTGCATGATGTGGTCTTCGATGCTGTCCACGCGCACCGGCTGGAACGTACCCGCACCGACATGCAGGGTCACGAAGGCCATCTCGATGCCTTTCGCGCGCAATTTTTCCAGCAGCGGTTCATCAAAATGCAGGCCCGCCGTCGGCGCGGCGACCGCGCCAGGTTTCTGGCTGTAAACGGTCTGGTACAGCTCGCGGTCAGCCTCTTCGTCCGGGCGCTCGATGTAAGGGGGCAGCGGCATATGGCCGATCGCATTCAGAATGTCGAGCACCGTGCGCTCGTCATTGAACGCCACCTCAAACAGCGCATCGTGACGCGCGGTCATGGTTGCACGGATGCTCTCATCATCGCCAAGCAGCAGCTCTGCACCCGGCTTCGGCGCTTTAGAGGCGCGAATATGTGCCAGAATACGTTTATCATCAAGCATACGTTCGACCAGCACTTCAATCTTGCCGCCGCTGGCTTTACGGCCAAACAGACGCGCCGGGATCACGCGGGTATTGTTAAAGACCAGCAGATCGCCAGGGTTGAGCTTGTCGAGCAAATCGGTGAAAGTACCGTGCGTCAGCTCGCCCGTCGGCCCATCCAGTGACAGCAAACGACAGCTACTGCGCTCAGGCATTGGGTAGTGAGCAATCAGGGATTCAGGTAGTTCAAAGGAGAAATCGGCGACGCGCATGACGTATACTCGTGACTTAAAAACAGGCGGCATAGTCTAGTGCTCACACCCTTTTGCTGCAACAACTAGCCGCCCCTGGACAAATAAAACGCATGAATTTTCTCGCTCACCTGCATCTTGCTCATCTCGCTGACAGCTCTCTTTCCGGCAATCTGCTGGCCGATTTCGTGCGCGGTAATCCCGCCGACGCGTACTCCGCAGAGGTTGTCGACGGGATTTTTATGCATCGCCGTATCGACGTGCTGACCGATAACCTGCCGGAAGTCCAGGAAGCCAAAGCGTGGTTCCGCCCTGAAACGCGGCGCGTCGCGCCAATCACGCTTGATGTGATGTGGGACCATTTCCTCTCGCGGCACTGGGAAACACTCTCTCCTGAGATGCCCCTAAACGCGTTCGTGCGCTATGCCCACCAGCAGGTGTCCATTATTTTGCCGGATTCGCCGCCGCGCTTTGTGAATCTGAATAACTATCTCTGGTCAGAACGCTGGCTTGAGCGCTATCGCGAGATGGACTTTATACAGAATGTGTTAAACGGGATGGCGAGTCGCCGACCGCGACTCGACGCGCTGCGCGACTCCTGGAATGACCTGGACGCCCACTACGAGGCGCTGGAGACGCGGTTCTGGCAGTTCTACCCGCGTATGATGACCCAGGCGAAAAACAAACAGCTATAACAGAAATGCCATTGATAGGTGAAAGCTTGCTGAACGATTGTTAGCGCCTCTTTGTCTTATCAATGAACACTCTCTATACTGGGCGGCGTTGCGTTCCAAATAACCTTAGTATCTACAGGAGAATCACATGGTTCTGGTAACTCGTCCGGCTCCGGATTTTACAGCTGCAGCAGTTCTGGGCAACGGTGAAATCGTTGAAAACTTCAACTTCAAACAGCACACCAACGGTAAAGCGACCGTTCTGTTCTTCTGGCCAATGGACTTCACTTTCGTTTGCCCGTCTGAGCTGATCGCATTCGACAAACGTTACGAAGAATTCCAGAAGCGTGGCGTAGAAGTTGTAGGCGTCTCCTTCGACTCTGAATTTGTACACAACGCATGGCGTAACACCCCTGTCGACAAAGGCGGCATCGGTGCGGTGAAATACGCAATGGTTGCGGACATCAAACGCGAAATCCAGCAGGCTTACGGTATTGAGCATCCGGACGCTGGCGTTGCACTGCGCGGTTCTTTCCTGATCGACGCAAACGGCATCGTTCGTCACCAGGTTGTTAACGATCTGCCACTGGGTCGTAACATCGACGAAATGCTGCGCATGGTTGACGCGCTGCAGTTCCACGAAGAGCACGGTGAAGTGTGCCCGGCTCAGTGGGAAAAAGGTAAAGAAGGTATGAACGCGTCTCCGGACGGCGTTGCTAAATACCTGTCTGAGAACGTATCCAGCCTGTAATCGGCACGGTTTACGGAAAAGGCCCGCATCTGCGGGCCTTTTTGTTTTGTACGATCTCACTTTCACACGTTAAAACGCGAAGCACGAACACCCCAGCACGCCCCAGAATGCCTGGTCATCAGATACCGGGATATCCGATTGCCGCGCAATGCCGTGCGCATGGCCATGCACCCCGCAGCTACCAATACACTGGTGCATCTGCACCACCGCCCCCACTTTGCTGGCTGCAGGCGGCGCAGAGCGGTAATGCCCCGGGACTTTCACGACCGGTGACCACGACGGTACAACCGGGATCGGCGGCGGTGACAGCGGACTGAAATGACCGGCGGCATACACGACCTTGCCATCCACAACGGTCAGCACCGATTCAATGCCCTTGATCTCCTCTTCCGTCACGCTGAAGTAATCTTTCGACAGCACCACCAGATCCGCAAGCTGCCCTTCAACCAGACGGCCTTTTTTACCCTGCTCGCTGGAAAACCACGCGCTGCCTGCGGTCCACAGCTCCAGCGCTACCTCACGCGGCAGGCGGTTATTGTCGTCATACATCGCCAGGCCGCCGACGGTTCGCCCGGAGACCAGCCAGTAGAGCGCCGTCCACGGGTTATAGCTCGCCACACGGGTTGCGTCGGTACCTAGCCCAACCGGCACGTCCAGTTCCAGCATTTTCGCCACCGGCGGCGTGTGTTTCACCGCCTCTTTGCCGTAGCGGTCGACGAAATATTCGCCCTGGAACGCCATACGGTGTTGCACCGCAATACCGCCCCCCAACGCTTTGACGCGCTCGATATTACGTTCGGTAATGGTCTCCGCATGGTCAAAGAACCAGTGCAGGCCGTTAAACGGAATCTCACGGTTCACCTTCTCAAAGACATCCAGCATCCGGCTGATGGATTCGTCATAGGTGGCATGCAGCCGGAACGGCCAGCGGTTTTCCACCAGGTGGCGCACCACGCGTTCCAGCTCGTCTTCCATCCCTTGCGGCAGATCCGGGCGCGGCTGGAGGAAATCTTCAAAATCCGCCGCCGAGAAGACCAGCATCTCTCCTGCCCCGTTCGCACGATAAAAGTCTGTGCCCTGCCCCGGTTTGAGCATATCGGTCCAGCGCTCAAAATCCTCCAGCTCCTGTTTAGGGCGCTGGGTGAAGAGGTTGTAGGCAATACGCACCGTCATCTGCTCTTTGGCGTGCAGTTCGGCAATCACCTCGTAATCTTCCGGGTAGTTCTGGAAGCCGCCGCCGGCATCAATGGCGCTGGTCAGCCCCAGACGGTTAAGCTCACGCATAAACTGGCGCGTGGAGTTAACCTGCTGCTCAATGGGGAGTTTCGGTCCTTTTGCCAGCGTGGCGTAGAGGATCATCGCGTTAGGTTTAGCGATCAGCAGCCCGGTCGGGTTGCCGTGGTTATCACGCACAATCTCCCCGCCCGGCGGGTTTGGCGTCTCTTTGGTGTAGCCGACAGCTTTCAACGCGGCGCGGTTAAGCAGGGCACGATCGTAGAGGTGCAGGACAAACACTGGCGTATCCGGTGCCGCCTCGTTAAGCTCTTCGATGGTCGGCATCCGGCGTTCGGCGAACTGAAACTCGCTCCAGCCGCCCACCACCCGAACCCACTGAGGTGAAGGTGTACGATCGGCCTGATCTTTCAACATCCTTAGCGCATCCGCCAGCGACGGTACGCCTTCCCAGCGCAGCTCGAGGTTGTAGTTCAGCCCGCCGCGGATCAGGTGCAGGTGCGAATCGTTAAGCCCGGGGATCACCGTACTTCCCTTCAGATCGACAATCTGCGTTCCCTGCGTCGCATAGCTCATAATGCGATCGTGGTTGCCCGTCGCCAGGATCTTGCCGTTAGCAATAGCCACCGCTTCCGTGAGCGGGTTTTCGCGATCGAGGGTATGGATCTTACCTTTGGTTAAGATCAGTGTGGCAGTTTGAGACATAACGTACTCCTTTCAGCCGAATCAGGCTTTTTTGAGCCATCCGGCAAACAGACGGGTCACGATGGGCATCCACAGCCAGACCACCAGCGCGACCACACAGGCATCGTTAATCAGATGCAGCAACAACGTACCTTTCAGGCCAGGAAGCAACGCACCGGTCACCAGCGGCACCAGGTTGGTACTGGGGAAGATAACCAGCAGGGTAATGAGAAACTGTTTCCACTGTTTAGGCTTACGCACATGAGGCTCCGGTGGAGTAAACCAGAACGCCGCCTCGGTACGCACTTCGGTTTTATCGCCTTCCGCCAGCAGCGGTTCAATCTCTTTTACCAGCGCATTACGGGTATCGGACTGGGTCCACGCAGAGAGGTGTTCGAGGGTGTCGAAACGGATTATCACCGTCCACAGATGTTGTCCGTCGGTCGGGCGGATGACGTTCGCGCCAAGATGCCCCGGAAATTCCGCCGCGATGGGCATGATCTTACCCAGCCACTGTTCGTATCGCTCAGCCTGACCCGGCAGCAAGGTGTGGGTGATCACCAGCGTGACATGCGATGTGTGCGCCATAATAGTTTCCTGGTCATTAATGGGCGGGAGAACCCCGCCCTGAAAGGTTTACGCTTTGCGTTCTGGCGCACCGTGAACGAGGGTGTAGGCATAGTCAACGCCCATGCCATAAGCGCCGCTGTGCTCACGGACCAGGTCCATGACCGCGTCGTAAGTGCCTTTGCGAGACCAGTCGCGCTGATACTCAAGCAGCACCTGCTGCCAGGTCACAGGAACCGCGCCCGCTTGAACCATACGGTCAATCGCACGTTCATGGGCATCTACGGAGGTACCACCGGAAGTATCGGTCACTACATAAACTTCAAACCCTTCATCCAGAGCCATCAGCGCCGGGAAGGTCAGGCAAACTTCGGTCCACAGGGCTGAGATGATAAGTTTCTTGCGGCCCGTTGCTTTCACTGCCGCAACAAACGCATCGTCTTCCCAGGAGTTCATAGAGGTACGTTCAATCGGTTTAACCGTCGGGTGAACCGCCAGCAGTTCTGGCCAGATGTATCCGCTAAAGCTTTTTGTTTCGACAGAGGTGTAGATAACCGGAACATCAAAAATTTTGCCTGCTTTTGCCAGAGCCACCGTATTATTCTTTAATAACTGACGGTCAATATTTGCCACGCCAAAAGACATTTGCGGTTGGTGATCGATAAAAATCAGTACGGAATTGGACGGGTCAATCAGTTCACGAATAGACATAAAAGTACCTTTTAATCAATGTGTTAAAAGCCAACGTTTTGGTGTGCTATATGAGAAAGGGCCCTGACTGATAAAGCAATTTGAGTATAGCGAGAATTGATTGAGCGGATAGTAAAGATATTTGTCCCCTCTGTTGAAATTAACCGAACAACTTAGGGGAATTTTCAGCAACCGGGAAATAAACCGGTTGCTGATGACGATTAATTTCCGAACCAGACGGAGGCGGAAATGGCCGGTAGGGAGAGAATGCCTTCCTGAATCGTGCCTTTACCCTCTTTGCGTTGCCACGCCTTCACGTGCAGCAACGGAGAGTCATCCAGCACCACTTCACAGGCTTCTCCGCGGTTGATGGCGACCAGCACGCGTTGCTGGTTGTAGACGCGGGCAAACACCACCACGTTATCGTGGGCATACACCACCTGACAGCCACCGTAACGCAGCGCCTGGTTCTGTTTACGAAGCTTAGCCAGACGCTGGTACAGGCTGAGCAGCGCCTTGTCCTGCTTCGCCGGATCCCAGGGGAAGGTTTTGCGGCAGAAGGGATCGTTGTTCCCCTCCAGCCCCACCTCATCACCGTAGTAAATGCACGGCACGCCTGGCCAGGTGAAGAGCCAGGTAACGGCCAGCGGCAGACGTGCCACATCCTTGCCAAGCAGGGATTTAAAACGTGCGGTATCGTGGCTGTCCAGCTGGTTAAACATCCGCAACTGCTGCTGATGCGACAGGCTGGCGCGGTAGTTATCCATCCATGCCATACAGGTTTCGGCGTCGATATGCTGCGGATCGTAGGAGATATCGGTGTTCGCCAGAAATCCCCATAGCGGGAAGGTAAAACCGCGGTAGTTCATGGCCGAATCTTCTGCATCGGCTTGCAGCCACTGGCGTGCATCGCCAAAATGCTCGCCAAAGACAAAGGCCTCCGGCTGCGCGGCTTTCGCTGAGCGGGTGATACCTGCAACGTGCTGAAGGTTATTACGCGCTCCGCCCGCTTCACCCAGCATATGCACCACGTCAAGACGCCAGCCGTCCATGTTCCATGGTGCCTTAAGCCAGTGGCGGACAACGCTGTCTTCACCGCCGTAGATTTCGTTGACCAGAGAAGGCGACTGGAAATCCAGCTTCGGCAGGCTTGGGTAGCCCAGCCAGTCCAGCGCGTAGCCCTCTTCATTAAAGCTGTACCAGTCACGCTGCGGCGAATCCGGGTTATGGCATGCCCCGCTCATCGACTGGTTATGACGGTCAAACCACGCGTGCGAATCCCCGCTGTGGTTGAACACGCCGTCCAGAATCAGGCGCATCCCTTCGTTTTTAGTGTTCTGTCGCAGGCGCAGCAGCGCGGCATCGCCGCCAAACTGCTCATCAACATGACGATAATCTTCGGTGTCGTATTTATGCACGCTCGGGGCTTTAAACACCGGGTTAAGGTACAGCGCCGTCACGCCCAGTTTTTTCAGGTACGGGAGTTTTTCGCTGATCCCGTCGAGATCGCCGCCGTAAAACGTCGAGCCACCTGCCTGCGCGGTCAGCGGTTCATCCCATGCTTTGAGGATAATGTCGTGACCTGCTGCGTGGTGGTAATAAACCTTGTCCTGGTCTGCAGTGCGCTTTTCGCTTCGGGCAAAGCGGTCCGGGAAAATCTGGTAAAACACCTGATCGTTAACCCATTGCGGGCCATTGTCCGGGTAATCGACGGCAAACTGCTCCAGCCGGGCCGGCGGAAAACGGCTAAACCCCTGCGGGGTAAACCACAGCTGGCGGTTATTCCACAGCAGTTTAAAACTGTAGCGACGACGCGGCTGTCCACGGGTTAAATCGATGTTTGCCCGCCACGCCGTGATCCCGGGCTGCGGCTGGCTGCGCTGCTTATGCATTTTCAGCGCGGTCTCTTCGTTATCAATTTCGGCGCGTAGCGTCACGCGTTCAGGCTGATTTTCCCCCGCCAGCCAAAGCGTAATCACAAGGTTGTCTTTGTTTTGCTTAACAAATGGGGCAACCGGAAGGTGCCAGGCGTTTAACATCACGAATCCCCTTTGATGAAATTGACGTCACCTTGCCACAGGGGGGTTAAGGTTAGCTCATCATGACGAGGTTTATTGAGGGAGGAGGACGGGGGAGGAGGCATCAGCGTGAGCGGATGCCTCCTTCCAGTCCCACTGCGGGGAGACGGAAGTTTACTGTGCCTGCGCCAGCTGACGGTCGCGGCGGCATTTGAACATCCAGCCCAGCAGCAGCAGGACGATCCACGCACAGCCCACGTAAAGGGAGATACGGGTATCCGGATGATAGCCAATCAGGGCGATGATAAAGACCAGGAAGACCAGACCGACAGCGGTTGTCACCACCCCACCCGGCACTTTGAACTTCAGCGCTTTCGCCTCTTCCGGTGACAGACGGCGACGGAACGCAATCTGTGACAACAGGATCATGATCCACACCCACACGGTCGCGAAGGTCGCCAGCGACGCAATCACCAGGAACACATTCTCCGGCATGATGTAGTTCAGGTAGACCGACAGCAGCAGGGCTACGGTCATCACCATTACCGTCACCCACGGCGTGCCGCGACGAGAGGTTTTGGCAAACACCTTAGGCGCACTGCCCTGCTCCGCCATTCCGTGCAGCATGCGGCCCACGCCAAAGACGTCACTGTTGATTGCCGAAAGCGAGGCGGTCAGCACCACAAAGTTCAGGATACTGGCGGCAAACGCGATGCCCATATGCTGGAAGGTCAGCACAAACGGGCTGCCGTTAGTGCCCACCTGGTTCCACGGGTAGATGGACATAATGACGAACAGCGTCCCCACATAGAACACCAGAATACGCATTGGCACTGAGTTGATGGCGCGCGGAATGGATTTCTCCGGGTCTTTCGCTTCCCCGGCGGTAATGCCGATAATCTCGATCCCGCCGTAGGCAAACATGACCATCTGCAGCGACATCACCATGCCGAGCCAGCCGTTGCTGAAGAAGCCGCCGTTGCTCCAGAGGTTATGAATCCCCGTTGGCTGACCGCCGTTGCCGATACCCCAGATGATGATCCCGAAGCCCGCGATAATCATGATGATAATGGTGGCAACTTTGAAGAAGGAGAACCAGAACTCCAGTTCACCAAACACCTTCACGCTCATCAGGTTGACGGCACAGATGATCAGCACCACGCTCAGCACCCAGATCCAGTGCGGAACCGCGGGGAACCAGACGCCCATGTAGATGCCAAAGGCGGTAACGTCGGCAATGGCCACAATCAGAATTTCGAAGCAGTAGGTCCAGCCGGTGATGAAGCCCGCCAGCGGGCCTAAGTTTTCCTGCGCATAGCGCGAGAACGAACTGGCAGACGGATTGTGAACCGACATCTCCCCGAGGGCGCGCATGATAATATACGCGGCCACGCCACCGATGATGTAGGCCAGCAGAACGCTGGGACCGGCCATTTTAATGGCATCTGCCGAGCCATAAAAAAGACCGGTACCGATAGCGGATCCCAGCGCCATAAAGCGAATGTGGCGGGTGCTGAGTCCACGTTTGAGTTTGTTAGTGCTTTCCATTTAAATCTTGCCATTCAACTCGAAAAAAACAAAAAACCACGGGGCCTTAAGCCCCGTGGTTAAACAGTTTGTTGCCGTTGATTAATGGGCGTTCGATGCGACCTGACGCCCTGCAGCACGATCCCAGATAATGGCCAGAACCAGTGCAACAACGGTAGGCATCAACCAGGCCAGGCCTTGCTCGGACAGCGGCAGACGCTGTGTCCAGGCTGGCAGTATTTGCGCAAAGGCGGATGCTTTAATCCCGTCAAGGATACCAAAAATCAGGCTGATAAACATGGCTGGCGCAATAATTCGCGACGAGTTGTTCCACCACGGGCGGGTGAAGCTCAGCACCACCAGCACGATACATGGCGGATAGATGGCCGTCAGCACCGGGATAGAGACCTGAATCAGGTGGCTCAGACCGAGGTTTGACACCGCCATGGAGAAGATGCCCAGGATAAAGACCAGCGTACGGTAAGAGAGCGGCAGATACTGAGCAAAGAACTCAGCGCAGGCGCAGGTCAGCCCCACGGCGGTGACAAGGCACGCCAGGAAAATCAGTACCGCCAGCAGCAGACTACCCGCACCACCAAAGGTGTGCTGTACGTAAGCATGGAGGATCGCCGCGCCGTTGGCATTTTGATCGACCAGTATGGCGCTATCTGAGCCCAGACGGAACAGCGCCAGGTACAGCAGCGTCAGCCCTACACCGGCCATCAGGCCAGCCCAGATGGTGTAGCGAGTCAGCAGACGCGCTTCCGTTACGCCGCGGGAACGTGCGGCATTCACGATAACAATACCAAACACCATTGCGCCCAGCGTATCCATCGTCAGGTAGCCGTTCACAAAGCCATTGGAGAACGCGGCGTTTTTATAGGCGTCCATCGCATCGCTAATCGGGCCTGCGGGCCAGACGATGGCCGCAACCGCCAGCACAATCAGCGCCACGATTTTCAGCGGAGCCAGGAAGTTACCCACGGTATCCAGCAGCTTGCCCGGATAGAGGGAAACCAGAATCACAATCGCGAAGTAAATCAGGCTGTAGATAAACAGCGGCATCGCGCCATCGCCAGTCAGCGGGGCAATCCCCACTTCGAAGGATACGGTCGCGGTACGCGGGGTCGCAAACAGCGGGCCAACGGCCAGATAGCAGACGGTCGCCAGCAGAATGCCGGCCACTTTGCCAATCGGGGTGCTGAGGCTATCAACGCCACCACCGACTTTCGCCAGCGCGACGACGGTCAGTACCGGCAGACCCACAGCAGTAATCAGGAAACCAAACGCAGCGGTCCAGACGTGTTCACCCGCCTGTAAGCCAACCATTGGAGGGAAAATGATGTTGCCTGCGCCAACGAACAGCGCAAATGTCATAAAGCCCAGCGCGATGATGTCACGCGATTTTAAGTGATGGGTCATAAAACCTTACTGCCTGTGGATGTGGTGTTGAAAACATTGAGATTTTCGCTATCTCTGACGGGACGATACAGCGGAAAATTTGCTCAATTTCAGCGGGATATGCTCCCGTCCTGGCGTGGAGAAGAATAGTTTTTCGATTTACCACGCAAATACAGTCGGTATGACAGTATCTGGGGCGCAATTTAAACGCTTATAACGTTTAAAGGCAAGATGGGATCGTGAAACCAGAACAATATGCCAGCATCAAAAATCAGACCAGCACAATACGCTAATTATAAGAAAAACCCATGGCTAATCATGCGAACAAAAAACAGCCAGCCGTATAATATTCAGCCGCGTTTCGCTTGACTGCAAAGCAAACGGGCCAGCAAACGCTGGCCCGTGGAAAGGTAAACTGACACGCCTGTCGTCAGGCGATCTTTTTGGCAATTAATCGTTCCGGGATAACGAAACTGAAGCGGGTTCCCTTACCCAGCGTGCTTTGAATATCGAGACGGCTTTCATGGTGATTCACCGCGTGTTTCACAATAGCCAGCCCCAGACCGCTGCCGCCGGTCTGCCGTGAGCGCGCTTTATCCACCCGGTAGAAGCGCTCGGTCAGACGCGGGATGTGTTCAGGTGCGATCCCCGGCCCGTTATCCTCTACGCTGAACTCAGCGCCCGTTGGCGTGTGCTGCCAGCGCACCACGATATCCGTCCCCGCTGGCGTATGATTCACCGCGTTATACACCAGATTGGAAATGGCGCTGCGCAGCTCATCTTCGCTGCCAAGCACCTTGAGCGTGTTGTCGACCTCGAAGGTCAGCTGATGCATTTTATGGCTTAACGTCTGCGCTTCGCGCTCCACCACCCGCAGCATCATCGGAACATCAATGGTGTCATTCAATGCCAGCGAGGGGGCGGCCTCAATTTTCGAGAGCGTCAGCAGCTGTTTCACCAGCCCTTCCATACGGTGCGTTTGTTCACGCATCGTATGCAACGCTTTCTCGCGCGGCGCGCCTTCCAGCGTTTGCTCCTGCATCATCTCCAGGTACCCCTGAAGCACCGTCAGCGGAGTGCGTAATTCGTGGCTGACGTTGGCAAAGAAGTTGCGTCGCGCCCCTTCCAGCTGGTGCATCTGGGTGACATCACGGGCAACCATCAGCCACTGCTGGTCGCTGTAAGGCATCACACGGATTTCCAGATGGCGCCCATTATTGAGCTTCAGGTTGTGGGGGCGGGTAAAATCACGCTTTTTCAGGTACAGCGTGAACTCGGGATAACGCAGAAGGTTGAGGATGTTCTGGCCATTATCGTCCGGCCAGCGCAGGCCCAGCAGCTGTTGCGCGAGGCCGTTACACCAGAAGATCGTCCCTTCTTCGGTCGTCAGAATGACAGCATCCGGCAGCGACTCAGCGCCGCTACGGAAGCGTTTGATCAGGCTTCCCAGCTCCCGACGACGCTTTTTGTTACGCATCTGCATCTGGTGCAGACCGTACAGCAGCGGCTCCCAGCTTCCGCTTCCCGGCGGAGGCGTCATACTTCGGTCAACCCATAGCCACCACGAGAGGCGCAGCAGGTTCCAGAAATGCCAGATCAGCAGCCCGGTAACCGACGCCAGCAGAAACCACGGCAAATATCCAAGAAAGGCCCCCAGAATGAAGGCCGGAATACAGCATAAGATCAGTTCAAAGACGAGCCTTTTCCATGACAGACGTTCCAGCACGCGTCACACTCCTGTCATTGTTCAGAAACGGGTTGAAAAACGATAACCCGTGCCGCGGACCGTCTGCACCATGCGATCGTGGCCGCTCAGTTCCAGCGCTTTTCGCAGGCGGCGGATATGTACGTCAACCGTCCGGTCTTCGACATACACGTTAGTTCCCCAGACGTTATTCAGCAACTGTTCGCGGCTGTATACGCGCTCCGGGTGAGTCATAAAGAAATGCAGAAGTTTAAATTCGGTAGGCCCCATATCGAGGGGATTTTCACCGGTCATGACGCGGTGTGAGGTAGGGTCAAGGCTCAGTCCCTGCATCTCAATCACCTCTTCCACCGCCATCGGTGAAATGCGGCGCATAACGGCTTTAATGCGGGCAACCAGCTCTTTCGGTGAGAACGGTTTGGTAATGTAATCGTCCGCCCCCGTTTCCAGACCGCGTACGCGATCCTCTTCTTCACCGCGCGCCGTGAGCATCACAACCGGTATATCGCGGGTTAGCGCTTCACGTTTCAGGTGTTTGATAAACTGCAGCCCGGAGCCGCCAGGCAACATCCAGTCGAGCAGAATCAGATCGGGCCAGGGTTCATTCAGCTGGTTCACCGCGCTGTCATAATCTTCCGCCTCAACCGGCTGGAAGCCATTTTGCTCGAGCACGAAGCATACCATTTCACGAATCGGAGCTTCATCTTCTACGACCAGAATACGTCTCGCCATACTTTGCCCTGTTTTATCTTATTTAAGTTACAAGTTTGTAATGCGGCGTCATTATGCGTCAGATTTATGACAGATTTATGAAAAACAGTACCACTATAAAGGGCAAACTGTTGTTTTATTACAGCGGTTATTTTCTGTTCCCTGACAGTTTATAATCCTGCTTTCTCTTTTTCGCCACGGATCAGCAATGCGCATACTACACACCTCTGACTGGCATCTGGGTCAAAATTTTTACAGCAAAAGCCGGGCGGCTGAACACGAAGCGTTCCTGAACTGGCTGCTGGATACGGCCCGCTCTCATGAGGTGGACGCCATTATTGTGGCGGGTGACATCTTCGATACCGGCTCGCCCCCCAGCTATGCGCGCGAGTTATATAACCGTTTTGTCGTCAATCTGCAGCAAACGGGCTGTCATCTGGTGATTGTTGCCGGCAACCATGATTCCGTCGCAACGTTAAATGAATCCCGCGATATTCTGGCGTTTCTCAATACTACCGTGGTGGCCAGCGCAGGACATGCGCCGCAGATCCTGAAAAAGCGCGACGGGACGCCGGGTGCGGTACTGTGTCCGATCCCATTTTTACGCCCGCGCGATATTGTCCAAAGCCAGGCGGGGCTTTCCGGCGCAGAAAAACAGCAGCATTTGCTGCAGGCCATCACCGACTATTACCACCAGCAGCATGCCCAGGCCTGTGCCCTTCGCGGCGACCAGGCGATTCCGGTGATTGCCACCGGGCACCTCACCACCGTTGGGGCCAGCAAAAGCGACGCGGTGCGTGACATTTATATTGGCACGCTGGATGCTTTCCCGGCACAAAACTTCCCGCCCGCGGAGTATATTGCCCTCGGGCATATCCACCGGGCGCAGGTTATCGGCGGCTGCGAGCACATTCGCTACTGCGGCTCGCCCATCTCGCTGAGTTTTGATGAGACAGGCAAAGCCAAAAGTGTCCATCTGGTGAGCTTTAGCGACGGCAAGCTCAGCGCCGTTGACACGCTGAAAGTGCCCGTCACCCAGCCGCTGGCGGTGCTGAAAGGCGATCTGGACGCCATCACCGCCCAGCTTGAACAGTGGCGCGGCGTGGAACAAAACCCGCCGGTCTGGCTGGATATTGAGATCGCCAGCGCCGACTACCTGCATGATGTACAGCGTAAAATTCAGGTACTCACGGAAGACCTGCCGGTAGAGGTGCTGCTGGTGCGCCGCAGCCGCGAGCAGCGCGAGAAAATTCTGCTCGGCGCTCAGCGCGAAACGCTCAGCGAACTCAGGGTGGAAGAGGTCTTTGAACGCCGGCTCTCCCACGAGGAGATTGACGACGCGAAACGCGCACGGCTGAACGAGCTGTTTACGCACACCCTGCATGCCCTGAACGATGAGGAAGAAAACGCATGAAAATCCTCAGCCTGCGTCTGAAAAATATCAACTCACTGAAGGGTGAGTGGAAAATCGATTTTACCGCGGAGCCGTTTGCCAGCAACGGACTGTTTGCGATTACCGGGGCTACCGGCGCAGGGAAAACGACCCTGCTCGACGCCATTTGTCTGGCGCTGTATCACGAAACGCCGCGTCTGCAGAAAGTCTCCCAGGCACAAAACGATTTGATGACGCGCGACACGGCCGAATGCCTTGCCGAAGTTGAGTTTGAAGTCAAAGGTATTGCCTATCGCGCTTTCTGGAGTCAGAACCGCGCGCGAAATCAGCCCGACGGTAATCTTCAGGCCCCACGCGTCGAGCTGGCACGCTGTGAGGACGGTAAAATTCTGGCCGACAAAGTGTCGGATAAACTGGAACAAACGGCCGCCCTCACCGGGCTGGATTATGGCCGTTTTACCCGCTCAATGCTGCTCTCTCAGGGGCAATTTGCCGCCTTCCTCAATGCCAGACCTTCCGACCGCGCCGAACTGCTGGAAGAACTGACCGGAACCGAGATCTACGGTCAGATTTCCGCCATGGTGTTTGAGAAACACAAAGCCGCACGTAACGCCCTTGAGGTGTATGAGGCACAGGCTGCAGGCGTCGTGTTGTTGAGTGAAGAGCAACAGCAGCAGTTACAGCAAAGTTTGCAGGCACTTACTGACGAAGAAAAAACGCTGCTGGCGCAACAGCAGAATCAACAGAAAGATTTTCAGTGGCTTACGCGCAATGACGAGCTTATACGTGAGCAGCAGCGCGTTGCCACCTTGCAGCAACAGGCGCAACAGGCACTGACCGAGGCTGCGCCCGAGCTGGCAACGCTCCAGCTTGCTCACCCCGCCGCCCAGCTGCGACCACTGTGGGACAGCCAGCAAGAGCAAACCACCCGGCTGGGGCAAACGAAGCAGCGCATTGTTGAAGTAAATGCTCGCTTACAAGCAAAAACCGCGCTGCGCTCGCGTATCCGTAATACGGCCCAGCGTAGCCATGCACAACTGCAGACCGACCTTACGGCGCTGGCACAGTGGCTGGCAGAGCACGAGCGGTATCGTCAGTGGGGCCAGGAGATAGCAGGCTGGCGCGCCCATTTTGCACAGCTGAATCGCGATAAACATCAGATCGCCACGCTTTCCACGCGCATTGCTGAATTACGCCAGAAGCTGACAGAGATGCCGGAAAACGCCCTGACGCTCACGGCTGACGAGGTCAGCGTGGCGATGGAGCAACAGGCTCAGTCACGGACTTTCCGCCAGCGGCTGATGTCGCTTCAGGCCCGTTATCTGCCGCTGCAACAGCGTCTGCGCCAGAACGGTGAAAGCCTGCAGAAAGCCCAGACAGAGCAGGTAAAACTCAATGAAACGCTGACGCTGCGTCGCCAGCAGTACAAAGAGAAAAACCAGCATTATCTGGATCTTGAAACGCTCTGCAGACAGGAAGAGAAGATTAAAAGTCTGGAAGCAGAGCGTGCGCAGCTGCAGGCGGGACAGCCCTGCCCGCTGTGCGGCTCAACCTCGCACCCGGCGGTCACTGCCTATCAGGCGCTGGAGCTGAGTGCCAACCAGCAGCGTCGCGACCAGTTAGCCAAAGAGGTCGCTGCGCTTAAAGAGGAAGGATTGTTAGTTCTCGGCCAGGTGAATGCCCTGACCCGGCAGATCCAGCGTGAGACAGACGATGCTCAGACGCTCTCTCAGGAGGAGCAAGCGCTCACTAAAGAGTGGCAATCCGTTTGCGCGTCCCTAAATATCACTCTGAATATTCAGGAAGATATTGCCCCGTGGATGAACGAACAAGAGCAGTATGAGCGTCAGCTTTACCAGCTGAGCCAGCGTCTGACGCTGCAGCAACAGCTGAATGAACAGGACGCGCAGGCGCGTCAGTATCAACAGCAGCTGACGGCCACGCGCCAGGCGCTGGAAACGACCCTGCTGACGCTGTCACTCAACGTCCCGGAGGAAGGCAAAGAGGCTGCCTGGCTGAACGAACGTGAAGCCGAGTTCGCACAGTGGCAGGAAAAACAGACACAGCATGGCGTCATGCAGGAGCGCATGACGGCTCTGATGCCGCTGCTCGACACCCTGCCCGCCACAAACGACACAGAAACCGAACCGGCCATTCCTGATAACTGGCGCGAAACGCACGACGAATGCGTTTCTCTTCAGAGCCAGCTTGCCACATTGCAACAGCAGGAAAGCCTCGAAAGCGAGCGGCTGCAGCACGCCACGACGCACTTCACCGCCGCACTGACCGCAAGCTGCTTCGCCGATCGGGAGGCCTTTCTGGCTGCACTGCTTGATGAAGAGACTATCCGCCGTCTTGAACACCGTAAGCAGACCCTGGAAAACCAGCTTCAGCAGGCAACCGCGCTGTTCGCACAGGCAAACCAGCAGCTGCAGGCTCATCAGACGCAGCGACCGGAAGGGCTGGAACTCGATGCGCCAACCCTGCAGTTGCAGCTACAGCAACTCGGGCAACAGCTTCGGGAGAACACCACTCATCAGGGTGAGATCCGCCAGCAACTTAAACAGGACAGCCATAACCGTCAGCACCAGTTGGCGCTCATGCAGCATATTGAAGAGGCCGCGCGGCTGGCCGATGACTGGAGCTATCTGAATTCGCTGATAGGTTCCAGCACCGGCGACAAGTTCCGTAAGTTTGCCCAGGGGCTCACGCTGGATAATCTGGTCTGGCTTGCCAACCAGCAGCTAAATCGCCTGCACGGGCGCTATTTGCTGCAGCGCAAGGTCAGCGATGCGCTGGAACTCGAAGTGGTGGATACCTGGCAGGCGGACGCGGTGCGCGATACCCGTACCCTCTCCGGCGGCGAAAGCTTCCTTGTTAGCCTGGCACTGGCGCTGGCGCTTTCCGATCTGGTGAGTCACAAGACACGCATCGATTCGCTGTTCCTGGATGAAGGCTTCGGCACGCTCGACAGCGAAACGCTGGATACCGCCCTGGATGCGCTCGACGCGCTGAACGCCACCGGGAAAACCATTGGCGTGATTAGCCACGTCGAGGCGATGAAAGAGCGGATCCCGGTGCAGATCAAAGTGAAGAAGATTAACGGGCTGGGGTATAGCAAGCTGGATAAGGTGTTTGCGGTGGAGTGAGGGTGCCCTGCGTTAGGGCACCCTCATCCCGCCCCTCTCACGTAGGGAGAGGGAGAATGGCTATAGCGGCCAGAGCCACGCGGCGCCGCGCACGCCGCTGGAGTCCCCGTGCACCGCTTTGCGGATCGGGGTTTCACACTCACCCCCGAAGACCCACTGCTTCACCAGATTCGGCACCGTGGCATATAAACGGTCGACGTTGCTCATCCCGCCGCCGAGCACAATCACGTCAGGGTCAAGGATATTCACCACGTGCGCCAGGGATTTCGCCAGCCGCATTTCATAGCGGCTGAGAGCCAGCTCAGCCACCGGATCGTGTTCCCCGACCCGGCGCATAATTTCGTTCCCCTTGAGTGGCTGGCCACTCAGGCGGTGGTAATCGGTGGCAAAACCGGTGCCGGAGATAAACGTCTCAATACAGCCCTGCTTGCCGCAATAGCACGGCACCTCGGCGCGGTATTTAAGTTCATCGTCATCCATCCACGGCAAGGGGTTATGTCCCCACTCGCCCGCCGTACCGTTGCCGCCAATATGGGCACGCCCGCCCAGGGCCACGCCTGCGCCACAGCCGGTCCCGATAATGACCGCAAAAACGGTCTGGGCCCCTGCGGCGGCACCGTCAATGGCTTCGGAGACGGCCAGACAGTTGGCGTCATTTGCCAGACGCACTTCCCGGTTCAGGCGCTGACTTAAATCTTTATCAAAAGGCTGACCGTTAAGCCAGGTGGAGTTGGCGTTTTTAACCACCCCGGTATAGGGCGAGATTGAGCCCGGGATCCCCATCCCAACGGTGCCGGTCTGCCCTGTCGCCTGCTCAGCCATGTCGACCAGCCGGGCAATCGTCTCGATAGTCTGGTGATAATCATCGCGCGGCGTAGGCAGACGGTGGCGGAACAGTTGCTCCCCCTGCTCGCTCAGTGCGATGACTTCTGTTTTGGTGCCGCCCAAATCAATCCCAATACGCACAAGACACTCCTCATTATTTTGATTATCAACAGAGTAGAAGCCCGCTTCCCGATTAGCAATGCAAGCGATGCGACAATTCGTTATCATGCCCGCTGATTTAACGACAAGGCCGTGGAAATTATCATGCTGTGGTTCAAAAATTTGATGGTTTACCGTCTCAGCCGCGACGTTTCGCTGCGTGCAGAAGAGATGGAAAAACAGTTAGCCGCTTATAGCTTTTCCCCTTGCGGTAGCCAGGATATGGCAAAAACCGGTTGGGTTCCTCCAATGGGTTCACAAAGCGATGCATTGACCCACGCCAGCAGCACGGGTCAAATCATCGTCTGCGCCCGCAAAGAAGAAAAAATTCTGCCCACGCCGGTGGTCAAGCAGGCGCTCGAAGCGAAAATTTTCAAGCTTGAAGCCGAACAGGGTCGCAAGCTGAAAAAAACCGAAAAAGATTCGCTGAAAGACGAAGTTCTTCACTCTCTGCTGCCGCGCGCCTTTAGCCGTTTCAGCCAGACAATGATGTGGATCGATACCGTTAACGGGCTGATCATGGTGGACTGCGCCAGCGCCAAAAAAGCGGAAGATACGCTGGCCCTGCTGCGCAAAAGCATCGGCTCGTTACCGGTCGTTCCGCTGGCGCTGGAAACGCCGATTGAACTGACCCTGACCGAATGGGTGCGCAGCGGTACAGCGGCCCAGGGCTTCCAGATCCTTGATGAAGCTGAGCTCAAAGCCCTGCTCGAAGATGGCGGCGTGATCCGCGCGAAAAAGCAGGATCTGGTGAGCGACGAGATCGCCGTACACATTGAAGCGGGCAAAGTGGTGACCAAACTGGCACTCGACTGGCAGCAGCGTATTCAGTTTGTAATGTGCGATGACGGCTCGGTGAAGCGTCTGAAATTCTGCGATGAGCTGCGCGATCAGAACGAAGATATCGATCGTGAAGATTACGCCCAGCGCTTTGACGCGGACTTTATCCTGATGACCGGAGAGCTGGCAGCGTTAATTCAGAATCTGGTAGAAGGCCTCGGCGGCGAAGCGCAGCGGTAATGCCTGCAGTGACCCTCTCCCGGCAGGGAGAGGGAATAAAACGTTTTATTTCAGGTAGCGGCACAGATAAGAGGTCGGTTCAGCAACCTGCAGATGGAATTCGCTGTGGCCAGGGACGTTGAACGCTTGTCCGGCAGAGTAAACTTTCCATTCTGTTTCCCCCGGCAGTAAGACGTTGAGCGCACCGCTGATCACCGTCATCTCTTCAGCTTCGGCTGTACCAAAGGTGTATTCCCCTTCAGCCATAACGCCGACACTGGCGCGGCCAGTGCTGCTGCTGGTAAAACCAATGGATTTCACTTTACCGGAAAAGTATTCGTTACTTTGAAGCATGAACTGGCCCTTATATTTTTAGATAAAAATTCACTATAGGGGCCATGATCATCACCTGTCACGCAAAATCATGAGATCAACAGCTCTGCGGCCAGCCGGGCCATCAGAACATTGGACAACAGCACCGGGACATCCAGCGCCTTTTGCAGTAAATCACGGTGGTGCTGGTGGAATCCAAGGCAGTCCAGAATCAACACATCGGCCCCTCTCTCCAGCAGTTCCCGTCCTGCCTCAATCAGCGCGGCCTCGCTGTCCCAGAAGGGATTGGCCAGCGCATACAAAGGCATTTTTTCGAGTACGTGCCATTTTGCCGTCTGGTTGTCCATGAGCTCTTCAATGGGAACAATGACCCCCACCTGATGCCCGTCAACAATGGAGGCCACCAGCGGCGGAATGATCCGCATCGGCTCCAGCAAAATCGCATTACGGGCGATGAGTCCCTTAACAGGTGCAGTACTCATCAGTAAAATAACGTCATAGCCTTGATTATCGAGCACTTCTATTACGCTCTGCAGCGAGCGCTCGATTTTCTGACGCGAAACATGCGCCAGTTTACCGTCACTTAATAACGTCGCCAGGGGATCCCCCCCCGCCTCTACAGCGTAGTCTTCCATGACCTCTTCCCGACTCATCTTCCCCAGCAGGCTTAGATGCGTTATCTGTTGTTCAGATACATGCTCGGTTAAGAGCGGTAACACTTCGCTTACAGGGACCACACCAATAGTGAGGATCGCCAACGTCGCCTTCATCTTCATCGCCTTCCATTACCGCTAAATCTTTCACACAGGTACAGGCTCACTACGCTGCACAGTTCGTTTTTTCAACAAAACAGCACCAAGCGTAGCAGGTGATCCCCATCGCGAAATGTAAAGATCGCCTGCCCGTTACGGAGTTACCTGTAATAACTAAATATTAACTCCTGCTTAACATTTGCGATGAGTAAAAAGTGTGATTCAGGCACGGTATTTAGCCCTTTAGGAATTCATTCACGACTTATCAGGATCTTCGTAGCGCCGTTTGGCATCCAGCGCTTCCTGTTCAGTTTCATGTTCACTGATCAGAGAGTCTGGTTTGGGGTGATCGGCACGCAGCTGATACCAGGTGACGGTTTGATCGCCATTACCTTTTTCAACGGTAACGATGCGTGCTTCACGTGGATAGGGAGGTCTGGTTGGCATAGCTCATCCTTTTTTTATGTCTGAGCTATAAGTATAGACGCCGCTTAGCTGGCACAAGCCAAACGCAGGGCGGTAATAATCTGAATTACCACATCCTCGGGTGAAGCGGAAGCATCCACAACGTGGTGTGCCGCTTCGCGGTATAACGCATCGCGTTCGGCCAGCACTTCGCTCACCTCTTCGCTGAGCGGCCGGGAGGTCAGCGCAGGACGTTGTCCCTCTTCCGGAAATGCTTCCAGCCGCCCTACCAGGGCCGAAACGGGTGCGCTGAGGTAGATGACAATCCCTTTTTCGCGCATAAAACGGCGGTTACACTCGGCGAGAACAATGCCGCCACCGGTTGCGATAACAGCAGACGGCGTGGTGACCGCCTTCAGCGCGGCCGTTTCACGAGCGCGAAAGCTCTCCCACCCCTCTTGCTCAACGATTTCCGCGATGCTTTTCCCGGCTTCGGTTTGCAGCCAGTGGTCGGTATCAACAAACTGACGATCGCACGCGCGTGCCAGTTCCAGGCCAACGGTGGTTTTCCCACAGCCGCGGGGGCCAACTAAAAAGATGGGTTGGGTCATAACCAGGTGTTCCCCTTGATGCCGGATGGCCGAAGAGCGTAAAGAAATAATTGCAGAAGATGTTGCGTTTACTTTACTGCAAAGCGGTACGGGATGACAACCCTGCGGAGGCCATACTGTACCACAAAGTGACAATGGTTATCATTACGCAGTGCGACGCTTGACTTCGAGCAGCCACTTATCAAGCTCTGCGGCGAACTGCTGGCGATCGCGTTGGGACAGGCTGTCTGGCCCGCCGGTCTGCACGCCGCTGGCGCGAAGCGTATCCATAAAATCACGCATGGTGAGTCTTTCACGAATGGTCGCCGGCGAATAACGCTCCCCTCTCGGGTTCAGCGCCGCCGCTCCCTTTTCAATCACTTCCGCGGCCAGCGGGATATCCGCCGTGATCACCAGATCCTCGGGGCTACACAGACGCACAATCTCGTTATCCGCCACGTCAAAGCCGGCCGGAACCCGCAACGCGCGAATAAATCGGGAAGGCGGTACGCGAATATTCTGGTTCGCCACCAGCGTAAGCGGCATCTGCACGCGCTCGGCCGCGCGGAATAAAATTTCTTTAATCACATTCGGACACGCGTCCGCATCAACCCAAATCGCCATATTGTCTCCCCATAATGATTCTGCCGACTATTGTCGCCTGC
This sequence comes from Enterobacter sp. J49, assembly GCF_002148625.1. NCBI lineage: Bacteria > Pseudomonadati > Pseudomonadota > Gammaproteobacteria > Enterobacterales > Enterobacteriaceae > Enterobacter > Enterobacter sp. J49. Next base: position 527,895 of record NZ_MWPY01000030.1, read on the forward strand.
ATTTCGTTGTTAAGCTATCAATCAGAGAAAACAACGCATAATGACGGAGAATCGTGATGGATAAGAAAATCGGGTTTATCGGCTGCGGTAACATGGGCAAAGCCATCCTGGGTGGCCTGATCGCCAGCGGACAGGTGCTGCCGGGTCAGATTTGGGTCTACACCCCATCACCGGACAACGTCGCCGCGTTACGCGATCGGTACGGGATCAACGCAGCTGAAAGTGCGCAGGAAGTGGCCCAGGTAGCCGATATTGTCTTTGGCGCCGTCAAGCCGAACATCATGATCAAAGTGCTGAGCGACATCACCACCAGCCTGAACAAAGAGACACTGGTCGTATCGATTGCCGCGGGCGTCACGCTCGATCAGCTGGCGCGCGCGCTGGGTCATGACCGTAAAATCGTACGCGCTATGCCGAATACCCCGTCACTGGTCAACGCCGGCATGACCTCCGTCACGCCTAACGCGCTGGTGACGTCGGAAGACGTGGCGGATGTCCTGAACATCTTCCGCTGCTTCGGTGAAGCGGAAGTCATTGCCGAATCCATGATCCATCCGGTAGTGGGAGTGAGCGGTTCAGCGCCTGCGTATGTCTTTATGTTTTTAGAAGCGATGGCCGACGCCGCTGTGCTTGGCGGTATGCCACGAGCGCAGGCGTATAAATTCGCTGCACAGGCCGTGATGGGCTCTGCCAAAATGGTGCTGGAGACCGGTAAACATCCGGGTGAACTGAAAGATATGGTCTGCTCGCCTGGCGGAACCACTATCGAGGCGGTGCGGGTGCTGGAAGAACGCGGCTTCCGTTCGGCCGTTATTGAAGCGATGACAAAATGCATGGAAAAATCAGAGAAACTGAGTAAATCCTGATTATCTGCTCCGGACGTCAGGCGGCCACCTCGGTGCGGCCGCGTCCGGCATTTTTGGCCTTATACAGCGCCACATCGGCCGCTTTTAACCACTCCCGATAGTGCCCGAACTGCGGTCCCCAGGGCGCGACACCGACGCTAATACGCAGAGATTCCTTGGGCGCACACGGTAACGACAGCGTTTCCAGCCTCTTATGTACGCGTGACATCACGGCGATGGCACTGTCAGCCGCCGTCCGGGACATGATCACCGCAAACTCATCCCCGCCAAAACGGCCTATCGCATCCCCGGAACGCACCGTTAGCTGCAGTTGCCGCGTCAGGGCAATGATCGCTTCATCACCCACATCGTGGCCCCAGGTGTCATTGATATTCTTAAAATGATCGATATCGATAAGCAAAATCGTGGCGGTGCAGTGGTTGCGGCGACAGTGTTCAAATTCATTTCTCAGCAGCACTTCCCAGTGCCGGCGATTAAAGACGCCGGTCATGCCGTCGCGAGTACTCATCAGCTCCAGCCGCCGTTTATGCTCTGCAAGCCTGATGGCAGTACGATGGCTGAGCCAGGCAAAAAGCATCGGATATAACACCAGCACGGGAAGCGTTAAGCCCCATGCCAGAGGCTCCGGGTTAAAGACAGCCACCCGGCCCACGACGGGGAGCGTCACCAGGGAAGACAGAAGGGTTAACATCATGCCGGTAAAAAACAGCCGACAGCCGCCGGACCCCATCATGTTCATTCCCACCATCATCAGCAGCGCTGCCGTAGGTAGCGCATTGATCCCCATCATGCCGATCCAAAGCCCGGCAATAATGGCATCAATCTTCAGATTAAAACGTTCCTGCTGATGAGGAGAAGCAGCACGGCAGGACCACTGCCAGGCGAAATGGGGCCAGACAAATGCCCACCCCACCAGGAACAACCACCAGACGCCGGATACAGAAAAGGTGACCAGCACGCCAGAGAGGGGGAAGAACATCGCTGCCAGTCCGACAACACGCGCCAGCCGGGCTCGCCGGGCAAACGGGATCCCGGAACGGTGGGGGTCATCCTGAGAAAGGGTCATATTCCACTCTTCCCGAATGCGCTTTATATTGTAATAAGATTCATCATTCATCATTTTTGGGAATATTCTGAAATATTTCCCAAATTATAGAGAGGAGGCTTACGGGGAAAGTATGAAATTTCGGGTGAGCCGCCGGGGCCACTCACCCGATAGGACTACACGTTTTTCTTCAGACAGGCACTCATGAACTTGCTGCGATCGTCGCCTTTCAGGGACTGTTCGGTCGCTTTCGCATTACACTCGCGCATTTTTTGCTGCTGCGGCGTCAGGCTTTTCTCACCCGATTTCGCGGCACCGTTTTTGAGGCAACCGCTCATGTAGGTCTTACGGGCATCGCCCTTCAGGCTCTGCGCGGTCGCCTGTTGATTACAGGTGGTCATGCGTTGCTGCTGCGGCGTTAATGTTTTCTCTTCCGCGTTCGCCGATGAGATCAGAAACAGACCCGAGAGCAGAGTAACCAGTAATGTTGTTTTCATTGCACCATCCTTTTGTGAACATTCACTGTAAGTCTGGTTCGTGACAGGAAAAAAACCACCCGGCAGATGTGATTTCCGCCGGGCTTTTATTATTTCAGCCCCAAAGCCGCTTTCATGGTGTAGAACAGATCCGTTTGATCGGTCAGCCCTACCACGTTTGCCGCATGCGGACCGTATGCTGCGATGCGCAGCTGGGTTCCGGTATGCTCCATGGACTCTTCTTCAGAGTTGCCATAGCTCAACACCATCACCGCGCCGTCTTTGGTGTTCAGCGCCTGCGTCAGGCCCGGTGCTTTGGTATCCGCTGGGATGATCTGGCTGGCGTGCGCATGGTCTGCGGTAACAACCACCAGGGTGTTGCCGTCTTTCTTCGCGAACTCAAGTGCCTTCTGCACTGCTTCGTCCAGATCGACCGTCTCGCCAATCTGACCGCACGGGTTAGCCGCATGATCCTGTTTATCGATCGACGCGCCTTCCACCTGCAGGAAGAAGCCCTTTTCACTCTTGCTCAGCAGTGAGATCGCTTTATCGGTCATCGCCGCCAGCGTCGGGATGCTGTCGGTACGTTTTGGGTTTGGCGTACAGGTTACGGCAGGCTTATCAATGTTGCCGTGGTAGGACGCTTTTGGCCCTTCCCAGCGCACCGGCATATTGCCATCAGAGAAAAGACCCAGCAGCGGTTTATCCTGGCTTGCTTCAGTAATCGCCTCCAGAGAAGATGCATCGCTCACCAACTGATAGCCGCGAGCCTGCGCCTGCTCACGCAGCGTTTTGCCCTGCCATTCGCCCGCCGTTGCGGTTTCCGCGAAGGTTTTCGCCCCGCCGCCCAGCGTCACGTCAGGACGTGCGTTCAACAGTTGTTCCGTAATCGAGCCTTTGCCGCTCTTTTCCAGCGCGTTAGTCGGGCATTTTTCGCTGGTCACCGACGGGCCGTAACATTTACGCGAGGTGACATGCGCCACCAGCGCCGCTGGCGTTGCATCCTGAAGTTCAGCCGTAGAGACGTTCCCGGTAGCCAGTCCCGCCGCTTTAGCCATCTCCAGAATGGTCTGGTGATCTTTTTCGTGAATATCCACACCCAGCGCACCATTATAGGTTTTCACACCGGTGGACCACGCCGTGGCAGAGGCAGCAGAATCCGTCACGTAATCGGGTTTACCGGTTTTTTTATCCAGCGCGTAATGGGTATATTGTCCGGTGAGAGGCAGTGCGTCGATACCTTTAAAAAAGCCGCCCGCGCCTTCGGCATAATTTCGTGCTGCCGTTATTTCGGAATCGCCCATCCCGTCGCCAATCAGCAGAATAATGTTTTTAGCAGGTTTCTCATTCAGCGAAGCGCGAATGGCGGCGGTTTGATCTTCAGTCAACCGGCGCGCGCCGCCAGGCTGGGTGATATCCCCTTTGGCCGCACGATTATCCAGCACGCTGGTATTGTGATTGTCGGCATAAATAGCGGGTGACATTAACAGGGGAAGTAATGCGATGAAAAGTGCGCTCTGTTTCAATTTATTTTCTCCATGTACAAATACATAAAAAATAAAACAGAGCGACTATAGGCATCCTGCATGACAATTCTATGACACGCCGTCAGGTTCCGTGATGGTTTAGTTGCGAGGATGCCTTAACAGCTTTTTTACGTACTGGCGGAGCATTTCAGCATCCTCAACCGGCACCTGGGAATCGGGTCTGACGCTTTCCAGCGCGCCTTCAACGTTCTCAATCAACGTCTGTTGTTCGTTTTTCGCCATTTGTCGCAGCAGCGCGGTGACCACAATTTCCAGCGCTTCAACCTGGGCGACCAACTCTTTTGACTCTTCTTCCTTTTGTGCAAGCTTGACCAACAACTCAGCAATGAGATTTTTCATGGTGCTATTTCCTTATCCGTTTTGTCTGAACTTAGCATTCTGAATCCATTATGCAAAGAGAAGAAATTTATTATGTTATGCAAAAGTGATGCGGCAGGAAAAATAGATTCCTCGCGGCTTTCAGCGAAACGTTTTTCTATAAAAAACGCCGCATTTAGTTATATAAAAATGCGGCGACCATAAGAATATATAATACATCTACGAAACGGTTATCGCGCCGACTTCGCCTCCGCCATTTGTCTGCGACGACGCAGTGCAATAGCCAGTTGAATAATATTTATCAGCACCACAATAGCGGTAGCAGCAAATACCCAACGGAAACCGGCCATTGCCGAAACAGCGGCTCCCATAAGCGGACCGGCAACGTTACCTAAATACATAAACGACTGGTTATAGCCAAAAATACGGCCCGTTACCTGGTCACTGGAATATTTCACCAGCAATGTTTGCACCGCGGGTAACATCGCACCATCGGCAAAGCCCAGCAGAAACCGCAGCACGCCAAGCTGAAGCGGAGAAGTGACAAACGACATTGCGAAAAAGAGCACCACCGCAAAAATCAGCGTGGCCATCAGGATACGCGCCGTGCCGATCCTGTCGCCCAGTTTTCCAAGGCGTGGCGCCGAAATGAGGGCTGATACGCCCGGGACGGCAGCAATCATCCCGCTGAGGAAAGCAATATTATTGCTGTCTGGCTCCATCGACTTAATAAACAGCGCCAGAATCGGGCCGACCGAACCGTTGCAAAGCTGGATCACCATGGTGGTCACAAACAGGCTGATCATCAGGCCCGGATAGGGCAGCGAGGCGAAGACGGCCTTGCCGCTCAGGCGTTCAGCTTTGCTGATGATGGGGCGTCCTCCCTCTTTAATGAGGAAGAGCGTGACCAGAAAACTGACCACCAGCAGGATGGCCGTAATGATAAACACCGCGCGCAGCCCCACATGATCGGCGAGGAAGCCCCCTAGCAGCGGGCCGCCAATGACCCCGCTTATCTGAGCAGTAGAGAGCGTACTCAGCGCCCAGCCGCTGCGTTCACGGGGCACCTGCGAGGCCACCAGCGCCATGGCATTCGGAATATACCCGGACGTCAGCCCCATCACCGCTCGCAGGAAAAAGAGCTGCCATACGTTAGTGGCAAAGGCCTGCAGCAGAATGGCTATCGCCATCCCCAGCGATGCGCGCAACAGCATCAGCTTGCGCCCTTTGCGGTCGGCCAGACTCCCCCACATCGGCGAGACGATGGCAGAGACCAGAAACGTGACGCTGAACGTCAGACCTGACCACATGGATAGCGCTTCATGGGAGGTAACGCCCAGCTGCGACACGTACAGCGGCAGGAAGGGCAATATCTGGCTGATGGCCAGCCCGGTAAAGAAGCACCCGAACCAGACCGAGATGAGATTAACTTTCCAGGATTCCATAAAAGAAATAGTCTTCATTTTTAGGCGAATTCGCCGACAGATTAGCAAGTTACGCGTTATGACGTCGCACCAGAGATGCGCACTTGCCGACTTTGGTGTTTTATCTTCCCAGTCATCATATTTGTGAAATAAGTCACAAATCATCCATTTTCTGACGGAATATTATGCTTCAGCGGCAGAGACCAAAACCGCGCATCCCCAGGTGAAAGTGGCTGGCATGGGCAGCGTTATACTCTGGCCCCAGGCTGTTACCGTAATAGCTGCAGCTCGCCGCCAGCATGCCTTTCAGCCATGGCTGCGTTTTTGTCGCCTTCCAGCCGTTTTGTACCGTGACCCTCTCACCGTTTGCCAGCCCAAACGCCGTGATATCCAGCGCCTCTGCCGTAGCATGTTCACTGCGTCGCGCGTCGGGGCGATGGTAAATGTTGCGGCAGGCAAAGCTGCCGAGATGCTCAATACGCGTCAGCTCACTTCCCGTATAGCTTCTGGTGAGTGGCCGGGCCTGCTGGCTGATAAACAAGGCAGAACTGAGCGCCAGCGGGCAGCTCGCAAGGAAACTGCTGTTCAGGCTGACCGGACCGAAGTTACGTACCCGGACGACGTTACGGAGTGGACACTCCCCACCGCTGTCTGCGACCGGTTGTGTGCGGATAAGCGCGCGTTGATTGGCCTGCGATAACAGGCTCGCGCACGCCTGGGGCGTTAAGTTCCGAAGCTTATACTGGGTAATGCGGCCTGGCGGGTCGTCGAGATGTAGCGGCGTGAAAGGGTTGTAGTAAGACGGCAACCAGCGATACCCCACCGTTGCGACAGCCGCAATAATGAAAACGGTCAGCAGAGTTTTTCCTTTCACGCTCCCCCCTTAACATTCCCCAAAACATTATGGCAGAAGGCCGCGAAACCCGCTGGGCATCGTGGTATGTTATTGGTTTTTCGTCAGACTGGAAGAGAGTGAGATGGCAAAGCAGCGCGTAGGTATTGTCTTTGGGGGAAAATCAGCGGAGCACGAGGTTTCATTGCAATCGGCCAAAAATATCGTCGATGCAATCGATAAAAGCCGTTTCGACGTGGTGCTGCTGGGCATAGATAAACAGGGGCAGTGGCATGTCAACGATGCCTGCCAGTATCTGTTAAATGCTGACGATCCGGCGCATATCGCCCTGAATCCTTCTGCAATCAGCGTCGCGACCGTACCCGGCGTGGTGCAAGGGCAACTCATCGACGCCGGTAATGCGCAGTCTCTTGCCCAGATTGACGTGGTCTTCCCTATCGTTCATGGCACCCTTGGCGAAGATGGTTCGCTGCAGGGGATGCTGCGCATGGCCAACCTGCCGTTTGTCGGTTCTGATGTGCTGGGTTCCGCTGCCTGCATGGATAAAGACGTCACCAAGCGCCTGCTGCGTGATGCGGGGCTGAATATTGCGCCGTTTGTCACCCTCACCCGCGCCAACCGTGACCAACACAGCTTCGCTCAGATTTCCGGTCAGCTGGGCCTGCCGCTGTTTGTGAAACCCGCAAACCAGGGGTCTTCCGTCGGGGTCAGCAAGGTGACAAGCGAAGCGCAGTTCACGCAAGCGGTCAGCCTGGCGTTTGAGTTTGACCATAAAGTGGTGGTTGAGCAGGGCATCAAAGGCCGCGAAATTGAGTGCGCCGTGCTGGGCAACGATTTCCCACAGGCAAGCACCTGCGGTGAAGTGGTGTTAAACAGTGATTTTTACTCTTACGACACCAAATACATTGATGATAAAGGCGCCCAGGTTGTTGTGCCTGCGAATATCGATCCGGCAATCAACGATAAGATCCGCGCGATCGCGATTAACGCTTATCAGACGCTCGGCTGCAGCGGCATGGCGCGCGTGGATGTGTTCCTGACGCCTGAAAACGAGGTGGTGATTAATGAAATCAACACCCTGCCGGGCTTCACCAACATCAGCATGTATCCCAAGCTGTGGCAGGCCAGCGGGCTTAGCTACTCAGCACTCATCACCCGCCTGATTGAACTGGCGCTGGAGCGTCATGCTGCGGACAGCGCCCTGAAAAGCTCCGTAAACGGTTAATCGGGAGTCTTCGCCGTTTCCGTCTCATCCGCTGTCGTCTCTTCAGGACGACGGCGGATAATCAGCCCCGCCAGCCAGAAGCTGATAACCCAGGTCACCAGACCCACGGCATACGTTTGCCACCCTTTTGCTTCAAATCCCAACAGCCCCACGACACCGTTAAGAATAAAGATCAGCCCAATAGCAAAGGCGTAGTAATGCCAGTCACGGCGTAGTTTGGAAGTGAGCTTCATGACAACTCCGGCAGGAAAAAAAGATATCCTCTCACAGATTTATGACGAGGTCTGTGGCTGATGCGGAAATTCTGAAACACGCTGTTGTTTCAATTAAGTTAAGAAATTGTGATGCGCTGCAGAATTCGACAATCCAGGAGAATTCCTTAGGGTAAATTAACACGATTCTGATATTGACAAATGCTATGACCTGTCAAACTCACCTTGTAAGACGCATATAAAACAGAGTGATTTATCGGGAGGTCGTGATGGCTGACTTTACATTGTCGAAACCGATTTTTGGCGGTAAACAACCAAAAACCTCCACGGCGGGTAATATCGCTTATGCCCTGTTTGTCTTGTTCTGTTTCTGGGCGGGTTCGCAGCTACTCAATATGCTGGTTCATGCACCAGGAGTCTATGAACACCTGATGCAGGTGCAGGATAACGGACGCCCGCGAGTGGAAATTGGCTTTGGCGTAAGCACCCTGTTTGGCCTGATTCCTTTCCTCGCAGGGTGTATGATTTTAGGCGTTGTGGCATTAGTACTGCGTTTTCGCCGTCGCTTTTAAAGCCCCATACAGCGAGCCCGGCGGTCATCCACGCGTTTTGCGAACCAGGCGGTTGTCAGGTTACGCGTGATCTTCGGGCTTTCCAGCTGAATACCCGGCAGGATTGCCCTCGGTAACGTTTTCCCATTTTTCTGTTCTGCAAGCGTAAAGACTTTCTTGTAGAGATCGGTTTTCTCAAACGCCAGACTATCGCCTTTCTCAAGCTGATGGCGAATGTCGCTGTCACTCATGCCAAGCCTGTTCGATAATTTCCGCACCGCCCGCTCCGTGGTGCCAGCCTCGCTGCTGCCGTAGGCAATAAGATCGCCATCCAGTGCCAGCTTCACGCCGCTCGCGCGGCTGACCGCATTCTGAAACGCCGCGTTACGGCTGGCATACCAGCCTGCGTTAAAGTCCGCAAAGCGGTACAGCGGCTCACTGTAATTCGCCGGATAGTTCAGCAGATGATAAGTACCGAACCACAGGCCGCCACGCAGGGAGAAGACCTCCTGACGCACCGTACCGTCGATTTTCCACGGGTAGCCGTCGGTATGCTTTTCCGCAAAGGCAATGCTGACCTGCATCGGCCCGCCGGTGTGTACCGGGTTAAGTGAACCAAACAGTGTCTGCCCCATCGGCACCATGCTGATGAAATCATCAAAGATGGCGCTGAGCTGTTTCTCGGTTTTTACCGTGTCCAGCCGTTCGCTGTAGCTTTTTCCATTTGGCGAGGTGATTTTAAACGCGGTATGCACGAGAAATACCGGGATATGCATCGATTCCGCACGGCGGTCGATCTCTTTCCAGGCTATTTTGTTCAGACCCGGCACGACCGGGTCTGACTGGTACATTGATTCCTGCTGCGCCACCGCCAGTACCGAGCAGATGTTCTCCTCGGTAGGAGCAATCTTCTGGCTTTCAAAGGTTTTTGCCAGCGCATCCGCCCATGCATTGCGATCTTTCACGCTGGCGGGCATTTTTTGCCGCACAACGCTTGCCACATCAACAGGCTTCTCCCCTTCTTTAAGCGGGGCAGCCCCTTTTTCGGCACACCCTACCAGCACCAGAGCGGCCAGTAAGGACAACGGTAACGCACGCGGTACGGCAAAGGTCATAGCAACTCCCTGTATTAGCTAAATGTATTGGTGACTTCCTGCAGTTCCTGGCCGTCCAGCTCACGCTCAAAGCTGCGTAAACGTTTATAGATGGACATCAGTTCCACCAGCGTGGTCCAGGAGCTGATCAGATACTGGAATGAGCCACGCACCTGACCAAAAACGTTAGTTATCTGGGTCATCAGACCGAGCGTAATCGTACCCGCAACGATGGACGGGAACAGCAGGAACAAACCGAAAACGTTATCGACCTGCAGATACAAAATGCGCGCAATATTGAAATACATATAGTGGAAGTAGAGACGGAAATAGTTGCGACGCACGGCACCAAACAGCTCACGTACGGTTGGTGGTGAGGCACGATTAGCATCATCTTCACCGTAGACCAGCTCTTTACGATAAGCCGCTTCCACGCGTTGATTTTTAAACTCCAGCCCCGGCAGCTTAATCCCGACCACCGCCAGCAGCCCCGTCCCCATCAGAGACCAGACAATCGCCGCAATCACCAGCCCATACGGCAGATGACCGACAACAGGCAGATCCGGCACGTGAGCCGAGAGCGTCACCAGCACCGGCAGGAAGGCAATCAGCGTCATGATGGCGTTGATAAAGCTGACGCCCATGTCTTCAAGGGTGGAGGCAAAACGCATGGTGTCTTCCTGCACACGCTGTGCTGCACCTTCGATATGACGCAGGTGTTGCCAGTGCGCCATGTAATGTTCGTTCATCGCGGTACGCCAGCGGAAAACGTAGTGGCTGACGAAGAAGTTGTTCATCACCCCGATCACCACCGCAATCAACGCGATACCGAGGAAAATGCCCACCTCATGGTAAAACTGGTTAATGGTTACCTTATGCGGCGAACTCAGCGCAGTCTGGATAAGGTCGTAGAACGGGGCATACCAGGCGTTTACTGCCACCCCCACTTCCACCAGGAACCAGGTCACAAAGATAATCAGCGAGGTTCCCAGAATCGACCAGTATTGCCAGCGGTGCGGCGCATAGACAAACCAGAACAGGGCGAACAGGCCAACGCATACCATGTAGTAGGCGTAAAACAGCAAATAGCTAAGCGACCAGAAGCGAGCGGCGCTGATCGGGACGTCACCCGTTGCGCCCGTAATGCGGGCCAGCCACGCCCCGCCGCCAGCCTGCCAGAAAATGACAGCGATCAGTGCCCAAATAAATGCCGACAGGAAAAAAGGCCCCGGCTTTGGGAAAAAAGACTTAAACATAATGCATCCTTCTTGTTGTTATGGCTGTTGCTGTGCTCAACACATCACCACACGAAAATCTCGCCTGAGCCAGACGGCGCAGGCAAAAAGGTCAGACCCGAGGGTTAATTATTAGTTCGCTTTCCAGTTTTCGAGAATTGTTTCGGTGCGTTTCACCGCGAGAGGATTGGCCGGCGCAATAAAGTCACGCCAGACGTCGTTGTAATGGTTCATCAGAATGGGCGCGTCGGCTGCCGGACGATTAGCCGTGGTATGGGCATCTTCCGCCACGGTAATGTGATAGCCACGGCTGACCCCGTTCTTGATGGTCGCGTCGACACAGTAATCGGTGGCACAGCCGCAGATGACAAACTCGCGAATACCTTGCTCGCGCAACACCGCTTCAAGTGCGGTGTTATAAAATGCATCGCAGGCGGTCTTGGTGACGTAAAGCGCGTCAGCGGGCTGATGGAGTTCAGGCAGCAGCGCAAACCCTTCGCTCCCCTCTTCCAGACCGCCTTCACCGGTATGCTGAATAAAAATCACCCGTTCGGCGGCCTGCGTGAGCTGATTGATAAGCGAAACACATTTTTCGCGCTGGTAACGCGGCGTTGCAAACACCCCTTGCTGCATATCGACAACCATAACCACACGCTTCACTGACATATCGTTCTCCGCAAGATTGAGTGACACTGGCCTCTATCATACGGCCGATGTCACAAAATGGGAGACTGGTCGCCAGGAAATTATGCTTATTTACCCATGGTTACGTTTTTCTCGCTATCGTTATGCAATTCGGGGCATTGCACCGTGCGCTTTAGTAGTATAAATACCCATTACTTTTCTCATTCAATTCATGGATGCTTTTCGTTGAAACGTTGTCTGCTCTCTTTTGCCGCGCTGTGTGCGGTGAGCTTCTCCACCGCCCAGGCAGCTCAGCCGCTGACGGCCCCCGTTTTGGCTTCAGATATTGCCGATCGCTACGCGAACCTTATCTATTACGGCAGTGGCGCGACCGGGATGGCGATGGTGGTCATCGATGGCAACCAGCGCGTATTTCGCAGCTTTGGCGAAACGCGACCGGGAAATAACGTTCACCCGCAGCTGGATTCCGTGATCCGCATTGCGTCCTTAACCAAGCTGATGACCAGCGAAATGCTGGTGAAATTACTCGATCAGGGCGTGGTCAAGCTCGACGATCCGCTCAGCAAATATGCGCCGCCAGGCGCACGCGTTCCAACCTATCAGGGCACGCCCATCACGCTGGTAAACCTTGCCACCCATACCAGCGCGCTGCCTCGCGAACAACCCGGCGGCGCGGCGCACCGTGACGTTTTTGTCTGGCCAACGCGCGAACAGCGCTGGAACTACCTGAGCACCGCCACGCTGAAATCGGCCCCGGGTTCACAGGCATCATACTCAAACCTGGCATTTGACCTGCTGGCAGATGCGCTCTCGACGGCAGCAGGCAAACCTTACCCACAGCTCTTTGAAGAGCAGATAACGCGCCCGCTCGGCATGAAGGACACCACCTTTACCCCTTCTCCGGATCAGTGCCGACGCCTGATGGTGGCAGAGAAAGGCGCTAGTCCGTGTAATAACACCCTGGCAGCCATCGGCAGTGGCGGGGTCTATTCAACGCCAGGCGACATGATGCGCTGGATGCAGCAGTTCCTCTCATCAGATTTCTATGCGCGCAGTCACCAGGCCGATCGCATGCAGACCCTGATTTACCAGCGTAGCCAGTTGCACCGCGTGATCGGCATGGACGTACCGGGTAAAGCCGACGCGCTGGGCATGGGCTGGGTCTATATGGCACCCAAAAATGGCCGACCGGGCATTATTCAGAAAACAGGTGGCGGCGGTGGATTCATCACCTATATGGCGATGATCCCGCAGTCCAACGTGGGCGCGTTTGTGGTCGTCACCCGCTCTCCAAATACGCGTTTCGTCAATATGAGCGATGGCATCAATAACCTGGTGGCTGAGCTGAGCGCCAATAAAGCCCAGGTGCTCACCGCCTCCATCCAGCCTTAATATTCCGTGGGCAAACGGTTGATACTGACCAGTTTGCCCCGGCTCATATTGATGTAGTTGCCTTGTCGCAAAGCGGCGAGCACTTCGGCAACGACAGAGCGTGAAATACGGGTGCTTTGCTGTATATGATTCATCACACCAATTTTTGAACGCAGCGTTTCATCCCATTCGGCCATATTCAGCAGCATTGCGCGGATCTGGTGATAGGAGTTATTTCCCACCAGCTGCCTGTCGCGTTTGCCCAGAATGTAATTTATCCAGGATAACCAGCAAAACGCGTCTTTCCAGAGCGAATGCTGTTGAATGAGTTGACGGGTGGTCGCCGCGGGCAAATAAAAACCGGTGCAGGCCGTTTTGGCAGTGACTCTGTATTCCTGACTGTGATTGATCACTACGGCAGACAGGCCAAAAATAAAAGGGGCTGACGCAATGCCAACCAGCAGATCGTCTGAATGACGATAAACTTCAATAACGCCGGTCTGGAATACGTAGGTACAAGGCTCACTCCCCTTGCCCGAGGTAATTAATTGCTGTGGAGCAGATTTAAACGGGGTACTGGCTGCTATCAAACATGCTTCGAGCCGGCTTAATTCAGAAAGTGGTTTCGCATTAACGTTCATGCAGACCTCAAGACATCCGTATTTGTCGGTTCACTATTATTTTTTATTGTCATCTATAAAAAAGCGGGGGCTTATCCCCCGCTTTTATTCATTACCAGGTATATTTCACACCCAGATTTGCGCCCCAGTTCTGGTCAACGTCACCGCCGCCCAGATAAGTGGCATCAGTGTAAGCACTGAAGTTCTTCGTAAAGCTAAACTGGGTACCCAGACCAACCCGCACTGCGGAGCCTTTCACGCCATTATCAATGCTGTCACCGTTAACATCGGCATCGTTACCAGCGTCGTCATAGACATAAGCGAGTTTGAAGTAAGGCGTAAGCGCCTGGTCACCGCCGTAGTTAAAGGTGTAACCGGCATCCACACCCGCTTCGTAACGCAGGCTGTCATAGGATTGACTATCCATGCGCATGTCGTTGCTGAGGCGATAGTCATCACCGGACTGGAACAGACCCGACACGGCTGCGTATGGCGTCACATAACCAGAGAGGTTTGGTTTCCAGTCATAGCCCAGTTTCAACCCAAAACCAACGGCGTCGGTGGTGGTGTTACCGTCAACATACTGACCATTGCTCATGGTCGCGGAGAGATCGTTGTTGAATCGGGTGTAGCTCAGGGAACTGTCGATGAACAGATCGTTCGCAAACTTCGCGGACGCGTACATCATTGCCGTCTGGCTGTCCTGATCCACCTGACCGGTGCGATCGCTGATATCGCCTTTGGCGAAACCTGCCGCACCACCGACTATCCACTTCGCATTATTACCGTCAATCAGGGTATCCAGACCAACCATGATACCGCTCACGTCCTGATCGTAGCTGATAACGCCATTATCGCCGTCGAAGTTGCCGCCAACGTAGCTTACCCATGCCCCGCCGTTATCCGCCAGGCCATGACGGCTGTTGGTCAGACGCGCGCTAACTGCATCCTGCTGCAGATTCCAGATGTTGGTGTTGGCAGACGGGATGCTCAGCGCCATGTTGGCATAATCGGTCAGCGCTTGCTGTTGCAGAACAACAGTGTCGCCTTTCTGCTGCGCCTGATAAGTATATGCGCCTAAATCGGCTTTATTTGCCGCAGTGAAGCTGGCGCGGGTCTCCGTGTTGTTGTCATAAACACGGATAATCTCCTGGCCTTTATAGTCAGCAACAGAGCCGGCGCCGGTGGCGTTGTCGATACGCACGGCGTAATTCCCTGCCACGTCACCATTCACGGCCAAATGGCCGTCAGCGTTGAGTGCCACAACGCCGTAGTCGTAATCGGCTTTGCTCATATCGTTGGTGATATAGCGGGCGTTGTTCAGATCGCTGTTCAACACGTAATCACGGCTGGCCACGTTCAGCACGCCGCCATCCGTTAACACCATATTGTGCGTATCCACCTGGCCGAGGCCGAGAGACAGCTCCGCACCGTTGTCCACGGTAATGGTATTGGCATACAGCTCCGCGGTTTCCTCTGTCAGGGCCGCACGGCTGTCGCTGTCCAGATAGAGGCTGTCGGTTGCCACGGCACCCTTGTCACCGATGTTCAGAGATGAAGCATTGGACAGGGTGATGGAATCAGCCAGCAGGCCCGAGTTTTCAACATTGACCTGCGAATGATTATTCACCGTCAGCGTGTCGATGTTAGAGAGCTTACGGGTATCCCACTCAGAGCCGTTATCCAGCGTGACGTTGAACAGACCGCTCTGATAGACCGCTTCACCCGCGACATGTCCATTATTGTCGAACGTGGAATCCGGCCAGATGCTATCTGGAGAGAGGGTGCGCCAGTCAACGTCACTGTAGCCCAGGCCATACATCTGCGCGGTGCCGATGGCCTCAACGCTGGACTGCGCTGCGCCGACCCATTTGCTGCCATTGGTCAGCGTGACGTCCAGCTTATCGGTGTCATCCCAGCCGTTGGTGGTTGGGTTGTATATACCGTCAGCCGTCGTATCGGTTGCCGGATCGCCGTTCGGGTAGAAGTTGTTATCGAAGGTACTGGAGAACAGGATATCGCCGGTGATCGTGGAGTGATCGAACGTGGCGGTGGTCTGCATCGCGTTGTCAGACGCACTGGCAGCAACAATCAGCGCCGCGTCGTCAGCCGCAGTGGCATTGGTTTCACCGTAATCACTCGGCTTCGCGGTTTGACCATAGAACCCGCTGGTGCCCAGGTCACTGTATGCGCCAGAGGTCAGCACCGAGTCTTTCACCAGCAGCGTGTCGGTAAAGACATTGCTGCTGTTCGCCACACCTTCCACACCGTCATACGGGGTATTATCCCGTTCCTGATACCCCTGAGTCAGGGTAATGCCGGCGATGTGAGAGTTATTCTGAATAACAATATCCGATTCCACATCCAGGGTAATTGCATTGCCCAGCGCATAGGTGTCCAGATAGTGCGTTTCCGTATTTTCCCCGTTCACAACGTCATACGCATAATGCTCGTAAGTATCATTGATCGTGGAGTTATCGACGGTCAGGCTAAAACGGTCGTATTGAGAATGGGTTGTGCCGTCCGTATCCACGCCATCAGCACATGACGCGGTCATGCATTCTGAGGTGATCATGCCATTAATGGTGCTGTTGGAAATGCTCAGCGCATTCGCACGACCATTGATACCATCATCTAAATAATATGTTGATATAACACCATTCACGGTGGATTTATTAATCACCGGATAAATATCACCATCGTGCGTCGCATCAGAGTAATCCCAGTCAGCGTAACCATAATACCAGGGTGCAGCTGCCGTATTATCATATCCGAAGGTATTATATGTCGTACCAGAAATATCCTTCGCATTGGCCTGAGAAGCGATAGCCAGGGTGCAGGCTAATGCAAGTTGTGATACAACCAGTTTCTTTTTCCATGTTTGCATTGGGTCATCCCTCCTCAGGGACGTAAGCAAGTTTGTCCATCTAACGATTTTGCAATACTTAATTGCGGAGGGAATTATGCATTTTCAATCTGAAAAGGTTCAATGAATCATTCCATTAAGTCCGCATTCAGACAAACAACATGAAAATAATGCAGAAGCGATGCAATGCCATCAATAATCATTATAAAACAGGCAGTTAAAACACCCTCTTATAAAGATAAAAAATATAATAAAAATAAATAGATCATTTTCAATGATATATTTACTTCATCATAGAAATAAAACCAATATTTCGTGAACAATTAACGCAGTGGAAGGGAGGATATTATTGATCGCGTGACGCGTTGGCATCGGGATTCCCCCTCGACAAAATGCCCACTTTGGTAAAACACCTTCTTTCACTTTGAGGTACACTAACCCTCTTTGTTCCACAAACCTCAGGCATACCATGACCGATTTAATTGCTCGTCCCCGTCGCCTGCGCAAGTCACCCGCACTACGCGCTATGTTTGAAGAGACAACACTGACCTTAAACGATCTGGTGTTGCCGATTTTTGTCGAAGAAGAGATTGACGACTACAAGGCCATCGAAGCCATGCCTGGCGTGATGCGCATTCCTGAAAAACATCTGGCGCGTGAAATCGAACGTATCGCCAATGCAGGGATCCGCTCGGTGATGACCTTCGGCATCTCCCATCATACCGACGCCACCGGCAGCGATGCCTGGAAAGAGGACGGTCTGGTCGCCCGTATGTCGCGCATTTGCAAAGAGACCGTGCCGGAAATGGTCGTGATGTCCGACACCTGTTTCTGCGAATACACCTCTCACGGCCACTGCGGCGTGCTGTGCGATCACGGTGTGGATAACGATGCTACCCTGCTGAATTTAGGTAAGCAGGCGGTGGTTGCAGCCGCTGCGGGTGCTGATTTCATCGCGCCATCGGCTGCGATGGACGGGCAGGTGCAGGCTATCCGCCAGGCGCTGGATGCTGCCGGTTTTACCGACACGGCCATCATGTCCTACTCCACCAAATTTGCCTCCTCTTTCTACGGCCCGTTCCGTGAAGCAGCCGGTACGGCGCTGAAAGGCGATCGTAAAACGTATCAGATGAACCCGCTCAACCGTCGGGAAGCTATCCGTGAATCCCTGCTCGATGAAGCCCAGGGCGCAGACGCCCTGATGGTGAAACCGGCGGGAGCCTATCTCGACATCCTGCGTGATATTCGCGAACGCACCTCGCTGCCGCTGGGCGCGTACCAGGTCAGCGGCGAGTACGCGATGATCAAATTCGCCGCCATGGCGGGTGCGATCGATGAAGAGAAAGTGATCCTGGAAAGCCTGGGTGCGATCAAACGCGCGGGTGCGGATCTGATCTTCAGCTACTTTGCGCTGGATCTGGCTGAGAAGAAAATTCTGCGCTAAGGCGCAACGGTGCCGGGGGGCGGTTTCGCCTGACCCGGCCTGCTCTCCCTGCCTCACGAAACTTCACCAAACTGCAATACAACCGACATCTCCCCCTTCTACTGTCATCGCAAGACGGCAGGAGGAGTGATCATGTTTAGTCTCGATAGCGTTCTCGATGACCTTTGGCCTCAGGCGAGGCCGGCACCCTGGCAAAAAAGTCTGTTAAAAAGGCTGTTTTACGAAGAAGAATTCCAGCAATTTGCCGCAGCACACCGCCACCTGAAAGGACTGGATATGGTGGAGCAAGTTCTGGAGCACCTTGATATTCTCTGCACCGTTTCCGCCCGCGATCTCGAACAAATCCCCGAACATGGCCCTCTGGTTATCATTGCCAACCACCCGACAGGTACTCTGGACGGGCTGGCGCTGATGTACGCCGTCTCGCGCGTGCGACGCGATGTCAAAGTCGTGACCAACCGGATGCTGACCCACCTGGAGCCGCTAAGCTCGCTGTTTATCCCGGTCGATAATATGGGCGGCAGGACGGCAAAAACGTCGCTGGTACAGATGGAACAACATCTGCAAAACGCGGGCGTGCTGATCTTCTTCCCGGCGGGTGAAGTTTCCCGGCCGACGCGAAAAGGCATTCGCGATAAAAAATGGCACTCGGGATTTATCAAACTCGCCACCAAACTGCGCGCCCCGCTGCTGCCGGTACATATTCAGGCGCACAACAGCCTCCTCTTTTATGCCAGCACGCTGGTATCGCCGACGTTATCCATGCTGCTGCTGATGCAGCAGATGTTCCGCCGTCGCCATAGCCAGCTGCCGATTACAATCGGTCAGCAGATTGCCTGGAGTGACTGGTATAGCGCCACCCTTTCGTCGCGTGAGATGGCCGAAAAGTGCCGTCAGCACGTGATACGTCTTGGCAAGGGAGTGCCTGGCGTCTTTAAAACCCAGTGCGCCATTGCCCGTCCGGAAGACCGGGCTACGCTAAAACGCGAGCTGGCGCAGGCTGAATGTCTGGGCAAAACCGGCGATGGAAAATCCATCTATCTCTGGCAGCGTAACGGCCAGGAAGAGGCGCCATTGCTACGCGAACTGGGCCGCCTGCGTGAGATTGCGTTTCGCGCGGTGGAAGAAGGGAGCGGTAAGCGCCGGGACACTGACAGCTACGATGATGATTATCTGCATCTGATCTTATGGGACGATGAGGATCTGGAGATTGTCGGTGCGTATCGCTTTATGCCCACCGCCAGACAAGTGGAGCGTCGGGGGCCGGAAGGACTGTACAGCTACAGCCTGTTCCACTACGACGACAAAATGCAGGATGTGCTGGAGCACGGCATTGAGCTCGGGCGCAGCTTTATTCAGCCGCGCTACTGGGGACGCCGCGGTCTGGACTATCTGTGGTCAGGCATTGGTGCCTATCTGGCGCGTTATCCCCACTACCGCTATCTGTTTGGTCCGGTCTCGATATCCGGCGGCTTACCGCCCGCCGCGCGGGATCTGTTGGTGGCGTTTTACCGCCTCTGGTTCCCGGCAAGCCATCCGCTCGCGGTGTCACGCCAGCCCTACCCGGCATCGCTTCCTGACGTGCTGGCGCAGTTTGGCGGCGTGGATTATGTCGACGATCTGACGAAGCTGAAATCCCTGCTCGGCAATCTGGGCTGCGGCATTCCGCCGCTCTACAAGCAGTATTCCGAGCTGTGCGAACCGGGTGGCGTACAGTTTATTGATTTCGGAAGCGACCCGGCATTCAACAACTGCGTTGACGGCCTGGTGCTGGTGGATTTGTGTTATCTGAAGGCGAACCGCTATCAGCGCTATATTGAGGCGCATTTGTAACCCTGCTTTCCCCTCTCCCGTCGGGAGAGGGTCAGGGGGAGGCATCAGCCCGCACGGTAAAACGGTTTATCCCCTAAAATCGTCGCCCGCTGCATAATCCGACGCTGCGGCAGATAATCCGCGTTCGCATAGTGTTGCGTCACGCGATTGTCCCAGATCGCCAGATCGTTCTCCTGCCAGCGCCAGCGCACCTGAAATTCCGGCCTGGTGATATGGGCAAACAGGAAGCTTAACAGCGCATCGCTCTCTTTTTCCGTCACGTCTACGATCCGCGTCGTAAAGCCTTCGTTCACAAATAACGCCTGCTTACCGGTTACCGGGTGCGTACGCACTACCGGATGCAGCAGCGGCGGATGTTTCGCGACCGCGTCCTGCCAGCGCAGATGTTCCTCTTCGCTTTTCCGGTACTTGTACTCCTGGAAGGATTTTTTGAAGTCATGTTCGGCCCGCAACCCGCTCAGCAGCGTCCGGAACGGCACGGACAGCGCCTCGAAGGCGGCGATACCGCTGGCCCACAGCGTATCTCCACCGGTGTCCGGCAACAGCTTCGCCGCCAGTATCGCCCCGGCAGGTGGCGTTTCGATAAACGTCACGTCGGTGTGCCAGTTGTCGTTGTCCGGCGGATTATCGTTATGGGTATCCAGCACGATGATCTCCTCCACGCCTTCCGCATGGGGATAGACCGGGTGAATATGCAGATCGCCGAAGCGCAGGGCCAGCGCACGCTGCTGCTGCGGGGTGATCGCCTGTTCGCGCAGGAACACCACCTGATGGCGCAGCACCGCGTGGTACAACTGCTCGAACTGGTTATCGCTCAGTGGACGGGTCACGTCCAGGCCGGAGACCTGCGCACCAATATATGGCCCCAGCGGGGTGATGGTCAGACGTTCACTCATTGTATTTCTCCATGCCAGGGCGTCAGACGTCGCTGTAGCGCGCGCAACCCCAGTTCTAATCCAAAGGCGATCACGGCGATCACCGCGATCCCTGCCAGCACGACGTCAGTCGCCAGAAACTCTCCCGCCGACTGCACCATAAACCCTAATCCGCGCGTGGCGGCGATCAGCTCAGCCGCCACCAGCGTTGACCAGCCCACCCCGAGGCCAATGCGCAACCCGGTTAAAATCTCCGGCAGCGCGCCCGGTAAAATCACAAACAGCAGCACCTGAAGACGGCTGGCACCAAGCGACTGCGCCGCGCGGATACGCACCTGCTGTGCACTCTTCACCCCAGCCAATGCCGACATAGCAACCGGGGCAAAAATCGCCAGATAAATCAGCAAGATTTTCGAGGTTTCCCCGATGCCAAACCAGATCACCATCAGCGGCAGATAGGCCAGCGGTGGGACCGGACGGTATAGCTCAATCAGCGGGTCGAGAATGCCGCGCACCGTCGGGCTCAGCCCCATCGCGATGCCCACCGGGATGCCAATCACTACCGCCGCCAGCAGCGCCACCAGAATACGCGCCAGACTGGCACCTAAATGCTGCCAGAGCGTGGCATCCATAAAACCCTGCGGCCCGGCGATGGTGATGAGTTTCGCCAGCACCTGTCCCGGTGGCGGAAGGAACAACGGGCTAACCCACTGTTGCGCTGCCACTGCCCACCAGACCGCGAGCAATACCAGCAACGTGCCCGCACTCAGCGTGATCTGGCGAGAGAACGGCCAGCGTAACGCGAGACGAGGACGGCGCGTTTTTTCACTGAAGACAATGCTCATGAGAATGCCTCCCGTTGTTCAAATACGCGGCTTAAAACATATTCGCGCTGTTCAATAAACAGCGGATCGGATTTGATACTGCGGACCGGTTCACCGGCCACATAGCGACGGGCAAAGCTGAGCGGCAACCGCTCCAGCACACGACCCGGCCCCGGCGAAAGCAACACCAGTTCGGTCGCCATAAACACCGCCTCTTCGATATCGTGGGTAATCAGCAGTACCTGCTTGCCCGTTTCGTGCCACAGGCGCAAAAGCAGCGTTTGCATCTGCTCACGGGTGAAGGCGTCCAGCGCACCAAACGGCTCATCCAGCAGCAACAGCTGTGGGTTTGCCGCCAGCGCGCGGGCAATCCCGACCCGCTGACGCTGGCCACCGGAAAGCTGCCAGATAAAACGTTTTTCAGCGCCCTCCAGCCCCACCTTTTTTAGCATCTCACGCGCGGTCGCCAGCCGTTGTTCACGGTGAATCCCCGCAAGCTGCAGGCCGAAGGCGACGTTTTCCTGCACGTTGCGCCACGGAAGCAGCCCTTCACTCTGAAAGACCACGCCGCGCTCTGCACCCGGACCCTCGACCCGTTTCCCTTCCAGCTGGATGGAACCACGCTGATACGGTACAAACCCGGCGATCAGATTCAGCAGCGTGGTTTTGCCGCACCCGGACGGCCCCAGCACGACCAGCAATTCACCGCTGTCCAGCGTCAGGTTGATCTCCTCCAGCACGGGTTTACCGCCGTAATCAGCAGACAGATTTGTAATATTCAGCATCGCTTCCCCCTTATTTCACAAAGCGATCGGTCACGTACTGGCTGTAATCTGTCGCCACCGCAGGCACTTTGCCCTGCTCTTTCAGAAACGTAGCGGTATCGACAATCGCTTTATTGACCGGCCCATTGAGCTGCTGGACCTGTTGTGCAGGCGTGAGATAGGTATTGCCTTTCACCAGCCCCGGCACGTCCGCTTCCGGAACGCCGCTCAGGCGCGACAGTTTTTCCAGATTGCCCGTCTCTTTCAGCCACGCATCGGGGTTGCTGAGATAAGGCTGTTGGGCGTCAATGGCGCTTTTAGCAAACGCCTTCACCACGTCAGGGTGTTTCTCCGCGAAGTCTTTACGCACGACCCACACGTCGAGCGTCGGCGCGCCCCACTGCCCCACCTGTTCGGAATCGGTCAGCACGGTGCCGTCTTTTTCCAGCGCATTCACGGCAGGTGCCCAGACGTAAGCGCCGTCGATATCCCCACGCTGCCAGGCGGCAATAATTGCGGATGGCTGCAGGTTGATGATCTGCACCTGGCCCGGCTTGATGCCCCAGTGTTTGAGCGCCGCCAGCAGGCTGTAATGGGTGGTGGAAATAAACGGCACGGCGATGCGCTTGCCAATCAGATCTTCCGGCCGGGTGATGTTTTTCTTCACGACCAGGGCTTCAGAATTCCCGAGCTGTGACGCCAGCAGGAAAACCTCAACAGGCACCTGCTGGCTGGCAGCCACCGCCAGCGGACTGGAACCGATATTGCCAATCTGCACATCGCCGGACGCTAATGCGCGCACGACGGCCGCCCCGCTGTCGAATTTACGCCAGTCCACCTTCGCGCCGCTTTCTTTGGCGAAGGTGTTATCCGCCTGCGCAACTTTTGCCGGTTCCGCAGAGGTTTGATACGCGACGGTAACGTCTACCGCCTGTGCCTGAAATGCCCACAGCGCCAGCGCGCCGAGAAGTGTAATTCGCGATGAAATTGCCATTGTGACTGCTCCCCTTGTTGTTATGAGGGCAGTATTTCCGGCGCAGGAATTTTGATAAAGGAATAAAAAAGAATCGTTAATTCCGATTCGTTTTTAGAAAAAAAGTGGCAAAGGATAGTGAATTTTGTGGGGTTTATTCTGGCTCCCTCTCCCGACGGGAGAGGGATGAGGTGAATGCATCAGACGACACACGGCATCAGCGCTGCGCCTTTAGCTCTGCAATGTCTTTCGGCGTGGTCCGGCAACATCCTCCAATCAACTTCGCCCCGGCCGCCAGCCACTGGGGTAAATAGCCCGCCAGCGTTTCGCAGGCTTCGCCATGGTGATGCCAGGTTTTGGTCACGGCGTCATAATGCTCCCCCGAATTCGGGTAGACCACCAGCGGCAGTGCGGTGAGGCTGTGAAGATGTTTCAGTGCCGCAGTGGTATTTTCCAGCGCGATACAGTTGATCCCCAGCGCCACAATTTGCGGATAGCGTTCCAGCGCAGAAATCACATCGCGCAGCGGCGTGCCGTCGCTGAGGTGCTCGCTGTCACGTAGGGTAAACGAGAACCATCCCCGGGCCCGGGGATACTCGGCCAGAAGCGCCGCCAGCGACTTGATTTCAGCAAAGGATGGCAGCGTTTCGCAGGCCAGCAGATCTGCCCCGGCATCCAGCAGCGCTTCCACGCGCGGGCGATGGAAATCGGTAAACGCTTCTGCGCTTCGCACGTAGTCACCGCGATACTCAGAACCATCCGCCAGGTATGCACCATACGGCCCAACCGATCCCGCGACCAGCAGCGTGCCTGCATGAGGGTTTTCCGCGAGATACGCTTCGCGCGCCTTACGCGCCAGCTCCACACTTTTGCCAATCAGCGCACGGGATTGCGCCTCATCCAGGCCTCGTGCGGCAAACCCCGCAGGCGTGGCCTGATAGCTGGCGGTGATCGCCACCTGCGCTCCCGCCCGGTAGTAGTCCAGATGAACGTCGCGGATAAGATCCGGGTTTTCAACCAGCACTTTGGCAGACCACAGGCTGTCTGCAAGATTACAACCGCGCGCTTCCAGTTCCGTCGCCATCGCGCCATCCAGCACCACAAATGGCTGTTTTTCAAGGATGGCAGTAAGCGGATTATTCTGTGACATGTTCAGGCTCCTGCGATGTCATGTTTCGGGTCAGGTAGTAGGCACCATAACACAGGGCAACAAACGGAAGCCCGCAATAAAGGGCAATACGCTGGCTCGGGTCAAACGCCAGACCAACACAGGCCACCACGCAGAGGATAAAGCCGAGCACCGGCACCAGCGGATACCACGGCGCGCGATACTGCAGAGCGGAAAGCGGCTGACCAGACTGAAGATGGCGACGACGGAAGACAAAATGCGACGCGCAGATGCTGATCCAGACCGCCACCACAGCAAAGCCTGAGATGGCGGACAGTGCGACAAACACCGTGTCCGGTGCCACCACGCTTGAGAACAGCGCCAGTACGCCGCCAAGCATTGAAACAGAAATCGCCGTCATGGGTACGCCGTTTTTATTAACGCGCGCAAAGCAACGCGGCAGCGTTTTTTCATTCGAGAGCGACCAGAGCATGCGGCCAGAAGCGTACAGGCCCGAGTTCGCCGCCGACAGGATGGCCGTCAGGATCACGAAGTTAAAAATATCAGCCGCGTACGGAATACCGACCTTTTCGAACACCAGTACAAACGGACTTTTTTCCACGCCGGCCTGATGCATCGGGATCAGCGCGGCCAGCACAAACACGGTACCAATAAAGAAGATGATCAGCCGGGCAATGGTGGTACGAATGGCAACCGGAATCACCTTGTGCGGGTTTTCCGTCTCACCCGCCGCGATACCGATAAGCTCTGTCCCGGAGAAGGCGAAATTCACCGCGACCATGGTCATCAGGATGGGCAGGCCGCCGTGCGGGAACCAGCCTTCGGCGGTAAGGTTGGTTAAGCCCGGCGCGGGAGAACCGTCCTGCATCGGGATAAAGCCAAACACCGCAGCGCCGCCAAGAATAATAAAGGCAATAATGGTGATGACTTTCACCAGCGAGAACCAGAACTCGCCTTCGGCAAAGAAGCGCGTGGAGATGACGTTAAGACCGAAGATCACCACGCAGAACACCACGCACCACGTCCAGACGGGCACCTGCGGGAACCAGTACTGCATACAGAACCCGGCGGCGGTAAAGCTCGACCCGAGCGCCACCGTCCAGGTAAGCCAGTAAAGCCACGCCACGGTATAGCCTGTAGCCGGTCCAAGATAGCGGGCGGCATAGACGTGAAACGCGCCGGTTTCCGGCATCGCAACGGAAAGTTCGCCCAGACACTGCATCACCAGCCAGACCACCAGCGCGCCAATCAGGTACGCCAGCAGCGTTCCCGCGGCCCCGGTCGTTGAAATGATATAACCAGTATTGAAAAATAACCCTGTCCCAATGACCCCACCCAGCGAGAGCATAATCAGGTGGCGTGTTTTCATGGTGCGCTTAAGCTGCCCATTTTCTTGTTGTGTTTGCATATTACCTTCTATACGTATGGACATCTAAACATCCAAAGAAGGTGTGTTATACCGCGATTGTTAAGAAAAAGCTAGACGACCAGACGTAATCGGGCGCGCCGCGCGCTGAGTCTGGGGTGGGTTGTGAGGATCACATACAGGAACGGACGCCAGGCCATAAGCACCTCCGCAAGCAGATACTTACAGCATGGCGCGGACCCTGGCGTTCTTCGGTCAGTCGAAAGTGGTATCCGTAAGGAGCGGGTTCATACGCGGGATTTTACAGCGGCGCAATTCTTGGTAAATCCCTCAATCAGTTCTATAGTCGACACAGTTTCATCGTTACAGGATCAACTGATGCGCTTTAACGGACTGACCAAAGGTTTCTTTATCTTCATACTCGCCCTTGTCACCTGGGCTTTCTTCGACGTGCTCTCCCCCTACTTCTCCGCGATTTTATGGGCCGCCATTCTTACCGTTATCTTTAACCCGGTAAAAAACAAGCTGCGCGCGGCGATGGGCGATCGCAACGGACTGGCTTCGCTGTTAACCATCGGCATTATCTGCCTCATCGTCTTTATCCCGTTGATGGTGATCTTTTCATCGCTCGCCATTGAACTGAACGTGGTGTACACCAAGCTGCAAGCGAACAATACCCAATTCCCGGAAGTGGTGGCGAGCATCTTTAACCACCTGCCAGGCTGGGCCAGCGGCTTCCTTGCGGACCACAACCTGACGAACGCGGCGCAGATCCAGAAAAAACTCTCCGATGTGGCCCTGCAGGGCGGACAGTATCTGGCCGGCAGCGCGTTTCTGATTGGTAAAGGGACGTTTGGCTTTGCGATCAGCTTCGGCATCATGCTTTATCTGCTGTTCTTCCTGCTAAAAGATGGTCCGTATCTGGTACGCCAGATCCTTGATTCGCTTCCTCTGTCTGATTTTGCCAAACAGCATCTGTTCGCCAAATTCGTCGGCGTCTCGCGGGCAACGGTAAAAGGTACGGCGGTAGTGGCGGTGGTTCAGGGCACGCTCGGCGGGATTGCATTTGCCATCGCTGGCATTGACGGTAGCGTACTCTGGGGCGCGCTGATGGCGTTCCTTTCGCTGGTACCGGCCGTCGGCTCGGCCATTGTCTGGGTGCCGGCCGCCATCTTCCTGTTCGCCACGCATCAGCTCTGGCAGGGTCTCTTTATCGTTGGCTTCTTCGTCATCATTGTCGGGCTGGTGGACAACATCCTGCGTCCATTGCTGGTGGGAAAAGACACCAAAATGCCGGACTACCTGATCCTCATCTCAACCCTTGGCGGGATGGAGCTGTACGGCATTAATGGCTTTGTGATTGGGC
The DNA here is from genome assembly GCF_002148625.1 of Enterobacter sp. J49. Taxonomy (NCBI): domain Bacteria; kingdom Pseudomonadati; phylum Pseudomonadota; class Gammaproteobacteria; order Enterobacterales; family Enterobacteriaceae; genus Enterobacter; species Enterobacter sp. J49. The sequence continues at coordinate 554,817 of NZ_MWPY01000030.1, forward strand.
CGCTGATCGCCGCGCTGTTCATCGCCTGCTGGAACCTGTTCTCCGGTCGCGATCACGCGGGTAACGCCGAAGAGCTGGATGCGGATTTCATCGAGGAAGGAAAAAACCCTCCAGATTTGTGATGATATGACGATAAAGACCACACCAGGCGGCACTGTGCCGCCTTTTTTTTCGCCTTAAATCAAACGTTTTCTATAATTTGAAAGAACGCCATCCTTCTCATGTCGTAAAAGGATCCACAGGTGCGAATCGCAACGATAACTAACTGGGCCTATGGTGCCACGGTCTGCCTGACCCTTGTCTCAGGCATCATCATGCTGATGGCATCCAATGCCGACACCGTGGAACGTCATGCCGTGGAACAGCGGCAGCGCTTTGATGAGCTGACGGAGGATATTGAAACCGACGCCTGGGCGCAGTCCGATTTAGCCCGCCTGTACGTAATAAAAAAAGATCCGCAAACCCTCAGACAATACAGCCAGTCAGAGAACAACCTGAAAAATGTCGAGCTGAGGCTGGATAAACTGCGCGATAACGGCGCGTCCGATGAGGAGCTGTCCCTGCTGCGGGAAGGTCTCAAGATTATTGATGCGCTACAGGATGAACAGCAGACGGCCCTGACCAGTACAGAACGGGGAGAAGATGCCCAGGCCATTGCCCTGCTTTATGGTGTGCCCTATGAGCAGGCACTGGAACGCGCGCAAAACCAGATTGATCACTTTCGCCAGATCCTCGACAAGCGGGTGATTGCGTCCGTGCAGGATGCCACCAAAAAATCGAAAGCACTGCGTACGGCCTCTGAACTGATGGTTGGCCTGACCGCCCTGCTGTTTCTGTTTGTCCTGGGCTTTATCCTGAAACGTCGCGTGCTGCGCCCCGTGGTGCGTCTGAGCGACGTGGTACACCGTCTGGCGTCGCAGGATTACGCCGTCGAAACGCCGAATTTTAATCAGATTGATGAGATTGGCGATATGGCGCAGGCGATCCGTATTTTTCGTGAAAACGGCCTTGCCCGGCAACGGCTGGAAAAAGAGCGCGACGCCGACTGGGCTGTCCGCGAACTGCTGGCCCGCATGACGCAGCGGCTGCAAGGGTGTGAGAACTTTACCGATGTTATCAACGTGGCGGAGATGTTTGCCCCCAATATCGCCCCGGGGGTCCCTGGCCGGCTCTATGTCCTTGACCGCGATCCATGGCAGATGCGCTGCGTTGCCCAGTGGCTCTCCCCCACGGGAGAGGAGATGACGTTTCATCCTGACGAATGCTGGGCAGTAAGGCGTGGTCAGAGCCATCCCCCGTTCAGCGGTAAGCCGGATATCGCCTGCTATCATCTGCCGGAATCACTGGCGTATCGTTCGCTGTGCGTGCCGCTTATTGCCCAGGGCGAGGCCATTGGTCTGCTCTCATTCCAGAATATCACCGCGGAAAATGCCCCTGCCCGTGCTTATCTCGAACTGATGGCCGAAGCGCTCGGTCTGGCGCTGGCAAACCAGCGGCTACGCGATGCGTTGCTTGAAAAAGCATTGTTCGACCCGCTGACCGGCTTGCGTAATCGCCATCATCTGGAAGATACGCTTCATACCCAAATGACACAGGCCATTCGTAACGGCGAACCCCTGAGTTGCATGATGATCGATATCGATCACTTCAAGAGCATTAATGACCGGTTTGGCCATGAAGCGGGTGATCAGGTTATTAAAAGCGTATCCAGCATTGTGAAACGGGCGCTCCGTGAGAATGGCCTGGCGTTTCGCTTTGGCGGAGAGGAGTTTTTAATACTCCTGCCAGGGGTAAATGAAGAGGTTGCCTTTACCTTCGCAAACGAGATTTTTGACGCCGTTCACGCGTTAACGGTGCGCAGTGGACTGACCGAAATCGGTCCAGTTGATGTCTCTATCGGAATCGCCAGCTACCCTCAGCATGCCGAAAGCGACAACCTGTTACGCGCGGCAGATGTTGCCTTATACCGTGCGAAGGAATTAGGGCGTTCTCGTATCGTCAGTTTTAGTACGCTCGAAGTTGAATAGTTAAAAAAAGAGACTGTTATCCCTCCTGGCAGTGTCTTTTCCCCTTCTTTGTCTTCCCTGAAACAGCGTGCTTCATTGCCGTACTTGTTTTGGTAATGTTAATTTCGTTTCATTGTTGTAACTCACTGTGCAGAGTAATGTTTCTATGCCTGTACAGGATCCTTGCAAAGATCGTCATATGACGATTTTGAGCACGTCTTTAAACAGGAAATCGTTTCTCTACCTCCTCTCCAGCCCCTCAACCAAAAGAACATAAACCTATATAAAAATTAAAAACCAGTCATTTAAATTTAAAAAATCAATTTAAACGATATTTGCGTTTACCAAACTGCGCATTAAATGGTTTTATATCCCGACCAAAGAGTGGGTAAAACAGTGTTCCGAAACGCTGTTTCCCCACCCTGGAAGTACCAGGTACATCGAAAATGAAAAAACGGGATATAAAACATGTTCAATAAGACATTAATCGCAGCGGCTATCATGTTTTCTGGTGCAGCAATGGCGGCAGAAAGCACGGGTGTCGCAGGTGGCACAATTACCTTTAACGGTTCAGTATCAGATACAACCTGTGATGTGACGACCAACAATGGTTCTGATTTCACCGTCAATCTGTCTCCGATTACCCTTACCGATATGGGGAAAACCGCGGGCATCGTGACGGCTAACGAAAAAGACTTCACCATGAGCCTGAAAAACTGCACAGCGGCAGACGAAGGCACCAAAACCCTCAAAATCACCTTCACCAGCAGCAACCTGTCTGACGACGGTAAATACCTGAAAAACTACAGCGAAGGCGGCGCAGAAGGTGTGGGTATCACCCTGACATCCGATGGCAAGACTGCCGTACCGTTTGATACCGCCTTCAATACCGGCCTCACGTCGGATGATGTTTCCAGCACCGACGGTATTACGCTGACCATGCATGCGAACTACTACAACTTTGGCGGTGCTTCTGTCACCACCGGTAAAGTCGTTACCGACGCAACTTACTCTTTTAGCTACGATTAATACCTCCACCGGGGAGCAATCCCCGGTTTTAAACATCATGAAAAAATTAATAATCTTTCTCATCGGGGCTGTCGCCTCGCAGATGGCTTTTGCCAGTGTCGTGATTAATCAGACTCGCGTCATTTATCCGGCAGCGGCGAAATTCGTTTCCGTACAGCTGGTTAATGACAGTGATAAAACGCATCTGGTGCAATCCTGGCTGGATGAGGGCGATGCTTCCGCTGCGCCTGAAAAGGTCAAAGTGCCCTTCTCACTTATGCCGCCTGTCGTAAAAATGGAGGCGCACAGTGGGCAAACCCTGAAGGTCGCCGCAATGAATACCCAGTCACTGCCAACGGATCGGGAAAGCGTATTCTGGCTGAACGTTCTGGACGTGCCTCCGGTACCGGAAGGTGGAGCTGATAATTATCTCCAGGTCGCTATTCGCAACCGCATCAAAGTTTTTTATCGTCCAATGTCTCTGGAAGAACTGGACAGCTCGGTTATTGAAAAAGTCACCCTTTCCACCTCTGGCGGTCGTGTGTGCCTTAAAAACAACTCCCCTTATTACCTGACCATTCCGCAAATCGTGACCTGGCAAGGTGGGCAGTTAAAACAGGCCAGAAAAGATAATTTACTGAACGATACCGCCTTTATTCCTCCGTTTGGTTGTGCGCTGGTTCCCGACAAAATCCATGCGGGTAATCAGTACCGAATCACCTGGCTTGATGATTTCGGCGCCAAGAGATTCAGCATCCTCCACTGATCGCAGACAGTACTCATGCCAGGTTCAATTTTGATGAAGAACAGATCGCTGTTTCGAAAAAGCCTGCTGGTTCATTCCATCAGCCTCGCCTTGTGCTCGTTTAGTGCATACGGTGAGACATTCAACAGTAGCCTGCTGGTCGGTAATTCAGCGGATATGGACTGGAGTAACAATCAGTTGGTCATGACGCCAGGGACTTACGATCTCGACGTTTACGTCAATAACGTCTGGCGTGGAAAGTTCACCTTAACGGTCGCCAATGACGATCGGGGTACCGTACATATTCATAAAGAAGATGCCACGCAACTGTCTATTCAGGAGCTGGATGATGCTATCGCGAACGCTCACTCCGACATGATTGACATTAATACGTTACTCCACGGAGGTAAAAGCAAGCTGGTACCGGGAGAGTTGCGTCTGGATCTGGAAGTTCCGCAAGCCTTTGTGAAAACTGACAGCCAAAACTGGGTGGCACCGCAGAAATGGGACCAGGGCATTAACGGTCTTTATACCAATTACAACGTTAACTATTACAACTTCCATGGACTGAGCGAAGGGTATACCAACAGCGATAATTTTTATCTTTCACTGAACAGCGGGCTGAATTTTTCAGGCTGGCATTTACTCGATAATTCCACCTGGATGCGTTACAGCAATCCGGGAAAAAGTTATTGGGTCAATACCACACGCTATGTCGAAAAACCGATTGTGGCTATCGAATCGCTCATGCGTGTCGGGCGGGCGTATACCGCCTCTGATTACTTTGATACCGTGAGATTCCGCGGCCTGACGCTCACGAAGAGCCGGCAGATGTTGCCCGACAGCGAACGTGTTTATATGCCTGTCATCACCGGGATCGCCACCAGTTCCGCGGTCGTGAGCGTGTTTCAGGACGGCCATATTATTCATCAGTTATCCGTGCCCGCCGGCCCCTTTGCAATTCGGGATTTAATGCCGACCGGTTCACGTGGCGATCTGACCGTGGAAGTAAAAAATAATGGCGGAAGTACCGAGCGCTTTGCCGTTCCATTTTCCTCTTTACCAGACATGCTCCGACCGGGCACCAGTGATTATCAGTTCAATATCGGTGAAGTGGACATGCGCGGCATTAACGACCATAGCCGCTTTGCCCAGTTTAGCTATTCACGCGGTATTAATAATTACGTTACCGCGACTGCCGGGAGCATCTGGAATGCTGACTATCAATCTGTATTGCTTGGGGGTGCCATATCTTTACCCTACGCGGGCTCGTTGTCTGGATCTCTTGAAGAGTCACAGTATCGCCTGCCGGGAGAGGAGCGGCGCCGCGGAGAAAAATACGCCCTTTCATGGAGTAAGTATTTTCCAACACGAACTAACCTGACGCTCGCATCGTATTATTACCGAACGCAGAACTATGCCTCCTTCAGCGATTTTGTCCTGACCCGATCCAATATTCAAGATTATGGCGGAACAGGCTCCTCGACGGTTAACAGCAAACAGGCATTCAGCGCCAATATCATTCAACCCCTGTCAGATGATTTCGGCCGTCTTTCGCTTTCAGCATACTGGCGTGACTACTGGCGCGGGCAAAAAACCAGCCGCCAGTATAACCTGACGTGGAGCAATGCCTGGCACAGCGTAAATTACGCCGTATCGCTGCGCCGTTCCGAAGTGACGCAGTCCTACTACGACTATGAAACAAATTATGAGGGTGATGTCGTCACTTCGTTGCGCACGCGTGGAAACACTGAGAACAATCTCTATTTTTCCGTCACCGTTCCGATGTCCCTCTTCGGCAGCGGTGGGAGCATCGCAACCCACGCCAGCGTGCAGAAAGGTCGATATGCGTCTTCAGACGTCAGCCTGAGCGGTAATTCCCACGATGTCGATTACAGCCTGATGCTGGCCCATGATAACGAGGGGGACTCCCGTTCGGCGGATCTCTATACCAACTGGAAAAACAGTGTGACCAGCCTTAACACCGGCCTGACCGTCGCCCGTGAATATCGCCAGACCAGCCTTGGTGCGAGCGGGAATCTGCTTGCGTGGCGTGGAGGGGTCATTGCCTCCCCGAATAATGGGCGAAACTTTGTGATCCTTGAGGCACCCGGCGTGGAAAATGCCGTGGTCAACGGCGATTCATCGACCCGTACAAACCAGCACGGTATCGCACTGGTGACCAGCGCAACGCCTTACCGGCAGAATAATTTTCATCTCGAGCAGGATGGGACAAAAAGCAGCGACGTTGATTTACAGGGTAATTTGCTGAATATCGCCCCGTATGAAGGCAGCATTACGTATCTGAAATACAAAACGGATACGCGGAAATTATTCACCCTTGAAGTTCAGGATACGAAAGGTGAACAGTTACCGTTTGGCGCATTTGTTTCAGATAGCGGTCATAACGAGTTGGGATATGTAGCACAGGGAAGCCAAATTTTTATTAAATCCGATACGATGCCTGATTCTCTGCATATCGATATCAGCAAAGGCAAGGTAAAAAAAACCTGTGTCATTGCACAGCCCAATGAACATGCCGTCAATATCTGCCGGTAATTTAAAACGAGTATTAATACGATCATGAGTAAGTCTTTTTATCTCATCATAGCCGTATTCGCCCTGATATTTATACCAGGATTTTCCGCACTGGCTCAACCCCAGTCCAGAGGCCTTACTGGCGATACGTGCAGAAATAGCGGCATTTTATTTAAAAACGTGGCAGAAGCGGATAAATCGCTGAATCTCTCATCGGAGTTTCTGACATCCAATGTCGTAGAAAGAACCTATACGACAAGCTGGTCTGGCAGCATGACCTGTACCTATGGCAATGTCGGGATTGGTGGTGTATTACAGGATCATCTTTATTATTTCACCGGGTTTAATAATAACCCCGTGTACCTCAATTTTAACAGCGCCGATGGCGAAAACAGCTACTGGATTAAAGTGACGGCACAAATTACCGGCACAACAAAAGTGACTGTCAGCGGGATTGTGGGCATCCACTCCCTCGCCTATCCAACACAATATACATTGCGCGCAGAGCTTTTAAACACGCCGCCCACCGGGGTCGCAGCCTACACCAAGACGACCACTAATGGTGCACTCAGCGTTATACCGGCGGTAATGAGCGGTACGGGGAGCGGAGCGGATTCACCCTTGTTATCCAGTAAAACCTATGCCTACCGCGCGTGGGACAACATGATGACCGACACCTCGCGCAAAAGCTGGAATACCGATTATTTTCTCGCTTACGAGAAAGTTACTATTCAGTTTGAACCGAAAGAAACCACCTGCAACATGACCCATGACATGACGGTTAAGCTCCCCCCCGCCTCGCTGAGGACATTAAAAATAAATGGTAAAGCTAACGGTGCCGATTTTACCATACCGTTTAAGTGCGGGAATCTGGCGGGAGTCAAAACTGCCACCCGTAATATCAAGGCCTGGATATCCAGTAATGACCTGGTCACTACCGACAGCACTTACCAGATCATGGTTAATGATGAGACCACCGCTGGCGGCGTAGGCATTGCGCTTCGCAGTCGTTATTTCCTTGGCGAACATGAGGAGATAAAAATATCCAGCAGCAATAATATGGAACATGCAACACAAATATTAGACATTGCAAAAGATGATAACATCCAGGATATACAATATATTTATTTGCATGCTTATTACAAAGTCTACAACGCATCAGCGCTCTCGACCGGAACGGTGGTAGCAACCGCACAAATTATGTTTGGTTACGATTAATTATTTTAGTATTTAGCTCAGGGTTTCCATGAATATATCTGTTCAAACCGTGCTTAACTTATTACATCGAATTATTTATCCGGTCTCTGCTGACCTGGTAAATCATTTGCAACGCACGGCAATCATCACCTGGTATTTAAGCCATCAGGCAGGACTTGATCACTCCGGAATCAAGACGGCCTTTCTGGCCGGCATGCTTCATGATATTGGTGCACTCAGTAAAGATCGCGCACACATCATGCCGGGAGGTGATGGCTTTCAGGATGGCCATGAACAGTTGGGTGGGTCAATGACGGCGGGCATTCGTTTTCTGCAGCCGGTGACCGCCATTCTGGAAAATCATCACAGCGAATGGTCAATATCAGACAACAATACGCTCCCTCTGGTACATCATCTGGTGCATATGGCCGATACGTTCGAACTGTTCCTGCGCGAGGTTAAAGGCGATTTTGTCGCACAGCGCGAGGATATCCTGGCCCGCTTCTTTGCACGGCCTGAGCAGTGGCCTGATGTGCTTTCGAATGCCCTGTATGAATCGAGTCGCCAGGATGGCTTCTGGTTCAGGCTCTGTAACCCGGCACAAGACCAGGTGCTTAATGCCATTAGCCCTCTGCAACACGACATGCTCGATCATCATGACTTTCTTGAAGTGTGCCAGCTGATTTCAAAAATTGTCGATAAATACAGCAGCTTCACCCGCACTCACAGCGCCAGCGTGGCCCATGTGGCGGCCCGTCTGGCTGCACTTTATGGCTATGACCGCGATATGCAGGAAAAAATCTGCATTGCAGGTTATTTACATGACATCGGCAAGCTCTTTACGCCGCTCGCTATTCTCGAAAAACACGGCAAGCTTGAAGATCATGAATACGCCCGTATGAAGCAGCACAGCTACAAAACGCTGGTCATGCTACACCCTATTACTGAACTCGGCAGCATCGTGGATTGGGCAGCCAATCATCATGAACGTCTGGATGGCAGCGGTTATCCTTTCCGGCTAGGCGCCGCGTCGCTGGATATTCCGTCACGAATTCTGGCCGTAGCGGATGTTTTTACCGCAATGACAGAGAACCGTCCCTACCGACGAGGAATGGACAGCGATAAAGCCATGAGTATTCTTCGTGAAGAGGCCGCAAATTATCGTCTGGACTGGGACATTGTGACATTGCTGGGCCATAATATTAATTCTGTTAAACCGCTCGTTGCGAAGTGTTAACGCCCTAAGAATAAATAATGAAATATTTGATTGCCCATACAGTTGTCTACGATACGGAAAGTGGTGAACTCACTATTCCAGGCGCTGAGGCACCTGAAGGCAAAAAACTGACAAACACGGCGAATCGTATTCTCTCGTTGCTGATTGCAACGCCGGGAGCCGTTCTTGAACGTCAGTATCTGCTGGAACAGGTGTGGGAGTCCGCCGGACATACCAGTTCCAGCTCCTCACTTAATCAGTATGTGAGTATTTTACGTAAGACCCTGACCTCCCTGACAGATATTGAAGAAACGATTATTGTTGTCCCCAAAGTGGGCTTTTTCTTTTCTTCTGATATTGATGTGCAGATTATAGACACCACTGAAGGTGTCACTAAACTCGAGAATATTAGCCCTCGCCGGGTCAGAAAGAAAAGATTCCCACAGCGATATATATGGGCAACAGTCGGTATTGTTGTGCTGCTAATAGCCAATATCTGGGTCTGGCGCAAGGAACAGCCAAATCAGCGATATGACGAACTCACGATGATTGGCCATCTCGGGAAGTGTAGCGTCAACACTTTTGAACATCTTTCTGGTGATATGCGAAAGCATTTGATTGACGTGTTGCTTTCTGCTCAGCCCAGTCTCAAAGAGAAATGTGCGTTGCATGCAGCTCAACTGATGGTGAATATACAGCCGAACGTGTTTTATGGTAGCCGCGGGAGAATTTTTTACGCTTTTTGTCCCCTGGACTCAGAAAACAACACGTTGATCTATTGCGAAAACCATTATGCATTTAACTGGGAAATGAAATGAAAAACGCACTGGTATTCGCGACGATAATAACTGTACTTACAGGCACGCTTCTCTGGGGTATTGTTGTACGTCCATCAACGTATATAAACGATCGCTGCTTTGCGAATTTCTCCTATAAAGATGGTTCAAATGACCAACCGTTTACATTTTCAGGAAATGTTGCCTTTGAATTTTCCGAGGATAAAACAGGTCAGTCTAATTTATACGGCGACATAGATTACCAGGGCAAAAATTACACTTTTTCCCGCTACGTAAAGTTTAAGTACCTTAATACCTCCAGCAATGCGTATACGGTGAAGATCCTCAAGCAGGAAAAGCTGGCACATGATAACACGCCCGAAAATCTGTCCTCTCTGGCTATTAAAGTATTCTTTTTAAGCGGCGAGCATTCCATGTATATGAAAAAACATGGCGACAGTTTTATCACTATCGGTAATACGCTGTCGCCCGTGATGAATTGTGTTATCCAGTCATAAAGATAGTTTGATGATCGCATGGAGGATATTGTGTCGACAAAAAAGAAAACATCCCGGTGTGTCAGTTGCTCAGAATGCGGTTTTGCTGACGTGTGTCAGGCCTATCTTTTTGACCGCCAGGACCCCCTGTTTATCCACGATCTGGCGCGCGGTAAACGTATATCGAAAAATGCCTTTATTTATCAAAGCGGCACCCCGGTAACTGCGCTCTATGCCCTGAGAAGCGGCGTGGCTAAAATTTACGATACGCAGCAGATTCTTCAGGGGATCCTGCTGCCGGGGCAAATTTTTGGTGCAGAAGAACTCTTCACCAGCCAGCATCAATATAGCGTGCAGGCTGCTACAGACGTGGAAATCTGTGAGCTAAAAAAAACGCATTTTTATGAGATAAGCCAGCTAACCAGCACGTTCACCCACTTTATCATTCGTATACTCTCCCGTTCAGCCAGAGAAAAACAGTTGTTTATTAACGTGCTGGTGAAGAGCGACGGTTTACAGAAGGTCAGTGATTTTATCCAGCTTATCGCGGATATCCGAAAAGAGTATGGCTTTGAGCACCGCGCGATTGAACTGCCGCTCACTAAAAAAGAACTGGCGCAATTACTGGGTATTTCCCAGTCGACACTGGCGCGTGCGCTGGCGGCGCTGGTTGAGCAGCAGAGGGTCTTAATGAATAAAAAAGAAATTACCTTATTACACTACTGAGCGTTTCCATGGCGTGTTGTCAGAAGCCACCCGATATTACGGGTGGCGCTTAATTAGCGCTTACTCATGGCCAGCCTGGCAGCAAACAGCAGAAACACTACGCCGGTCGTTCTGTCCATCCATTTAACGACCGCGGGCTTTTTCAATACTTCTGCCGCATAGCCGGTTGCGATAATTAACGTTAACGACCAGAGCGTGCCAATAAGCACATGAATACTCACGAGCAAAAATGTCCACACGAACGGTGAATGACCTGCTGGAATAAACTGCGGCAGGAAAGAAACGTAGAAGATACCCATTTTAGGGTTTAGCACGTTACCCAACATGCCACGTAAAAAACCGTTGCTGCTGCGGGCATTACCGTCAGAGGAAAGCGAGAACTGCTGACGCGGGCGTAACAATAACTGGAGGCCCAGCCAGCAGAGATAGAAGGCCCCACACCACTTTAAAAAGGAATACGCGAATTCGGAGACAGCCAGTAGTGCTCCCAGGCCGAAAGCGACCAGCGCGCCCCAGATAAAGCAACCCGTATCAATACCCAGCGCGACGTGAATTGCTTTTTTACTGCCATCCGCAGCGGCAGTGCGGAGAATTAACGCGGTATCCAGCCCGGGAGTGAGGGTCAACAGCGTGGCAGCGAGAGTGTAAGCAAGAAGGGCATCGGTGACAGTCATGGTGCTACTCCGAAAACACAGAGCGTATTGGAAAGTTAACATTGCTGCAACACCAAAAAGAGGGGGGTACAGGTACTCTTCTTCCCAGAATCTGCGTCGTGTTTTATCCGGCTTACGGGTTATGCAGAGGTAACTTCAGGTAAGGCGTAACTGATTTTATTCATCGGTGAACTCGATTATACGTTACGGGTAACAAGGCGTAGTTTTAATACCGCTAGTTCAAGGCTATATGCCACAGGATATCAATACAGGAGTAACAACTATGCCATATGTAACCACACAGGACGGGGTAAGTATTTATTTTAAAGACTGGGGCGATAAATCAGCGCAACCCATCATGTTTCACCATGGGTGGCCGCTGAGCGCAGATGACTGGGATAATCAGATGCTATTTTTCCTCGCCCACGGTTATCGCGTTATTGCTACGGACCGCCGCGGTCATGGCCGCTCAGACCAGGTGAACCACGGGCATGATATGGACCATTATGCATCTGATGTTAACGCCGTCGTTGAGCATCTGGATCTGAAGAATGTTATCCATGTAGGCCACTCCACCGGTGGAGGACAGGTTGCTCGCTATGTTTCAAGATTCGGACAACCTCAGGGACGCGTATCAAAAGCGGTTCTCATCAGCTCCGTCCCTCCCCTCATGGTAAAAACTGACGCCAACCCAGACGGAACGCCGATTGAGGTCTTCAATGATTTCAGAAAGGCACTTGCCGCTAACCGCGCCCAGTTCTATCTGGATGTCGCCTCAGGTCCTTTCTACGGTTTTAACCGATCCGGTGCAGCAATCTCTCAGGGCACAATTCAAAACTGGTGGCGCCAGGGTATGAACGGCGGTGCGATTGCTCATTATGAGGGTATTAAGGCATTCTCAGAGACAGACCAAACTGAAGATCTGAAACAGATTTCTGTACCTGTTCTGGTCATGCAGGGCGATGACGATCAGGTCGTCCCCTATAAGAATGCAGCGATTATGCAGGACAAACTCCTGAAAAATAGTCAGTTAATTATTTATCCTGGTTTCCCTCACGGAATGCACACCACCCATGCTGATGTTATAAACTCAGATATACTGGCATTCATTAAGAAATAAAATCATTACCAGCATTATTCAGGGTAGCTATTCAGCTATCCTGAATTACGTTTTAATTTCATCCCTCCACCGCATTAAACCCCCTATCAGCGCCCCAACATGTCGTTATTGCGTGGTCAGGAGATCAATCATCGCGCGGGTGGCAGCGGACTGGCGCCGGTGTGGCGCGAAGATCACCGAGAACGGCCGCGAGCGCCCGCGAAGGTGAGGAAGCACCTCCACCAGCTGACCGCGCTGTATCCTGTCCCGAACGATAAACTCATAGCTCTGGCAAATCCCCATACCGTGTTCAGCCAGGGAGACAACGCCAAGCACATCATCCGATGTTTCGATAGGTGAAGCGGGTAGCCAGTCCACATCGCGTTCGTCTTCCCGAAACACCCACGGAGCGATGCGACCGGTGCGCGGCAAAATAAACGGCAGACACATGTGTCGGTGCAAATCATCCAGCGTTTGCGGAGTCCCCATCCTGTGAAGGTACGCGGGTGATGCGACCAGCAGCAAAGCGGCATCCTCCAGTTTACGCGCGACTAAACCACTGTCGGGCATCTGACCCAAACGAATCGCCAGATCGAACCCTTCAGCAATCAGGTCGACGTTGCGGTTGGTGATGTTCAGATCCACCTGAACGCGCGGGTAGTGTTGGGAGAATCGCGCCAGCAAGGGCGGCAGGCGATAGTGCCCGTAGGTAGTCGGTACACTCATGCGCACGCGTCCGGTCAGATCGCCTTCCTGGCCCTGCCCATCACGTCCAGCTTCATCCAGCAGGGAAAAAGCAGAGCGCGCCTGCTCCAGATAGACTCGCCCTGCCTCGGTCAGGCCTACCCGACGGGTGGTTCGCTGTAAAAGCTGTCGTCCCAGACGCGTCTCAAGGCGAGAAACCGCACGACTCAACACCGAGGGCGTGGTGGACAGGGCGACGGCAGCAGCAGTAAATGAGCCGTGTTCAACGACAGCGATGAAGACCTCAACATCGCCAAGATAATCGAATTTTCTGCTCATTATGCTCTTTCAGGAACAAATGTTTTTCAATTCCGCTAATTTATCTCCAGTTGGGCGATGAGTAAAGTGTGCGCATTCATCACCAGAGGGTAAAATCATGGATCTTCAACTCACCGGTAAGACAGCACTCGTTACTGGCGCAACCGCGGGGATTGGTCTGGCCATCGCCCGCACGCTGGCGCGCGAAGGCGTGGCCGTCACCATTACTGGTCGTGACCACGCGAAATTGCAAAACGCCCTGGCAGACATTACCGCCGCTCAGCCTCAGGCGCAGGTCACCGCCATCGTTGCCGACCTGGCAAGCGCTGAGGGGGCAAAAGCCCTGATCGCGGCCTGCCCTGACACCGATATTCTCATCAATAACCTGGGCTTTTACGAAGCCCGAGACTTCGTCGACATCACCGATGATGAGTGGCTGAACATGTTCAACATCAATGTCATGTCCGGCGTTCGCCTGTCACGGCATTACTTCCCGCGCATGCTGGAACGCAACTGGGGCCGGGTGATATTTATGTCGAGCGAAGTCGGCGCGTTCACGCCGCCAGACATGGTGCATTACGGCGTCAGTAAGTCGGCGCAACTCGCCGTTTCGCGCGGTATGGCCGAACTCACGAAGGGGACGGGCGTTACGGTCAACAGCGTACTGCCTTCAGCGACCCGCTCCGACGGCATTATCGAATACCTGCGCCAGACCGCACCTGCACCGGGTATGACCGACCAGGAGATCGAAGCGAATTTCTTCCAGACCTACCGTCCCAGCTCTCTTATCGCGCGAATGATCGATGCTGATGAGATAGCCGCGATGGTCGCGCTGCTGGCGAGCCCGCTGGGCGCTGCCTCTAACGGTGCCGCGGTGCGCGTCGAAGGCGGCACTTTCCGCTCCATTCTTTAATGCAGCAGCCGTCATGACCTGAGGGGAACCAGTGTCCCCTGCTTTCCCCTATTTACCGGAGCATAGAAATGTTCAAACGTACCCGTAATATGTCCGCCATCGCGATGGCAATGTTGTTCTCTTTTGCGAGCATAGCCAGCGCAGCGAATCAGGCCCCTCTTGAGCGCTGGCGCAGCTATACCGGCGTAACCTGGAATACGCCTGAGAAGGGGGAAACGCCGACGCCGTTTTCCGGCTCGGTTAACGCGCCCATCGCAGGCATCCACTTTGATGCAAAGGGAAGAGCCTTTGTCAGTACCCCTCGACTGGTTTCAGCCGATGCGCCCGCGACGTTAAGTATTCTTGATACGACCGTGCAGACCGGACCGGCGCGCCTCACGGCATTTCCGTCCCGCGAGGGGAATGCCGTGGAAACCGCTCCCGACCAGAACCTGCGTAACGTGCTTGGCTTCTATATTGACCGTAAGAATGGCTGGCTGTGGGCCCTGGATATGGGGTTCGTCGCGGGAGAAGCGGAATCCCCCGTGGGTTCGCAGAAACTGATGGTGCTGGATCTGAATACCGGCCGCACGATCAAACGCATTCCACTGGATGGCGTGGCAGACCGCAAGGCGAGTTTCCTCAATGATGTGGTTGTTGATGAGACGCGCCGTGTCGCCTACATCTCCGACAGCGGCTCGCGCAGTGCGCCTGAGAACCGCGTCGGTCTTATCATCGCCGATTTCGCAACCGGCACTGCCCGACGTGTGCTCGACCGTCATCCAGACCTGCAGATTGAGCCGGGTGTGAAAGTCGTCTCGCACGGGGCTGAAGTCTGGCCAGGTCATCCATTACTGATTGGCATCAACGGTATTGCGCTGTCTCCGGATACCGGCACGCTCTACTGGACGGTGACGACAGGGACCCATGCGTTTGCGGTACCGACTGACATTCTTCGAAAGCCTGGTGCTGACGATGCGCAGATTGCGGCGCAGATCCGGGATCTTGGTTCGGTGGGAGGCAATACCGACGGTATCTTGACCGATGCCAAAGGCAACCTCTATATCACCGATGTGACACACAACGGTATTGTCAGGTATGAACCGAAGCGCGGCTCAATGACCCTGATGGCGTCAAACGACGGCGTACACTGGCCGGACACGCCGGCCATCAATCCGGACGGGGATCTGATCTTTACCTCCAGCAGCCTGAACGACCATTTTGCTGGCGCGGTCAAACCTGGCCAGGAGCGCTATGACGTATGGCGTTTACCCCTGAAGGCGTTGCAGGATAAGCGCCAGTAACGCGACTGCGCATGCTCCGTACTGGAAACACTACACGCTCACAGGGACTCTCCTTGTGGGCGTGTACATTACTGACGGCGGTGTATGCGAGATAACCGGTGCAGCCAGAAGCAAACGGGCAATGACAGCAACAGAAAAAGGCAAAATGCAGCCAGGAATGCATCCGTTGTAGTAAAATGCAGGACTGAAGCCGCCAGTCCCCCTGCGATTCCACTGAGCACTATCAAGCCAAAAAACACCCACCCGGTAGAGTACCAGAGAATATTGTTGATTAGTCTTCTTATCATCTGCTGAGTTCTGCGAATAATATTGGAATGAATAAGATATCGGTTTGAGAACGCCGGACATAATCCCTGCCGCCATATCAATGGGGCTGAAATCGCTGTATCCGAAACGCCCCGTTCTTACCGGTATACATTGACGCTGAAACTACCGGTATTATCAGAGTATCCAACCTCTGTATCGGCAATATACAGATGCAGGATACCGCTCTGGGGAGCCGCCCATTTATATACTCCACCGCCTATATCATAACCTTTGCCAGAGGTATCAAATCTCGCCTTCAGCACCTTATCATTGCAGGTAATGAGCCCTTCTTTCACCCTGCCATCCGGCACCGCCAGCGCAAATTCTTCTTTACCGTATTTAATCCAGCCAGAGGCCATTATCGTTATCTCATCACCGGCATTCAGTTGCAGGCCTGTATTAATACCGGCAGGAATGTTTGCAGGAACTTCTCCGGACCATTCTGGCTTAGCCGTCATGCTATTCTCCTTTATCAAACTTCATTAACATTACATTTGATGCGTGCTTTTCATCAATCAAAGACAACCCCCCCCCTGCATGTGACAGACATCACATTTAGTATTCATAACATTTCATCATGGATGCATATGAATATATTTATCTTTTCCAGACTTATGTCGAAAGAATAATGCCATTTCTTTTTTTACGCTGCGATTTATATAAATCCACCAACACAATCAAACACTAAGTCACTGATTTGCAATTAATTTTAATGTTAACTATAGGAGTAATCGCACTTTTAATCATGACTGTAATTATACCTTTAGTAAATTAATTACCATACCCGAATGGCGGTAATAATAGGTACACAAAGCAGTGAGAGGGCGCATTACAGCACCGCCTGCCGTGATATCCGCCCAATAAAAAACATCTACCTTTCCACTTAATTTCACGCCTCCCCGACGGAAAAGGAATGGGTTAACAAATATCCACTTAGTTACCCTGTGTATTACTTTTTTGGTTTCAACATATACCTCTCACGCGGACACATTACCGCTCTGGAGTAACAAAACACAGCATGAGATTAATCCTAATATTTAATTCGCAGAACTGCAGCAGACGGGAGACGAACAGAAATCATCAGCATCATTTCCAGAATATTATTTGCTGAGTGGCATATCTGTTTATATTCTGATTGTGAATGCCGTACCCCTTAGTAACAAAAAACATTATCTATAGGCTATTTATTACCTCATACCACTGACAAGCTGGACGCTCTACGCTGTCACGATTACGGAGAATTATATGACTGTTTCACCTGCATGGTCGGGCAATATTGACGCAACTGCTGACACGGGCATTAATACCGGACTTAAACTAAAAGCCGGGCAAAAAATCAGTATTATTGCGGAAGGATGGATTAAATACGGTAAGGAAGACTACGCCCTGGCATCGCCATACGGCAGGCTAAAAGAGGGCTTTGTCTTACGGAACGATAAGGTGCTGAAAGCCCGATTCAGTGCATCCGGAAAAAGCTATGACATTGGCAGTGGTGTTTACCAGTGGTCAGTACCGGAAGACGGTGAGCTGATTCTCGTGGTCAGTGACTCTTCACATCGCGACAACAGCGGCGCTTTCAGCGCGGTTGTGTATATCGCTGAAGACGAAAAGAAAGCGGCGGCTCAAAAGGCGGACTGGAAAGGTCATGTTCCCGCAACGCGCAGTGACTGGACCCACACCGGCGTATCCGTGAGCAAAGGGGACAAGGTGATGCTGATTGCTGCCGGTACCGCTCAGTACGACAGCCGCGGTCGCAGCTTTGGACCTGACGGCGACAGCCAGCATCCCTCAGCGCAAAAACCGGATCCCACTTTTGTCCTGCCAGAAGCACTGGCGGGGAAATTACTGATCAAAGCGGGTGAGCATATTTACGGTATCGGAAGCGGCGGTAGCGACTGGGAAGTCCCTGCTGATGGCGAAATTTCATTCATTTTTAACGATACAAATGTTGCGTCTGAATACGCCAATAATACGGGAGGCTATGACGTCAGGTTTGTTGTGCTCGGTTGAAATGCCCGCAGGGAGGCAACGTGCCATCCACTGCCTTCCCTGCCGGTTCACTGGAAAACAAAAATGAACGTTAATGGAGCCCCTGATATGAGCATTATGGACAATAAAAAAGTTGATTTGGTTTTCATCATCGACAGCAGTCTTTCAATGAAGGATGAAGCGGAAGCGCTCTGTGCAAAACTTGAGAGCGCCATTGAGGAGGCCAGAAAAGCCTGCCCTTCGGATTTACGAACTGATTTTCTGGGTATCGAAGGCGTTTTTGCCGGCACCAAATTTAATAAAACGGTCCGTCAGTTCCTGACGAGCGAGGCCGGTGCTAACCCGTCCGCCCTGAAAGGCAGAGAGTATGTCAAAGAGGGGAACCCCGCTCAGGAAGATGTGGCGCCAGCTGCGGAGGATGTTATCCGTCATTACAACTGGCGTGACGGCGCTGAAAAGAATGTTTTTGTGCTGGGAGACGAAAGTCTGAAAGGCGGGGAGATGACCCTGGATGCGGGCCGCATCAAAGCCTGCGATGATGCCATTGCCACCGCCCTGGAGTACGGTGTCAAAATCCACTCCTATCTGGGCACGCCTCATGTCTCATTACCTTATCCCACCCCGGATGATGAGAAAGCCATGGTTCGGGAATACAAGCGCCTGGCGCTTCGTACGGGTGGTGAGCATTATATCTACACCTCCGGCATTGCCGATTTTGCCTCGGTTTTAAAAAGCACCATTTGCGCCAGTAAGGCCACGCAACAGGACAGCGTGGCGAACAAAAAAGAAGAAGCAGATGCGCTGGAAGGTAAAACGCCAGCGAAGACGCCTGGTAATGGCAGCGATCTGTGCGCACAGGCCCCTGAAATTGTCCGGGCAGTGAATACGCTTGCCGATGTGCTTAAGAACCTGATTGACGCTTGCGCCAGCGACTGTCGTTGCAAAGAAAATACGCCCCCTTGCCCGTGTGAGGAACATCACAACAAACCGGTGCCCCCCTCCTCACCCCCCGCTGCGCCGGACACTGCCCCTGTCAGTCCCGAACCAACACCTTTCCTGGATGAGAGTAAGTTTACGAATAATCATCTGAATCACTGGCAATTTGGACCGGCAACGCCTGAGCATGAGTTTTACTCAGAAGGTGGCGCGACCATGATTCGTTTTCCGACCACCAATGTTAAAGGCCGGACACACAATGGTGTGCTGCTTTATAAACATTATTCGGAACTCCAGCCGGGGAAACGCTATCGCTTCAGCCTTCAGGCTCGCAGGGACAATGACTACAAGGTGATACCCGAACTGTCACTGCGGGTGGCAGGCCAGGATATTACCTCGGTTACAGCACTTGCCGTGAAAGGCGAGTGGGTCACGCTGTCAGGAGAGTTTACGGCGGCACAGGGCGATAATGTGCTGGAAATTTTCAGCCATAAAGCCAGCGGTGACGGTAACGATTTCAGCATAACTGGAATCACAGTAAAATCAGTCGATTGATTTTGTTACGCTGAATTCATTTCAGATATGAAGTGATGCCGGTTTGGCTACGCGTTGGTTAAACCAGGCATCACTGCTTAGCCAGTGTGCGTCACGCTTGAGATAACGTTGGTCTGGCCCGGTAATACACGGAGGGCATGATTACCCTCGTCGACAGGTTTACCTGAGCATTTAAACCCGCGAGTTACCAGGGAAGCGCAATTTTCTCATCATTCGCTTTCTCGCCGTAATACAAAGAAGGCAGGAAACGAGACAAGAACGTGAACTCTGTATAACAGTGTCGCATGAGCGCTAATCCAACGTCATCGGCAGGTTCAGCGTGGTCGTCATTACTCATACCCAGAATAAACCGGCTACGCAGCACACAACCAAAAGGCGTATCCCGGACAACATGTAGCATTTGTCCGTCCAGCGGGTCGCCCTGGCTATCCAGTTCAGTTTTTTCACCGAAGCCTATCCTTGCGGCAATGATTGCCGAGACACTCCCATCCCCCATTGCCTTGTCGACAGCCATTTCGCCAAATACCGATGCAGGGTGATGGAATTTAAGACGCGCGGGAATGGGAGGGATTTCAGCTAATGATTCAACTGCATGGATGCTTGCGCCGTAAAAACTTTCCCCACGCTTCCAGTTGGCATCCCATCCACGATGTTCAACATGATCAACGGGATGCCACCATTTTATATGCTGCGTCGTTTCAAAGAAGGTAAACCACCAGTTAATCATACGTCCTTTGCAGCCATGTAAATCAGTGCGTACGGCGACCAGCAGACTCCCGTCATCAAGACGTTTAATACCTGTCTCCAGCGGCATGGGAGAAGGATCAAGCAATGCCGAATAATCCAGCCAGGGCCTGGCAATATCGTGTTGTCGCATTTTTTTCTCCATTAGCATTCGGAAGTTCGCACCATTTAGGAAACGAAGTGCGTTTCCTAAACATTACCGATAGAATGGTCGTATGACAAGCGAAAAGGAATCTCAAGGATGACCTCACCAACCAAACCACGCGGACGCCCCTCAGTCCCTGAGGAAGAGGTGAAGAAACAAATCATTTGTAGCGCGATGGCCTTGCTCTTTGATAAAGGCTATGACGCCACAACAATTGAGGCGGTTGCATCGCATGCAGGCGTTGCCAAAAAGACCGTCTATCGCTTTGCGAAAAACAGGGAGGAATTGCTTGGCCTTTCGGTTCGAAACTGGACGGATAACTACGCCCCACTCCTGCAGAGCGATCCGACAGATAAGAATGACGTTTTACCGGCGCTAAGAAAATTACTGGCTGCGATTTGTGGTCAGGCGCTATCAGTAACCGCCGTGAAAATGTTTCGTCTTCTCAATACTGAATTTCCTGGTAAAGATGATCTCCTCAAGAAATACACTGAAAATGGCATAGCGCGCGGCCAACAATTACTCACTGAGTGGATTACACGGCAGCAAAAACAGGGCTGGTTGCCGATGTTACCTGCAGATACCAGTGCCAAAGTCATACTCGCCATGTGTGTCGCCGAACCTCTTCGGCAGGCGGCGATTGGTATAACTCATCCCGTTGAGAAAGCAGATATTGAGGCACATTTGGATTCTTGTATGCCTTTTATTTTACTTATGTTCAGGCAAGGTGAGAAATGACATAGTACGTGGCGATTCGTGTGGAGTGTCACGCTTAGTATTTGTGCGAGCTATACAACTACAGTTCGCTACGTACTTACATCTCTGATAGCAACTGTTAACCATAGCGGTAACTGTTGGTTATAGAATATGAAAAAGATCGTAACCTGGGACTGATAAACTATTTAATTTGTTGTTTTTAATGGATTTTTTGTCGCGATAATATGAATAAAACAACACCTATTATTTAATTGATTCATGAGTAATTTTATTCATTTCAATTTCTAAGATACCCCCCAAAATCCCCCCACACTGCCGACTATGAACATGGACAAACAATCATCACTTTTATTTATTCTTTAAGTACTGAGCAAATGATAACCAAGGTGTTAAATTTACCGCACGAAATGAAGATAAGTTATAAATTAAAAAAGAGGGTTCAAAATAGAACCCTCTAATATTTAGAAGCACAAACTAAAGCTCATTATCGGACAACATTTCGTACACTGATTCCCTGAATCGTACCTGAATCATTTTTCGTGCATCAGTGAGGCTAACATCGCTGAGCGGATAATAAGAATATAAAGCTTCTTCAAGCATATTGATGCATTTTTCATAGCTCCAATCTTCTCTGACTTTATGCATATAAATTATATAGAAAATCTTCTGTTCTATTTTCTGTATGCTATCGGTTGAAGATGAATAAGCCTTTTTGATTTCGTAATAACTTTCCACTAACTGTGGTGCATTTGAAATATTAAAATTATCCTCGCTGAAAATACTATCGTAGTATTTTCCAAAAATATGTTGCTTCTGGTTTGAAGATTTTTCAGGAAAACCTTGATAAGCGAAAAGTATCTGACCGAATTGCTCCATACTAATTTTGTATCGGTATTCTTTTTCATCATGAATCCCGGTATCGCCATTTTTCCTAGAATAAATAATACCATGCTCATCCAGTAGTTGTTCTAGTTGTATTTGCAATGTGCTTAATGATTTCAAGTCTACATTAGAAATAGAGTTTTGACTGTTTGTGTATTCCGCTATTTTATTTGCAGTTTCATTATTGGACGCATTGAATATCCGAACAAGAAGTTCGCCTTTTGAAATATATTCTGTAATATTTGATTTATCCACCGCGTTAAAATCATGAAGTGTTCTAAGCGTTTGCCCACCATTTAAGACTTGGATTCCTGATAAACTAATTCTAACTTTCCTGTGACCATTTACTGGGTGAGCTTTAATATCATTAGATACTATCGTTAACCCATTGTTATACATGAATAATTTATTTGGTTCTTCACGCAAGGTTTTGGCTATGCCTGCATTATAGCGCGAGCGTTGAACAAACCCCCTGACGTTATCGAAAAGAACCCCAAAATCTATTTTTTCGTTTGCCAGTAATTCAAAGTTCTCACAATTGTGATCTCCGCGCAAATCAGCATTGCGACAAGTAATTCTTATTACATCTGCAGCATTTAGTCTGATAACATACGATTTTGATGTCGAAATTGAACTCTCTGAATAAGACATGAGAGAATCATTGTCGATAATCAATTCCGCATTAATTGGAGCGGGACGTATTGACATAATACTTGTTATATGTGGAAGGCATATAGATATTACTTCCATGTCATATACATTTTTCAATTGTTGGATAGCACTTTCATCATGTTCTATAGGCAAAGCTTCATTGCTCACCATATATAAAGAAAGTTTCCATACTTCATTCCCATTGAGTAATTCATTGATTTTTGTCACATACAACGCCAACTTGCCTTCTAATCCATCGACACTTTCATTCATAATACAATTCACAAGTTTTGTTGATACAAAAGCCTCATTGAAACTTTGCTTCTGGTCAACTTTGAATCGTTCTCTGAACTTAAAATTAAATAACTTGATTTCCTTATCTTCACTATCTATAAATATTGCATCAATACCATGATCATCATTTCGGTTACCATATAAATACGAGTTGTATTCAGTATCTGTAATGTAATCACTAATTCGATCTATATCTTTTTCATTACATAATGATTCAAGCATGAAGAGATAAAAACCAAACCTTTGTTGTAACTTAAGTTCATTCACTTCTTGAACAAATTGATTAGTTTTACTGAATAAATCAAAGTATTTTTGGCATTTAATATTAAGCAACTTAAAATCATTGATACTTACATGCGACATCGTATAGTCCTTTTAAACAGATGATTTTTATCCATTATGCCTTACAGGACTGATTTCTGCTTGTGATCTCCCGCTCTTTAAATCAAATATTGTAGGTTATATTGGTACAGTTTTAAGCAACAGTAACTTAGAGCGCGTGTAGCCAAAAGTCCCCGCTGGCGGTGCTGTTTGAGGGGCTGGGTTAGGCTGGGGGTTTACAGTTTTTCGCCGTCCAGCAGGCAGAGCGCCATTAAACCTGTTTTGTTCCAGTCATCCGGCGTATCGGGGTGCATTGTGGTAACGTAGGCCAGCTCAGAACGAAGAAACCGTAAAGCGCCTGCTGCACGGTCTTTGCCATAGAAGCTGTGGGTTTCTTCATCCGGCCGGAAGAGAATCAGCAATTGTTCATCGGGCTCGTGCTGAACATCAAAACCCAGCTCAGCGGCTGCTGCCTCTATACGCTGGCCAGCATCAATATCAGCCGGCAACTCTTTCCCGCCGTCATGCTTCCATACCCATGCGGCGGCCTGCGCCCATGTCATTTCAGTCTGGTGTTCGCCAGCACCAGCAGAATTTTGTTTAGCCTGCGATGCTTCGACATCCACTTTATCGCCTGAAATTACAATTTCACCGCGAGCTATCCAGCCGTAAACCTTCTGCCGACTAACCCAGCTTCTCTATACCGGCTACATGATATTTTAAGCGCCAGTATTTGCCGCCATAAGGTTTGATCAAGAAATACAGACCATCACCATCGGACAACTTGTAAGCCTTCTCTTAGTGGCATTAAGTTTCACCTGGAGATACCTACTTAAGACCGAAGTACAAATACCCTTGCACCTACTGACTATTGATTTTCAGGAGATTTTTGTAGACGTGGAGTTTCAGAGCGCAGTATATAAGGGATTTTGGTGAAATTTAGGAGACCTGAGGAGACGTTAGAATGGTGCCGATAATAGGAGTCGAACCTACGACCTTCGCATTACGAATGCGCTGCTCTACCAACTGAGCTATATCGGCCCTGAAAGGCCGGTTACGAGCGTAACCACGGGGCAAAAGGTTAGATCTAACCGGGTGATGCGTCAATGCCCTTTTGAATCAAACGGCTATTTTTGCATCACCCGTGATTATTTACGCACGAATCGTATCATCACCGAAGCCGATCCACTTGTAAGTGGTCAGTGCTTCCAGGCCCATCGGGCCTCTTGCATGCAGTTTTTGCGTGCTGACAGCAACTTCTGCGCCCAGGCCGAACTGGCCACCGTCGGTGAAGCGGGTTGAGGCATTCACGTATACGGCGGAGGAGTCCACCTCATTCACAAAGCGGTCGGCATTGCGCAGGGTACGCGTCAGAATCGCATCCGAGTGCTGGGTACCATGTTCACGGATGTGAGCAATGGCATCGTCAAGACTCGCAACCACCTTCACGTTCAAATCCAGCGACAGAAACTCGTCGTCGTACTGTTCCGCTTTGACCGGTACCACCGTCGCCGGGCCGTCTTTCAGCAGTGCCAGCGCGTTGGCATCCGCGTGCAGCGTCACGCCGCTTTCGGCCATCTGTTTGCTCAGAGCAGGCAGGAAGGTATTGGCGATGCCCTGATGCACCAGCAGCGTTTCAACCGTATTACAGGTGCTTGGACGCTGGGTTTTGGCATTGACGATAATCTTCAGCGCCGGTTCAATCTCGGCACTGTCATCAACCACGATATGGCACACGCCGATACCGCCCGTGATCACAGGAATGGTCGACTGCTCACGGCACAGCTTGTGCAGGCCCGCGCCACCGCGTGGGATCAGCATGTCGATGTATTTGTCCATGCGCAGCATCTCGTTCACCAGCGCACGGTCCGGGCTCTCGATTGCCTGTACGGCACCTGCCGGCAGGCCGCACTCCTCCAGCGCCTGCTGGATAACGTTTACGGTCGCGGCGTTGGTACGCCAGGTCTCTTTCCCGCCACGCAGAATGGCAGCGTTGCCAGTCTTCAGGCACAGGGAAGCGACATCAACCGTAACGTTGGGACGGGCTTCATAGATCACGCCAATCACGCCCAGCGGCACGCGACGACGCTCAAGGCGCAGCCCGCTGTCGAGCAGCCCACCATCAATGACCTGACCAACCGGATCGGCAAGATTGCAGACCTGGCGGACATCGTCAGCGATGCCTTTCAGACGTGCCGGGGTCAGCGCCAGGCGGTCGAGCATTGCTTCGCTCAGGCCATTGCGACGCGCTTCCAGCAGATCCTGCTCGTTGGCGAGCAGAATCTCCTGCGACTGCGATTCCAGATAATCAGCGATTTTTTCCAGCACACGGTTTTTCTCGCGGCTGGAAAGGAGCGCCAGTTTGTAAGAGGCGGCCTTCGCGGCTGCGCCCATTTGTTCCAGCATTTTCTGGCTCCTTAACGAATAATCATGTCATCACGATGCACGGCAACCGGGCCATATTCATAGCCCAAAATGGCGTCGATCTGCTGTGAATGGTGACCCGCAATACGGCGCAGGGCATCGCTGTTGTAGCGGCTTACGCCGTGGGCGATGTCACGACCTTCGAGATTACGGATACGGATCACTTCACCACGTGAGAAGTTGCCTGTCACGCTTTTAATTCCTTTAGGAAGTAATGAGCTCCCTCTTTCCAGAATTGCGGCGGTCGCCCCTTCATCAACGGTGAGTTCGCCTGCCGGCGGTGCGCCAAAGATCCAGCGTTTGCGGTTCTCGAGCGGGGAGGCCTGCGCGTGGAAGCGGGTTCCCACGGAGATGCCTTCCATCACGTCGCCAATCACGCCTGGACGGCTGCCCGCGGCAATGATGGTGTCGATACCGGCACGGCATGCCACGTCAGCAGCCTGCAGCTTGGTCCCCATCCCGCCGGTCCCGAGGCCTGAAACGCTGTCACCTGCGATGGCGCGTAGCGCATCGTCGATACCGTGTACATCGGTAATCAGTTCAGCATCTGGGTTTGAACGCGGGTCGGCGGTGAAGAGCCCCTGCTGGTCGGTCAGGAGCAGTAATTTATCAGCGCCTGCCAGAATTGCGGCCAGCGCCGAGAGGTTATCGTTATCACCCACTTTGATTTCAGCGGTGGCAACGGCATCGTTTTCGTTAATGACGGGAACGATGTTGTTATCCAGCAGCGCACGCAGCGTATCGCGCGCGTTCAGGAAACGCTCCCGGTCTTCCATATCCGCACGCGTCAGCAGCATCTGCCCGACGTGGATGCCATAGATAGAAAACAGCTGTTCCCAGAGTTGAATGAGCCGGCTTTGTCCCACGGCGGCCAGCAGCTGTTTCGAGGCGATCGTCGCGGGGAGTTCGGGGTAACCCAGGTGTTCACGCCCGGCGGCAATCGCCCCGGAGGTCACAATTACAATACGATGCCCTGCGGCATGCAACTGAGCGCACTGACGTACAAGCTCAACAATGTGGGCGCGATTAAGGCGGCGCGATCCGCCTGTTAAAACACTGGTACCGAGTTTTACCACCAGCGTCTGGCTGTCACTCATGATTCTCTGCCGTTCAACGATAAGGGAAAATGATGTCAAACGAACGTTTTAACAGGTGTCAGCCCCGTTGCCAACTGCCTTAGCACATCGCGAAACACTTTGTTGCGCGGGATCAGGAAGCGTAGCGGCAAAATTTGACAGTTTTATTACCGAAATAATAAATCACAGTTTTTTAAAATTATTCTTAATTTGTCATAAAAGTTTCATTGCGTAACGTTAAAACCCTTTCTGTTTTTTCACGGGACTAAGCATGAGCTTATCGTCCAGCGAATTTTTTTAGCGCGTTTATAAGACAGGATCGAAAATGAAAAAGAGCACACTGGCATTAGTGGTAATGGGCGTTGTGGCTTCCACATCTGTACACGCAGCCGAAGTTTATAATAAAAACGGTAATAAACTGGACGTATACGGCAAAGTTAAAGCAATGCACTACATCAGCGATGATGACACTAAAGATGGTGACCAGACTTACGTCCGTTTCGGTTTTAAAGGTGAAACACAGATTAACGATCAGCTGACGGGCTATGGCCGTTGGGAAGCTGAATTTGCCGGTAACAAAGCAGAAAGCGACTCTACACAGAAAACGCGTCTGGCGTTTGCTGGTCTGAAACTGAAAGACATTGGCTCTCTGGATTACGGTCGTAACCTGGGCGCACTGTACGACGTTGAAGCCTGGACCGATATGTTCCCTGAGTTCGGTGGTGACTCTTCAGCCCAGACTGATAACTTCATGACCAAACGTGCGAGCGGTCTTGCCACCTACCGTAACACCGACTTCTTCGGTGCGGTTGATGGCCTGGATATGACCCTGCAGTATCAGGGCAAAAACGAAAACCGCGACGTCAAAAAACAGAACGGTGACGGTTTCGGTACCTCTCTGACCTATGACTTCGGTGGCAGCGATTTCGCCGTCAGCGGTGCCTACACCAACTCTGACCGTACTAACGCACAAAACCTGCTGACGCGCGGTGAAGGTAAAAAAGCGGAAGCATGGGCAACCGGTCTGAAATATGACGCTAACGATATTTACCTGGCTGCGATGTACTCTGAAACCCGCAATATGACCCCAATTTCGGGTGGTTTTGCGAATAAGGCTCAGAACTTTGAAGTTGTTGCACAATACCAGTTCGATTTCGGTCTGCGTCCGTCCCTGGGTTATGTCCAGTCTAAAGGCAAGGATATCGAAGGTGTGGGTGACGAAGATCTGGTGAAATACATCGACGTGGGCGCGACCTATTATTTCAACAAAAATATGTCCGCGTTTGTTGATTATAAAATCAACCAGATTGATGACGACAATAAACTGGGCGTGAGCAGCGATGACATTGTTGCTCTGGGTATGACCTACCAGTTCTGATATTGTTGAAATAAAAAATCCCGGCGCAAATGCCGGGATTTTTTTTGCCTGGAGGGGGTCGGGTTTACTGCCCTCACCCCATCCCTCGCGAAGAGAGAGGGAGAAATATCGCGATTACGCCGTCAGCTTAACCGCTTCGCTGGAAAAGTTATCCGCGGGTTCAAGCTTCAGATCCAGGGTGGCCAGCAGTGCTCTTGCCTTTTCGAGGTACTCTTTCAAAGTATGCTCCAGGCGGTCGATCACTTCCTGGTCTTTGATTGGGGCTGTTTGCCAGTAGCCGTCTTTATTAAACAGGCCGAACTGGTAGCTATACGTAAAACGTTTTTCTTCCGCTTCCATTTCCATCCACCAGCCCCAGAATTCACGTTTTTCGGGTGCAGGCTTCACGTTGACGCATACAGCCAGGCAGTCGAAAAAAAAGCGATTTTCTTCACACTGCTCTTCTCGAATATACGGGCCGAGAGCCATAAACTTCTTGATCAGTCTACTTTTCGGGTGTCCACTCGGTAACGTCATTGCGATCTCCTTTTGTGAAGCCACTGTTTTACCAAACCAGCAAAATTTAGCAATCTATTAACACAATCTCTGCGCGATCCAGCGTGTGATCTCTCTCAATGCTTTGTCAAAATTCTGGTACACCGGGCTGAACGGTACCTCAAGCAATTTGCCATCCGCAGATGACGAAGTGATTAAGCGTGACTCCTCTTCAGGACTGAAGGGATCGTTTTTCCAGTACCCTGACATCATCGGCGTAGGGCAACGCCGTCCCAGCAACCCCTGCGTTTTTAGCGAGTAACGATTGAGTTCAACGCGCAGCGCTTCGTCTGATGCATCATGCATGCCAAGGCGACTGGCCAGCACATCAAGGTACATTTCCGGCACGCGGCCCTGCCGGGTCGGATCGCTGAGCAGAGCGTGCACCACCGGACCGAGACAGGCGACGGCCTTCAGGCGTGAAGCTTCAAGGTAAGCCAGACGCACGGCGACGTTGGCGCCAAAGCGGAAGCCAAATGCAGCAACACGCGTGTGGTCAACCCATGGAATGTTTTCCAGCGCTTTTAATGCATGCTGGTGCAGAAGACTCGAGTCCTGAGTCAGTTTCCATTTGGATGAAAAGCCAATTGAGGGCATATCCAGCGTCAGCATCGCGATCCCTTTTGGTGCGAAGTAACGCTCATACAGGCTGTAATAGTCGATTTGCAGTGAATCCAGCCCGCCGCACATCAGAACGGTCGGGAACGGGCCTTCGCCTTCTGGCATATGCAGGAACCCGGTGACGGGCGCGCCACCCGGGATGGTAAACTCCAGCTCGCGCATCCGGCCCGGCAAGCGTTGAGCGGCCTCTTCGTAGGCGCGATTCGCCAGCGCCTGAGCCTGCTCGGCCAGCTCATCACCTTTCAAATGCGGGTATGCGGCAATAGCATAGAGGTTGGCCGCATGCAGCCAGTGTTTGCCGCTGAGCGTGGCGTCCTCTTCCTGGCTGGCTTTTTGCTGCCAGAGCATCGCCTGTTTAGACCATTCGTAGATCCAGTTTCCCCCGCGATAACCCACGACCGTATCGTAGAGTTCACTGTCGGTGCGCTCAGCTTCGCTCATCACGATACGCGCCTGCACATCAAGGATTTCACGGGGATCAATACCGCGCCAGATCCACATCAGACGGTTAATCATGCGGTACCAGTGGGGCACGTTTTTACCGTCTAATGCAGACTGGACGGCAGGCATGGTCCCCGGATTAAACCGGCGCACCAGCGTCGACGTTTCAGGATGTTTGAAACGGGGTTTGAAGAGAGTCTCGGTGAGATTCGCCTGCGTCATTACGTTGCCTCCATGAATACGTCATATAGAGACCATTGTAACGCGCGTCAGACTAAAAAAAACAACGCCCGGTATCACCGGGCGTTAAATAAGTGCGTAAGAGAATTAACGACCAGAGATTGGCGGTACGAATACCACGCCCATATCCCATGGCTGTTCAATCCAGGTATCCTGAGGGATATCAATCACGTAATCGTCAACCAGCGGACGGCCTGCTGGCTTCGCGAAGATGGTGACGAAGTGGGCTTTTGGATACATTTCGCGGATAGCCACCGCGGTACCGCCGGTATCAACCAGGTCGTCGATAACGATGAAGCCTTCACCGTCGCCTTCCGCACGTTTCAGCACGGTCAGCTCACGCTGGTTGTCATGGTCATAGCTGGAGATGCATACGGTATCGACATGACGAATACCCAGCTCACGTGCCAGCAGAGCCCCCGGTACCAGACCGCCACGGCTGACGGCAATAATGCCTTTCCACTGTTCGGAAGGCATCAGACGCGCAGCCAGTTTGCGTGCGTGAATCTGCAACATGTCCCAGGTGACGACGTATTTTTCGCTCATGTGAAGTGTCCCAGCCTGTTTGTATACGGCTTAAAAAGTGTTCGAGGGGGAAATAGGTTGCGCGAGATTATAGAGATCTGACGCACTAAAAACCAGTGTTTAGCGCCCGGAGCCTGAGTTTTTACATGCTTTATGCTACCAGCCACCGGAGAAAGTGGTATTCTCAGTTGCATCTCGCAAGCCTGTCTTGTGGTAACTATTAACCTGCTAACCCTGTGACCTGCAACTCGCTTTGCAGGGCATCGACAAGGAGACTTATCGTGTCTGAACTGTCTCAATTATCTCCACAGCCACTGTGGGATATTTTTGCCAAAATCTGTTCCATTCCCCACCCTTCCTACCATGAAGAACAGCTTGCCGAACATATTATGGGCTGGGCGAAGGAAAAAGGTCTGCATGCTGAACGCGACCAGGTTGGCAACATTCTGATCCGCAAACCGGCGACCGCAGGCATGGAAAACCGTAAACCGGTTGTGCTGCAGGCGCACCTGGACATGGTTCCACAGAAAAACAACGATACCGTTCACGACTTCACCAAAGACCCTATCCAGCCTTACATCGATGGCGACTGGGTGAAAGCGCGCGGCACGACCCTTGGTGCAGATAACGGCATTGGCATGGCGTCTGCTCTGGCGGTCCTGGCGGACGACAGCGTTGAACACGGCCCGCTGGAAGTGCTGCTGACCATGACGGAAGAAGCAGGCATGGACGGCGCGTTCGGTCTGCAGGCGAACTGGCTGCAGGCGGACATTCTGATCAACACCGACTCTGAAGAAGAGGGTGAGATCTACATGGGCTGCGCCGGCGGGATTGATTTCATCACGACCCTGCCACTGTCCCGCGAAGCGATCCCTGCTGGTTTCCAGACCTTCAAGCTGACGCTGAAAGGGCTGAAAGGCGGCCACTCCGGTGGTGATATTCACCTGGGTCTGGGCAACGCCAACAAACTGCTGGCACGCTTCCTGGCTGGCCACGCGGCTGAGCTGGATCTGCGTCTGGTGGATTTCAACGGCGGCACACTGCGCAATGCTATTCCGCGTGAAGCCTTCACGACCGTGGCAGTACCCGCTGCAAAAGCTGACGAGCTGAAAAAGCTTTCCAGCGTGTATCTGGATATCCTGAAAAACGAACTGTCAGCGAAAGAGAAGAACCTGACCGTGGTGCTGGAGTCCGTGACTACCGACAAAGCGGCGCTGACCTCCCCGTCTCGTGACGCCTTCGTTCAGCTGCTGAACGCGACGCCAAACGGCGTGATTCGTAACTCAGACGTCGCGAAAGGCGTGGTTGAAACCTCCCTGAACGTGGGCGTGGTCACCATGAGTGATGACAGCGCGGAGATCATCTGCCTGATCCGCTCGCTTATCGACAGCGGTAAAGAGTATGTGGTGAGCATGCTGGAGTCTCTGGGTAAACTGGCGGGTGCGCACACCTCCGCAAAAGGTAGCTACCCAGGCTGGCAGCCGGATGCCAGTTCGCCGGTGATGGCGCTGGTGCGTGAAACTTACCAACGTCTGTTCAACAGTACCCCGAACATTCAGGTGATCCACGCCGGTCTGGAGTGTGGTCTGTTCAAGAAACCGTATCCGAACATGGACATGGTGTCTATCGGGCCAACCATTACCGGTCCGCACTCGCCGGATGAGCAGGTTCATATTGAAAGCGTGGGTCATTACTGGACTCTGCTGACTGAACTGCTGAAAGCGATCCCTGCTAAGTAATTCGCCGTATGATGCCCGGTAGCACGTTGCCTGCCGGGCTGACAAATCCGCCTGCTATAACCCCAATACCAGCTGCCGCTCCAGTTGCGGGTCCAGCAGCGTCACGTGTAACCCCACCAGCCTCACTCCCCGCCCTGCCCGCCGTTCTTCCCAGGCTTTTCTCGCGGTGGCGATAAGATCGTCTTTATTCAGTCGCGGCCAGACATGCTCCTGCGTCGTCTGCTGGAAATCATTAAACTTCAGCTTAACGCCCTGACGGGCAATCAGCAGATCGGGTTTTACTTTCGCTAACCGCCGCTCCAGTTCGGGATAAAGTTGGTCAGTGATAATGACTTCACACTCGGACCAGTCATGGATATCTTCCATCAGCGTGCGTTCAACCCCGACCGATTTACGCAGCCGCTCACTGCTCACGCTGCGCTCATCAATTCCCTGACTGCGCTCCCACAGCACGCGACCAAACTTACCGAAACGCTTAAGCAGCATGGACAGATCGCTTCGCTGTACATCTTCACAGGTCCGTAATCCCATACTTTCCAGCTTTGCAGCAGACACTTTCCCCACGCCGGGGATTTTGCCGAGCGGCAGCGTTTTTAAAAACGCCGGAACCTCTTCCGGAGTGATGACGTACTGACCATCGGGTTTATTCAAATCAGACGCTATTTTGGCGAGAAATTTCACCGGTGCGACGCCCGCGGAAGCGGTCAGATTGAGCTCGTTGAAGATAGTCCGGCGGATCTCCTGCGCCATTAACGTTGCGGAGCCGTGGCAGTGCAGGCTGTCAGTGACATCCAGGTAGGCTTCGTCCAGTGACAGAGGTTCAATCAGCGAGGTATAGCGAGAGAAGATCTCGCGGATATGCAGGGAGGCTTCTTTGTAGGCTTCAAATCGGCCGGGCAATAACGTGAGATGAGGGCACAGCTTTAGCGCCATGGCAGTTGGCATAGCGCTGCGCACGCCAAATTTGCGCGCAGGGTAGTTGGCGGTGCTGATCACACCGCGCTGGACACGGCTACCACCAATCGCAATAGGTATATCCCGCAGCGCCGGATTGTCACGCATCTCCACTGCGGCAAAAAAGCAGTCCATATCGACATGGATTATTTTGCGCATAGTAAGCCCTCACTCATCACTGGATAAGTATACAGTAAAGAAATGAGAGTTGAGAAGTGTGTTTCCCCTCTCCTCCTGGAAGAGGGGAAACACCGGACTCACTACAGGATCCGCCGGGCCTCGCGCGCCATGCGTTTTTTACGGGCATCGCAGGGTTCGGGGCAGTCGCACACTTTTTCCATCCCGAGCGAGGAGATACCACCACAGCTGCCCTGAATGCTTTTACGCTTTATGATCCAGCCCAGAGACATGCCGAGTACAACAAGCAAAAAAACCGCGAAAGTTGCCAGAAACGTCAGCATCATCACCCCCCGAAGTCATCCAGCAGGATGTTCTCATCTTCCACACCCAGATCTTTTAGCATCTTAATGACTGCAGCGTTCATCACTGGCGGCCCACACATGTAAAATTCGCAATCCTCTGGCGCAGGATGCTGCTTGAGGTAGTTTTCATAAAGCACGTTGTGGATGAACCCCGTGTGGCCGGTCCAGTTATCTTCCGGTTGCGGATCGGAGAGGGCCACATGGAAGGTGAAGTTTGGGTTTTCACGCGCCAGTTGCTCAAACTCATCATCATAGAACATCTCTCGCAGCGAACGTGCCCCGTACCAGAAGCTGATTTTGCGCTTGCTTCCGAGGCGCTTGAGCTGGTCAAAAATGTGCGAACGCATCGGTGCCATGCCCGCGCCACCACCGATAAAGACCATTTCAGCCTCGGTCTCTTTAGCAAAGAACTCGCCAAACGGACCGGAGATGGTCACCTTATCTCCCGGTTTCAGGGACCAGATATACGACGACATGACGCCCGGGGGTGCATCAGGCACATTCGGCGGCGGCGTGGCGATACGCACGTTGAGCATAATGATGCCCTTCTCGTCCGGGTAGTTTGCCATTGAGTAGGCGCGAAGCGTCGGTTCTTTAACGTCAGACACAAAACGGAAAAGATTGAATTTGTCCCAGTCGGCACGGTACTCATCCGGAACGTCGAAGTCCGCATACGCCACGGTGTGATCCGGGCACTCAATCTGGATGTATCCCCCTGCCCGGAACGGAACATCTTCCCCTTCCGGCACGCGCAGCTTCAGCTCTTTAATGAAAGTCGCTTTGTTATCGTTAGAGATAACTTCGCACTCCCATTTTTTGACCCCGAAGATCTCTTCCGGCAGCTCAATTTTCATGTCCTGGCGCACCGCGACCTGGCAGGCCAGACGGCAACCCTCTTTTGCCTCACGCTTCGTGATATGCGCCAGCTCAGTGGGCAGAATATCCCCGCCGCCCTCTTTCACCGTGACGCGGCACTGACCGCAGGAGCCACCGCCACCGCAGGCTGAGGAGACAAAGATTCCGTTGCCGGAGAGCGTATTGAGCAGTTTATCCCCCGCCGGCGTGCGGATCTGGTTTTGCGGCTCACCGTTGATATCAATCACCACGTCGCCGGAATTCACCAGCTTCGCGCGTGCCGCCAGAATCAGCCCTGACAACACCAGTACAATCAGCGTGAACATCACCACGCCAAGAATAATTTCCATCTGTTAGCCCTTATAGCTGCACACCGGAGAAGGACATAAAGCCCAGCGCCATCAGCCCGGTGGTGATAAAGGTGATCCCTAAGCCACGTAAACCCGCAGGCACATTGGCATATTTCATTTTTTCGCGGATCCCCGCCATGGTGACGATAGCCAGCATCCAGCCGATGCCGGAGCCGAAACCATACACAACGGATTCACTGAAGTTGTAATCACGCTGAACCATAAACGAGACGCCACCAAAGATGGCGCAGTTCACCGCGATCAACGGCAGAAAAATCCCCAGCGCGTTGTATAGCGACGGGAAATACCTGTCGAGGATCATCTCCAGGATTTGTACCAGCGCCGCAATCACACCGATAAAGGTGATGAAGTTCAGGAAGCTGAGATCGACACCCTCTACCAGCGCACCGTCGCGCAGCACAAAGTTGTACACCAGGTTGTTAATCGGTACAGATAAGCCGAGCACCACCGTGACCGCGACACCCAGACCAAATGCCGTCGATACCTTTTTGGAAACGGCAAGAAACGTACACATGCCCAGGAAAAACGCGAGTGCCATGTTTTCAACAAACACCGCGCGCACAAATAAACTCAGGTAATAAGCCATCGTCGGTTACTCCTTTTCCTGCTGTTCTGGCTTCAGGGTACGAATCAGCCAGATCAGCAAACCGATAATGAAAAATGCGCTTGGGGCCAGCAGGAAGAGTCCGTTTGGCAGATACCAGCCGCCGTTTTGTACCGTGTCCAGCACCGTGACGCCAAACAGCTTACCGCTGCCGATCAGCTCGCGCAGGAACCCAACGGTCAGCAGGATAACGCCGTAACCGAGACCGTTACCGATCCCGTCCATAAAGCTCGCCAGCGGAGGCATTTTCATCGCATAAGCTTCGGCACGCCCCATCACGATGCAGTTGGTGATAATCAGGCCGACAAACACCGAGAGCTGTTTTGACGTTTCATACGCGAAAGCGCGCAATAGCTGATCGACCACGATCACCAGCGACGCGATGATCGCCATCTGCACAATGATCCTCACGCTATTCGGGATGTGGTGGCGGATCATGGAGATAAACATGCTGGAAAATGCCGTCACCAGCGTGACCGCGACGGTCATAACCAGCGCGGTTTCCAGTTTTGTCGTGACCGCCAGCGCCGAACAGACGCCCAGTACCTGTAAGGTAATAGGGTTATTCGCCAGCAGCGGGCCAATGAGCACCTTTTTGACTTCTTTCAGTTCACCCGTATCAGCCATTGTTCAGCGCTCCTTCACGTACGTTTTTCAGGAAAGGACCAAAGCCCAGCTCGCCCATCCAGAAATCAAAACTGTGCTGCACCCCTTTTGACGTGAGCGTTGCCCCGGAAAGCCCGTCTACGGCATATTCGTCACCCGGACGCGCAGCCCCTTTCATCACCTTCAGGGCAGGCAGTCCGTTATCGTCGAGCACTTTCTTGCCGACAAACTGCGCGCGCCAGTTAGGGTTTTCAACCTCACCGCCGAGCCCCGGCGTTTCGCCCTGGTCATAATAGGTAATCCCTTTCACCGTGCGACCATCCGTATCGAGTGCCACAAAGGCGTACATCATCGACCATAGCCCGTTGCCGTATATCGGCAGCACGATCTCCTGCACCCGCTTCTGCTCATCGCGCACAAGGTAAATTTCGGCGAGGTTACTGCGACGCTTGATGCCAGCGGGATCTTGCGATGCCTCCAGCGTCAGGCTCATCTCAGGGTCTTTCAGTGCCAGTGCCTGGTTAAATTTCGTCGGGTCTTTATCCAGCAACTGGCCGGTTTTTAAATCCACCAGACGCGCCGAAATGCGCTCCGCGAAGAGTTCAGCCACGTCGTCTGTACTCATCCCTTCCTGCATTAACCCGGCCACAGCCAGGATGTTGCGTTGTTTATCCAGCGCACGCTGCTCCTGTTGCCGTGGTTTTAATCCCACGGCAGAGCCGGCCACGACAATGGAACAGACCAGGCAAAGGACCAGCACCACCAGCAGCGTTTTGCCGATGCTATCGTTATTCTTGCTTTCAGCCACGCGCTTTCCTCCGCTTAATGTTGGCGCGCACGACCAGATAGTCAAAGAGCGGCGCAAACAGATTGGCAAACAGAATGGCCAACATCATCCCTTCCGGATAAGCCGGGTTGACCACACGAATCAGGACACACATCGCACCAATGAGCACGCCATAGCTCCATTTACCTTTGTCGGTAAAGGACGCAGAGACAGGATCGGTGGCCATGAACATCATGCCGAAAGCGAACCCACCCAGCACCAGATGCCAGTACCAGGGCATGGAGAACATCGGGTTGGTGGCGGAACCGATGAAATTAAACATCGTGGCTGTTAACACCATGCCAATCATTACCCCTGCGACAATGCGCCACGACGCGACGCGTCCGAAGAGAATGATGGCCCCCCCGAGTAAAATCATCAGCGTGGAAACTTCCCCAACAGAGCCGGGAATGTTGCCAATAAAGGCATCCAGCCAGGTCACGGGTTGACCCGTGGCGTTGTTAACCAGCGTTTCGCCCCCGTGCGCGGCCCACTGTGAAAGCGGCGTCGCACCCGAGAACCCATCCGCGGCCGTCCACACCAGGTCGCCCGAGATTTGCGCCGGATACGCAAAGAACAGGAAAGCTCGCCCGGCCAGCGCCGGGTTGAGGAAGTTGCGCCCGGTGCCACCGAAGATCTCCTTGGCAATCACCACGCCAAAACTGATCCCCAGTGCCGCCTGCCAGAGCGGCAGCGTTGGTGGAACAATCAGGGCAAACAGAATCGACGTCACGAAGAAGCCTTCGTTGATCTCATGTTTGCGAATGATGGCGAACAGCACTTCCCAGAAGCCCCCCACGATAAACACCGTGATGTAGATTGGCAGGAAGAATACGGCTCCCAGCGTCATCATGCTTATCCAGCTGGCATCGGCTGCAAAGCTGACGCCCAACGTCTGGGCCAGGCGGTAGTGCCAGTCCGACTGGATAACCTGAGCCAGCTGTGGGGCATCATATAAATGATGCAGCGCCGGAATGGTCTGCAGGCCAACGTTGTACATACCCCAGAACATGGCCGGGAAGACCGCAAACCAGACCAGAATCATCATTCGTTTGAGGTCGATAGCATCGCGGACGTGTGCCGCCCCTTTTGTGACCAGCCCCGGCGTGTAGAAAATGGTCGCCGTTGCTTCATACAGCGGGTAGTACTTCCTGAGCTTCCCGTGCGTAAAGTGCGGCTCTATTTTTTCAAAGAGGTGTTTTAAGCCCATCAGTTATCCTTCCTGCTCAATGCGGGTTAACACCTCGCGCAATACCGGTCCATATTCGTATTTTCCCGGACAGACATAGGTACAGAGCGCCAGATCTTCTTCGTCAAGCTCGAGGCACCCCAG
This sequence comes from Enterobacter sp. J49, assembly GCF_002148625.1. Taxonomy (NCBI): domain Bacteria; kingdom Pseudomonadati; phylum Pseudomonadota; class Gammaproteobacteria; order Enterobacterales; family Enterobacteriaceae; genus Enterobacter; species Enterobacter sp. J49. Next base: position 593,025 of record NZ_MWPY01000030.1, read on the forward strand.
CGCCTGGGCACTGTCGGTGTCGCCGGCCAGCAGATCGCGCAGCAGCAGAGTTGGCAGAATATCCAGCGGCATAACGCGCTCGTAGTTGCCAATCGGAACCATGGCGCGCTCTCCGCCGTGGGTGCTGGTCGAGAAATTAAAGAGTTTGCGACGCAGGAAGTGCCCAAGGGTGGTGCGGGTCACGGAATACTTCTCAGCGCCCGGCAGAACCCAGCCGAACAGCTCTTTCTCGCGACCTTCCAGAACCACACTGACCTGCAGGTGGAAGCGCCCAAGATACGCCTGCGCGCCATCCGCATGACGGCCACTGAGCACCGAGCCAGAAATCAGGCGGTTTTCGCCCTCTTTCGTTTCACCGGCAAGCAGTTCATTAATGTCCGCCCCCAGCAGCGTTTTCACCAGACGTGGATTTGCTGCCTGTGGCCCGCCGAGGGCGATCACCCGTTCAGCGCACAGTTCACCGGTGGTAAAGAGCTTACCAATGGCAATCACGTCCTGATAATTCAGATGCCAGACCTGTTTCGTCAGGCTCACCGGCTCCAGGAAGTGGATATGCGTTCCGACTAACCCCGCCGGGTGCGGACCTGCAAACGTATTAAACGTAACTTGCCCCTGCGGATGGCCCCCGAGTTTGCCGCCGCCCGCCTGACAGACGTGGACCTTCCCCGAGGTCAGACGGGTTAACACGGTTAGCCCGGCATCAAACGCGTTACGCTGCGCCAGAATAATGGGCTCCGGGTCTGCGCTGAGCGGGTTGGTATCAATGGCGGTGACGAAAATAGCGGCCGGAAGCGTGTCCGGAACAGGCGATTTGCTGAAAGGTCGCGTGCGAAACGCCGTCCACAAGCCGGACGCCAGCAGTTGTGCCTGAACGGCTTCCCGGCTCAGGGCGGCGAGGTCTGCTGCGTCGAAACGGGAAAACTCACGTTGTTCGTCGCCTTCAATACGGATAACCACCGACTGCAGGACGCGACGTTCACCGCGATTGATTGCCACCACGGTACCGCTCGCGGGGGCCGTAAACATAACGCCAGGATTTTTTTTGTCCTCGAAGAGCGCCTGTCCTTTAATGACGCGATCGCCTTCCTGCACCAGCATTGAGGGACGCATTCCCAGGTAGTCATCGCCCAAAATGGCGACATGGCGGACACTTGCGCCAGGCGAAACGTGCGGCTCGGGCACGCCTGCAATCGGCAGATCAAGTCCTTTTCTGATTTTAAACATGTGGTTAGCAAGCTTCCATGAACTTCAATCCAGAGGGGGCGAAGTGTACCATTTTCGCTGTTTTTCGGGCACCAAAACCTCGGTTGCAGGCGCTAAAGTGCGAGGTATTACGCAAAGTTCCTGGAGCCAACGCGATTTTGATGGTTTATAAAGTAAAACTAATTTGTAAACTCACCGTCCGGCTCTTGCGAAAATCTATGGCGGTGCTAATGTGAGCGCACCTAACAGAATAATCTGATTTCGGGTCTCTTTTGCCGTCCTGGCAATTTGGTCTTAGTTTTATCAAGGAACTAGTAGTATGCGTAAAATCGCATTGTTCATTGCGATGCTCCTGATTCCGTGCGTATCGTTTGCCGGGCTGCTCAGCAGCAATAGCTCAACCACGCCGGTCAGCAAAGAATATAAACAGCAGTTAATGGGATCACCGGTTTATATTCAAATCTTCAAGGAAGAACGCACACTCGATCTGTTTGTAAAAATGGGCGAGACATATCAGCTGCTTGATAGTTACAAGATTTGTAACTACTCCGGTGGTCTGGGGCCAAAACAGCGTCAGGGCGATTTCAAAAGTCCGGAAGGGTTTTACAACGTTCAGCGTAGCCAGCTAAAACCTGACAGCCGCTTCTATAAAGCCATTAACATTGGCTTCCCGAACGCCTATGACCGTGCCCACGGTTATGAAGGCAAATACCTGATGATCCACGGTGCATGCGTGTCTATCGGCTGTTATGCGATGACCGATACCGGCATTGATGAGATTTTCCAGTTTGTCACCGGCGCACTGGTCTTTGGTCAGCCGAACGTTCAGGTCAGCATCTACCCGTTCCGCATGACCGATGCCAACATGGCGCGTCACAAGTACTCCTACTACGCGGATTTCTGGAAACAGCTGAAACCGGGTTACGACTACTTTGAGCAGACGCACAAGCCGCCGGTTGTCTCGGTTGTCGATGGCCGCTATGTGGTCAGCAAGCCGCTGAGCCACGAAGTCGTCCAGCCGCAGCTGGCATCAAACTACTCGGTCCCCGAGACAAAATAAGACCCACTCGCCTGGCATAATCTTTTGCCAGGTTTCGTTGCCCGTCAGCGGCTGGGTCGCGATCACTGTGACCACATCATTCGGTGTGGTCTCTCGTTGAAAATCAATTTCCACATCCTGATCGAGCAGCTTGGCGACGCCAAACGGCGCGCGGCGCGTGATCCAGAACAGATTGGTCGAACAGAACGCCATCACATAACGCCCGTCAGACAGCAGCATGTTGAACACGCCCTTCTCACGCAGTTCTGATGCCAGCGACGCAATGTATTTGAAGACGGCGGTCATGTTGCCGGGCGTGCGTGGATAACGCTGCGTCAGCTTGTGCAGCAGCCAGCAAAACGCTTTTTCGCTGTCGGTCTCACCGACCGGACGGAAATTGCCCGTCTCCAGCGACTTATAGCCGGAGAGCTGGCCATTGTGCGCGTAGGTCCAGTGACGGCCCCACAGCTCGCGGGTGAACGGGTGGGTATTTTCCAGCGCCACTTCCCCACGGTTTGCCTGACGGATGTGGGCAATCACCGAGCGGGACTTAATGGGATAGTCCTGCACCAGTCTGGCAATCGGGGAATTAAAGCTGGGCTGGGGATCTTTGAATGTGCGACATCCTTTGCCTTCGTAGAAGGTAATGCCCCAGCCGTCTTTATGCGGCCCGGTGCCCCCGCCGCGCTGAACGAGCCCGGTGAAGCTAAAGCAGATATCGGTTGGCACATTGGCGCTCATCCCGAGCAATTCGCACATACATCACCTCCACAACAGCGGGGGCAATCATGCCCCCAGCGAAGTCTTACTTAACCATCTCTTTTTCGATCAGCTGGATCAGGATGTGGATCACTTTGATGTGAATTTCCTGAATGCGGTCAGCATAACCGAAGTGTGGAACACGGATTTCGATATCCGCCGTACCGTCCATCTTACCGCCATCTTTACCGGTCAGGGTGATGACTTTCATCCCTTTTTCACGCGCTGCGGCAATCGCTTTGATCACGTTAGCCGAGTTTCCGGACGTCGAAATACCCAGCAGCACGTCACCTTCACGGCCCACGGCTTCAACGTAGCGAGAGAAAATATAGTCATAACCAAAATCGTTACTGACGCAGGAAATGTGGCTCACATCGGAAATCGCAATCGCCGGGTAGCCCGGACGGTTTTCACGATAACGCCCGGTAAGCTCTTCTGCAAAGTGCATCGCATCACAGTGGGAACCACCGTTACCACAGGAGAGCACTTTACCGCCGGCCTTGAAACTGTCGGCCAGCAGGACCGCTGCGCGCTGAATAGCGTGAATATTGGCATCATCTTTCAGAAAGTTAGCCAGCGTTTCCGCCGCTTCGTTCAGTTCGTTACGAATAAGATCCTGGTACATGAGGATAATCCTTCAGTATTGATGAAATAACACAGTGGAGTGTACCGGATAGCGGGAAAAGCGAGAAGCTAAAGCCATGCGAATCGTCTGGCGTTTTGCGTTTTCGTGCCGGCTTAAACCTGAACAATGTGAACCAGGTTGTAATTATTTTGTAAACACATTGCTAAAGGAAATAACATCAACTACAACCATATCATCACAAGTGGTCAGACCTCCTACAAGCAAGGGAGCTTTTCTTTATGATGATTTTGAGCATTCTCGCAACCGTTGTTCTGCTCGGTGTGCTGTTCTATCACCGGGTGAGTTTATTCCTGAGCAGTCTGATTCTGCTGGCCTGGACGGCTGCGCTTGGCGTCGCTGGCCTGTGGAATATCTGGCTTTTAGTCCCGCTGGCTATCATTCTTCTGCCGTTTAACTTTACGCCGATGCGTAAATCGATGATCTCCGCGCCGGTGTTCAAAGGCTTCCGCAAAGTGATGCCGCCCATGTCGCGTACGGAGAAAGAAGCGATTGATGCCGGTACCACCTGGTGGGAAGGAGACCTGTTCCAGGGCAACCCGGACTGGAAAAAGCTGCACAACTATCCGCAACCGCGTCTGACCGCTGAAGAACAGGCCTTTATTGATGGTCCGGTGGAAGAAGCGTGCCGCATGGCAAATGACTTCGCGATTACCCATGAAATGGCGGACCTGCCGCCAGAACTGTGGGCGTATCTGAAAGAACACCGCTTCTTCGCGATGATCATTAAGAAAGAGTACGGCGGTCTGGAGTTTTCCGCTTACGCTCAGGCCCGCGTCCTGCAAAAACTGGCAGGCGTTTCCGGGATCCTGGCGATCACCGTTGGCGTGCCGAACTCGTTAGGCCCGGGTGAACTGCTGCAACACTACGGTACCGAAGAGCAGAAAGATCACTACCTGCCGCGTCTGGCACGCGGCCAGGAAATTCCGTGCTTCGCGCTGACCAGCCCGGAAGCGGGTTCCGATGCGGGTGCGATCCCGGATACCGGCGTCGTCTGCATGGGTGAATGGCAGGGTCAACAGGTGCTGGGGATGCGCCTGACCTGGAACAAACGTTATATTACGCTCGCCCCTATCGCGACCGTGCTGGGCCTGGCCTTTAAGCTCTCCGATCCGGAAAAACTGCTGGGCGGTGAAGAAGATCTGGGCATTACCTGTGCGCTGATCCCAACCTCCACCCCAGGCGTTGAAATTGGTCGTCGCCACTTCCCGCTGAACGTACCGTTCCAGAACGGCCCAACCCGCGGCAAGGATATCTTTGTACCGATTGATTACATCATCGGTGGTCCAAAAATGGCCGGTCAGGGCTGGCGCATGCTGGTGGAATGTCTGTCGGTTGGCCGCGGTATTACCCTGCCGTCGAACTCGACCGGTGGTTTGAAATCTGTCGCGATGGGGATTGGTGCATACGCCCATATCCGCCGTCAGTTCAAAATCTCTATCGGCAAGATGGAAGGGATCGAAGAGCCGCTGGCACGTATCGCAGGCAACGCCTACGTGATGGATGCTGCCGCTTCCCTGATTACCTACGGCATTATGCTGGGCGAAAAACCGGCCGTGCTGTCAGCTATCGTGAAGTATCACTGTACCCACCGCGCACAGCAGTCAATCATTGATGCAATGGATATTGCGGGCGGTAAAGGCATTATGCTCGGCGAGGGCAACTTCCTGGCGCGCGGCTACCAGGGCGCACCGATTGCCATCACCGTTGAAGGGGCAAACATTCTGACCCGCAGCATGATGATCTTCGGCCAGGGGGCAATCCGTTGCCATCCTTATGTGCTGGAAGAGATGGCCGCCGCGCAGAATAACGACGTGGATGCTTTCGACAAGCTGCTGTTCAAACATATTGGTCACGTGGGCAGTAATAAGGTACGTAGCTTCTGGCTGGGTCTGACGCGCGGTCTTACCAGCGCCACGCCAACCGGTGATGCGACCAAGCGTTATTACCAGCATCTTAACCGCCTGAGCGCCAACCTCGCTCTGCTGTCAGATGTTTCTATGGCGGTGCTGGGCGGTAGCCTGAAGCGTCGCGAGCGTATCTCTGCCCGTCTGGGTGATGTGCTGAGCCAAATCTTCCTGGCCTCTGCGGTCCTGAAACGCTACGACGATGAAGGCCGTCAGGAAGCCGATCTGCCGCTGGTTCACTGGGGTGTTCAGGATGCGATGTATCAGGCGGAACAGGCCATTGACGATCTGCTGGCGAACTTCCCGAACCGCTTTGTTGCAGGTGCCCTTCGCGTGGTGATCTTCCCGACCGGTCGTCATCATCTGGCGCCGTCTGACAAACTGGATCACAAAGTGGCGAAGATCCTGCAGGTACCGAGCGCAACCCGTTCCCGTATCGGCCGCGGTCAGTATCTGGCTCCCACGCCGCATAACCCGGTTGGTCTGCTGGAAGAAGCGCTGCTGGACGTGATGGCTGCCGATCCCATCCACCAGAAGATCTGTAAACAGCTGGGCAAAAACCTGCCGTTCACCCGCCTGGATGAACTGGCGAAACAGGCCCTGACGGGCGGGATCATCAACAATGATGAAGCCGCTCTGCTGGTGAAAGCCGAAGAGAGCCGTCTGCGCAGCATTAACGTGGATGATTTCGACCCGGATGAGCTGGCGACACAGCCGGTAAAGCTGCCGGAGAAGGTCCGCAAACCTGAAGCTGCATAACGCGTTTCGCTTCTACAAACCCCGCCACGCGCGGGGTTTTTTATTGCCACATTTTCTCTTTATGTCGTGCTACAGTGTCAAAAAGTGGTCGTTTGAGGAGTCTGAATTGTGCCTGGTCTGAAGATTTCGATTTTGCAGCAACCTTTAGTGTGGATGGACGGCCCTGCCAACCTGCGCCACTTTGATCGTCAACTGGAAGGCATTACCGGGCGTGATGTGATTGTCCTGCCGGAGATGTTCACTACCGGCTTCGCCATGGAAGCGGCGCAACAGTCAATGCCACAGCAAGAGGTGGTCGCCTGGATGCACGCCAAAGCGCAGCAAACCAATGCGCTGATTGCCGGCAGCGCTGCGCTGCAAACCGAACGCGGGCCGGTCAACCGCTTCCTGCTGGTCGAGCCGGAAGGGAAAGTGCATTTCTATGATAAACGCCATCTGTTCCGCATGGCAGATGAACATCATCACTATGAAGCGGGTGATGCGCGCGTGGTGTTCGAATGGCGCGGCTGGCGTATTCTGCCGCTGGTTTGCTACGACCTGCGCTTCCCGGTGTGGTCACGCAACCGCAACGATTACGACCTGGCGCTGTATGTCGCCAACTGGCCTGCCCCGCGCTCCCTGCACTGGCAGTCGCTGCTGGTCGCACGCGCCATTGAAAACCAGGCGTATGTGGTCGGCTGTAACCGCGTGGGGACCGATGGCAACGGGCATCATTATCGGGGGGATAGCCGGGTGGTGAACCCGCAGGGTGAAATTATTGCCACCGCCGAGCCGCATCAGGCAACGCGCATTGATGCTGAGTTGTCACTGACGGCCCTGAAGGAATATCGCGAGAAGTTTCCGGCCTGGCAGGATGCGGATCCGTTTAGCATTGGATAACGGTTTCCCCTCCCTCTCACAGGAAGAGGGAGGGGACATCATTAACTCACCAGCGCCTGCCCGTCTTTGCGGCTCTCTGTCGCCGCCACATAGTGCCCTTCCGGCATACGATAAATCACCTGCGCGCCACCGAAGTTGTAATCCTGGAGCGGATCTTCCACCACGATCTGGTGCCCGCGCTCACGCAGTGCGGCGATAGTATTGCGATCGAACGTCGATTCGACGATCACTTCCCTGCCCTGCACCACACGCCAGCGAGGCGCATCAATTGCCGCCTGTGGGTTTTGCCCGTGCAGCATGATGCGCAGCGCCATCTGCATATGCCCCTGCGCCTGCATTGGGCCGCCCATGACGCCAAAGGACATCAGCGGTTTGCCGTTGCCGTCCATCGCAAAGCCCGGAATGATGGTGTGGAACGGACGCTTACTGCCCGCCAGCGCATTCGGATGGTTTGGATCCAGCACAAAGCCACAGCCGCGGTTTTGCAGACTGATCCCGGTCTCCGGCACCACAATCCCGGATCCAAAGCCCATATAGTTGGACTGAATAAAGGAGATCATCATACCGCTGGAATCTGCAGCGCTCAGGTAGACCGTGCCGCTCTGCGTCGGCGAACCGTAGACGAAATCGGAGGCGTTATCGGGGTCGATAAGCGCCGCGCGCGACGCCAGGTAACGATCGCTCAGCAACGCCTGGGCCGCGAACTCCATGTGTTCTTCATCAGCGACGTAGCGATCGAGATCCGCCAGCGCCAGTTTCATCGCTTCAATAGACAGATGAAGCGACTGCACGGAATCCGGATGATGTTTTTCAATTCCACACTGCTCCAGAATACCGAGCGCAATCAGCGTGGCGATGCCCTGCCCGTTTGGCGGCAGCTCCTGCACTGAACCACCGGCAAAATCACGCGACAGCAGTTCTACCCAGTCCACACGATGATTGGCCAAATCCTCTGCCGTCAGGTGCGCGCCATGCTCTTTCGCGAAAGCGGCAATTTTCTGCGCCAGCTCGCCGCGGTAAAACGCTTCACCGTTGGTTCTGGCAATCAGCTCCAGCGAATGAGCCTGCGCCGGGTTACGGAAGATCTCGCCAACCCGGGGAGCACGCCCTTCCGGTGCAAAGCAGGCGCTAAAGCCTGGCTGATCTTTGAGCTTGTTATAACCCCGCTGCCAGAGATGGCCAATCAACGGGGAGACCGGAAAACCGTTACGCGCATACTCGATGGCCGGTTGCGCCAGCGTAGTGAGCGGCAGCGTGCCAAAACGTTCTGCCAGCGCCACCCAGCCCGATACCGCACCCGGCACGGTAACGGCGTCCCAGCCAATTTCTGGCACCGCGGTTTTACCGGCAAACAGATCCGCGTGCCAGCTGGCAGGCGAGCGGCCAGAGGCGTTCAGGCCGTGGAGTTTTTCACCATCCCAGACGATGGCAAAGGCATCGCTGCCAATACCGTTGCCGGTGGGTTCAACCACCGTCAACGCCATGGCGGTTGCAACCGCCGCATCAACCGCGTTACCGCCGAGCTGCAGCATCTTCATTCCCGCCTGGGCCGCCAGCGGCTGAGATGTCGCCACGGCGTTGTGGCCCATCATCGGCGGGCGTCGTGAATCGTAACCGGAAGTGAAATCAAGCGCTTTGGTCATCATGACTCCTTAGTCATGGCGCGGATCGAGCGCATCGCGCAGCCCGTCGCCGAGTAAATTAAAGCCCTGCACGGCAAGAAAAATCGCCACACCGGGGAATACAGACATCCACGGAGCCTGCTCAAGGAAACCTTTCGCGGTATTAAGCATTGAGCCCCATGACGGGTTCGGCGGCTGCTGGCCTAACCCCAGAAACGACAGACTGGCTTCAGCAATGATTGCCGAGGCAATGGCCAGCGTGGCCTGTACCAGAATCGGAGACATCACATTGGGCAGCACATACTTAATGATGATCCAGCGATCCGGCAGGCCAATCGCCCTCGCGCCGTCGATATACTCTTCGTCGCGAATGGCGATCACCTGGCCGCGCGTCAGGCGGGCGAAGATCGGCATTGCGGAGAGGCCAATGGCGATCATGGCGTTGGTCAGGCTTGGGCCCAGAAACGCCCCGAGCGCGATCGCCATGATCAGGAACGGACAGGCCAGCAGCGCTTCAATAAAACGCGAGATCACGCCGTCCCACATCTTCTGGAAGTAACCCGCCACCAGCCCCAGCGGAACGCCAATGACCACGGCGATCACCACCGACATACAGCCAGCCATCAACGACGTTCTCGCCCCCCAGATAATGCGGGACAAAATATCGCGGCCCAGTTCATCGGTCCCAAACCAGTACATCGCCGAAGGCGCTTTACGCACCGCCAGGAAATTGGCTTTCACCGGATCAAAAGGCGCGATCCACGGCGCCAGCAGTGCCACCAGCACAAAAAAGCCCACCACTACGGCACCCATCACCGCGCTTTTATTGGCAAGAAATTTCTTCAGCACCCGGTTCTGCGCACGGGGCTGAACCGCGGCAATGGTTTGAGTTGTCAGTTCCGCCATGCTTAACCTCGCATTTTCGGGTTGATAAGAACGTAAAGCACGTCGGCCAGCAGGTTCAGCAGCAGGAAACCGATCGCCACGATAAGCACCACCCCCTGCACCACCGCATAGTCACGGTTAAAGACCGAATCGACGATCATCTTGCCGAACCCTGGAATGGTGAAGACCTGTTCGGTCAGTACCGCGCCACCCAGCAGTTCGCCGAACAGCAGCGTGGTCAGGGTGATCACCGGAACCAGCGCATTGCGAAACGCATGCTTTAAAATCACCGCCTTTGGCAACAGCCCTTTAGCCCGTGCGGTGCGGATGTAATCGGCCTTCATTACCGCGATCATGGAGGCGCGGGTATGGCGCATCAGCGTGGCCGCCAGCCCCGTTCCCAGTACCGAGGCAGGCAACAACAGCGTACGCAGGTTCTGGATCGGATCTTCACTAAACGGCACGAACCCCGACGCTGGCAGCCATTGCAGATTGACCGAGAAGACCAGAATCAACAGGATCCCGAGCCAGAAATGCGGTATCGAGATCCCCGAGATCGCCACAAAGTTGGCACCGTGATCGACCCAGCTGTTTTTGTTGACCGCCGCGAGGATCCCCATGCTGATGCCAAACACCAGCGCGATGATCATCGCCAGCAGCGACAGCTCCAGCGTCACCGGCAGTTTGCTGGCAATGAGCTGGGTGACCGGCTCGTGAGTGCGTAAGGAGACACCAAGATCGCCCTGCAGCGCGCGCGTCAGCCAGTTGAAGTACTGCACAGGGATGGGCGCATCGAGATTGAGCTCAGCACGCAGCTGGGCGATCACCGCCGGATCGCGCTCCTCCCCGGCCATGGCGATCAGCGGATCGCCGGGCAGCAGTTTTTGCAGGCCAAACACCATCATGCTCACCAGCAGTAAGGTCGGGATGGCCAGCAGCAGACGTTTGCAAATCAGTTCCAGCATGGGTTCTCCTCAGGCCAGTTATTTCGCCAGCGTCAGGCCAGCCAGACGCACAATGCCGTCCGGATACGGTTTAAAGCCCTGCACGCTCTTGTTCAGACCAAAAATACGCGGTTCAAAATAGAGGTAGGCGATGGGCATATCCGTCTGCAGCTGTTTCACCACCTTGTCGTACAGCGGCTGACGGACCGCTTTGTCGTTGCTCAGGCGCGCCTGCGTCAGCCATTCATCCACCTGCACGTTACTGTAACGACCGTCGTTAAGGGTGCCTTTGCTGTTAATGAAGCCGTAGATGCTGCCATCCGGATCCGGACGACCCGACCAGCCAGAGAAGCTCAGCTGATAATCACCGCTTTGCTGGCGGTCGAGCAGCGTGGCGAACTCGGTCATTTGCAGGTTCAGGTTAAAGCCAGCCTCTGCCACCATCGCCTGCAGTACCTGACCGACCTGCTGTGAAGTTGGGTTGTTGGGCACCAGCAGATTGACGTTCAGCGGCGTAGTGACGCCTGCCGCTTTCAACAGCGCTTTGGCTTTGTCGACATCGCGTGGTGGCACCGGCAGGTTAACGTGATACGGACTTACGGTAGAAAACGCCTGGTTTGCCGGGGTGTACAGCCCCTCGAAGACCACCTGATTTAACGCATCGCGATCGATTGCCTGTGAAAATGCCTCACGCACGCGGGCATCCTTAAACGGATCGTTCGCCGGGACCTTTCCGTTATTGATATTGAAGGTAATGCCCTGATAACCCAGACCGGTCACCTTCGCCAGCGCCAGTTTGCTGTCGGCTTCGACGGTTTTAACGTCGCTTGCGGCAATGCCTTCCGTCAGATCAAGATCCCCTGCACGCAGGTTAGCCAGACGCACGGAAGCATCCGGGATCGGCAGATAAATAATTTTGTCGAAGTGATAAGCGCCTTTGTTCCAGTAGTTGTCAAAACGCGTCAAAACGATACGGTCCTGCGAGACGCGGCTGTCGAACTTATAGGGGCCAGAGCAGACCGGATGGGCGGCAAAGTCAGGCTTTTTCGCGGCGTCGGGTGCCATCATCGCCCCGGCGCGATCGGTAAGCTGCATCAGCAATGCGGCATCAGGTGTTTTCAGATGCAGGGCAATCTGCATCGGGCCTGTCACCTCAACGGACTCAACGGACGAGATTTCACTTTTACGCAGCGAACCTTTTAACGTCAGCGCGCGGTCGAGGTTGTATTTTGCCGCGGCGGCGTCAAATTTTTCACCGTCATGGAAGGTCACACCTTCACGCAGATCCATGGTCAGCGTTTTGCCGTCGTCACTCCAGGCCCACGATTTCGCCAGCCCGGGAACCACTTTCAGATGCTCATCCACGTCCACCAGCCGGTCGCACAGAGACGCAAAGACGAAACGGCCATAATAGGTGCGCGCAAGATGCGGATCGAGCATGTCCGGATCCGCACCCAGACCAATCCGCAGTACGCTTTCAGAATGGGCGGGCAGCGCCGCGCCAAGCAACATAACACTTCCCAGTACGGTCAAAAGAGAATTACGCATTGTCATTATCATGAGTTCCTTGAAGGAAGGGAGGAGTGAGTGGCCGCGTGTTCAAACAGCGCGCGGCGGCGCAGAAAGGCTGCGGATGGCGGTGCTATCTGGATAACACTGCGATCGCGGTTAATCTCCTGCCAGCGGTGGCAGGCAATCTGGCGTCCCCCGTCCAGCACCTGATTGATCGGCTCGACCTGGCGACATTCATCCGTGGCATACAGACAACGGGTATGGAAACGGCAGCCTGACGGTGGGCTGGCCGGGTTCGGTAAATCCCCCTGCAGCAGAGGTGCCACACGCGGCGTGCCTGGCTGCATCTGGGGGGCGGAGGCGATTAACGCCTGCGTATAGGGGTGTAGCGGGGCATCAAAGATTTCGTCGACGGTCGCAAGCTCAACAATTTGCCCGAGATACATCACCGCCACGCGGTCACTCATATGGCGAATAACCGCCAGGCCATGGGCGACAATCACCATTGTCAGCCCCAGCTGGTGCTTCAGACTTTCCAGCAGGTTGACCACCTGCGCCTGAACCGAGACATCCAGCGCGGAGACCGGCTCGTCCCCCAGCAACAGCTTTGGCCCGGAGGCCAGCGCACGCGCAATGCCAATTCGCTGACGCTGCCCTCCGGAAAATTCGTGCGGATAACGTTGCGCCCAGGCCGCTGGCAGCCCTACGGTTTTAAGCAGTTCCGCCACCCGATATTGCCTGTCGGCTTTCTTCATCGACTGGTGTAGCCACAGCGGCTCACCGACGATCTGCTCGACTGTCATGCGCGGGTTTAACGATGCGAAAGGATCCTGAAAGATGATCTGCAGCTCCCGCCGCAGCTGGTTCAGACGCGCTCCCGAGGCATGAGTGATCTCTTCACCCTGATAAAATACGCGTCCTTCGCTGGCCGCCAGCAGGCGCAGAAGAAGACGGCCCAGCGTCGATTTTCCGGATCCGGACTCGCCCACAATCGCCAGCGTTTCACCAGGCATGACGGAGAGGGAGACGCGATCGACCGCGGTGACAAAACGTGCTGGGGTAAACAGTTTTTTAGGGCCGGGAAAAAGCTTGCTCAGGTCCCGGGCTTCAAGAATGGGCGTCGTCATGCAATTTCTCCCAGCGCAATATGTTGTTCCAGCGGCACGCGGAAGCAGGCCACCTGATGGTCGGTCCCCATCGCCGTCAGCGACGGCTTTTCGTCATGACACCGCGTTTGCGCGAAGGGGCAGCGGGTAGCGAACCGGCACCCTTTGGGCATGGATTCCGGCAGCGGAACGGCACCGGGAATAGTGGAAAGCGCGCCTTTACGTGCGCCGAGGGACGGTATCGAGCCCATCAGTCCTATGGTGTACGGGTGTTGCGGGTCGGCAAAAATGGCCTCCACGCTCCCCTGCTCTACCACCTGTCCGGCATACATTACCGCCACCTGCTGCGCGACTTCCGCCACCACCCCCAGATCGTGGGTGATCATTAACACCGCCGTACCGGTCTCTTCTTTGAGGGTATTAAGCAGCGCAAGGATCTGCGCCTGAATGGTCACATCCAGCGCGGTTGTCGGCTCGTCGGCAATCAGCAAACGTGGATGGTTAATCAGCGCCATCGCAATCATCACGCGCTGACGCATCCCCCCGGAAAGCTGGTGCGGATACGCTTTCAGGCGCATTTCTGCTGCCGGGATCTGCACCTTCTCCAGAATCTGCAGCGCAACCTTCATCGCCTCTGCACGAGAAAGTTTCTGATGGCGCATCACCGCTTCACTGAGCTGGTCTCCCAGCGTGAAGGCAGGGTTGAGCGAGGTCATTGGCTCCTGGAAAATCATTGCCAGTTCGCTGCCGCGAAGATCGGCATATTCCCGCGGTGAAAGCTTTCGTAAGTCGTGACGACGGAACTGCATCTCGCCGCTGACGATCTGTGCGCTGGCGGGCAGTAAGCCCATCAGCGCTAATGAGGTGATACTTTTCCCGCAACCGGATTCCCCCACCAGCGCCAGCGTTTCTCCCGCGTTGACCGTCAGTGAAATACCATCAAGCACGCTCACCGGAGAGCCGGCGAACGTTACGTTAAGCTTTTGCAGCCGCAGTACAGGCGTGGGGTCCTTAAACGGGATCGTCGTCATAGCGTGAAGTCGTCCTCAAGGTGAATAGCCTGAATCAGGGCTGACTGCAGGCTAAGCAGGTGTTCGCGCATGGCGGCCGCTGCTTCATTAGGCTGGCGATGGATAATCGCAGACATGATTTTTTGATGGTGGTCGTTATAGTGATCAACCCGCTCGGGTGTACGGGCTAATTCGCGCAAATGCTGCCAGCCCGGTTCACGTCTGACGGCATCAATGGCATCAAACAGGCCAAGCATCAGGCGATTACCGGCAGCCTCGGCAATGGCGCGGTGAAATGCGCTATCCCAGAGTTCGTTGAGATCGCGGTCGTCCGGGCTGACCTTATCAATGCGTTCCAGCATGCGCTGCATAAGCGCGAGGTTTTCCCTGGTGGCACGCAGTGCCGCAAGCCGGGCTAAGCCGGGTTCGAGCTGTAGACGAGCTTCCATGACTTCCAGAAGGTTGGTTTGCTGAACCAATCCCTGAAGGGCCAGAGGTTCAACAGGTGCAGACGGGCCTATAAAGGTCCCTTTGCCCTGTTTACGCCAGATCCGCCCCTCCTCTTCCAGCACATCCAGCGCACGACGTACTTCACGTCGTCCCACGCCGAGAGTCTCCGACAGCTCACGTTCAGTGGGCAGCGGAGTGCCTGGTGTTGACTCATGCTGGTTGATCAGTCCGCGCAGCTGCTCAAGCGCGGTGCTGGAATTGGCCAGAAACCGTGACGGTTTTTCCATATTGGTTCGCTCGCTATCATCATTACTTTATTTTTATTAACGATAAGTTATTGATATGACGTGCTACTTACCGTGCTAATGATTAAGCAATAAACGAACCAATAAAGCATTGGTTCATGAACTTTCTGAAGGGATGGAGATAAGCGAATGATTTTCTGTGAATTATTTTTTACAAAATTACACATCTGCTCCGCTGCCATAATGACAATCGGTGGCAAAATGCACAAATACGGTGCAAATTATGCACTATCATTGCTCAAATGTTAATTAATTGCACCACAGATATTAACTTTTTGTTAATAAAGACAGGGGGCGGATAAAGAAGATTTGCAGACGCAGAAACAACGAAGGCCTGAATCATTTCTGATTCAGGCCTTCTGAATAGTGGCGGAACGGACGGGACTCGAACCCGCGACCCCCTGCGTGACAGGCAGGTATTCTAACCGACTGAACTACCGCTCCACTGTTCCCGCTGGGGGAACGAGGCGCATATTACGGTTTGCCTCCGGACTCGTCAACGCTTTTTCTCACGTTTTGAATCGTTTGCTGCAAAATTCACCCAAACGATGATTTTACAGGCATTCCGGCCCTTTTTCAGGCCCGCCACATGCAGCTTCCGCCTTTCTTCTGCACTAAATCAAGACGGGATTCATGGTTAAGTAACTCTTCATCACTGGCTAAAACCACCCGCAAACGACTGGCCTGGCGAACAACGCGTTGAATCCCCGCTTCCCCCTGCGTCTGCTGCGATTCATTTTCCATGCTGAACTTCATGGATGTCTGACCACCGGTCATCGCCAGGTAGACATCCGCCAGGATCTGGGCATCGAGCAATGCGCCGTGCAACGTTCGCTTGGTGTTATCTATTTCATAGCGAGAACAGAGCGCATCCAGGCTGTTACGCTTGCCAGGAAACATTTTCCTCGCCAGCGCCAGGCTATCGGTCACCTTACAGAACGTGTTCGTTTTCGGAATATCACGATGGAGCTTACTGAACTCATAGTCCATAAAGCCGATATCGAACGACGCGTTGTGAATGATAAGCTCGGCGCCTTTGATATATTCCAGAAATTCGTCTGCCACTTCCGCGAAGGTCGGTTTATCCAGCAAGAACTCATCGGCGATACCGTGCACGCCGAACGCTTCTGGGTCCACCAGCCGGTCGGGTTTGAGGTAGACATGGAAGTTGTTCCCCGTAAGACGACGGTTCACCACTTCAACAGCACCGATCTCGATGATCTTGTGCCCTTCGTAGTGCGCGCCGATCTGGTTCATACCGGTGGTTTCGGTATCGAGGACAATCTGGCGAGTAATTGCAGTGCTCATAGCGGTCATTTATGTCAGACTTATCGTTTAACTGAACGTTTCAAATACAGGAAGTCTACCAGAGATGCGTAAACAGGTAGAAATTTTCACCGATGGATCTTGCCTCGGCAACCCAGGGCCTGGCGGTTATGGCGCGATTATGCGCTATCGCGAGCATGAAAAAACTTTTAGCGAAGGCTATTTTCTGACCACCAACAACCGCATGGAGTTGATGGCCGCCATTGTGGCGCTGGAAGCGCTAAAAGAACACTGCGATGTGGTGTTGAGCACTGACAGTCAGTACGTACGCCAGGGGATCACCCAGTGGATCCACAACTGGAAAAAACGCGGCTGGAAAACGGCAGATAAAAAGCCGGTCAAAAACGTCGATCTCTGGAAACGTCTTGATGCTGCGCTGGGCCAGCACGAGATTAAATGGGAATGGGTTAAAGGTCACGCAGGCCACCCCGAAAACGAACGATGTGACGAACTGGCACGGGCAGCGGCATCCAACCCCGCTCATGAAGACACAGGCTATCAGCCCGAATCCTGATCAGGGTTTTCTGTACTGTCGCGTGGCGCCCACGGTCTGGCGAATGGGCGATTTCGATTTACTCTGCTTCATCGGATTAAGCGTAAGGGGGATGGTCCGCTTACGCGCGACAATAAACTGCATGCAGCCTAATGCCGGCAGATGGGTGCTCAGAACAACGCCCCCCTGCCGCGCCCAGGGAAGTACCTGAAAACCGCCCGAGCAGAGCACCTCAAAATTCAGCAGTGAAAGCCAGTCAAGCTGGCGCATCATCGTGAACATCCTGCTGTTATACGGCGGTGTCCGGCGAAGCACCGGAACCAGCTTGCGCAGCCCCATCAGACTCAGCGGATTGAACCCGCTGAGTATCAGCCAGCCATCATCAATCAGGACGCGGTCGGCCTCGCGCAGCAGGCGATGAGGATCGCTGCACCAGGGCAACGTGTGTGCCAGCAGGCAGGCATCAACGGACTTTTCCGCAAACGGCAGATGCAAAGGATCCGCTTTCACCTGAACCGGTGATGCGCCAAGAGAGACATTAACCTGATGTGAGATAGCGCAGCTTTCGGTATTGATTTCCGCGCTGAGATTGCCAATCTTAAGCAAGTGAAAACCATACATTTTCGCGAGCCAGGGTTTAAGCTGCTGTTCCAGGTTCTCGCGATAGTATTCACCCCAGGGCAATTCGGCCCAACGTTCAGGTGCCGGGACAATCTGAGGTATCCTTGCCGGTTTCATCAACACACCCACCACGCTATAAGAGGTAATTTATGAATCTTATCAGTATTCCCGCCTTTCAGGACAATTACATCTGGGTTTTAGTCGATGACGAGCGTCGGTGCGTCATTGTCGATCCTGGAGAATCGGCTCCCGTATCAGACGCGATAAAAGAGAACGGCTGGCAACCAGAGGCCATCCTTCTGACCCATCATCATAACGACCACACCGGCGGCGTTGCTGACCTTCGTGCCCAATTCCCGCATCTGGTGGTTTACGGACCGGCAGAGACACAAGATAAGGGAACAACGCAGGTAGTCGAAGAAGGTGAAAATATCCTCATACGCGAGTGGGAGTTTTCTGTATTTGCTACACCAGGTCACACTTTGGGACATCTTTGTTTCTACAGTAAACCTTATCTTTTTTGCGGCGACACGCTGTTCTCCGGAGGCTGCGGAAGGCTTTTTGAGGGCACCCCATCCCAGATGTACCAGTCATTACAGAAGATTAGCGCATTACCTGACGATACCCTTATTTGTTGCGCACATGAGTATACATTAGGAAATATGAAGTTTGCGGCGAGCATCTTGCCAGAGGATCGGGCGATTCAAGATTATTATCACAAAGTGAAGGAGTTACGTGCAAAAAACCAAAAAACACTCCCCGTAATTCTGAAAAATGAGCGTAAAACTAATTTATTTTTACGAACAGATGATATTGATTTAATTGATGAAATTAACAAAGAAACAAATTTGTCACAACCAGAACAACGATTTGCATGGTTAAGGTCAAAGAAAGATAACTTCAGATAATTGCGGGTTGCCTTTTCAAAATTTCGCCGTTATCATCGCTCGTCTTTTAAGCAACTATTGACACACACATGAAGGCAAAAGCGATATTTCTCGCCTCTGTCCTGCTTGTAGGTTGCCAGTCGCAGAACGGCAGCAACGTACAACAGCACGCACAGAGCCTTTCTGCAGCTGGTCAAGGGGAAGCAGGGAAGTTTACAAGTTCAGCGCGATGGATGGACGATGGGACGTCTTTCGCACAGGATGAAGACTTGTGGACCTCTATTGGCGACGAGCTAAAGATGGGAATTCCGGAAAACAACCGGATTCGCGAACAGAAGCAAAAGTATTTAAGAAATAAGAGCTATCTCCACGATGTAACTTTACGGGCAGAGCCGTATATGTACTGGATAGCCGGGCAAGTTAAGAAACGTAACATGCCGATGGAGCTGGTACTCCTACCCATAGTGGAGAGCGCTTTTGACCCACACGCGACGTCTGGCGCCAATGCCGCAGGCATTTGGCAGATCATTCCGAGCACCGGGCGAAACTATGGTTTGAAACAGACCCGCAACTATGATGCGCGTCGTGATGTTGTCGCTTCAACGACAGCCGCTCTCGACATGATGGAACGTCTTAATAAGATGTTCGACGGCGACTGGCTGTTAACGGTCGCAGCGTATAACAGTGGCGAAGGTCGTGTACTGAAGGCAATGAAAGCGAATAAAGCACGGGGTAAATCCACCGATTTTTGGTCGCTCTCACTGCCACAGGAAACGAAGATTTACGTACCGAAAATGCTGGCATTGAGCGATATTCTCAAGAACAGCAAGCGTTACGGTGTACAACTGCCAACACCAGACGAAAGTCGTGCACTGGCGCGTGTTCGCCTCAGCAATCCGGTTGATATTCAACAGGTTGCTGATATGACGGGTATGTCGGTAAGTAAACTGAAAACCTTTAATGCTGGCGTTAAAGGCTCAACGCTGGGGGCCAGTGGTCCGCAGTATGTAATGGTTCCGCAGAAACATGCTGAGCAGTTACGTGAGTCTTTAGCATCGGGTGAAATTGCCGCTGTTCAGTCAACACTGATCGCGGATGCATCATCCGTGAACAGCCGCAGCTATAAGGTTCGGTCAGGTGATACGCTTTCGGGCATTGCCTCACGTCTTGGCGTGACGGCAAACGATCTGCAGCAGTGGAATAATCTGCGCAGCTCAGGCCTGAAAGTGGGTCAGACTCTGACGGTGGGTGCAGGTAACAGTGCACAGCGTCTCGCCAGCAACAGCGATAGCATTACCTATCGTGTGCGTAAAGGTGATTCACTGTCCAGTATCGCAAAACGACACGGCGTAAATATCAAGGATGTGATGCGCTGGAACAATGATACTGACAATCTGAAACCAGGCGACCAGCTGACGTTGTTTGTGAAAAACAGCGCCACGCCAGACTCCTGATGACACGACCTAACGATAAAAAGGCACCGATTCCCCTCGGTGCCTTTTTTCTTTACGCTGCTTTTTGCGCTTCAGCCATGATGGTATCGCTGGTAAATGATCCATCATCCTGCAATTCAAAGTACGCCTTCACTTCCGCTGACGCACTATCCTGATACAACCGAATGGCCTGGCTTAACGCTTCCGGCGTGCGCATACGGGCAATCCACGAGCTGAACTCCAGCGGCAAGCGGTCCGTTATCAATGCACGTGTGATCAGCCCCGCTTCAGTAATCAGCGCTAACCACTCCCCGCTGGAGTAGTTTTGCACATGCGAGGTGTCGCGCAGCGCTTCAACCGTTTGCAGCCAGATATTACGCACCGGATGTCCCGGCGACATCACATCCATAATGATAAAGACCCCGCCCGGCTTCAGAACGCGTTTAACTTCACGTAATGCCTGGCCGACATCATGCCAGTGATGGGCAGAATAACGGCTGATAACAACTTCAAATGAGGCATCTTCAAAGGGTAAGGATTCGGCATAGCCCTGACGCGTTGCGATGTTGTTCAGCCCTTTGGCTTTTGCGGCCTCTGCAACCACCTCCAGCATCTGACTGGATAAATCATAGGCCGTGACCTGCGCCACCTGCTGTGCTGCCGTGAAGCTGGCATGCCCGGCACCACAGCCTAAGTCCAGGACGTGCGCGTGCGGCACTGCCGCCAGGCGTTCACCGAGACGGACCAGATCACGGCCAGACGCGTGCACGGCACTGCTCAGATAAGCATTTGCCTGGGAGCCAAACTGTTTTTCTACGTTGTCATGATGGGAGTGTGTTGTTGTCATCGTACTGTCCTTTTGTTGTTTAAAATAAAGGGCAGCACCCGAATGGCCTGCCCCACGGCAGACCTGACATACCATTATTTATCAGGTTTGCCGGGACTGAATTCAACGAGTAGAGGATTGTGATCGGAGGCACGCGTCACCAGAACAGAGGCGTCGTGAACGTTCAGACCACGATAGAAGACAAAATCGAGAGGACGACCAAACGCTTTCTTGCGCTGGTCATCGCTAAAACGAACTTCACGCAGCGACATTTCGCGAGCAAAGCGATACAGCGCATTCATGCGCGGACGGCTCCAGGCATTAAAATCCCCGGCCATAATGATGGGCCCGCTGTGATGGGCGATCTGGTCACCGATCGGAATTAACTGCTTACTATACACATCCACGCCCAGGCTGAAGTTGACCGCGTGGATATTCACAACCATCAGCATGCGCGTGTCCGGCAGCGGGTAGACCGTTACCAGCGCCGATTTCGCCAGACGCAGAATCGGCTCGCGTTCGCGCAGCGGGCAGCAATAGACCGGATGAGCCGAAGAGAGAGTCATCACGCCAGAAGGATGTTGCGGCAAGACAAACGCGGGAACCTGGTCAGCAGCAAGGTAGTGAGTCGTAGCAAACCTTACCAGCTCGGGGGTGGTTTGCGCCTCCTGCAACAGCACCAGATGGGCGTCTTTCCCAAAATTCTTGAGTACCGATAACCACTCAGCGCGCTGTTGTTTAAAGATGTTCCACACCAGCACCCGGATTTTTTCATCGCTGCTTAAGGGTGTCCCGGCAGGTAATGCCTGACTTATGCTCGCAAACGACCCCGGAGGCAAGATCCTCTCCGCGGGCATTCCGGCAACATAACGCATGGCATAGGTATTTTTTCGCACTTTTGGAAACGGCCTCTGTAACATGAACCAGCCCGGAAAACGGACTGGTTCTAATGTTATAGGGACTTTAGGTTACACTTTCAACGCAATTTCAGATAAACCGCTTTCCAGTTTTGTAAGCAAGCACTTACTGATGTTATCCCAGCACTACACGAGCGGGTTTATCAAGGCGCCCACTCAGGCTAATCAGCAGGAAAGCGACCAGAACAATCACCGCACCAATCCATGGCGTTTGGGTTAATCCGAAATGTTCAACGGTTTGCCCACCAATGATGGAACCCAGCGCAATCCCAATATTGAACGCGGCAATATTCAGGCCCGATGCGACATCTACCGCGTTGGGTGTATAAAGTTCGGCTTTTTGTACCACGTAAACCTGCAGGCCTGGCACGTTACCAAAGGCGAAGATCCCCATCAACAGTACCGTTATCAGCGCGGCGTATTGCATCGATGCCGTGAACTGGAAAATCATCAGCAGAACAACCAGTGCTACGAAGATAAACTTCAGGGCCGGCACTGCACCATGTTTGTCCGCAAGCTTCCCTCCCCAGATATTACCGATGGCGACGGAGATACCATACCCCAGCAAAATCCAGCTCACTGCACTGGGTGAGAAGCCTGCCAGGTCCTGCATCATCGGAGCCAGGAAGGTGAAAGCCGTGAATACCCCCCCATAGCCGAGCGCTGTGACGGCGTAGATGATCAGCAAACGCGGATGCGTGAGTACCTTGAGCTGATCGCTCAGGCTGGCACTCGCACGTCCTGCAATTGTCGACGGTACCAATAGCAAGCTGGCAACCAGGGCAATCACCCCCAGTAAAGAGACGGCAAGGAAGGTTTCGCGCCAGCCAAAGTGCTGTCCAATAAACGTTCCTAACGGTACACCGGTGACAAGAGCTACAGTCAGACCACCGAACATAATCGCGATGGCGGATGCTGCTTTCTCTTTTGGTACCAGGCTGGTTGCAATAGTTGAACCAATGGAGAAGAACACACCGTGAGCGAGACCGGTCAGCAGCCGGGCAATCACCAGCGTGGTGTAGTCCGGCGCCTGCCAGGCCAGAATATTGCCAGCGGTGAATAACACCATCAGCGCAACCAACAGCTGCTTACGCGGGAAACGTCCCGTCAATGCGGTCAGGACGGGGGCGCCGATGGCAACTCCGAGCGCATAGATAGAAACCAACAGGCCGGCAGAGGGCAGCGAGATTGAAAGCTGGTTAGCTATCGTAGGCACCAGTCCTACGATAACAAATTCGGTCGTGCCAATTGCAAAGGCACTGATCGTCAGGGCAAGTAGCGCCAGTGGCATAAATAACTCCATATCATCAGGATTAAGATGACAGGCAGTATGCGCCAGTGCTTAAATAACAAAAATGGTCAAAATATCAATAGAATTTTGCAGGTGGTGCAACAATGAAAGCAACGTCGGAAGAGCTGACAATTTTTGTCGCCGTCGTCGAAAGCGGCAGTTTTAGCCGTGCGGCCGAGCAGTTGGGGCAGGCTAATTCAGCCATCAGCCGCTCGGTGAAAAAACTGGAGATGAAGCTCGGCGTCAGTCTTCTCAACCGAACGACGCGTCAGCTAAGCCTGACGGAGGAAGGCGAGCGTTATTTCCGCCGTGTGCAGTCCGTCCTGCAGGAGATGGCGGCGGCAGAAACAGAGATTATGGAAACCCGTAGTACGCCGCGCGGATTGCTGCGTATTGATGCGGCAACACCGGTTGTTCTTCATTTTCTGATGCCGCTGATCAAGCCTTTCCGCGAACGCTATCCGGAGATGACGCTCTCGTTAGTTTCCTCAGAGACGTTTATCAATCTCATTGAGCGAAAAGTGGATGTGGCGATCCGGGCCGGCACCCTGACCGACTCGAGCTTGCGGGCCCGCCCTCTTTTTGCCAGCTACCGCAAGATAGTCGCGTCACCGCAATACATCGCAGAGCATGGCAAACCAGAGACGGTTGAAGAGCTGAAGCAGCACCTGTGCCTGGGCTTCACGGAACCCGTATCGCTGAACACCTGGCCTGTGGCCTGTCATGATGGTCAACTGCATGAAATCACCAGTGGGTTATCGTCCAACAGTGGAGAAACGCTGAAGCAGCTTTGCCTCGAAGGGAATGGGATCGCCTGTTTGTCGGACTATATGATTGATAAAGAAATTGCACGCGGTGAGCTTGTAGAGCTGATGGCAGATAAACGTCTGCCTGTGGAGATGCCTTTTAGTGCAGTTTATTACAGTGACAGAGCGGTAAGTACGCGCATACGCGCCTTTATCGATTTCCTGAGCGAACATATAAAAACAGCTCCCGGGGGAGCTGTGTGAGGGTTTAGGCTACAGAGGAAAGGGTCAATATTAATCCCAGTCAGGTGCCAGACCTTCAGGGCTGACCAGACGATCGTTGCATTCCAGGGCAGCGATCGCTTTTTTGTCTTCGTCGTCCAGCTGGAGATCCCTCGCTAACAGGTTGCTGGCCAGGTTTTCACGTCGGGTTGAAGAGGGGATCACGGCGTAACCTTCACCCATCGCCCATGCCAGAATCACCTGTGCAGCCGTTGCGCTATGTTTTTCTGCGATACGATTAATAACGTCATCTTTCAGTGCTTTACCGTAGGCCAGGGTCATATATGAGGTGATGTGGATGCCGTGCTGTTTTGCCCAGTCCACTACTTTGCAGTTTTGCAGGTAGGGAGAGAGTTCAATCTGATTGGTTGCAATGTTTTCTGACCCCACGGCGGCAATGGCTTTTTCCATCAGCGGGATGGTGAAATTAGAAATACCTATTTCACGCGTTAAGCCCTGCTCTTTCGCTTCAAGCAATGCCTGCATGAACTCCTCGACTGACACGGCATCGTTCGGTGATGGCCAGTGGATCAACGTCAGATCCACATAGTCGGTACGCAGTTTTTCCAGGCTCTCTTTCAGGCTGGGGATCAATTTGTCTTTGCTGAGGTTTTCAGTCCAGATTTTGGTGGTGATGAAAAGCTCGCTGCGCGCTACGCCGCTCTCTTCGATAGCCTGACCAACGGCAGCTTCGTTATCATAAATCTGCGCCGTATCAATTGCGCGATAGCCAAGCTCAAGTGCAGTTTTAACAGATGCGATAACAACGTCGTCTTTCAGGCGGAAAGTGCCCAGACCCAGTGCAGGGATAGTCATGTAATCCTCGTTATTCATAATGATTGTTAACTGAGGAGGATTATCGCTGCTGCCGTTATGCAGAAAAAGAGCGTTTAACGCAGAGGATTTTTGCTGATTTGGCAATAATGATACGACAGATATGAAAAAAGCCCTGAGCGTTAACTCAGGGCTTTTAATAAGTGGCGGAACGGACGGGACTCGAACCCGCGACCCCCTGCGTGACAGGCAGGTATTCTAACCGACTGAACTACCGCTCCACCGAAGACTGCTGTAACCACCGGATTTATGCACCGGCTTACTACGTAATTTGATGCCTGGCAGTTCCCTACTCTCACATGGGGAGACCCCACACTACCATCGGCGCTACGGCGTTTCACTTCTGAGTTCGGCATGGGGTCAGGTGGGACCACCGCGCTAAAGCCGCCAGGCAAATTCTGTTATCTGTATCAGCTGAAAATCTCTCTCACCGCCAAAACACCTTCGGCGTTGTAAGGTTAAGCCTCACGGTTCATTAGTATCGGTTAGCTCAACGCATCGCTGCGCTTACACACCCGACCTATCAACGTCGTAGTCTTCAACGTTCCTTCAGGAGACTTAAAGTCTCA